>NZ_JBFAJV010000014.1:0-160559 GCF_040655415.1 Actinosynnema sp. NPDC050436 | reverse complement strand
GGCCCCCCCCCCCCCCGCGCGGGGGCCCGCGGGGCCCCCCCCCGCGGGCGGGCCCCCCCGGCCCCCCGCCCCCCCCGACCGGTCGAACGCGGCGCGCGCTCCCGGGTGACCGCGCGCCCTACCCGACGGGCCTGGTCGGCGGCTCCCACCACCCGGTCACGCCCTCCGGCCACTCGAACGCGCCCAGCGCGTCCTCCTTGGCCGGGTCCGGCGGGTCGACTTCGCGCAGGTAGAGGTCGTACCAGCCGGTGGTGAGGCCCAGCCCGCCGGCGGCGCTGGGCGTCTCGACGGCGTTCGGCACCCCGAACACCGGGTGCAGCAGCCGGTCGGCGACCGACGCCACCCCGATGCTCTCCGGCCACTCCAGCCACCACCGGTCGGCCTGCGGCAGGGAGCGCAGCCAGGGCACGCGGCTGAACAGGTGGTAGCGGCGCAGCACCGCGCTGCCCAGGCCGGTCGGCCGGGGGTGCTCGGCGAGGTGCTCGCGCTCGGCGTCGGACAGCGGGCCGTCGATGAGAGGTCCGTGCAGGTCACGACCCCGCATGAGGGTGCGGACGTAGGTCATGCCCACCTCCCACGCCTCGTCGTCCACGCCGGACAGGACGACGCTCGCGTCGAGGTCGAGCAGCCGGAGCTCGACCGACCTCGGGTGCCGCTCGACCCGGAGCCCCGCGACGCCGGCCACCCACCGGTCCTCCTGGCGGGGCAGCGCCTCGTAGAGCAGCGGGCCGAGGGCGTGCTCGGCGAGGTGCACGCGCAGGCCGTCGCCGGGTTCGACGGAGCGGAACACGTGCGCCGGGCGCAGCATCGAGGCCGGCGGCTTGAGCTGGAGGTGGGCGGACGCGTCCGTCGCGCTCTGCAGCACGACGCACTCCAGCGTGCGCTGGTCGTCGGTGCGGGCGTCGGGGAGGAAGAGGCCGCGCACGTCGGAAGGGTCGCCCGCGCCGCTGCCGGCGCGCCGGCTGTCGACCCGGTCCCCGGTGCGGGTGTCGAGGGCGGCGGCCACGCGGTGGCGGCGGTCCTCGGGGAGGTCGTGCAGGACGTGCTTGACCGCCGGTGCGGCCTGGCTGAGGTTCTCGCCGGTGTAGGCCCGGCGGAGGTCGACCAGCTGTTCGGTCAACGACGAACGTGACATCGCGGTCCTCGCTCCCGCCGCCCGGCTCGGCGCACAAGGACGCGTACTCGCGTCACACGGTTGAGTGAACACTGCTGTGATCGGGGCCAGGGGTGCCTACACCCTGCGGCGGATCGCGCCACCCGGTTGCCGGGGAGTGGCTCCAGCCTCACGTCTGCCCACACACGCCGGGATCGACGGTACCAGGTGTGGCCTCCGGCCCCCGATTCCATTTTCGCACGGGGGGCCGACAGTTCGGGCGCTCGCCGCTTCACGCCCAGCGCTTCACGTCCGGCGCTTCGTGCTCGGTGCTCCTTGCTCGGTGCTTCGCGTTGGCGGTCGGCGGTTCGGGGTTCACGCCTGGCCGCTTCGCACTGGGGGGTGATCGGGCGTCGGCGGCGGTGGGGATGATCGCTGCGGGAAGGTGTTCACAGTTGACGTTGAGAATGCCGGCGTGGGCGGTTGTGGATGTTCGGGGAGTGGCGTTCACACGTTTCCCGGGGCGGTGGTGGGCGACGTTCGGCGTGAGCCGATTGCGGTTCGGTGATCGACGTTGCGCGTTGCGCAGAAATCTTCGGCGACCATTCCCGTTCCTACCCTTCCGCCTTCGGCGAAGGTGCCCGACCACCGTCCGAGGAGGCAGGGCGGAGGGATGGTCGTGCTGGGGCTGAGCACCAGGGTTGCGGCGCACCCGTTGCCCGCCGCCGGGCGCGGTCCCTAGCTTCGGGCGCATGGCGAACGGCGCTGAGCGGTTGGTCGAGGTGTTGGGCGCGCACGGGGTCGAGGTCGTGTTCGGGTTGCCCGGGGTGCACAACCTGCCGCTCTGGGAAGCCCTGCGGCGCTCGGACGTCCGGCTGGTCCCCGTCCGGCACGAGCAGACCGCCGGCTACGCCGCGGACGGGTACGCGCGAGCCACCGGCCGGCTCGGCGTCGCGCTGGTCACCACCGGGCCGGGTGCGGCGAACTGCCTGGCCGCGACCGGCGAGGCACGGGCGTCGGGCTCCCCCGTCCTGGTCGTGGCGACCGACGTCCCGTCCACCCTGCGCCGCCCCGGCGAGTACCGGGGCGCCCTGCACGAGACCCGCGACCAGCGCGCGATGTTCCTGCCGGTCGTGAAGGACGGGTGGGTGCCGCACTCCGCCGACGCCCTCGGCGGCTGCGCCGACAGCGCCGCGCGCCTCGCCACCACCGCCCCGCACGGACCGGTCTACCTGGGCGTCCCGACCGACTTCCTCACCGCCGACGCCGGGGCGTGGTCCCCCGTGCCGACCACCGAACGGCCCGTGCCCGACCTCGGACCGGGCGTCGAACTGGTCGGGCGGTGCGCGAACCCCCTGATCTGGGCGGGCGGTGGCGCGCAGCGGGCCGGGGCGGGGCCGGCGGTCGGGGCGCTCGCCGACGCGCTGGACGCGCCCGTGGTCACCACGTACGGGGCGCGCGGCCTGGTGGACCACCCGCACGTCGTGCACGGGCCGGTGCACCTGCCCGAGGTGGGCGCGCTGTGGGACGACGCCGACCTGGTGATCGGCATCGGCAGCGACTTCGACGGGATGATGACCCAGAACTGGTCCCAGCCGCCGCGCCCGCTGCTCGCCGTGAACGTCGAGCCGACCCGCAACTACCCGCCGGACGTGGCGCTGCGCGGCGACGCCCGGGTCGTCACCGACGCCCTGGCGCGCGCACTCCCCCGCCGCACGACCCGCCGCGCCGCGCGGCGGGTGGCCGAGCTGAACGCCGTGGTGCGCGCGGCCGTCCTGGACGACGAGCCGCAGGCCGCCGCGCTGCTGGACGCGCTGGAGGGCCACCGCGTGGTCGCGGACATGTGCGTGGCGGGCTACTGGGTCGGCGGCTTCCAGCGGGTCACCCGGCCGCGCGGCCTGGCCTACCCGGTGGGCTGGGGCACGCTGGGCTTCGGCTTCCCGGCGGCGCTGGGCGCGGCGCTGACGGGACGGGTCGTGGCGGTGTGCGGGGACGGCGGGTTCCTGTTCGCGTGCGGCGACCTGGCGACCGCGCGCCAGGAGCGGCTGCCGGTCACCGTCGTGCTGGTGGACGACGGCGGGTACGGCATGTTGCGCTACGACCAGGCCGGCGCGGGCCACCCGGCGCACGGCGTGGACCTGGTCGGCCCGGACTTCGTCGCGCTGGCCCGGAGCTTCGGCGTCGAAGCGTCCGAAGTGGATGGTTTCGGCGGCGCGTTCCCCGATCGCCTGGCGGAGTTCACCGGGCGCGACGGGCCGAACGTGATCGTGGTGCGGGCGGCGCTGCGACCCCCGGTCACCACCTCGCCCCGCTGGTACCGTAGGGTTCGAACATGAGTTCGAACAGAACGTGGCCGGTCGCGGCGGCGGACGACGAGCTGCGGCTGCTGACCGACTTCCTGCACTTCCTGCGCCTCACGGCGGTGTCGAAGGTCGAGGGGCTGGACTTCGAGCACGCCTCGGCCACCCCGGTCCCGACCTCCCCGGTGGTCAGCGCGCTCGGCGTGCTGCGGCACCTCACCGCCGTGGAGCGCTGGTGGCTGTCCATCGAGGCGGGCGGCGTCGACCTGCCGTCGCTGTGGGGCGCGGACGCGGACGCCTCGTGGCAGCTGCACGACGGCGACACCGTCGAGTCGGTGGTCGCCGAGTACCGCGCCGAGTGGGAGCTGTCCGCCGAGGCGCTGCGGGGGTTGCGCCCGGACGACCGGACGCGCGGCGACCACCAGGGCAACAACCGGACCGTGCGCTGGGTGCTGGCCCACCTGGTCCAGGAGACCGGCCGGCACGTCGGCCACCTGGACCTCCTGCGCGAGCTGGCGGACGGCGCCAAGGGCGAGTAGGTCAGACCCGGGTGAGGTGCTCGCCGGCGACCTGGTCGCACGCCGATCCCAACGCCGCCAACGCGTCCCGCAACAACGGGTTCGCGTTGGTGGTCCGGTGCACGGCGAACACGTGCCGCCGCAGCGGTTTCCCGCGCAACGGCCGGCCGACCACGCCGGCCGTGGGCTGGTAGCCGAGCGCCGGCACCAGGGCCACGCCGACACCGGCCCGGACGAGTCCGCACACCACGCCGTAGTCGTTGCTGCGGAACGAGATCCTCGGCGTGAACCCGTGCGCCGCGCACAGCCGCACGGCGCAGGTCGCGCCGGCGGTGCCGTCCCGGCTGGAGATCCACCGCTCGTCGGCCAGCTCCTCCACCCGGACCTGCGCGCGGCCCGCCGGGTGGCCGTCGGGCAGCACGACGAGCAACGCCTCGTCCAGCAGCGGGGTCGCGGTCAGCTCCTCCGGCCACGTGCGCGGCACCAGGTCGTAGGCGTAGACCAGCGCCAGGTCGATCGTGCCGGCGAGCACCTGCGCCAGCAGGTCGTCCGGTTCGCCCTCGTCCAACCCGATCTCCGCGTCCGGCCGCTCGGTGACCAGCAGCGCCACCGCGTGCGGGACGACCCGCGCGGACGCGGTCGGGAACGTGCCCAGCCGCACCCGGCCGCGCCGGCCGCCGACCAGACCGGCGATCTCGTCCTCGAAGCCCTCCAACGCGGCCAGCAGCTCCGCGCCGCGCTCGGCGATGAACACTGCCGCCGACGACGGCCGGACGCTGTGCGCCTCGCGCTCGAACAGGGCCACCCCGACCGCCCGCTCGAACGCCGAGACCTGTTGAGACACCGCCGAGGCGGTGTACCCGAGGGACCTCGCCGCGGCGGCGAACGAGCCGGTCGCCACCACTTCCACCAGCGTGCGCAGGTGCACCGGGTTGAGCACCAGGCGAGCTTATGCTCGACGCAGCGAGGTTTCACCCTCCGGGGGCTTGGCACCCCCCGCCGGGCACACCAGGGTTGGGCCCATGACCTACGTGTCCACGAATCCGGCCGACCTCAACGACGTCGTCGCGCGCGTCGACCTCGTCGGTGCCGAGGAGTTCGCCGCCGCCGCCCGGCTCGCCCGGCAGGCGCAGCGGGGGTGGGCGGGCGTGCCCGCACCCGTGCGCGGGCAGGTGGTCGCCAACATCGGCAGGCTCGTCGAGGCCAACGCCGAGGCGCTGGCCCGGATCGTGACCAGGGAGATCGGCAAGCCGCTGGCAGAGGCGCGCGGCGAGGTGCAGGAGATCGTGGACACCTGCGCGTTCTTCGTCGGCGAGGGCCGCCGGCTCTACGGGCAGACGGTCCCCTCGGAGATGCCGGACAAGCAGCTGTTCACCTTCCGCAACCCGGTGGGGGTGACGGCGTTCGTCACCGCCGGCAACTTCCCGGTGGCGGTGCCGTCCTGGTACGTCATCCCCGCGCTGCTGTGCGGGAACACGGCGGTGTGGAAGCCCGCCGAGTACTCCGCCGCGTCCGCGCAGGCGCTCTACGACATCTTCACCTCCGCCGGGCTGCCCGAGAGCGTGCTGAACCTGGTGTTCGCCGAGGGCTCGCAGACCTACCGGGGGCTGGAGCTGGCGCTGGAGCGCGGCCTGGTGGACAAGGTCGGGTTCACCGGCTCGTCGGAGGTCGGCGCGCTGGTCGGCGAGCTGTGCGGGCGGCACCTCCAGTCGCCGTGCCTGGAGCTGGGCGGCAAGAACCCCATGGTGGTCACCGAGGACGCGGACCTCGACCTGGCCGTGCAGGGCGCGCTGTTCTCCGGTTTCGGCACCGGCGGGCAGCGGTGCACGTCGCTGGGCACGGCGATCGTCCACGAGTCGGTGCACGACGAGTTCCTCCGCCGGTTCGCGGAGGCGACCGAGAACGCGGTGGTCGGCGACCCGTTCGGCGACGTGCTGTACGGGCCGGTGCTGGACGGGAAGTTCGCGGTGGGCTTCGAGAAGTACCTCGGCTGGATCCGCGACCACCACACCGTGCACGGGTCGACCGGCGTCGGCCGGATCACCGAGTCCAACCCCCGCAAGGGTTTCCTCGGCGACCCGGACGGCGGCCTGTTCTACCACCCGGTGATCGTGGCGGGCGTGCGGCCCGACGACGAGGTGTTCCGGCACGAGACGTTCGGGCCGCTGGTCGGCGTGACCCCCTACCGCGACCTGGACGAGGCGGTGGAGCTGGCGAACCTGCCCGGGTACGGCCTGTCCAGCGCCATCTACACCACCGACCCCGCCAAGGTGTTCGCGTTCCGGTCCGGGATCGGCGCGGGCATGGTCAGCGTCAACAACTCCACGTCCGGCGCGGAGGCGCACCTGCCGTTCGGCGGGAACGGCAAGTCGGGCAACGGTTCCCGCCAGTCCGGGGTGTGGGTGCTCGACCAGTTCACCCGGTGGCAGTCGCTCAACTGGGACTACTCCGGGGTGTTGCAGAGGGCGCAGCTCGACACGCTCGCCGTCGACGCGGACCTCGACTTCCGGCTGGACGGGTGAGGACGGCGTCCGACGTGCCGGCCCTGGTGGACGTGATGCCCCTGCGGGGCAGGCGGGTCGCCGTGCAGGGGTGCGGCGCGGCGGGCGCGGTGTCGCGCGAGCTGCGCGCGAACGCCGCGTCCGTGGTGGCGGAGAGCGCCGAGCGCGGCACGACGACGCACGACGCGGCGCGGGCCGTCGCGCAGGACCGGGTGCCGGCCGCCATGCGGTTGAAGGGCCGCGCCGCGTGAGTGCGCTGGGCGGCCTGGTCGTCGCCGACTTCGGCCGGGTGCTCGCCGCCCCGTACGCCACGATGATGCTGGCGGACCTGGGCGCGGAGGTGGTGAAGGTCGAGCACCCGCGCGGTGACGAGACGCGGGAGTGGGGGCCGCCGCACGCGCACGGCCACGCCACCTACTACCTGTCGGTCAACCGGAACAAGGAGTCCCGGACGATCGACCTGGCCACGCCGGCGGGCGTCGCGGCGGCCCGGGAGCTGGTGCTCGGCGCGGACGTGCTGGTGGAGAACTTCCGACCGGGCACCATGCGGCGGTTCGGGCTCGACTACGAGTCGCTGCGGGACGTCCACAAAGGACTCGTCTACTGCTCGGTGACCGGGTTCGGCAGCGGCGCGGGTGCCGCGCTGCCCGGCTACGACCTGCTGGTGCAGGCCGTGGGCGGGCTGATGAGCGTGACCGGCGCGGACGAGCCGACCAAGGTCGGCGTGGCCCTGGTCGACGTGCTGACCGGGGTGCACGCGGCGCTGGGCGTGCTGGCCGCGCTGCGCCACCGGGACCGGACCGGGTGCGGCCAGCGGGTCGAGGTCGACCTGCTGTCGGTCCTGCTGTCCGGCATGGCCAACCAGAGCGCGGGCTACACGCTCGCCGGCGTGGTGCCGGGCCGGCTGGGCAACCGGCACCCGTCCATCGCGCCTTACGAGGTGTTCCCGACCGCCGACGCGCCGCTGGCGCTCGCGGTGGGCAACGACCGGCAGTTCACCCGGCTGTGCGCCGCGCTGGACGTGCCGCCGGACGACCGGTTCGCGACCAACGCGCTGCGGGTGGCGCACGTGGACGCCCTGTCCGGCCTGCTCGCCGCGCGGCTGCGCACCCGGCCGGCCGGCGACTGGACCGCCCTGCTGACCCCGCTGGGCGTGCCGTGCGGGCCGGTGAACGACCTGGCCGGCGCGTTCGCCCTCGCCGAGTCGCTGGGTTTGGACCCGGTCGCCGAGGTCGGCGGGATGCGCCTGCCCGCCAACCCGATCCGGCTGTCCGCCACCCCGGCCACCTACCGCCGGCCGCCGCCGGACCGGGCCGGTCCGCCGGGTCCCGCGAACCGGTGATCCCGACTCCTGGCCGTAGCGTGTCGGGCACGCGGAGCTACACACTGCTGGTTGGATGCCCCGGACTTCGAGGAGGCTCCAACTGATGGCCAAGCGTTTGCCGGGCGCGGCTCTCATCGTCGCGCTCGTCCTGACCGTGCTCACGCCACCCGCGCACGCCGCGGCGGTGGACTTCACCGGGATCGTGGCCCTGAACAACTGCTCGGGCTCGGTGGTCCGGACACCCACGGCGAAGTCGTCGGAGAAGGCCCTGGTGCTGACCAACGGCCACTGCGTGAAGCTGATGGCCGACCGCGAGGTGCTGGTCGACCAGCCGGCCACCCGGTCGTTCACCCTGCTCAACCGCGCCGGCAACGGCACGCTGGGCACGCTGCGCGCGGAACGCCTGCTGTACGCGACGATGACCGGCACCGATGCCGCGCTCTACCGGCTCAGCGCCACCTACGCGCAGGTCGAGGGCATGGGCTCGCGGGCCCTGGAGCTGTCCCCGCAGCACCCGACCGCCGGGACCGACATCCGGGTGGTCTCCGGGTACTGGAAGAAGATCTACTCCTGCCGCGCCGAGGCGTTCGTGCTGATGCTCCGCGAGGCGGACTGGACGTGGCACGACTCGATCCGCTACACGAAGCCCTGCGACACCATCGGCGGCACCTCCGGCTCGCCCGTGGTGGACGCCGCGACCGGGAAGGTCGTGGGCGTGAACAACACCGGCAACGAGGACGGCGGCCGGTGCACGATGAACAACCCGTGCGAGGTGGACGAGGCCGGCCAGGTCACCGTGCGGCGCGGGATCGGGTACGGGCAGCAGACCTTCCAGATGGTGCCGTGCCTGCCCGGCGGCGGGCGGCTGGAACTGGTCGCGCCGGGCTGCGGGCTGGCCCGGCCGTAGCGGCGGTGGCCGGGGCCGCCGTCCGCTGCGGCGCCCCCGGCCACCTCTGCGCTGGAATCCTGGCTGGCACGCGGTGGCACTGCCGCGCGCCGGCCACCCCGGACCCACCCGTCCGGGCCGACGCCGACGCCCCGCGCGGCGGGGGACCTAGGCTGGTGGCATGACCGAACCGTGGGGCGACACCGACCGGATCCGCCGCGTCCTGGCCGACTGCGACACCTGGGCCGTGGTCGGCCTCGCCGACCACCCGCACCGCGCGGCCCACGGCGTGGCGCGCTTCCTCCAGCAGCGCGGCAAGCGGATCGTGCCGGTGCACCCGGACGCGGCGACCGTGCTGGGCGAGCAGGGCTACGCCACCCTGGCCGACATCCCGTTCCCGGTCGACTGCGTCGACGTGTTCCGCCGCTCCGAGGCCGCCGGGCAGTTCGCCGACGAGGCCGTGTCGATCGGCGCGAAGGCGGTGTGGTTCCAGCTCGACGTGGTCGACGAGCGGGCCTACGAGCGCGCCACCGCCGCCGGCCTGGAGGTGGTGATGGACCGCTGCCCGGCCATCGAGTGGGCGGCTAACGGGCCCCGCGACGCGCGGTGACCTCGATCTCGATCTTCATCCGGGGGTCGGCCAGGCCGCACACCAGCATCGTGGCGGCCGGCCGGAACTCGCCGAACGCCGCGCGCAGCGCCGGCCAGCACGGCTCGAAGTCGGCCGGGTCGGGCACGTAGTAGGTGACCCGGAGCACGTCGGCGAACCCGCAGCCCGCCTCGGCCAGCGCCGCGCCGACGTTGGCGAGGCACTGCTCGACCTGCGCGACCACGTCGTCGGCGATGGTCATGGTCGAGTAGTCGAAACCGGTGGTGCCGGACACGTGCACCCAGTCACCGTCCACCACGGCCCGCGCGTACCCGATCTGCTCTTCGAACGTGGAACCGGACAGGATCGCTCGCCTCATCGGCGAACCCTATACGCCGGCGGTGGCGATCCGGCGGACCTGCTCGCTACCCTGCCGGCCATGCCAGCAGTCGCCGTGAACGGGATCAACCTCAGCTACCACGTCGAAGGCGACGGCCACCTGGTCGTGCTCGTCATGGGCACCGGCAGCCCGGGTCGGGTGTGGCAGCCGCACCAGGTGCCGGCCCTGCGCGCGGCGGGCTTCCGGGTGGCCACCACCGACAACCGGGGCATCCCGCCCACCGACGAGTGCGCGTCCGGGATGGTGATCGAGGACCTCGTCGCCGACACCGCCGGGCTGATCGAGCACCTCGGCGGCGGACCGGCGCACGTGGTCGGCACGTCGATGGGCGCGCGGGTCGTGCAGGAGCTGGCGCTGGCCCGGCCGGACCTGGTGGACCGCGTCGTCCTGCTGGCCACCGCCGGGCGCAACGACCCGGTGCAGAACGCGCTGTCGCACGGCGAGCGGGCGTTGCACGACAAGGGGATCACCCTGCCCGGTCGGTACCACGCGGCGGTCACCGCCGTGGTCAACCTCTCCCCCGCGACCCTGCGCGACCCGGTCGTGGCCGGTGACTGGCTGGACGTCTTCGAGTTCACCGGTTCGGCGGTCGGGCCCGGCGTGCGCGCGCAGATGGACATGAACGAGTTCGACGACCGGCTGCCCGCCTACCGCGCGATCACCCGCCCGTGCCTGGTGGTGGGCTTCGCCGACGACCGCGTGCTGCCGCCGCACCTGGCCCGCGAGGTCGCCGAGGCCATCCCCGGCGCGCGGTACGCGGAGGTCGCCGACGCCGGCCACTACGGCTTCCTGGAACGGCCGGACGAGGTGAACCGCCTGCTCGTGGACTTCCTGACGGGTTGACCCGGAGAGCGCCCCTCGGGGTCCGGTGCGGTGTCGGCCGTTCGGGGCAAACGCGCGTCCCGGCCGCCCGTCCGCGAGAACTTGCCTACCACGGGACCGCGAACGCCGTTACGGTCGTGGCGACCTGCGGAAGGGGCACATGGACCACAGACGACTCGCCCGCACCTCGCGCCTGATCGCCCTGATCGGCGCGGGCGGGGTGACCTGTCTGGTGCTCCTGCCGATCACCTTCAACGCCGCGACCGGCGGTTCCGCGCCGCGCGTGCTGGGGCCGTACGCCACCTGGCTGTGGCCGGCACTGGTGCTGCTGACCGCGATCACCGCCGCGCTGGCGGCGTGGGACCCGCTCAGCGCGGCGCTGGTCCAGCGGCGGCCCGCGCACCCGGCCAACCGGACCGCCGCGCTGGAGCGCGTCGAGCGGTACGTGCGCGCCCGGCGGGAGGGGTCGCTGGCCGAGCAGGTGCGGCTCAAGCTGGGCGTCGTGCCGCGCGTCGGGCCCGGCCTGCCGACCCGCGTCCGCGCGCCGCTGGTCGTGCACGGCGAGCCCGGCGCGGGCAAGACCTCGCTGCTGCTCGACCTGGCCGAGGCGCTGCTGGAGCGGGCCCGCGCCGACCCGGACCGGCCGGTGCCCGTCGTGGTCGACCTCGGGTCGTGGCGGCGGGACGACGACTTCGGCGAGTGGCTGGTGCGGGCGCTGGCGCGGCGGTACCGGATCGGCGGGCGGCTGGGCCGCACCTGGCTGCGCGACCGGCGGCTGGCCGTGCTGTTCGACGGACTGGACGAACTGCCCCCGGCGGACCGCGCGGACTGCCTGGCGTGGATCACCGCGCTGAAGCTGCCGCAGGTCGTGGTGTGCTGTTCCACCGACGACTACGAACGCCTGCCGCGTTATGACGTGGTGCACGTGGAACCGTTGCGGCGCAACGACCTGCAAGAGCTGATCGCGTCGTGCGGGCCTCGGCTGGACGGGTTGCGCGAGGCGTTGGACAAGAGCCCCGACCTGTGGGACGAGGTCCGCACGCCGCTGGCGTTCGGCCTGCTCGCGCTCGCCTACCGGGCCGGCCGCGCCGAGTACCGGGGGGTGCTGGACACCTACCTGGTCGAGTCCGCCGCGCGCGGGCCCGGCCGGGCCGAGCGGGCGCTGCGAGCGCTGCGGTTCGTGGCCCGGATCGCCCGCCGCCGGGTCGACCTGGTGGCCCGGCACCGCCTGCCGCCCCGGCGGGTGTGGCTGGACTTCGTCGGCCCGGCCGTGGTGTGGCGGCTGTTCCGGCGGGCCGTGCCCGGCGCGCTGGCCGGTGCCGCGACGGCGCTGTGCCTGGTCGTGGGGCTGCGGCTGGGCGTGGTGGCGGCGGGTGTCGCGGCGGTCGCGGCGGCGGGCCTGTCCCGGGGCCGGTTCGCGGCCCCTGCGGTGGCGCGGTCGCGGGGAGCCCGGTGGGCGGCGGCGGGGTTCGTGCTCGGCGCGGTCGGCGTCGGCGCGGTCGCCGTGCTCGGTGACCGGCTGGGCGGGCTGGTGGCGCGGTGGCCGGTGTGGCTCGGGTACGCGGTGGTGCCGGTCGTGGCGTACCTGGTGGGCCTGGGGTTGACCCGGGACCGCTACTGGGCGGTGGCGTGCGCGCTGGTCCCGGCGGTGGTGACGGTGTTCACCGGGCCGTCGGCGGACCTGCTGGCGGGCCTGGGCACCGGGCTGGCCGCCGGCGCGGCGGTCGGTGTGCTCGCGGGTGGGCTGACCGGGGTGTGGGAGTCGTTGCCCGGCCGGCCGGCGGCAGGGGGCGGCCTGCGCTGGTTACCGGTCGCGGGCCTGGTCGGCGCCGGGCTCGCGGCGGCGCTGGGCGCGGGCGTGCGGTGGCAGGCGGTCGACGCGCTGACCGGGCTGGTGGTCGGCCTCGCGGTCACCCCGCGCTGCACCCGCTCGTGGGAGCCGGTGGCCGAACTGCTCGCCAAACCACTGGCGCTGGACGAGTTCCCGTTGCGGCGCAAGGCGGTCCTCCAGGCGGCGCGGGACCGGGTGCTGCTCGTGGACGACCACCGCTTCCCGCACGCGGCGGTCCGCGACCACCTGGCCGAGTGCGACCCGGTCGACCTGGGCGCGACGGTGGAACGCCGCCGTGCCGCCCTCGATCCCACCGGGTCCCGCCCCACTGCGTGAGCGCCGGCAGCGCGGTGCCGGCCAAGTGGTCGACGGGAGGCGACCGGCCCGCTCCCGTCGGCTCACGCCCGTCTGCGCAGCTCCACCGACGACAGGTTGCCGTCCTGGTCGAGCAGGCCGCGCCGACGGCGGTTCCAGCGCAGGAACAGCAGCGCCAGCACGGCGATGAGCGCGGGCAGCACCATGAACGCGCCCGACACCACGAGCAGCAGCACCACACCGGCGAGCGCGAACACCGCCGTGAAGCGGGCTCTGCTGCGCCGGGGCAGCAGGCGCACCGCCGCCGCCGCGCCGATCAGGTACACCGCCACGAACTGGCCCGTCGTCAGCAGCACCACGAGCTTCAAGCCCACACCGGACGCCACGACCACCGACAGGACCACGAACGCCAGGCCCACCAGCAGCGCCAGGCTCCGGCGCGGCACCTCGCCGCGCACGCTGCCCACGGCCAGCCGGCGCGGGAACGCCCCGTCCCGGCTCAGCGCCGCGCCGAGCTTCGCGCCGCCCGCCACGTAGGCGTTCATCGAACCGGCCGTCAGCAGGACGGCGGCGATCGCCGCGAACACCTTCAGGTTGCCGCCCAGCGCGCGGGACAGCAGCTCACCGAGCGGCGCGTGCGTGTTGGCCGCCGACCCGAGCACCGCGACCGTGGCGAACGCGACGGACAGGTAGAGCACCGCCACGACCACCACCGCGCACCCGACCGCGCGCGGCACGTCCCGCTGCGGCTTGCCGAACTCCTGGGCCAGGTACGTGATGGCCTCCCACCCGGCGAAGCTCCACACCAGCAGCGCGGCGGCCGACCCGACCGCACCCCACCCGTGGGGCGCGAACGGTTCCAGGTTGTCCGCGTCCACCATCGGCGCGGACAGCAGCACCGCGCCGAACACCAGCAGCAGGAGCAGCCCGGACAGCACGCACTGCACCCGCCCCGACGCGCGCAGCCCGGCCCAGTTGGTCGAGGCGACCAGCGCCATCAGCACCACCGCCGTGCCGACCTGGGTGACGCGCCCGCCGCCCGCCGCCTCCGCCACGTAGGAACCGGCGAACAGCGCGGACGCGGTTGTGCCCAGCGGCACGGCGAAGAAGAAGCACCAGCCCACCACGGCCGCCGCGCGCTCGCCGAACGCCAGGCGCGCGTAGGTCGACACACCGCCCGCGTCCGGGAACCGCGCGCCGAGCGCCGCGAACGTCGCCGCCAGCGGGACGGACACCAGCACCAGGCAGAGCCACGCGAGCAGCGACGCCGGCCCCGCCACCTGGGCCGCCAGCGCGGGTACCGCGATCACACCGGTGCCGAGCACCGCGCCCACGTACATCGCCGCGCCCTGCGCGACGGTTAAGCCCGTGATCTTCTCGCCCACAACGGAACAGCCTCCCGCACCCGGGCCGCCTGCGGATAGCCGTGCCGACCGCTGATCTCTGCGTGCCCGACCGGCTACGCTCCGCTGAGTGGGCAGACCACGGGGTTTCGACGACGCGGCGGTCGTGGACGCCGCGATGGAGGTGTTCTGGTCGAAGGGGTACGAGGCCACTTCGACGGAAGACCTGTGCGTGTGCACGGGTTTGGGGCGCGGCAGCCTGTACAACGCCTACGGCAGCAAGCACGGCCTGTACGAACGGGTGCTGCGCCGGTACGCCGAACTCGGGTTCGGCGAGCAGTTGGAGATCCTGCAACGGCCCGGCGCGGCCAAGGAGCGGCTGCGGGCGCTCATGCTGGCCGTCATCGACGTCGACCTGGCCGACCCCGCCCGCCGGGGCTGCCTGGCGGTGAACGCGGCGGTCGGCGCGGGCGGGACCGACGACCTGGTGGCGCAGCAGGTGCGGCGGCAGTTCGGGCGGCTGGAGGGCGCGGTGTGCCACGTGATCACGTGCGGGCAGCGCGACGGCGAGCTGGTGCGCGGCGTGGACCCGTTGATCAGCACCAGGTTCTTCATCAGCGCGTACTACGGGTTGCGGGTGCTGGGCAAGGTCACCCACGACCGGCGGGCGCTGGAGGACGTGGTGGACGGGGCTTTGGCCCACCTGTGACCCGCCTCGGCGCTCGTGCGGCTCGTTCGCCGGCGGGCAGGGCTCGTCAGGTCCAGTGGGCGGGGCGGGTGAGGGTGGGTGGCAGGACCGTGGTGCGGTCGCCCTTCGCCGCGTCGATTTGGGCTTGGGTGAGGAACAGCGCGCCCGTCAGGTCCGCACCGGCGAGGTTCGCGCCGCGCAGGTCCGCGCCGATCAGGTCGGCCCGGCGCAGGTCGGCGCGCGTGAGGTCGGCACCGATCAGCAGCACGCCGCGCAGGCCGGCGTTGCGCAGGTCGGCCTTGCGCAGGTTCTTGCCGACCAGGTCCGCGCCCCGGCGCGACTTGCCTCCCTTGCCGCGCACGTGCGCGCTCACCCGTTCCAGCAGCGCGCCGGCCGTGCGCCACTGCGGCCCGACGTCCAGGCACGCCAGCGCCTCGGGCGGGCCGCCGGCCAGCGCGTCGACCTCGGCGCGGGCGGCGGCGACCTCGGCGCGCAGCGGCCCCGGGACGTCGAGGCCCAGCGCCTCGGTCAGGTGCCAGAGCAGTTCGTGCAGCTCCCGCACCACCGGGAAGACGTCGAACATCAGGCCGGCGGTCTCCGGCGCGTCACGCCAGCTGCGCCCGCCGAACGTCTCCTGCGCGACCCGCTGGCCCGCGCCGAAGCAGTCGTACACCGTGCAGCCCCGGAAGCCGCGCTGCCGCAGCTCGGTGTGGATGCCGCAGCCGAACCCGGCACCCAGGTTGCGGCACGGGGTGCGCGCGGGCTTGTCGATCGCGAAGTCCGACGACCGGGAGAACGCGGGCACCACGCAGCACAGCCCGAAGCACCGCTCGCAGTCGGCGCGCAACTCGGTCACGCCACCACCCCGTCCCGCCGCCCGGCCCACGCCGCCGCCCGCCCTGCCGCCGGCCGGCTCACGACACCAGCTCGTCGAGGATCTGCTGCCCGTACTTGGCCAGCTTGTTCTCCCCCACGCCGTTGACCGTGCCCAGCTCGGCCAGCGTGCCGGGCGCGCTCGCCGCGATCTGCCGCAGCGTCGCGTCGTGGAAGATCACGTAGGCCGGCACGCCCTGCTCCTTGGCCTGCGCCGCCCGCCACGCGCGCAGCCGCTCGAAGACCGGCGCGGCCTCGGCGGGCAGGTCGACCGGCTCGCCCTTCTTCGGCTTGGCCGTCCTCACCTTGGCCGCCCGCTCGGGCTCGCGCCGCATCAGCACCTTGCGGCCCTGGTAGAGGACCTCCTCGCTGGCGGGGGTGAGGGCCAGCGTCGAGTACTCGCCCTCGACCGCCAGCAGGCCCTGCGCCAGCAGTTGCCGCACGACGCCGCGCCAGCCGCTCTCGTTCAGCTCGGTGCCGATGCCGAAGACGGACAGCGCGTCGTGGTCGAACTGGATCACCTTCGCGGTCTTGCGCCCCAGCAGGATGTCGATCGACTGGCCCGCGCCGAACTTCTGCCGCCGCTCGCTGCGCAGCCGGTAGACCGTCGAGAGCACCTTCTGCGCGGGCACCGTGCCGTCCCACGTCTCCGGCGGGGCCAGACAGGTGTCGCAGTTGCCGCACGGCGTGCCCGCCTGGCCGAAGTACTCCAGCAACTGCACGCGGCGGCACTCGACGGTCTCGCAGAGGGCCAGCATCGCGTCCAGGTGGGCGATCAGCCGGCGGCGGTGCTGCTGGTCGCCCTCCGAGTCGTCGATCATCTTGCGCTGCTGCACGACGTCCTGGAGGCCGTAGGCGAGCCACGCCGTGGACGGCAGGCCGTCCCGGCCCGCGCGGCCCGTCTCCTGGTAGTAGCCCTCGACCGACTTCGGCAGGTCGAGGTGGGCGACGAACCGGACGTCCGGCTTGTCGATGCCCATGCCGAACGCGATGGTCGCCACCATCACCAGGCCGTCCTCCCGGAGGAAGCGGGCCTGGTTGCGGGCGCGCGTGCCGGAGTCGAGGCCGGCGTGGTACGGCAGCGCGTGCACGCCGTTCTGGTTGAGGAACTCCGCCGTCTTCTCCACGGAATTGCGCGAGAGGCAGTAGACGATCCCCGCGTCGCCCGCGTGCTCGGTGCGCAGCAGTTCCAGCAACTGCTTCTTCGGCTCGTTCTTGGGCACGATCCGGTACTGGATGTTCGGCCGGTCGAAACTGGCCACGAAGTGCTTGGCGTCGCCCAGGTTCAACCGCTGCGCGATCTCCTGGTGGGTCGCCGCGGTCGCGGTCGCGGTGAGCGCGATGCGCGGCACCTGCGGCCACCGCTCGTGCAGGTGCGACAGCGCGAGGTAGTCGGGCCGGAAGTCGTGGCCCCACTGGGAGACGCAGTGCGCCTCGTCGATGGCGAACAGCGCGATCCGGCCGCGCTCCAGCAGGCGGACGGTCTGCTCCACCCGAAGCCGCTCGGGGGCCAGGTAGAGCAGGTCGAGCTCGCCGGCGAGGAACTCGGCCTCGACCAGCGCGCGCTCGTCCGGGTACTGGGTGGAGTTGAGGAACCCGGCGCGCACGCCGAGGTCGCGCAACGCGTCGACCTGGTCCTGCATCAGCGCGATCAGCGGCGAGACGACCACGCCGACGCCCTCGCGCACCAAAGACGGGATCTGGTAGCACAGCGACTTGCCGCCGCCCGTGGGCATGAGGACGAGCGCGTCGCCGCCGTTGACGACGTGCTCCACGATCTCCGATTGGTCGCCGCGGAAGGAGTCGTAACCGAAGACCCTTCGCAGAACCTCTTGCGAATCCACCAGGCGATGGTAACGAGGGGCACCGACAGGCCGGTGCGTGGCCGCTGACCGGCGCTAACCCCGGAACACCCGTTCCCGGTGCCACGCGAAGTAGCGGGCCGACCCGCCGTGGTGCGCACCGGTGGTGCGGCCGGCCAGCGGCGCGAGCTGCTCGGCCAGCGCACCCCCCGCCGGCGCGGTGAGCACCGAACCGTCCTCGCCGACGGCCAGGTAGCCCAGCTCGTAGAGCCGGTCACAGCCCAGGTGGCAGGCGAGCATGGCCACGTTACGCAGATCCCGCCGCTCGTCGTCGGAGCACTCGGCCCGCCGCTTGACGTGCGCGGCGACCAACAACTCGACGGGCAGCACCCGCCCGCACAAGGCACACCGCCCGGTCGGCTCGTCCCCGATCAGGACGTGCCGGAGGGCCTCCTGCTCGACCCGGTACCGCGCGACAGCCGTCCGGTCCAACTCCCCGAACTGCGGGTCCGGCGCGGTCGGCGCGCTGCCCAACGAGACGAACGCGGGCCTGAGCGTCACGACGGCCCGGGGCAGCGTCGCCAGCACGGCGGCGACGAACGCGCTGCGGTGCCCGAGCGTCGCCACGTCGGCAGCCACCCGGCCGCGCTGGAACAGCAGGTCCAGCCCGGCCTGCACGGCGCTGACCGGAACCGGTTCGCCGTCCGCCGAGCGCCGGGTGCGCACCAGGACGGTGTCCGGGTCCACGCGCAGGACCTGGTTCGGGTAGCCGGCGACGGTCTTGATCTCCCGGCCGACCAGCCCGTGCAGCACGTCGGCGGCGACGGGCGGCACGGGCACCGGCAGGCCGACCCGGTCGAGCAGGGCGGGCTGGTCGACCTCGGTCAGGTAGGTGACGCGCAGGACGTCCAGCGCCCGTCCCCGCACCCCGGGGTCGGCGAGCAGCTCGGCGGCACGTTCGGTGAACCCGGCGGTGGCGTTCCGGTCACCGGCCTTGGGCACGTCGGTCAGTCCGTGCGTCTCCCACAGCCCGGTCTCGGACGCGAGGTGCCAGAACGGGTACTGCGGCGTCGCCTTGCCGGTGCCGAACTCCCCGAGGAGCGGCTCCACGTCGCTACGGAAGTCGGGCCAGGAGAAGAGGCGGCCGTGACCTTGGGCGAGGCGGCCGAGTGCCCAGACGAGCACCAGCGGCTTGTGCAGAGAGGGTTTCGCCGACCGCTGGTAGCGGTTCAGGTCGCCCAGGGTGGCCATCAGCTCGTCCACCCCGAACCGGCGGTCGATCTGCGCCACCCGGGTGGCCACGTCCCGCTCCAGCCCGGCGGCCGACGTCCCGGCCACCTCGACCACGAACCGCGCAGGAAGCCCGCCGATCCGTTCGGCGAGATCGGCGAACTCCCGACGATCTCCGAGCCGAACGCCCCCGTCCACGTCGGGAAGCACGGCGTCGTAGCCGGCGAGCCGCCGCAACAGCACCTCGACCACACCGGGTTGCCCACCGGTCACGACGATTTCGAACCGGCCGTCGTCCCCCGAGACCGAAAACGACGCGTCCACGTCGTTCCCCACGTCATCCTTCACCCGCATCCCGCACACAGTGCCAGATCACCCCGCCGGCGACGTAAGACGACCTCACCCGAAATCGACGTCGAAGTCGAACTCGGGTGAGGTCGTCAGGCCGCTTTCAGTCGTCCTGGTCCGCCTGCGAGCGGAACGGGTCGTACGCGTGGCGGGGCGGCTGCTCCGGAGTCGGCTGCTCTGCCGGTGCCGGATTGCCGTTCGCCTGCGGTTCCGGTGCCGGCTCGCCCACCCGATCGGGAACGGTGAACGGATCATCCTCGTCGGCGTCGTCGACCACATCGGGGTCGGGCGGCTCCGTCAGGTCCGGCACGTCGAAAGCGTCGCGGAGCCGGCGGGCGAGGTCGCTGTCCCCGTGGTGCTCGATCAGCCACGCCATGCGGCTCGCGAAGTGGCTGCGCTGGGCGTCGGCGTCCGCGCCGCCGAACAGGCTCGACACCAGCTTCCGCGCGCCGTCGACCGCTTCGTCGTCCTGACCGTCCGCGTTGTCGGACGTCCCGGTGACGGCCGTCGTGAGCGGTACGCCGTACGCGGTGTCGTGGAAGCCGTTGCCGATCCCGCCGGACAGGGCGGGGACACCGTCGACCGGTGAGGATCCGGGGAGCAGCACCGGGGGCGGGGCGACGGGTTCGTAGACGAGGTGGCGGAACACCTCGTCCACCTCGCGGTTGTTCGCCGCCGCCGAGAGCTGGGCGAAGGTGCCGATCTTGTCGACCGTCTCCTCGATCCGCTCCGGGTTCATGGCCAGGTACCAGGTGACGCCGCTGCCGGTGTCGCCCAGCACCTCGCTGCGCAGGTACTGCTGGACGTTTCGGTGGTAGCGGCGGCTGTGCTCCCACACCTGCTCGTCCTTGCGCACGGTCGCCAGTTCCGCCTGCCGCCGCAGGTCGTCCGGGGCGAGGGTGAGCAGGACGGAGTGCGCCCACACGTCGATCGCACCCGTGCGGTCGGGCATCGGCGCGGCCAGCGCGCTGTCCACCCGGTGCTGGACCAGGTCGTACTCGTCCGGCCGACCGTCCGCCGTGATCTGGCACGTCCGCGCCACCACCTCGCGCTTGGCGAGGTCCGCCGGGTCGGCGGTGAGCGGGCGGGACGGGTTGGACCTGATCCGCCAGCACACCACCCCGGACAGCAGGAACCGGTAGTCGTCGTCCGAGCTCGGCACCCGCACCTCGGTGATCGGCAGGACGGGCCGGGGTGGCGCGGGCGGCGGCGGAGGGGGCGCCGGTTCGGGTTCCGGCACCACGACGACCTGCGGTGCCGGCCGGGCCGACCACACCACGGCCAGGACGACCAGGAACACCACGGAGGTGAGCAGCACGCCGACCCAGGCGGGCCAGGCGCCGAGCCCGGTCACCCACGCCAGCAGGGCGGCGGCGAGCACCCCGCCCGCGACGACCACGGCGACGCGTTTCATCGGAGAAGTCCCTTCGGTTCGTCACTCGGCCAGGCCAGCGCCCGGTCGATCCGGCGGAGCAGTTCGGCGGCGACGGCGCGGTGGGCGGGGTCGATCAGGGCCCAGGCGCGGGCCACGGCGACCAGCCGGGCCTCCAGGTCGCTGCGGTTGCCGGTCGCGTCGACCAGCAGGTCCAGCACGACGTCCCGGGCCGGGTCGTGGGCGGCCAGCCACCGCCGCACCCACGGTGCCCACCACTCGTGCGGCCGGGCGGCCATCACCCGGTGGGCGCCCTCGACGACCTGGGCGCGGACGAAGTCGTCGGCCAGCAGCGGCCGGGGGGCCTTGAGCAGGCGCTCCGGATCGGCCAGCGCCGTGAACAGCAGGAGGTCGCCCTCCCTCGGACGCGGGAGCACGACGTCCTGGACGGCCCGGTGCAGCACCCGCCGCAGGAACCTCGGGTCCTCGTCGGACAGGCCGACCAGCGTGTTCCGCGCGTACTCCTGGACCACCGGGTTGTGGCTGAGGTGCCGCAGGCGCACCAGCGCCTGGTCCGGCCGGGTCGGCGCGATCGCCTCGGCGGACAACCGGACGAGTTCCCCGGCCAGCGGACCGGTGAGGGACCTCGAACAGGCCCAGTTGTAGACCTGCTTGCGGAAGACGGCACCGTGGCGCGGGTTCGTCACCCCGTCCAGGAGGACGGGCGCGGTCGCCGGCACCAGCTCCGACGCGCGCTCGTGGGCGTTCCACCGTTCCACCAACCAGAACAGGTGGTCCGGTTGGTTCACGCGCAGGCACTCGGCGGAGAACCTGCGCAGCACCCGGACGCGGTCGCGGTGCGGCACGGACTCGTGCGGCAGAGCGATTTCCAGCCACGTGCGCAGGCGCGACCGCTGGCCGGGCAGGCTGTCCCAGAAGTGCGTACGGACCGCCTGGCCGTAGGTGACCGAGCCGAACCGGACCCGGCGCTCACCGTCCGTGCGCGCGTCGATCCGCCCCAGGCTCTCCGCGAGGTCCGGCCGGTCCCACGGGTGCGCCTCGTCCTCCGGGTAGTCGACCACGCGCAGCAGCGACTCGGTCGCGTGGTGCACGACCTCCACCCGGGACTGCTCGAAGCAGGCCGTGGCCAGCAGGAGCGCCCGGAACCGGCCGTCCGGGTTCTCGCGCACCTTCCGGGCGACCTCGTCCACGCGCAGGGACATGGCGGACACCGCGTCGGTGAGCCACTCGCGCAGCGATCCCCGGCCGCCCGCCGCCGCCTTGGTGTCCCGGACCAGCCTGGCCAGCCGCGCCAGCTCGGACATCGGGTCGGCGTCCAGGTGCTGCGCCAGGTCCGGCACGTCGACGACGGGCCCGTCGACGTCGAGCGCGCGCAGGTGCCGCTGGAGCACCGCCCGCGCGTCCGGGCGGCCGATCTCGACCACGGACTCGCCCAGGTCGCCGGGCAGCAGCCCGACGGTGCGCATGGACAGCACCACGACTGCGTAGGCCCCGCGCTTCCCGACCGCTGCCAAGTAGCCCCCGAGGTCGCGCCGGATGGTCCGGACGACCCACTCCGCCTCGGCGGTCAGGTCGAGCAGGAGCCGCTCGCCGGCCTCCACGGCGTCCGGGTCCAGCAGGGCGAGCTGCTTCTCCGAGCGCTCCGAGTCCTCGTCGGGCAGTTCCCGGAACCGCGCCGTCCCGTCACCGGAGGAGTGCAGGAGCATCATCGCCGCGGTCCGGCGGCCCGTGCCCGGTGCGCCGGACAGCAGCACCGCGCCGGGGCGGTGCAGGGCCGTGCGCAGCGGCCCGAAGTTCGGCGGGGCGACGAACCGCTCCTCCATCGACCGGAGCCGGTCCTCCGCGACGACCCGGGGGCTGCGCCGGACGGACCGGGCCTCCACCGCCGTCGCGATCAAGGCGCTGTTGATGTTGAACTGGGTGCCGCCCAGGTTCGTCGGCCCGGTGGGGTCGGTGACGGCCTGCACCGACTCGCCGAAGACGGATTCGATGCCGCCGGTCCGCTCGCTCATGACTCGTCCCGCGCCCTCCGGGTGAACTTCTGGCGGGCCTCGTTGTGGCCGCCGAAGACGAACGTCGCGCCGTCGCCCTGGTCGCCGACGAACTGCTGACCCGACCCCATGTTGACCGGGCCCGACGGATCGGTGACCGCCTGGACGTCCCGGCCGGTGATCGAGCCGATGCCGCCGCGCCTCCCGGTCGCGGCCTGCTCCGGGTCGGGTCGCCCGGCGGACCGGTCCGGCTTCCCGCCGCACACCTCCCGGAGCCGCGCGACCAACCGGCCCAGGCCGGCGTCGACCTCGCGCACGTCCAGGCGCTGGTACTGGCGGGTGGCGAGGGGCACGAGGTCGTCCGGCAGCGCGCTGCGCAGGAGCCGCTCCGCGCCGTTGACCAGCAGCGGGATCACGACCACCTGGTGGTTCAACGCCTCGGTGATCTCGCGCCGGGTCCAGTCGCCGGGGTTGTCCAGGGCCCGCTCGCCCCGGGCGTCGGTGGCGGTCAGCCACCGCTTGCCGATGACCGCGACCAGCACGTCGCTGCGCCAGACGTTGCGCAGCAGGCCGTCCTCGAACTGCGCGCCGGGCGGGATGGACTTGCTCGCCCGGAAGACGTTGTCGTCGCCGAAAGCGGCGGAGAGCTCACGGTCGACCAGTGCCGCGCAGACTTCCTCGTCACCGGTCCGGTAGTTGATGAAAACACGGCACATCGCCTGGTCGTTCCTTCGGTCCGGGGGGCGGAGGGACAGGCTCGAAGGTATCCGTGCGCCGGGACGCGCTGAAGGGGTTTCCTGTTTCCATTCGGTGCTACCGGCGGGAAACACGCAAAGTGCGGACCGGGCGGTTTCCTGTTTCCGGAAGCTTGCGGCGGGGGTCGTTTCCCACTGAACTGGACCACAGGGTCGTCGGACTACCGTTGGGACTCCACAATGGACGAAATGCCGTTCGGCGCGCGGCTTCGCCGGTTGCGCATGGCGCAGAACGTCTCGCTGACCGAGCTCGCCCGCAGGACGCACTACAGCAAGGGGTACCTGAGCAAGGTGGAGAACGGCGCGCAGGCGCCCAGCCCGACCTTGATCCGGCAGTGCGACGGCGCGCTCGCGGCCGGCGGGGAGCTGATCTCCCGGTACCGGTCCGACGAGACCCGGCCAACGACACCGACCCGCTCCCCGGTCGACGACACCGGGCGGAATTGGATGCTGCACATGGATGATCAAGGTTCGCTGTGGTTCCGGCCGATGGGCCGCCGGCAGGCGCTGACCGCCGGTGCCGCGTCGATACTCGTGCTGGGCGGGGCGGGGCCGGCGCGCGCCCGGGCCGGCACGGACGCGGTGTCGGCGTTCACCACCATGTTCGGCCACGTCCGGGCGCTGGGCCAGCAGTCGACGCCGGAGGTGGTGCTGCCGACGCTGGTGGCGCAGACCCAGACGCTGCGCGGGCTGGCGGCCGACGCGTCCGGGCGCACCCGGCGGGACCTGCTCGTCCTCGCGTCCCGGTACGCCGAGTACACGGGCTGGATGGCGCAGGAGGCCGGTCGCGCCGAGGCCGCCCTGTGGTGGACCGACGCGGCGGTGGACCTGGCCGAGGCCGGGGGCGACGACGAGGTGGCGGCCTACAGCCTGGTGCGCCAGGCGCTGGTGTCGATGTACGCCCGTCGCAGCGCCGACACGGTGGCGCTGGCCCGCCGGGCCTACGAGCACCCGGCGGCGAGCCCGCGCGTGCGGGGCCTGGCCTCGCAGCGGGAGGCCCAGGGGCACGCGATCGGCGGCGACACCTCGGCGTGCCTGCGCGCCCTCGACCGCGCGGAGTCCCTGCTCGACCGCGTGGACGACAGCGACCCGAGCACGCGCCTGGGGTCGACGACCCTGGCCAACCCGGTCCGGTTGACCCGCGCGTGGTGCCTGCACGACCTGGGGCGCAGCAGGGAGGCCATCGAGGTGTTCGACCGCGAGCTGTCCGCCACGCCACCCGGCGCCCGCCGGTTCCGGGCCCGCTGGCAGGCCAGGCGGACGGTGTCGGTGGCGCTGGCCGGCGAGCTGGACCAGGCGTGCGCCATGGTGCCGGGCTTGCTGGCCGATTGCGCGCAGGTCGATTCCTGGACCATTCGGACCGATCTCGCGGCCCTGTCGGAAATCCTCCG
Source organism: Actinosynnema sp. NPDC050436 (assembly GCF_040655415.1). Lineage (NCBI taxonomy): Bacteria > Bacillati > Actinomycetota > Actinomycetes > Pseudonocardiales > Pseudonocardiaceae > Actinosynnema > Actinosynnema sp. NPDC050436. Next base: position 136,166 of record NZ_JBFAJV010000014.1, on the reverse strand, counting down.
GCACCACCTGTCCAAAGCGGCGGTGCGGAATGTCTACCCGGCCCTTTCGGCCGCACTCCAAGCCACGTGACGACGAATTCCCGGGGCCGGCGGCGAGGTCCGCTGCCGGCCCCGGGTCCGAACGGGATCAGGTCAGCCATTCGCTGGAGGTGGTGACCTCCTCCAGCAGTTCCGGGATCGGGGCCACGCCCAGGCCGGGGGCCGTGGGGACTTCCAGGTGGCCGTTCTCCAGCACGAACGGGGTGGTGATGTCCGTGCTGTAGTAACGGTCCGAGGCCGACGTGTCCCCCGGGAGGGTGCAGCCCGGCAGGGCGGCCAGGGCCACGTTCGCCGCCCGGCCCAGGCCCGTCTCCAGCATCCCGCCCGTCCACGCCGCCACGCCGTTCGCCGCGCACACGTCGTGGATGCGGCGGGCTTCCAGGTAGCCGCCCACGCGGCCCGGTTTGATGTTGACCACCTGGCACGCGCCCAGGCGGATCGCGGCGGCGGCGGTGCGGGCCGAGGTGATGGACTCGTCCAGGCACACCGGGGTCGCCAGGGTGCGGGCCAGGTCCGCGTGGCCCAGGACGTCGTCCTCGGCCAGCGGCTGTTCGATCAGCAGCAGGTCGAACGGGTCCAGCCTGGCCAGGTGGCGGGCGTCGGCCAGGGTGTAGGCCGTGTTCGCGTCGACCTGGAGGAGCACGTCGTCGCCGAAGCGCTCGCGGACCGCGCGGACCGGCTCGACGTCCCAGCCGGGCTCGATCTTGAGCTTGATCCGCACGTAGCCCGCGTCCAGGTAGCCGCCGACGGCGTCGAGCAGTTCGGGGACCGAGTCCATGATGCCGACCGACACCCCGCACGGCACGGTGTCGCGCTCGGCTCCCAGCTCGCGCGCGAACGACGTGCCCCGGACCTGGAGCTCGGCGTCGAGCACCGCCATCTCCAGCGCGCTCTTGGCCATCAGGTGCCCGTGGTACCTGCGCAGCGCCGGCGCCACGCCCGTCGCGTCCAGGTCCTCGACCTCGCGCAGCGCGGGCACGAAGAACCGGCGCAGCACGTCCTCGCAGCCGTCGAGGTACTCGGACGAGTAGAGCGGGCTCGCCATGGCGGCGCACTCGCCCCAGCCCTCGACGTCGTCGGCGACCACCCGCACGAGCAGCAGGTCCCGCCCGGTCTGGGTCCCGAACGACGTCCGGAACGGGGACACCAGCGGCATCCTGATCCGCCGCAGTTCCACCTCGCGCAGTTTCACACCGTCTCCCGGAGTACTTCGTCCATCAACGCCACCAGCAGCGCGGTGCGGCCGGGGATGTGCTCCACGAGCACGTGCTCGTGGTCCGCGTGGGCACCGCCGCCGCACGCGCCGAGGCCGTCGAGCGTGGGCGTGCCGACGCCGGCGGTGAAGTTGCCGTCCGACGCGCCGCCGACCTCGACGCCGGTGATCGGCTCCAGGCCGAGTTCCGCGCCGATTCGCTTGGCCCGCTCGAACAGCGCGGCGGACGCCGACGCCGGCAGCGGCGGGCGGTTCGGGCCGCCGAGCACCTCCAGCTCCGCGCCGGGCACGACGGGCGCGAGCCGGTGCATCAGCTCGTCGACCCGCTGCTGCTCGGCCAGGGTCGTCACGCGCACGTCGACGAAGAAGCTGCCGGTCGCCGCGACGGTGTTGGTGGTGGTGCCGGCCCGGGTCAGGGTCGGGGTCACGGTCGTGCCCACCTCGGGCGAGTTCAGCGCGGCCACGGCGAGCAACTGGTGCGCCACCTCCACCGCCGCGCTCACGCCCAGCTCGGGTTCGAGGCCGGCGTGCGCGGCCTTGCCGGTCGCCCGCACCTCGTACAGCGACACGCCCTTGCGCGCGGTCTTGACCGCCGTGCCGGCCGCCGCCTCCAGGACGAACGCCGCCGCGCACCCGGCCGCCGACTCCTCGACCAGCTCGCGCGAGGACGGCGAGCCGAGTTCCTCGTCCCCGGTCACGAGCACGGTGACACCGGTGCGGTCGGCGAGCGCGGCCACGGCGTGCAGGGCCATCACCACGCCGGTCTTCATGTCGAAGCACCCCGGCCCGCGCAGGACGCCGTCCTCGACCGAGAACGGGTGGGTCTCCAGCGAGCCGACCGGCCACACCGTGTCGTGGTGCCCGACCAGGACCACGCGCGCGGGCCCGTCGCCCAGCCGCCACCGCAGGTGCGGCCCGATCCGCTCGGGCGCGACGCCGAGGAGCCCGGTGCCCAGGTCCGCGACCAGGTCGGCGCTCTCCGCCACCGCGCGGGCGTCGGCGGACGGGGACTCCTTGCGCACCAACGTCCCGATGTCGGCCAGCAGGTGCGGCAGCGCGGCGGTGAACCGCTCCACGAGCGCGCTCACGACCGCAGCCACTCGACCGCGCGGGCCGCCGCGAACCCGATGAACCGGTCGCGCTCCGGGGCCTGGGCGCGGGTGTCGTGGGCCTGGGTGAACACGGCCACCGCGTACCGGCCGCCGTCGGGGTACTCCACGACGCCGATCTCGTTGCGCACCATGGGCAGCGTGCCGGTCTTGCCGGACACCCGGATGCCCTCGCCGGTGAAGCCGGAGCGCAGCCGGTGCGGCCACACCTGGTGGCCCAGCCAGTTCCGGACGTCCGCGCACGCCCCGGCGGGCGCGGCCTCGTCGCGCCACACCATGCCCAGCAGGCGGGTGCTCTCCTCGGCGGTGGTCCGGCAGGTCTCGGCGGGCTGGAGGATGCGCATCTTGAGCAGCTCCTCCCGGGTGAGGGCGAAGAAGCGCTCGTCGTCCAGCTCGCCGCCCGCGTCCTCGATCATCGTCTGGAACAGGCCGTCGCAGTGGAACGGCACGGCGGTGTCCTTGAAACCGAGGTCGGCGAGCAGCCGGGCGACCGAGGGCAGCCCGATCCGCTCCACGACCAGGTCGGTGGCCACGTTGTCGCTGATGCCGATCATCAGGACGGCCAGGTCGTGCCACGAGATGGTCAGGTCGTGGCGGAAGGTGGCCAGTCCGAACGGCGACATCGTGCCGGTGCCCGCGACGTAGGTGATGCGCTCGCCGAGGTCCACCTCGCCGGCCGCGCCCTGGCGGGCCAGCTCGACCGCGACGGGCACCTTGAACACCGAGGCGGAGGGCACCGGGTCGTCGGCGTCGACGGCGAGTTCGCGGGTCCCGTCCACCTCGACGGCGTGCAGCCACGCGCGGACGCCGACCTCCTCGGCGCGTCGCCGGATCTCGCGGACCACCTCGGTCGCCATGTGCGCTCCCTTCATCACGGGTTCGGCGTCCAGTTCACGACCACGCCCGTGCGCGGCGCGTCGTCGGAGCCGACGAACCGGGGACCGGACAGTTGTCGCTTTGCACGAAGCACTGAGACCTACCCCACAAGCACGATGTGGCAATTCCTTGAAGAGGCAGGTGAGGGCGATGCGGTTGACCTTGGTCGCAGTGGTGCTGCTCGTGTTGGCGGGGTGCGGATCAGGGCCCGCGCCGGCCGGCGGCAAGCGGGCCGCGACCGAATCCGAGATCTCCGAGCTGACCTGGGCCATGCCGGGAGCGCCCCGGTCGCTGGACATCGCCCACGCCATGGACAGCCGGTCGAACCTGGCGATCTACGCCGCGTTCGACGGGCTGCTGGAGCTGGACGGCTCGGGCGAGCTCAAGCCCAAGCTGGCCACGGAGTGGAACAGCCCCGACCCGCTGACCTACGTCTACACGCTGCGCCAGGGCGTCAAGTACTGGGACGGCTCGACGATGACGGCCGAAGACGTGGCCTATTCGCTGCAACGCCAGATCGACCCGGAGCAGGCTTCGGAGACCGCGACGTTCATGAACGCGGTCAAGGAGATCTCGGTGACCGGGCCGGCCCAGGTCACGGTGAAGCTCAGCGTCCCGGACCCGGCCTTCAAGTACGTGGCCGCGCTGAACTGGATCGTGCAGCCCAAGGCGTACCAGGAGGCCGCCGGCAAGGACCTCGGCGGGCCGGACAAGCCGGGCATGGGCGCGGGCCCGTTCAAGGTCGAGAAGTTCTCGCCCGCCGACGGCGTGGTGTTCCAGCGCTTCGAGGACTACTGGGGCACCAAGCCCAAGGTGGCGAAGCTGAACTACAAGCCGATCCCCGACCCCGAGGCGCTGCGGCTGGCCATGATCGCCGGCGAGGTGGACGGAACGTTCATCGTGCCGCTCCAGGACGCCCGCAAGTGGGAGCGCACGTCGGGCGTGAACATGTACACCACGGACAGCATCGGCATCAACTACCTGTCGATGGACGTGAACACCGCGCCGTTCAACGACATCCACGTCCGCAAGGCGCTGGCGCACTCGGTGGACCGCAAGGGCCTGCTCGAACCCCTGTTCGGCGGTCGCGGCCGGATCTCGGCCAGCCCGGTGGCGACCTTGCAGCTGTCCTCCTACCTGGGCAAGGAGGAGGCCGAGAAGCTGACCGGCTCGCTGCCGACCTACGAGTTCGACATGGCCAAGGCCAAGGAGGAGCTGGCGAAGTCCGCGCACCCCGGCGGCTTCAGCGTCGAGGTGCCGTACCCGACCACGCAGAACTGGACGCGGCTGACGCTGGAGAACATGTCCCGCAACCTGTCGACCATCGGGATCACGCTGACCCCCAAGGCGATGACCGACCAGCAGTGGGTGGCGCAGCTCTACGCGGCCAAGGACCTCAAGCTCCAGATCATGCGCGCGGGCGGCGGCACGCCGTACCCCGGCGAGATGCTGCCGCTGATGTTCGGCAAGAAGTCGATCGGCCCCAACGGCCTGAACACCGCGGGCTTCACCACCCCCGAGGTCGAGGCGAAGCTCGCCGCGATTGCGGAGGACAAGGGCGCGATCGGCGACATCATGCGGATCAACGCCGAGCAGCTGCCCTACATCCCGCTGTTCGAGGAGCAGCTGATGCACGCGGTGCGCTCCGAGGCGGTGTTCAGCCCCGAGCCGACGCCGTGGCTGGCCGGCGCGAACTGGGTCGGCTGGCTCAAGGCGACGGCCTGACCGATGTACATCCTGGCATTCCTCGGCAAGCGGCTCTTCGCCGCGGCGGTGACGCTGCTGGTGACGTCGTTCGTCGTGTTCTCGCTGCTGGCGGCGAGCCCCGGCAGCCCGGAGCAGACGCTGCTGGGCTCGCGCCCGCCGACGCCCGAGCTGATCGCCGCGATCCGCGCCCGGTACCACCTGGACGACCCGTTCCTGTCCCGCTTCTGGCAGTGGCTGGGCGACGTGGTGCAGATGGACTTCGGCCGGTCGGTGCGGTCGGGGCAGCCGGTGACCGACATGCTCTCGGAACGGCTGGACGTCACGCTCGCGCTGGGCGTCTACGCCTTCCTGCTGGTGCTGGTGATCGCGGTGCCGGCGGGCCTGTCCGCCGGCATCCGCCGGGGTTCGGTGCTCGACCGGGGCGTCACGCTGACCGCCCTGGTCGGGGTGAGCGCGCCGCCGTTCGCGGTGGGGCTGCTGCTGCTGACCGTGTTCGGCGTCGGCCTGGGCTGGTTCCCGGTGTTCGGCGCGGGCGAGGGCTTCGCCGGCCGGGTGGAGCACCTGACGCTGCCCGCCGTGACGATGGCGGTGGCCGGTGTCGCCATCGTCGCCCGGCAGACCCGGGCGGCGGCGCTGGACGTGGCGACGAAGGACTTCGTCACCTTCGCCGAGGCGCGCGGCCTGCCCCGCTCCGTGGTGCTGGGCCGGTACGCGCTGCGCAACTCGGCGCTGCCGGTGATCACCTCGGCCGGTCTCGTGCTGGCCATGTCGTTGACCGGGGCGGTGCTGGTCGAGTCGACGTTCGCGCTGCCCGGCCTGGGTTCGCTGCTGGTGGAGTCGGTGTCCACGAAGGACATCCCGGTGGTGCAGGGGCTCGCCCTGCTCACCGCCGCGCTGATGATCGGGGTGAACCTGGTGGTGGACCTGTGCTACCTCGGGCTCGACCCGCGCGTCCGGCATTCCGGAGGTGCGTGATGAGGGCACGGGCGCGGATCGCGCGGAAGGTGCCGGGCGCGATCCCGGTGTTCGCGCTGGGGCTCGTGGTCATCGCCGCCCTGGGCGGCGACTGGCTCGCGCCGTACGACCCGGGTGCGCAGGACCTGGCCAACACGGCCATGCCGCCGAGCGGCGCGCACTGGCTGGGCACCGACGACCTGGGCCGCGACGTGCTGTCCCGGCTGGTGTCGGGCGCGCGGATCGCGCTGCTCGGGCCGGCCGTGGTGGCGATCGGGGTGGCCGTGCTCGCCACCGTGATCGGCCTGCTGGCCGGGTACCGGGGCGGCTGGGTGGACTCGGCGATCATGCGCGGCGTCGACCTGGTCTACGCGGTGCCGCCGCTGCTGGTGGCGATCGTCGTCGTGGGCGTGTTCGGCGGCGGGTACCCGCTGGCGATCGGCGTGCTGATCGCGTTGAGCGTGCCGGCCGACGTGCGGATGGTGCGCAGCGCCGTGCTGGCGCAGCGCAACCTGGCGTACGTCGAGTCGGCGCGGACGGTCGGCGTGGGGCGCGGGCGGATCCTGTTCACCCACCTGCTGCCCAACGTGCTGCCGACCGTGGTGGCCAACCTGCTGCTGACGTTCGTCAGCGCCCTGGTCGGCCTGGCCGCGCTGGCGTTCCTCGGCCTCGGGGTCGGCACCGGTGCGCCGGACTGGGGCCGGATGCTGGCCGAGAACAAGGGGATGCTCGACCTCAACCCGGCGGCGATGGCCGCGCCGGCCGTGCTGATCACCGTGGTCGCGGCGAGCGTGACGCTGATCGGCGACCGGGTCTACGACCGGATGGCCGCGAGGGGGCGCGATGTTGGACGTGCGTGAGCTGACCGTCCACGACGGGCGGTCCCGCCCGCTGGTGCGCGGGGTGTCGTTCTCGGTCGGGCCGGGCGAGACGGTCGGCCTGGTCGGCGAGTCGGGCTCCGGCAAGTCGCTGACCGCGCGGGCGCTGGTGTCGCTGCTGCCGCCGGGCCTGCGGGCGGGCGGGTCGGCGCTGCTGGCCGGCAAGGAGCTGGTCGGCGCCAAGGGCCTGCGCGGCGTGCGCGGCCACGCCGTGTCGCTGCTCATGCAGGACCCGTTCACCATGCTCAACCCGCTGACCACGATCGGCACCCACATCCTGGAGAGCCTGCCGGGGCGCGGGAGCCGGGCCGAGGTGCTGCGCCGGCTGGCCGAGGTCGGCATCACCGACCCGGCGGTGGCCGCGCGCTTCCCGTTCCAGCTCTCCGGCGGGATGCGGCAGCGGGTGGCGCTGGCCGCCGCGCTGGCCAAGGACCCCGGGCTGCTGATCGCGGACGAGCCGACCACCGCGCTGGACGTGACCACGCAGGCCGAGGTGCTCGCGCTGCTGCGCCGGTTGCAGGTCGAGCGGCAGATGGGCCTGGTGCTCATCACGCACGACCTGCGGGTGGCGCGGTCGGCGTGCGACCGGGTGCTGGTGATGTACGCGGGCGCGCTGGTCGAGTCCGCGCCGTCGGGCGAGCTGGACAAGCCCGCCCACCCCTACACCTCGGGGCTGCTGCGCTCCGTGCCGTCCGCGACGCACCGCCAGCCGGTGCTGCTGGGCATCCCCGGCTCGGTGCCGGCCGCCGCCGACGTGGCCGACCGGTGCCCGTTCGCGGACCGCTGCACGTGGGTCGAGGACGCCTGCACCGACCACGCTCCCCCGCTGGTCGACCTCGGCGACCGGTCCACCGCGTGCCGCCGGCACGACGAGATCGACCTCGGTCACGTCGGCGACGACGACGTGGACCCGACCGTGCGCGTGGCGGTCGGCGACACCCTGCTGGACGTCGTGGACGTGGTGAAGACCTACCGGTCGACGGGCTTCCGCCCGACCTCGTTCACCGCGCTGGAAGGTGTCTCGCTGCACGTCACCGAGGGCGAGTCGCTGGCCGTGGTGGGCGAGTCGGGTTCGGGCAAGACCACGTTGGCGCGCACGGTGCTCGGGCTGACCGACGCCACCGAGGGCCGGATCACGCTGGGCGGCGTGGACGTCACGTCCTACCGCAGGCTGCGCAAGGCACAGCGGGCGCAGGCCCGGCGGCTGGTGCAGTGCGTGTTCCAGGACCCGTACTCGTCGCTGAACCCCGCCCACACCATCGGGTACGCGCTCACCGAGGCGCTGCGGCAGCGCACGGCCACCGACCTGGCCACCGAGGTGGACGAGCTGCTGGACCTGGTCGGCCTGCCGACCTCCTACGCCAAGCGGCTGCCCGCAGCGCTGTCCGGCGGGCAGCGCCAGCGGGTGGCGATCGCGCGGGCGCTGGCCGTCCGGCCGAGGCTGCTGGTGTGCGACGAACCCGTTGCCGCCCTTGACGTCTCGGTCCAGGCGCAGGTGCTCGAAGTGCTCCGCAAGGCCAACCGGGAGCTGGGCATCGCGCTGCTGTTCATCACCCACGACCTGGCCGTCGCACGGCAGGTGACCGACCGCGTGGTGGTGATGCACCGGGGCCGGATCGTGGAGCACGGCCCGACCGCCGAGGTGCTCGACGCGCCCACCCACCCGTACACCGCCCGGCTCGTCGCCTCGATCCCGGGCACCGCACCCCGCACTGGAGGAGAAACGCATGTCGCGCAGTGAGAGAATCGCCGCCTGGTTGCCGGGCAGGCTCGCCGAGCTGGTGGCCGAGCACGGCATCCCCGGCGCGCAGGCGGCGGTGCTGGTGGACGGCGAGGTCCTGGACGCGGCGGCGGGCGTGCTGAACCTGGCCACCGGGGTGCGCGCCACCACCGAGTCGGTGTTCCAGATCGGCTCGATCACCAAGGTCTGGACGGCCACGCTGGTGATGCAGCTCGTCGACGACGGCCTGCTGGACCTCGACGCGCCGGTCGTGCGGTACCTGCCGGAGTTCCGGGTCGCCGACGCGGCGGCCACCGCCGTGATCACCACCCGGCAGCTGCTCGACCACACGGTGGGCATCGACGGCGACCTGTTCCACGACACCGGCAGCGGCGACGACGCCGTGGCGAAGTACCTGGGCACCATCACCGAGGCGGCCCAGATCCACCCGCCGGGCGAGATGTTCTCCTACTGCAACAGCGGGTACGTGGTGCTCGGCCGGATCGTGGAGGTGCTGCGCGGCAAGCCGTTCGGGCAGGTGCTGCGCGAGCGGATCGCCGACCCGCTGGGCCTGACCCACCTCGCCACCAACGCCAACGAGGCCATCGTGCACCGCGCCGCGCTGGGCCACGTGCCCGGCGAGGGCGGCAGCCAGGTGCCCGCGCCGGTCTGGTCGCTCACGCCGTCCAACGCGCCGGCCGGCTCGCTGCTGGCGATGCGCGCCCGCGACCTGCTCGGCTGGGCCCGCGCGCACCTCGACGGCGGCGGCCCGATCCTGTCTGCGGAGAGCGCGAAGGCCATGCGCGTCAAGCAGGTCGACGTGCCCTACATCGGTGCCCTGGCCGAGGCGTGGGGCCTGGGCTGGGAGCTGTTCGACTGGGGCGCGGACGTCTTCGGCCACGACGGCGGCACCATCGGGCAGTCCGCGTTCCTGCGGATCTCCGGCACGGCGAACGTCGCCGTGGCCCTGCTGACCAACAGCATCGACGGCGGCAAGGTCTACAAGGACCTGGTGGTGCCGCTGATGCGCGACCTCGCCGGGGCCGACGTCCCCGACGACCCGACGCCCCCGGCCGACCCCGAGCCGCTGGACGGCCACCGGGTGGCCGGCGTCTACAACACGCCCATGATCGGCCAGGCGGTGACCGTGGACGAGCGGGGTCGCGGCTGGATCACGGTCACCCCGCTGACCGACGAGGCGCGCGCCCTGATGGGCACCCGCACGTTCGAGGTCGTGAAGCTGCGCGAGAACAGCCTGATCGCGGTGGAGGAGGAGCACGGGCGCTACCAGGTGTTCACCCTGGTGGGCTCGGACGACCGGGGTCGCGCGGAGTACCTGTTCAGCAGCCGGGCCGCGGTCCGCACCGAATCGGAGTAGGCACCATGGGGGAGACCACCAGGGCACACGTGCCCGACGACCTGCGGCTGGTGCGCTCGCCCAGCGACCCGGCGCTGTCGCCGGACGGCAGCCGGGTCGTGTACGTCCTGCACGAGGTCGACGGGGACGCCAACACCCGGTCGCTGTGGTCGGTGGGGCGCGAGGGCGTGCCGCGCCGGCTCACCCGGGGCGGGGACGACACCTCGCCCCGGTTCTCGCCGGACGGCCGCACGATCGCCTTCCTGCGCGGGGGGCAGCTCTGGCTGCTGCCGGTCGACGGCGGCGAGCCGGAAGCGGTCACCGACCTGGCCGGCGGCGCGGGCGTGCCCGTGTGGAGCCCGGACGGCGGCCGGATCGCGTTCGCCGCCCTCGTCGGCGGCACCGGGCCGGACGAGCCGATCGTCGCCTCCGGGCTGGTGCACAAGATGGACGGCGCGGGGCGGCTGCGCGGCGCGCAACCCCGGCTGCACGTGCTGGACCTGGCCGACCGCTCGGTCCGCCGGGTCACCGACGGGCCGCAGTACGCGGGCGTGCCGGCATGGTCGCCGGACGGGACGCGGCTGGCGTTCGCCGACTGGTCGGCTATCGACCGCGCCACGCCGGCGCACGTGGTGGATCTGGCCACCTCGGACGTGACCACGGTCGGCGACGGCGCGGTGCGGGCGGTGGTGTGGCTCGATGAGGAACCGCTGCTGATCTCCACGCCGACCGCCGGCATCCACAACAACCGCCTGGTGCGCGGCAGCGTGGACCTGACCGCCGGGCTGGACCGCAACGTCATGCCCGGCGGCGGGGGCTACCCCGGCGCGCTGCCGCAGAGCACCGGGTCCGCCCTGCTGTTCTGCGCACGGGACAACGGGTGCACGCACCTCTACGAGCACCGGGACGGCGCGATCCGCAAACTGGTCGGCGGCGACCAGGTGGTGTCCGGCCTGTCCGTGGCGGGCGACACCGCCGTCGTCGTGGTGTCCACTGTGGACCACTTCGGCGAGGTCGCGTTCGTCGACACCGCCACCGGCGAGCTGGACTTCGTCACCTCCTACGTCGAGGACTTCGCCGACGTCCGCTTCGCCAAGCCGCAGGCGCGGTCGTTCACCGTCTCCGACGGCGTGGAGGTGCACGGCTGGCTGCTGCGCTCCCCCGCGACCACCGGGCCGTCACCGCTGCTGGTGGACGTGCACGGCGGGCCGCACAACGCGTGGAGCCCGGTGCGCGATGCGGAGCACCTGTACCACCAGGTCCTGGTGGAGCGGGGCTGGTCGGTGCTGCTGCTCAACCCGCGCGCCAGCGACGGCTACGGCGAGGAGTTCCTGCGCGCGGCCATCGGCGGCTGGGGCACGGCCGACGAGAACGACTTCCTGGAGCCGGTCGACGCCCTGGTCGCCGAAGGGCTGGTCGACCCGGACCGGTTGGCGCTCACCGGGTACAGCTACGGCGGCTACATGTCGTGCTGGCTGCCGACCCGGACCGGGCGGTTCCGCGCGGTCGTGGCGGGCGGCGTGGTCAGCGACCTGGTCAGCATGGGCGGCACGTCGGACGTGGGCACGATGATCGCCGCGATCGAGATCGGCGACCCCGGGTTGCTGGGTGAGCTGTCGCCCATCACGCACGCGCACAAGGTGAGCAGCCCGACGCTCGTGCTGCACGGCGCGGCCGACGAGCGCTGCCCGGTCGGCCAGGCCGAGCAGTGGTACCACGCCCTGCTGGGCAACGGGGTGAAGACCGAGCTGGTGCTCTACCCCGACGGTGACCACCTGTTCATCCTCGACGGCACGCCGTCGCACCGGGTGGACTACAACCGGCGCTTGGTGGACTGGGTGGTCGCGCACACCGGAGGGCCGGATGAGGACCGTTCCTGACACCGGGCCCGCCCGGGTGGCCGAGGTCGCGGCGGCCAGGTCCGGGATCGTCATCCGGGAACTGCACGACGGCGACGACATCGCCGAGGTCGACCGGCTGTTCTGGGACATCTGGCGGCCGAGCCCGTCGAACGTGCCGATCACCAACGAGCTGATGCGGGTGCTCGCGCACTCCGGCAACTACGTGGTGGGCGCGTTCGTCGGCGACCGCATGGTGGGTGCCACCGTGGGGTTCTTGGCCGCGCCGGCCGGGCGGACCCTGCACTCGCACGTCACCGGCGTGCGCTCGGAGATGCGCGGCCGGTCCGTCGGGTTCGCGCTCAAGCTGCACCAGCGGGCGTGGGCGCTGGACCGGGGGCTGGACACCATCACCTGGACGTTCGACCCGCTGGTGCGCCGCAACGCGTACTTCAACCTGGCCAAGCTCGCCGCGACGGCGGTGGAGTACCTGCCGGACTTCTACGGCGAGATGGACGACGGGATCAACGGCGTCGACGCGAGCGACCGGCTGCTGGCGTCGTGGGACCTGCGGTCGCCGGAGGTCGTGGCGGCGTGCGCCGGGAAGCCGGCGGAGCCGGTGACCGACGGCGTCCCGGACGCCACCGGCTCGGGTGCCACCGGGTCGGGTGCGACCGTGCGGGTGCCGGCCGACATCGAGTCCCTGCGCGCCGGCGACCCGGAGCAGGCAGCCCGCTGGCGGCTGCGGGTCCGGGAGGAGCTGGGGACGCGGATGGACGCGGGCGCGAAGGTGCTCGGCTTCACCCGCGACGGCCGTTACGTCGTCGCCTGACGGGTACGAACCCCCCGCGACGGCCGTCACGTCGTCGCTCGGACGTGGACCGGTGCGCGGTCTGGGAAAGCGCGCGCGCCGGTCCGCACCAGCACGTGCGGCGCGACCCCGCGCCCCGCGCGCACACCGAAGCCCTCGGCGTCGGGACCAGGTCCCGCTGCCGAGGGCTTCCGGTGTCACGCGGCCCGGTCGGAACCGGGCCGCCTCACGACGGCCGACCGGTCGAGCACCGGCCGGGCGCCGCGTCCTCACTCACGCATCCCGATCGCGTCCACCGGCTTGGCCCGCAGCGCGAGCCGGGTGGGCACGCCCAGCGCCAGGAACCCGAGCAGCGCCGCGAACCCGATGATCCCCAGGTAGACCCCGATCGGCCCGGACGGCACCGGGGTGCCCATGAAGCCGATGCTGAGCAGCACCAGCGGCACGGCGGCGATCAGCGTGCCGACCGCGATCGCGATGCCCACCAGGGTGCCCGCCTCGGCCCGCATCATCCGGATCACCTGCCGGCGCGTGCCGCCGACCAGCCGCAGCAGCGCGAACTCGCGCCGCCGCTGCGCCGTGGACAGCACCAGCGTGTTGGCCACCGCGATGGCGATGTAGCCGAGGATCACGCCCACCGCGACCAGGTTCACCCAGAACTGGACGTACCGCTCGCCGCGCTCCGCCGGTCCCAGCTCGCCCTTGCCGACGGTGGTCAGGCCCGGGTACTCCTCGGCGAGCCGGGTGAGCTGCGCCTGCACCGCCGCGCCGTCCGCGCCGGGCTCCAGCGCGACCAGCACCGAGCTGTCCAGCTTGCTCGTGCTGTGCGCGCGGGCCAGCTCGGCGGGCAGCGCGTAGCCGCCGTAGGCCAGGGCGCGGTCGAAGACGGCGACGACCTTCAGGCGGGCCTCCTGGCCGTCGTCCAGGTAGAGCTTCAGCTCGCCGCCCAGGTCGACGCCCTGGCTGCTCGCCTCGTCCTTGCTCACCGCGACGGTGTTGCCGCGCAGGTCGTCCAGCGAGCCGGCGCGCACCGCGAGGTCGACGCTGCCGCCGACCCGGTCCAGGCCGAGGGCGGGCTTGCGCTCCGCGACCATCGTCCGGTCCGCGTCGGCGCGCTCGGTGAGCACGGTCACCTGCGTGCGGACCATCGACCCGGCGGAGGCCACGCCGTCGATCCGGCGGGCGGCCTCGGCGACCTCGGGCGAGAGGCCGCCGGGAGCGGTGACCGCGTAGTCGGGCTTCATGACCTTCTCCGACTCCTGCACGGCGGCGGCCGTCGCCACGGTCTGGCTGAAGAAGTTCACCACGGCGAACGCCACCGACAGCATCAGCGGGGTCAGCGCGGAGGCCAGCCGGCGCATGTTGGCCCGGTTGTTCGCGGCGGCCAGGTAGCCGGTGACGCCCAGCTTCGACAGCGGCGCGGTGACCAGCCACATGATCGGCGTGACGGCGCGCGGGCCGAGCAGGGCGACGCCGATCACGGCGAGCAGCGCCGACATGCCCGCCATGGCGAGGGCGACCTCGGTGTGCAGGTAGAGCGGCATGGTCGCCAGGCCGACACCGCCGGCCACCAGCGCGAGGCCGATCACGGTCCGCACCCGGCCGACGTCGCGCCGTTCCACGGCCGCCTCGCCGAGCGCCTCGGTGGGCGGGATGCGGGACGGCTTGCGGGCCGCGACCGCCGCCGAGAGCCGGGCCACGCCCAGGCCGAGCAGGAACGCGACGACCAGCGGGATGGGGCCGACGCTGAGCGCGAAGTCCTCGGGCATCACGCCGATCCTGACGAACGCCTCGCGCAGGCCCTGCCCGACGAAGATGCCCGCGCCGGCGCCCAGCGCGGCGGCGACGCTCGCCACCAGCAGCGTCTCCGAGCCGATCAGCTTGGCGATCTGCTTCGGCGTGGCCGCGATCGCCCGCAGCAGCGCCAGCTCGCGCCGCCGCTGGTCCATCGCCAGGGTGAGGGTGCCGGCCACCACGAAACCCGCGACCAGCATGGCGATCCCGCCGAACGAGCCGGAGATCGCCATGAGCATGACCCGCGACTGCCCGACCGCGGCGAACTCGACCGTGCCCCGGTCCTTGCCGGCGGCGACCAGCACGTGGTCGTCCTTGAGGGCCTCCTCGACCCGGTCCGCGACGGCCGAGGCGTCACCGTCGGCGAACACGCCGATGGCCTGGAAGCGGCCGTCGGTGCCGGCCAGCCGGTCGGCCTGCTCGGCGGTGAAGTAGAGGCCGGTCTGCTTGGCCGGACCGTCCTGACCGGACCGCGCGGCGATGCCGACCACGTCGTAGGCGACCGGTGTCGAGGTGGTCATCACGTCGAGCTTGCCGCCCACGGCGACCCCCGCCAGCGCGGCGTCCACCACGACCTCGTTCGACGCCTGCGGCTGCCGGCCGTCGCGCAGCTCGTACGGGGCGAGCACGGCGGCGTCCCAGTTGTGGCCGAGCACCTCGACCGGGCCACCGCCGGTGACCGCGCGCGCCTGGAACGTGGTCTCGCCGACGACGTCCTTCACGCCGGGCACCGACCGGATCTTGCCGACCAGGTCCCCGGACACCGTCGGCAACGTGCCGACCTGCTGCGCCTCCAGCGCGGACACGCCCTCCGGCCGGATCGACTGGTCGCCGCCGACCACGACGGACGCCGCCGCGTACCGCTGGGTGGGCACCCCGGACCGGATGCCGGACTCCATGAGCATCCCGCAGGCCGCGACCACGGCGGACCCGCAGAGGATGGCGATGAACGCCCCGACGAAGGCGAGCTTGCGCGCCTTCACCAACTGCCACGCCAGACCGCGCACGATCACCACTCCCCGAGACCGGTCAGGCGGCGCACGACCTCGTTCGGCGTCGGCTGGTGCAGCTCGCCGGCCAGCCGGCCGTCCGCGAGGAACACCACGCTGTGCGCGAACGACGCCGCGACCGGGTCGTGGGTGACCATCAGCACGGTCTGGCCCACGGTGTCGACCAGGCCGCGCAGCAGCTCCAGCACCTGCCGCCCGGTCCGGGTGTCCAGGGCGCCGGTCGGCTCGTCGGCGAGCAGCACCTCGGGCCGGGTCACCAGGGCCCGCGCGATGGCGACCCGCTGCTGCTGGCCGCCGGACAGCTCGGACGGGCGGTGGCCCAGCCGGTTGGCGATGCCGACCCGCTCCACGATCTCGCGCAGCCAGTTCTTGTCGGGCCGCTGCCCGGCGAACCGCAGCGGCAGGGTGATGTTCTGCTCGACGGTCAGCGACGGGATGAGGTTGTACGCCTGGAACACGAACCCGATGCGCTGCCTGCGCAGCTCGGTCAGCTTGTCCTCCGACATCCCGGCCAGGTCCGTGCCACCGAGCAGCACCCGGCCCGACGTCGGCCGGTCCAGGCCCGCCGCGCAGTGCAGGAACGTGCTCTTGCCCGACCCGGAGGGGCCCATCACGGCGGTGAACGCGCCACGGCGCAGACCGACCGTGACACCGTCCAGCGCGGTGACCGCGTTCGCGCCCGAGCCGTAGACCTTGCTCACCGACTCCAACCGCAACGCGGTGTCCACGGTCACCGTTCCTGCCACCATCACGTTCCCCTTCATCGAAGTGTGCTGGTGCCAAGCCTGACCGGTGGGCGCGCCGGAACAAATCCCGCTGACGAGCCAGTGGAGGTAGCGTCTGCACTACCGCCCGGAAGGGGGTCGGTCGGCCACAATCGACGGCATGACCAGGCTGACTCCCCTGTGGACCGCCGTGCGCTACGTGGTGGTGGGCGCGGTTACGGCATTGCTGTCGATCCTCGCGCTGAGCCTGCTGGGCGTGGTGCTGGCGCTGTGCGTCGTCGGCGTCGGGCTGCCCGCCCTGCCCGAGGCGCTGCGGCTGATCCGACCGCTGGTCGCCTTCGACCGCAAGCGCGCCGCCCGGTTCCTCGGCGAGCCGATCCCCGAGTCCTACCACGTGCTCGACGGGCCGGTGCTCACCCAGGTGGCGACCGCCG
Source organism: Actinosynnema sp. NPDC050436 (assembly GCF_040655415.1). Classification (NCBI taxonomy): domain Bacteria; kingdom Bacillati; phylum Actinomycetota; class Actinomycetes; order Pseudonocardiales; family Pseudonocardiaceae; genus Actinosynnema; species Actinosynnema sp. NPDC050436. Next base: position 119,701 of record NZ_JBFAJV010000014.1, on the reverse strand, counting down.
CCGCCGACCCGGCCAACCGCCGCGACGTGCTGTGGCTGGCGCTGCACGGGTTCGGCGGGCTGCTGCTCGCCGGCGTGGTGCTCGGGTCCCCGTTCAGCGCGCTGAACAACCTGCTCACCCCTGCTTACTGGTGGCTGGTGCCCGGCGGCGTGGAGACCTCGTTCGGGCTGCTCGTGGACTCGTGGGCGACCGCCGCCGTGACGCCGGTGGCCGGGCTGGTGTTCGCCTGGCTGGCCTGGCAGACGCCCCGGTTCGCCCGCTGGCACGCGCTGGTGGCGCGCAAGCTGCTCGCGCCGGCGGAGGGCGCGCGGCTGGTCGACCGGGTGGCGGAGCTCACCGCGTCGCGCGCGGGCGCGCTGGAGGCGCACGGGGCGGAGCTGCGGCGCATCGAACGTGACCTGCACGACGGCGCGCAGGCCCGGATCGCCGCCGTGGTGATGCAGCTCGGCATCGCCGACCAGATGCGGGAACGCGACCCGGACGCGGCGTTCACGCTGGTCAGGAAGGCACAGGACACGGCGACGGACGCGCTGGCCGAGCTGCGCGAGGTGGTGCGCAGCATCTACCCGCCGGTGCTGTCCGACCGGGGCCTGGACGGCGCGGTGTCGGCCCTGGCGGCCCGCTGCCCGGTGCCGACCGCGCTGGAGGTGGCCCCGATCGGGCGGCAGCCCGCCGCGATCGAGGCGGCGGCGTACTTCATCATCGCCGAGGCGCTGACCAACATCACCAAGCACTCGGCGGCCGACGCCGCCTCGGTCAGCCTCGACGCGTCGGCCGACCGGCTGTTCATCACCGTCCGGGACAACGGCCGGGGTGGTGCGGACGGCGACCTCGGAACGGGTATCGTCGGCATCCAGCGCCGTGCGGACGCGTTCGACGGCCACGCCGACCTGAGCAGCCCGCCAGGCGGGCCGACGGTGTTGCGAGTGGAGCTGCCTTGCGGGTTGTGATCGTCGAGGACGATGTGCTGCTCCGCGAAGGGCTCACGCTGCTGCTGGGCAACGCGGGGATGACCATCGTCGCCGCCGTGGACAACGCCACCGAGTTCCTGGCCGCGATCGCCGACGACCGCCCGGACGCCGTCGTCACCGACGTGCGGCTGCCGCCGACGTTCACCGACGAGGGACTGCGCGCCGCGTCCGAGGCCCGCCGCATCCACCCCGGCCTGCCGGTGCTGGTGCTGTCGGCGTACGTGGAGAACAGCTACGCGGCCGAGCTGCTGGCCGACGGCGCGGGCGGGGTCGGCTACCTGCTCAAGGAGCGGGTCGGCAAGGTCGAGCGGTTCGTGGAGGCGCTGACCCGCGTCGCCGAGGGCGGCACCGCGATGGACCCGGAGGTCATCTCCCAGCTCCTGGTCCGCCGCAAGCCCGACGACCCGCTGGCCACGCTCACCGCGCGGGAGCGCGAGGTGCTCTCGCTGATGGCGGAGGGCCACAACAACGCGACCATCGCGGGCACCCTGGTGGTGAGCGAGGGCGCGGTCCTCAAGCACATCCGCAACATCTTCACCAAGCTCAACCTGCCCAACGACGACGGCGGCCACCGCCGCGTGCAGGCGGTCCTGGCGTACCTGAACGCCTGACCCGGCGTCGTCCGAGGCGCTGCTACGCTCACCGCGTGATCCCCGGTTCGGTGGTGTGGCGAGTCCCGTCCTGTTGACGGCCGCCCACTTCCCGAGCGGAGCCGTCTCCGGACGGCGCAGCTCCCGGAGGCGGTTCCCCGTCACCCGGAGCCCCCGGTGGAACACCACCCCCTCGTCTCCTGGCCGGAACCCGGCCTGATCCGCACGGCCCGGTGGGCGTCCCGCCACCCGGTGCCCGCGTCCCTGGACCCCGCCCACGAGCTGGGCGCCGACCGGCTGCTCCGCCGGCCGCGCGACCGCGCCGTGCTGTGGCGGGGCGACTACCGCACCGCCCGCCAAGTTCTCGCCGCCGTGAAACGCCGCCTCGAACCGCGAGCGGACACCTGCGCCGGGCACCGGCGGGCCACCGCGCGGCGCGCGCTCCTGCTCAGCCGCCTGGCCGTCGAACTGGTCGACCACCGGCTCGCCCTGCGGCACGCGCCGGACGTCGCCGAGGCGTGCCGGCACGTCTACCCGCCGGGCGACCTGGTGATCCCGCTCACCGACCTGCTCGGCGTCCTGGGCGCGCACGAGTGGCGCAGGAAGGGCCTGTGGGTGCCGGCGCTGGGCGCGCGCATCCGCCCCCACTGCGGGGTGTTCGCGCCGACCCGGCAGGAGTACCTGGACCTCGTCGCCACCGCGCCGTGGCCGGACCCGGTGACGGCGTTCGACATCGGCACCGGGACCGGCGTGCCGGCGCTGCTGCTCGCCCGGCGGGGAGCACGGCGCGTGGTGGCCACGGACGTGGCGCCGCGCGCGGTGGCGTGCGCCCGGGAGAACACCGCCGGGCACCCGGTCGAGGTGCTCCGGGCGGACCTGTTCCCGCCGGGCCGGGCAGACCTGGTGGTGTGCAACCCGCCGTGGCGGCCGGGCGTGCCGGTGTCGTCCTTGGACGCCGCCGCGCACGACCCCGGGTCGGCGGTGCTGCGCGGTTTCCTGCGCGGCCTGCCCGATCACCCCACCCCCCGCGGGGAGGGGTGGCTGGTGCCGTCCGACCTGGCCGAACGGCTCGGGCTGCGCTCCCCCACCGAGGTCACCGCCGCGATCAGCGCCGCCGGGCTCGTGCCGGTGGGCCGGCTCGACACCCGGCCCCGGCACCGCGCGCGCCGGGGGCCGTTCGGCGCGCAACGGGCGGCCGAGGTGGTGTCGTTGTGGCGGCTGGTGGCCGCGCGCTGACGGCCACCGGGGTCACCGCTCGGCGTCCAGCAGCCGGTTGAGCACGGTCACGTTCACGGTCGGCTCGCCGAGGAAGCCGGCGGCCCGCCCGGCGGAGCTGTCGGCGACGAGCTGCCGCACCCGGTCCTCGCCCAGGCCGGTCGCGCGGGCCACCCGGGGCACCTGGAGGTCGGCGTAGGCGGGGCTGACGTGCGGGTCCAGGCCGGACGCGGACGCGGTGACGGCGTCTTCGGGGACCCGGTCCTCGGGGACGCCCTCCCGGCGGGCCACCGCCGTGCGGCGCTCGGCGACCACGGCGTCGTGACCGGGGTCGCGCTCGCCCTTGTTCGAGCCGCCGGACGCGGGCAGCGTCGCCGCCGACGGCCGGGTGTGGAACCACCGGTCACCGTCCCGGTCGACGCCGACCAGGGTGGTGTCGACGGCCTCGGCGTTGGCGTGCAGGCCGGGCAGCCGGGAGACCGACCACACGGCGGCGGGGTACAGGACCCCGGTGACGACGGTGAGCAGCAGCAGGACGCGCAGCCCGGCGAGGGCCTGCTTGGCGAAGTCGGACACGTGGGTCACCCGATCCCGGGGATGAGGCGGACGAGCAGGTCGATGAGCCAGATCCCGGCGAACGGCGCGACGACGCCGCCCAGCCCGTAGACCAGCAGGTTGCGCCGCAGCAGCGCGGACGCGCCGGACGGCCGGTAGCGGACCCCGCGCAACGCCAGCGGGATCAGCGCCACGATGACCAGCGCGTTGAAGACGACCGCCGACAGGATCGCCGACCTCGGCGACGCGAGGTGCATCACGTTGAGCCGGTCGAGCTGCGGGTACACGGCCGCGAACATCGCCGGCAGGACGGCGAAGTACTTCGCCAGGTCGTTGGCCACGCTGAAGGTGGTCAACGCGCCCCTGGTGATCAGCAACTGCTTGCCGATGCCCACCACCTCGATCAGCTTGGTGGGGTCGGAGTCCAGGTCCACCATGTTCCCGGCCTCCTTGGCGGCCGAGGTGCCGGTGTTCATGGCCACGCCCACGTCGGACTGGGCCAGCGCCGGGGCGTCGTTGGTGCCGTCGCCGGTCATCGCCACCAGCCGGCCGCCCTCCTGCTCGGCCCGGATCAGCGCCAGCTTGTCCTCCGGCGTCGCCTCGGCCAGGTGGTCGTCCACGCCGGCCTCCTCCGCGATCGCCCTGGCGGTCAGCGGGTTGTCGCCGGTCACCATCACGGTGCGGATGCCCATCGCGCGCAGTTCGGCGAACCGCTCCCTGATCCCGGGCTTGACCACGTCGGACAACCGGATCACGCCGAGCACGTCGGCGCCGTCCGCGACCACGAGCGGGGTGCCGCCCCGCGCGCTGATCCCGTCCACGACCGCGCGCGTCGGCTCGTCCAGGGTGAACGCGCTCGCGGCGCCCTTGCGGATGCGCCGGCCGTCGAGGTCGACGCCGCTCATCCGGGTCTGCGCGGTGAACGGAACGAACTCGCCCGCCCGCTCCGCGTCGGTCGGCCCGGTGGGGCGGCCGTGTTCGGACGCGCACAGCTCGACCACGCTGCGCCCCTCGGGCGTGCCGTCGGCGAGGCTGGACAGCCGCGCGGCGTCGACCAGGACGTCCAGCGGGGTGCCGCGCACCGGGATCAGCTCGGTGGCCCGCCGGTTGCCCCAGGTGATGGTGCCGGTCTTGTCCAGCAGCAGGGTGTCGACGTCGCCCGCCGCCTCGACCGCCTTGCCGGACGTGGCGAGCACGTTGCGCTGCACCAGGCGGTCCATGCCGGCGATGCCGATCGCGGACAGCAGCGCGCCGATCGTGGTGGGGATGAGGCACACCAGCAGCGCGGTCAGCACGACCACGGACTGCTCACCGCCGGAGAAGACCGCGAAGGGCTGCAACGCCACCACGGCCAGCAGGAAGATGATCGTCAAGGTGGACAGCAGGGTGGTCAGCGCCACCTCGTTGGGCGTCTTCTGCCGCCGCGCGCCCTCGACCAGCGCGATCATCCGGTCCACGAACGTCTCCCCGGGCCGGGTGGAGATCCGCACGACGATCCGGTCGGACAGCACGGTGGTGCCGCCGGTGACGGCCGAGCGGTCGCCGCCGGACTCCCGGACGACGGGGGCGGACTCGCCGGTGATGGCCGACTCGTCCACGGTGGCGATGCCCTCCACGACGTCGCCGTCGCCGGGCACCACCTCGCCCGCCTTGACCACGACCAGGTCGCCGACCGCCAGGTCGGTGCCGGCCACGACCCGCCCGTCGGTGAGCCGGGCGACGGTGTCCTCCCTGCTCCTGCGCAGCGATTCGGCCTGTGCCTTGCCCCGGCCCTCGGCGACGGCCTCGGCGAGGTTGGCGAACAGGACGGTGAACCACAGCCACGCGGCGACCGCGACGGTGAACGCGTTCGGGTCGCCGACGGCGAACGCGGTGACCAGGACCGAGCCCACCCAGACGACGAACATGACGGGGTTGCGCACCTGGTGGCGCGGGTGGAGCTTGCGCAGCGCGTCGGGCAGCGACGTGAGCAACTGCCGGGGGGTGAACGCGCCGGCGGACACCCGGTGGCCCGGGTCGCGCGCGGTGCGGTCCCGGAACCCGCCGGGAGTCCTTCGTGGAGTGTCGGTGGTGGTCACAGCAGGGCCTCCGCGATGGGACCGAGGGCGAGAGCGGGGACGAAGGTGAGCGCGGCGACCAGCACGACGCTGCCGCCCAGCAGGGTGCCGAACAACGGGCCCGTGGTGGGCAGCGTCCCGGCGGTGACCGGCACCTTCTTCTGCGCGGCCAGCGACCCGGCCAGGCACAGCACGGCGACGATCGGCACGAACCGGCCCAGCGCCATGCACACCCCCAGGGACGCCTGGAACCAGTCGCTGGTCACCGTGATGCCGGCGAACGCGCTGCCGTTGTTGTTCGAGGCGGACGCGTAGGCGTAGAGCAGCTCGGACAGGCCGTGCGGGCCGGAGTTGGTCAACGCCTCCCGCGTCCCCGGCAGGATCGCGGCGGTGCCCGCGCCGACCAGCAGCACGGTCGGCATGGCCAGGACCGACACGGCGGCGGCGGTCACCTCGCGGCGGCCCAGCTTCTTGCCCAGGTACTCGGGCGTGCGGCCGACCATGAGGCCGGCCAGGAACAGGGCGATCACCGCCATCACCAGGATGCTGTAGAGCCCGGTGCCGACGCCGCCGGGCGTCATCTCGCCGAACAGCATGTTCAGCAGCGTGCCGCCGCCGCCCAGCCCGGTGTACGAGTCGTGCAGCGAGTTCACCGCGCCGGTCGACGTGCCCGTGGTGGAGTCGGCGAACAATGCGCTCGACGGCACGCCGAACCGCAGTTCCTTGCCCTCCAACGGGCGCAGGCCGTGCGCCTCGGCGACCCAGATCACCGCGAGCATCGCCGTCCACAGCGCGCCCATGACGCCCAGCAGCACGCCGCCCTGGCGGCGGTCGCCGACCAGCGTGCCGAACGTGCGGGTCAGGCAGACCGGGATGACCAGGATCAGGAAGACCTCGACGAGGTTGGTCCAGGCGCTGGGATTCTCGAACGGGTGCGCGGAGTTGGCGTTGAGCACGCCGCCCCCGTTGGTGCCGAGCAGCTTGACGACCTCCTGGCTCGCCACGGGCGCGGTGGCCACGGTGTGCCCGTCCACGGTCACGCCCGGTTCGAAGCTCATCACCACGCCGAGCGCCACCAGCACGACGGCGAACACGAGCGCCACCGGCAGCAGGATGCGGACCGTGCCGCGCACCAGGTCGACCCAGAAGTTGCCCAGGCGGTCGGTCCGGTGCCGCACGAACCCGCGCACCAGCGCGACCGCGACGGCCATGCCGACGGCGGCGGACACGAAGTTCTGCACCGTGAGCCCGACCGCCTGGACCGCGTGGCCCAGCACGGTTTCCGGCACGTAGGACTGCCAGTTGGTGTTGGTCACGAAGCTGACGGCGGTGTTGAACGCCATGCCCGGCCCGACGTCGCCCCGGCCGAAGTCGAACGGCAGCACCGACTGGACGCGTTGCAGGACGTAGAGCAGGACGATGCCGACGAACGAGAAACCCAGCACCCCCAACGCGTAGGTGCCCCAGCGCTGCTCGGACGCGGGGTCGACGCGCGCCATCCGGTAGACGGCGCGCTCGAAGCGCGTGTGGCCGGTCACGGTGTAGACGCGCGCCATGTAGTCGCCGAAGGGCCGGTAGACCACGGCGAGGGCGGCGATCAGCAGGCCGACCTGGAGCAGGCCGGCCGCAGTGGACGACATCAGAACTTCTCCGGCCTGATCAGGGCGACGAACAGGTAGCCGAGCAGCGCCAGGGCGAGCACGCCGGCGACCACGTTCGCCACGACTCCCGTGCCGCTCACAGCTTCTCCAGTCCGCGCACGCCGAGCGCCACCAGCGCGAAGATCCCGATCAGCAGCAGCGCATAAGCCAGGTCGGCCATGAACGCGCTCCCTTCCCGACTTCTCCCGGGCCGTCCCATCAGGCCCTGACGCCGGAAAGGGTGCATCGGGAAGCGGGGCGTCTTTACGCGCCTGATGCCGCCTTGACACCCCTCGACGCCATCTTTACGCGCCGTTGATGATCGGGAGACGTGGCTCTCACCAGGCCGTACACCCGGACGAACGAACCCGGCTACCCCGGGTGACGACAGGGCCGGGGCGGTCGCGGTGCCGGGTCAGTCGCGCGGGATCGCCTCGATCCGGGCCAGGTTCCGCTCGCCCCACTCGCCGAGCGGCAGCACGGCGGCCATCAGCGAGCGGCCGAACCCGGTCAGCGAGTACTCGACTCTCGGCGGCACCTCGGGGTGCGACTCGCGGTGCACCAGGCCGGCGTGCTGCAACTCGCGCAGCTGGGTGATCAGCACCCGCTCGCTGATCCCGGGCACCGCGCGGCCCAGCTCGCCGAACCGCAGCGGGTCTTCGAGCAGCTCCCACAGGATCAACGGCTTCCACTTGCCGCCCAGCACGTCGATCGCGGCGTCCAGACCACAGGTGTACTTGCGGTGCTTCACCAGTCCCCCCGGCGAAAAGGTCCGTACCCGGCAAAAAAGACGGTACTTGATCAGCCCCGGCGGTGCTCGCAGCATGGCGGGCACCGACCTCCAGGAGGAGAACCATGAGCAGCACCCCGGTCACCGTGCTCGGCCTCGGCGCGATGGGCCGCGCCCTGGCGGCGGCGTTCGCCGCCGCCGGCCACCGGACGACGGTGTGGAACCGCACGCCCGGCAGGGCCGCCGCGCTGACCGGCGTGGTGGAGGCCCCCGACGTCGCGGCGGCGGTCGCGGCGAGCCCACTGGTCGTCGCGTGCCTGACGACCTACGACGCGACCACGTCCGCGCTGGCCCCGGTCGACCGGCTGCCCGACCTGGTCACGCTCAACTCCGGCACGCCGGCGGGCGCGCGGCGCATGGCGGAGTGGGCCGGGGCGCGGGGCGCGCGGTTCCTGGACGGCGCGATCAAGAACGTGCCGGAGGCCGTGGGCGCACCGGACACGCAGCTCTACTACAGCGGCGACGCCACCGTGTACGCCGAGCACGAGGACGTCCTGCGGGTGCTGGGCGGCGACACGTCGCTGCTGGGCACCGAAGTGGACCTGGCGAAGCTGTACGAGGCGGCGGTGGGCGGGACGCTGCTGCCGGCGCTGGTCGGCTTCCTCCAGGGCGCGGCGCTGGTCACCCGGCGCGGGCTGCCGGCGACATCACTCGTGCCGCACACCGTCAAGTGGCTGGGGATGATCGCGTCCGTGCTGCCGGTGGTGGCCGACGAGGTCGACTCCGGCGACTACACCCGGCTCCAGTCGTCGGTCGGGCTGTTCCACGAGGGCGTCACACAGGACCGCGAGCTGGTGGCGGAGGCCGGGCTCGACGGGCGGTGGCTCGACCCCCTGCACGACCTGCTGCGGCGCGCGGTGGCCGGGGGCAGGCAGGAGCAGAGCGTGTCGGCGCTGGTCGAGCTGCTGCGCGCACCCGTTCGGCCGGATCCGGTCGCCGGTCGGGAGTAGACCTTCACAGTCCACAGTGGACCGGGCCCGGACCGCCCCTGGTCCGGCCCGGTGGGCGGAGGCGATGCCACGTCACGTGGAAATGGCGATCTCGCATGGGCACCGCGGAATGCGGTGACATTGGGAAGGGTGAAGGGCACCATCTGATGTCGTTGACGTAGGGGACACCGCATGGAGGGTTCACCACCCGAGCCTCCGGACCACGGACCGGACGGCTCCGCACCGCCCGCCGACCTCGTGCGCGACCTCGGCGGCCGTTCCGCCGGGCACTCGGACGAGGTGCTCGTGGAGCACCTCCGCGAGCGCGGGTTCACCGACGCCGTGTGGGACGCCCTCCGCACCCGCCTTGTCGTGTACGGCCTGGGGTTCGTTACACCGCTGATCGGGTCCGGGGCGATCTTCGCGAGCTGCCGCCGCCGTGGCCGCCACCTGCACCAACAGCCCGTGCTGCCGGAGGATGCCGAGGAACTGGCGATGGACGTCGTGCAGGACGGCCTCGCCCTGTTCGCCGAGCGCGGCATCGCCGGGCGGCAGTGGTCGCCGACGGGCGGCCTGACGCTGCGGCGGTACTTCGAGAACGCCTGCGTGCTGAGCTTCCCCAACGTCTACCGCAAGTGGCAGCGCGCCCGCCGGGACTGGCAGGACGTCGAGCTGCTCGACGGCTGGGCGCCGGTCGAGCGGTACCAGGGCAGCCGGTCGACGGAGGACGTGGTGGTCGGGCGGGTCGCCGTGGACGCCCTGTTCGAACACCTCGGCCAGGACGCCGGTACGGTGCTCTTCCTGCACCACCAGAACTTCTCGCACGCCGAGATCGCGGAGCTCCTGCGCCTCACGCCGAGAGCGGTGGAGGGACGGCTGCGCCGGGCCCGGCAGACCGCCCGCGCGTCGATCCTGGAAGGAGACCGGTGATGTCGACGACGGACCTCTCGTCCGGGGTGCACCGCCGGACCTCGCCCGCCGAGGTGGCCGGCTCGTCGCTGGCCGACGAGGTGTCGACCGGCCTCGCCGCGCGGGTGAAGCCGGACGCGGCCCGCGCCCTGGTCGAGCGCACCGGGAACACCGGCCCGGCGGCACCCGGCCCCAAGCCCGCGTCGCTGCTGTCCGAGGACGACGTCGCGGCGGCCGTCGCCGGGGACCGCGACGCGGTGCACCACCTGCTCGCCGCAGTCCGCCCGATGGTGGTGCGGTACTGCCGGGCGCGGCTGGGCCGCGACGGCCGGTCGTCCGCCACGTCCGACGACGTCGCCCAGGAGGTGTGCCTGGCGGTGCTCAGCGCCCTGCCGTCCTACCGGGCGCAGGGCCGGCCGTTCCTGGCCTTCGTGTACGGCATCGCCGCGCACAAGGTCGCCGACGCCCACCGCTCGGCCGCGCGCAACCGCTCCGTGCCGGTCGCCGAACCGCCGGACGGCCCCGATCCCGGCGACGGTCCCGAGCAGCGCGCCCTGGCCGGCGACGTGTCCCGCCGCTTGACCGAGCTGCTGCGGGTGCTGCCCGAGAAGCAGCGGGAGATCCTGCTGCTGCGCGTGGTGGTCGGCCTGTCGGCGGAGGAGACGGCGGAGGCGGTGGGCTCGACCCCGGGCGCGGTCCGGGTGGCCCAGCACCGCGCGCTGACCCGCCTGCGCGACACCGTGGCCGCCGACCCCGCCCGCCTCGAACGCTGACCCCCTCACCACCGCAGGCGACCACCGCGCGTCCCTACGATGAGGGGGTGAGACCCGAGGTGCCCGGCTCCCCGAAGTCCGCGCCGGGCCTGCGCGCCGACGCGAGGCACAACCGCGACCGCATCGTCGACGTGGCCCGCGAGCTGTTCGCCGACCGGGGCCTGGACGTGCCGATGGCGGCGGTGGCCCGGCACGCCGGTGTGGGTGTGGCGACGCTCTACCGCCGCTTCCCCACCAAGCGCACCCTGGTCACCGAGGTGTTCGCCGACCAGTTCGGCCTGTGCGGGGCCGCCGTGGACGAGGCGCTGGCCGACCCCGACCCGTGGCGCGGCTTCCGCACCGCCGTCGAGAAGATCACCGCGATGCAGATCGCCGACCGGGGGTTCGGCGCGGCGGTCCTGGCGGCCTTCCCCGGCGTGGTCGACGTGGCCGGGGAACGCCGCCGGGCGCTGGCGAAGGTGGCCGTGCTGATCTCGCGGGCGAAGGCGGCCGGCGCGCTGCGCGCCGACTTCACGCCCGACGACCTGCTCCTGCTGCTGATGGCCAACAACGGCATCGCCGCCACGTCCACCACGGCGAAGGTGGCGGCGTCCCGCCGGCTGGTGGCGTACCTGCTGGACTCGTTCCGGGCGGACCGCGCCGCACCGCTGCCGCCGTCCGTGCGGCTGGACGTGCGGGACGCCCTCTAGCCGCGCCCTCGTCCTGGGCCGGCAGGTCGTGCTCGACCCAGACGTTCGGCTCGACGTAGACGCCGACGTCCGACCCCGTGGACACCAGCACCGGGGCCAGGGCGCCGTCGACCACGTTCTCCCCGTCGACCAGCGCGCCACCGGTCCACGACCGCCACTGGGCCAGGCTGCCGACGACCGTCATGGAGAACGGCGCGACCTTCACCACCCGGCCGCCGAGCCGCTCGTGGGTGCGCAGCCACGGGTGCGCCGGCAGCCCGTCGGGTCGGCGAAGCGCCAGGAACTCCCCCATCGTCAGCACCGGGTGCCGGTCCTTCGACGTCGGCCGCACCGGGATCACCAACCGCCGCAACCCCCGCTCCCGCACCGAATCGCGCAGGTGGGTCAACGCCTCGGCGGCGATCCCGCGCCCCCGGCGCCCGGCGGCGACCTGCACGTCGAGGGCAGCCGCGCACGTCGGCACCCGCCCGTCGAGCGCGTCCTGCACCGCCCAGAGGATCACGCCGTCCCACCCGTGGTCGGGCAGCTCCGTCCGCTCGGAGTCCGGGAACACCAACGGCACCGCGACCGCCCGCGCGGCCGGCACGCCACCGTCGAGCACCACGAGGAAGTGCTCGGGCCACCGCCGCGCCAACCGCCGCGCCCGGACCAGCTCGGCGACCGGGTCGTGCCCCATGAACTCGGCCCCGACCCCGCCGAGCCCCAGCGCGGCTTCCAGCAGGTCGGGCCGCTCGGCCAACGTGGTGACGACCACGACCCACCACTTCGGATCGGCAGGGACTCCCGGAGCGCCGGACGGTGCGGGGACCCGACTCTGCCGGGGCGGGGAGGCACCGACCGGAGCGGCCGGGCGAGGAGTTCTGGTGCCCCCGGTCAGAGTCGAACTGACACTGGACGGATTTTGAGTCCGCTGCCTCTGCCGGTTGGGCTACGGGGGCCAGTGCGAGCACTGTACTGGATCAGGTGGACGCGCTGCCGCGTGCCCCTGGCCGCACCGACGCGCCGGCGGCGGTCGCGGGCGGGCGGTGGTCGGGGGTTACGAGCGGACCAGGCGGGTGATCGCGGCGGAGGCCTCGGCGAGCTTCTCCTCGGCCACCTCGCCGCCCTCGGCGGCGGCCTGGGCGACGCAGTGCTTCAGGTGCTCGTCCAGCAGGCCCAGGGAGACCGCCTGGAGCGCCTTGGTCGCGGCCGAGATCTGGGTCAGCACGTCGATGCAGTACTCGTCGTTCTCGACCATGCGCTGCAGGCCGCGGACCTGTCCCTCGATGCGGCGCAGGCGCTTGAGGTAAGCGTCCTTGTCCGCTGTGTAACCGTGCATCGCTCCCGGCCTTCCCTACCCTGGGCGGGTATCCGACCACCAGGATAGGCCACCCGTCCGGGTGTGACCGGCACCACGTGTGACGCCGAAGGGCGGGCTCACATTTCGGCAGCGGTGGTTTAGCCGGCAAAATGACCCGTCCGGGGGCATCGGACACATTTTCGGGACGAAAGGTTAGGCGATATTCCTTCCGTGCACTATGGTGTCGTCCGAAGCGTGTGGCGCAGATACAAGTAGACGGCAACACGCGCTATGCGAGCACACACGGAGGAACAGTGGCACAGCAGACCGTCGTCCAACTCATCGACGACCTCGACGGCAGCGAAGCCGCCGAGACCGTGACCTTCGCCTTGGACGGTGTGGAGTACTCCATCGACCTCTCCAAGGACAATGCGGACAAGCTCCGCGAGTCCCTGGCCGACTTCGTCGCCAAGGCGCGTCGCGCGGGTGGCCGCAAGCAGCGCAAGGGCACCGGCAAGAGCACGGTAAAGGCTGGTGACAAGGCCCAGGCGCAGGCCATTCGGGACTGGGCACGGGCCCAGGGGCACCAGATCTCGGACCGGGGCCGCATTCCCCAGGGCCTGGTCGTGCAGTTCCAGGAAGCCCACGCCTCCTGAGCCGCTCCGGGCGTTTTCCCCTGCGGCGCGACCACGCCCGCCGCAGGGGAAAACCCGGGCCGACCGCAGCTCGTCGGCGGAAACCGCAGGTCAGGGCATTCAGTCCCGGCCGGGAAACCCGGTGCCGAGCAGCCGGAGCAGGGCGGTCGCCTTGACCGCCGTCTCCTCGAATTCCTCGGCGGGGTCGGACAGCGCGATGACCGCGCCGCCCACGCCGAAACTCACCTTGTCCCGGTCGGCCACCAGCGTCCTGATGACGATGCTGAAGTCGGCCGTTCCGGACAGCGAGAAGTAACCCAGCGCACCCGAGTAGACACCACGCGGCCCGGCTTCCAGCCCGTCGATGATCTGCATTGTCCGGATCTTGGGCGCCCCGGTCATCGACCCGCCGGGGAACGCGGCCCTAACTGCGGAGACGGCCGAAGCGCCGGCCCGAAGACGCGCCCGAACGGTGCTGACGAGCTGGTGCACCGTGGCGTAGGTCTCCACCGCGAAGATCCTGGGCACCTCGACGCTGCCCACTTCCGCGCAATGGCCCAGATCATTGCGGACCAGGTCCACGATCATGAGGTTCTCGGCCCGGTCCTTCTCGCTGGTGGCCAACGACGTGCGCAAAGCCCGGTCGGCGGCGGGGGTCGCGCCGCGCGGGCGGGTGCCCTTGATTGGCTCGGATTCGACGACACCCTCCCGGTCGATCCGGATGAACCGCTCGGGTGAAGTGCTGAGCACGCACAGCGCGTCGAAACGGAGCAACGCCCCGAACGGCGCCGGGCTTTCCGCGCGCAGGAACCGGTACGCCTCCCACGGGTCGACCCGGCCGTGCCAGGCGACCTCGTTGGTCAGGCACACCTCATAGCTCTCGCCCTCGGTGATGGCCTCTTGGCACGCGTCCACGAGTTTCAGGTATTGGGCCCGGTTGTGGCGCAGTCGCACGGACTCGGCGACCGCCCCTGAAACAGGTGCCGGCGGGCTATCGCCGACACGGGTGAGCAACGCCGCCGTTCGGTCCAACCACCCGTCCGCGTCGGTGAGCGCCAACAGGTGGACGCACCGCTCCAGATGGTCGAAGACCAGCGCCCGATCGGCGAACACGAACGCGGCATCCGGTTGCTCCGAACGGTGCGCCGCGTCGCCCCCGCATTCCGCTTTCATCTCGTACCCGAGGTAGCCGACCCACCCGAGGTGGAACTCGAACGGCACGTCCGGGACCGCCGTCCGATTGGCCGCGAGGTCCGCCGCCAACCAGTCGAAGAACGGCCCCTGGAACTGCTCGTCGCCGGACGATCCGCTGCGAACCGTGACCGAGCCGGTCGACACGTCGTAGGTGGCGATGCGCGCCAGCGGCCCTCCGGCGTCGCCCATGACCGAGAACCGGCCGCGCGCCCCCACCTCGCTGCTGTCGAGCCAGAAGGCGGTGGAGGAGGCCCCGTACAGCTCCGCGAACACCCGTTCCGGTGACGGGTGCAGTTCGACCTTCCGCACGGTGACCGCCCGCGTCTCAGCAGGCGTGGGCACGGCGGCCGTTGGCGGGGCCGGACGCGCGGTAGCGAAAGACGTGGCGGCAGGCACGGCGGCAGCGGGTGCAACGGCGGCGGGCACGGCGGTGGTGGCGTGGGCGGTGGCCAGGTCGCGGAAGTTGGCCAGCAGGCCGTGGCCGTGGGCGGTGGCGATCGACTCGGGGTGGAACTGCACGCCCCACGCGGGCCGGTCGAGGGCGCGCACGCCCATCAGCACGCCGTCGGACTCCGACCAGGCCACCGCCTCCAGCGACGGCGGCAGGTCCGTCACGGCCAGCGAGTGGTAGCGCACCGCCGTCAGCGGCGAGGGCAGCCCGGCGAACAGGTCGACGCCCGTGTGCCGGACCTGGTCGACCACGCCGTGCCGGGGCGTGACCAGGCCGACCGACGCGCCGTGCGCGAGGCACAGGCCCTGGTGCCCGAGGCAGACGCCGAGCAGCGGCAGGTCGCCGTGGTCGACCACGGCGCGGCACAGGCCGAAGTCGGCGGGGTTGCCCGGCCGGCCGGGGCCGGGCGAGATCACCACGGCGTCGAACCGGCGCAGGTCGGACAGGCGGAACCGGGGGTCGTCGTTGCGCACGACGACGGGTTCGCCCCCGTTCACCTCCGCCAGGTACTGGAACAGGGTGAACGTGAACGAGTCGTAGTTGTCGATGAGCAGGGTCCGCATGGCAACACAGCACGGTACCTGGCAAAACACCCGAACGGACCACCTCGGGCGGCACCGGACCGGAGAGGCCGGACACACCCGGCCCCTCCGGTCACCGCGGCCGATCAGTCCAGGTGGAAGCGGTCCGCGACGGCGAGCGCCGCCAACTGCTCGCGGGTGAACACCTGGCCGTCCAGCGCCGGGTGCCCGCTGCGCCGGAACTCGGCGGACTGCCCGATCGACACCAGCGTGCCGTCCGGGTGCCGGTAGATCACCAGCTCGTCCATCTCGGACTCCTCGGCCGGGTCCCGGACGAGCAGGCCGACCTGCTTCCCACCCACGTCGACCACCTGGCAGGCACCCCGGATGGCCCAGGTGGCCTCCTTGGCGTCGCACGGCGTGGCGATGGTGGACAGGCGGTTGCCCCTGGTCTCGACCTGGATCCACAGCCGCCCGACGCCCGGTGCCCCGTCCTGCACCACCGGGGTCGTCGCCAGGTACTCCCACACCTGCCGGTCGCCGTCGACGTAGGAGTCGAACTGGGACTGGGCGTAGCGCATCGGCCCGGCCCACTGCTCCGCGACGGCCTCCTTGTCCACGGCCTGGTACGTCGGCGGGAGCGACGACCCCAGCTCGTTGAGCAGCGTCACGGACTTGACCGCGCGCGGCCCGCTGGTCGCGGTCCGGTCGGTCTGCCCGTCCGGCCACGGCGTCTCGGTCGACCCCGAAGTCCCGGACGGCGCGGACGTCCCGGTGGTCGTGGCGGGCAGCCCGGTCGGCGTCACCCCCGACCCACCCGCCTGGAGCACCGGTCCCGCGCCGGCCCCGCCGGTGACCTGCGGCACCAGCACCGCGCCCACGGTGATCGCCACCACGGCCAGGCCCGCCACCGCGCCGCCCCAGGCCGCCTTGCGCCGGCGCCGGGCGTTCCGGCCGGCCTCCAGCGCGGCGTCGGGGCTCATCGGAGGCGGCGGGCTGCTCGCCACCATCGCGTCGTGCAACGCGCTCTTCAGCTCGTCCTCGTTCATCGCACCACTTCTCCCTGCTGCGGGGTGATCAGGCCGCGCAGCGTCTGCAGCCCCCGCGCGGCCTGGCTCTTCACCGTTCCCTCGGAACAGCGCAACGCCCTGGCGGTCTCCTCGACCGACAGGTCTTCCCAGTACCGCAGGACCAGGACCGCGCGCTGCCTCGGCGGCACCTCCGCCAGCGCTTCGAGGAGCACCAGCCGGTCCTCCACCGACCCCCGACCGACGCCCTCGGCCTCCGGCGTCGAGTCGCTCACGCGTTCCCTGCGGAACCACCCCCGGCGCAGCTCGGACACGAACGTCCGGACCAGCGTCCGCCGGGTGTAGGCGTCGAGTGCCTCGTGCCGGTCGATCCTCGGCCACGCCACGTAGAGCTTGGCGAACGCGGCCTGGACCAGGTCCTCCGCACGGTGCCAGTCGTGGCACAGCAGGTACGCCGTGCCCCGCATGGCGTCGGACCGCGCCGCGAAGTACTCCGCGAACGCGGTGTCCCGATCACTCATCTGTCTCCCCAATCCCGCGGTACCGGGTTAGTCACGCCGCCGGCGACCCGGGCGGTTGCACGTGCGCCCGGAATTTCGTGGAGACTTGGCCGCACACCACCGGGAGGCCGCGAGTTGTTCATCGTGCTGTTCGCCGTCGTCATGGGCGCGGCCCACTACTACGTCTGGCGGCGCGCGGTCCGCGACACCACCCCTCCCGGCCGGGCGCGGCGGATCGGCACGGCGGTCGTGGTGGGCCTGTTCGCGCTGCTGGTCGCGGGCGTGGCCACGAACGTAGGCGTCCTGGCCTGGCCGGGCTACCTGTGGCTGGCGTGCGTGTTCTACCTGGCGCTGCTGTTCGCCGTGCTGGAGGTGCCGCGCGCGTTGCTCAACCGCGCCGCCCGCCGCCGGTCCGCGCCCGTCCCCGCGCACGACGCGGCCGTCCCCGCCGCCGACGTGGCCGAGCCCTCGGCCGACGTGCCCGCGCGGGAGCCGGCCGGCACCACGACGGGCACCGAAGCAGGCACCCCGCCCGGTGCGCCGGACGGGCCGAGCAGGCGGCTGTTCATCGCGCGGTCGCTGGCCGCCGTCGGCGGGGTGGCCGCCGTGGGGGTGGTCGGCTACGGCGCGACCCAGGCGCTGGGCGACCCGCTGGTCAAGCGGGTGCCCGTCGCGCTGGCCAAGCTCGACCCGAAGCTGTCCGGCTACCGCATCGCCGTGGTGAGCGACATCCACCTGGGCCCGCTGCTGGGCCGTTCGCACACCGAGCGCATCGTGCGGATGATCAACGAGCAGCAGGTCGACCTGGTGGCGGTCGTCGGCGACCTGGTGGACGGCACGGTCGAGGAGCTGGGCGAGGCGGCGGCTCCGCTGCGCGACCTGGTGAGCACGCACGGCTCCTACTTCGTCACCGGCAACCACGAGTACTACTCGGGCGCGGAGCCGTGGCTGACCGAGCTGGACCGGCTCGGCGTGCACCCGCTGCGCAACGAGCGGCTGCGCGTCGAGCGGGCCGGCGCCGGGTTCGACCTCGCCGGGGTCAACGACGTCACCGGGCGCTCCTTCGACGACGGCCCGGACTTCGCGCGGGCGCTGGGCGGGCGCGACCGGAGCAACCCGGTGGTGCTGTTGGCGCACCAGCCGGTGCAGGCGCGCGAAGCCGCCGCGCACGGCGTGGACCTCCAGCTCTCCGGCCACACGCACGGCGGCCAGATGTTCCCGTTCCACCTCGCGGTCGGCTTGCAGCAGCCCGTCCGCAGCGGTCTGGCCACCGTCGACGGCACGCAGGTGTACACCAGCAACGGCGCCGGGTTCTGGGGCCCACCGGTCCGCGTGGGCGCCCCGCCGGACATCACGGTGGTGGAGCTGCATCACAACTTCGCCGGCCGATAGGGCGTTCTTCACCTGGACCGCCTAGAGTGGACGGCCGTGCCAGCACGCGGTTGCGGAGGGGGACCCCTAGCGAGATGAAGACGAGCTTTGCCGGCCAACGGCTCCACCACGAGGCAACAGCTCGTATTCGTCGTTTCCTGGACGGTGAGCGACCCGCCACCCCCTGCCTGGTCATCGACCTGCCCACGGTCCGCGACCGGTTCACCGCGCTGCGCGACGCGCTGCCCGGCGTGGGCATCTTCTACGCGGTCAAGGCCAACCCGACGCCCGAGGTCGTCGGCCTGCTGGCCGCCGAGGGGTCGAGCTTCGACGTCGCCAGCCCCCGCGAGATCGACCTGTGCCTGGCGCAGGGCGCGCGGCCGGCGGCGATCTCCTACAGCAACCCCATCAAGAAGGCCCGGGACATCGCCTACGCGCACGGTCGCGGCGTGCGGCTGTTCGTGTCGGACAGCGAGCAGGACGTGCGGGCGGTGGCCGAGCACGCCCCCGGCGCGTCGGTGATGCTGCGGATCCTGGTGGACGCCAACACCTCCACCTACCCGTTCGGCAAGAAGTTCGGCTGCGCGCCGGAGATGGCGACCGACCTCCTGCGCCTCGCGCGGGACCTCGGCCTGGTGCCGCTGGGCGTGGCGTTCCACGCCGGCTCGCAGCAGCTCGACCCGACCGGGTGGGACGCCGCGATCGCCGACGCCGCCGAGGTGACCGCGAAGCTGCGCGCCGAGGGCGTCGAGCTGTCGACGGTGAACCTGGGCGGCGGGCTGCCCGCCGGGTACCTGGACCCGCTGCCGCCGCTGGCCGACTACGCCGCCGCCATCACCGCGTCGGTCGCCCGGCACTTCGGGGCCTTCGCGCCGGCGGTGATGGTCGAGCCGGGTCGCGCGCTGGTGGCCGAGTCCGGGGTGCTGCGCTCCGAGGTCGTGCTCGTGTCGCGCAAGTCCTATGCGGACGAGCGCCGCTGGGTGTTCCTCGACGTCGGCCGCTACGGCGGCCTCGCGGAGACCGAGGGCGAGGCGATCGCCTACCCGCTGCGGACCAGCCGCGACGGCGGGCCGACCGGTCCCGTCGTGATCGCGGGGCCGACGTGCGACGCGGACGACGTGCTGTACCAGAACACGTGCTACGAGCTGCCCCTGGACCTCCGGGCCGGCGACCACGTGGACCTGCTGTGCGCCGGGGCGTACACCGCGAGCTACTCCTCCGTGGCCTTCAACGGCTTCGAGCCGTTGGCCACCTACTGCGTGCGATGAGCGCGCTCCTGCCCGTAAGACGCACGACCCCTTCTCAAGATGTTTGGAGTGATTGATGTCCGAACTCCCGTGCGAAGTCGAG
The DNA here is from genome assembly GCF_040655415.1 of Actinosynnema sp. NPDC050436. Classification (NCBI taxonomy): domain Bacteria; kingdom Bacillati; phylum Actinomycetota; class Actinomycetes; order Pseudonocardiales; family Pseudonocardiaceae; genus Actinosynnema; species Actinosynnema sp. NPDC050436. Next base: position 100,254 of record NZ_JBFAJV010000014.1, on the reverse strand, counting down.
CCGGTCGGCTTGTTCGCAGGACAGCACGTGCTCGCCGAACTCGAAGGCGTGAGCCCCGAACTGCTGGACGACGAGCAGTTCCTGCGGCACGCCCTCGGCGAAGCGCTCACCCAGGCCGGCGCGACCGTGTTGGAGGTGGTCTCCAAGCAGTTCGAGCCGCAGGGGGTCACCGTCCTGGCCCTGCTGTCGGAGTCGCACGCGTCCATCCACACCTACCCGGAAGTCGGCGCGGTGTTCGTGGACGTGTTCACCTGCGGCACGCGCGCCAAGCCCGCGCTCGCGGTGCAGTTGCTGGCCACCGCGCTGGGTGCTGCGTCCGCACGGACGGACACGATCAGGCGGGGCACCCAGGTGCCCGCCCTGGTGGGCGAGGAGCAGGCGTGATCAAGGAACCGCTCGGTGCCGGCCTGAACCGGCTCTGGGACGTCGAGGACGTCGTGGTGGACACCACGACCGAGTTCCAGCACCTCGTCATCGCGCGCACCGCGCAGGGGTTGTCGCTGTTCTGCGACGACGACCGGCAGAGCACCGAGTTCAGCCAGCTGACCTACCACGAGGCGCTGATGGTGCCGGCGCTGCTGCTCGCCGACCGCGTCGACCGGGTCCTGGTCATCGGGTCGAGCGAGGGCGTGGTGTGCCGGATGGCCGTCGCGGCCGGCGCGTCGGTGGTCGACCACATCGACATCGACGAAGAAGCCGTGAAGCTGTGCGCGGAGCACCTGCCGTACGGCTACACGCAGGCGGAACTCGCCGCCGCCGAGCAGGGCGACGGCGCGATCCGCGTGCGGTACACCGACGGGTGGGAGCACATCCGCACCACCTCCGAGCGCTACGACATCGTCCTGGTGGACCTGCCGGACGAGCGCGAGGAGGAGGCGCAGCACAACCGCCTGTACGGCGAGGAGTTCCTGCGCATGTGCAAGGCGCTGCTCACGCCGGGCGGCGTGGTGGTGACGCAGGCCGGCTGCCAGACGATGTGGCGCAACGGCACGCTGATCCGCTCGTGGCAGCGGTTCAACGACGTGTTCGGCACGGTCGCGTACTACGGCTCGGACGAGCACGAGTGGGCGTACCTGTTCGGCCGCGCCGACGAGGTCGCCGACCCGACCGCGCTGATGACCGAGCGCCTGCCCGCGTGCGGGTACCGCCCGGAGACGATCGACGACCTGGCACTGCTGGGCAACTCGATCCCGCCGTACCTGGTGCGCCACTCCCTGGCCTGACCGGTCCGCGCCGAGGCCCGCTCCCGTTGTGCTGCAAGGGGAGCGGGCCTCTTGCGTCGGTGCGTCGTGAGGAGAGCGGTTCACGCCCGGCCGTCGAGCGGACCAAGACCCCCATCGCCGACCTCAGCCCGCCGACGGCCCGGCGGACGAGCAGGGCCGGTGGACGAGCCGGCACGCCGAAGCGCCGGGCCCCCGCAGGAGTCCCGGCGCTTCGGGTTGCAACCTCAGGAGGCGCGGCCTAGCCGAGCGAGCGCTTCAGGAAGTCCACCTGGAGCAGCAGGAGGTTCTCGGCCACCTGCTCCTGCGGCGTCATGTGGGTGACGCCGGACAGCGGCAGCACGGTGTGCGGGCGGCCGGCGGCCAGCAGGGCCGACGACAGGCGCAGGGTGTGCGCGGCCACCACGTTGTCGTCCGCCAGGCCGTGCACGATCATCAGCGGCCGTTCCAGCTTCGGCGCGTCCGCGATGAGCGAGTTCGAGTCGTACACGTCGGGCTGCTCGTCGGGGTGCCCGAGGTAGCGCTCGGTGTAGTGCGTGTCGTACAGCCGCCAGTCGGTGACCGGCGCACCCGCGATGCCGGCGTGGAACACGTCCGGGCGGCGCAGGACGGCCAGCGCCGACAGGTAGCCGCCGTAGGACCAGCCCCGGATCGCCACGCGCCCCAGGTCCAGGTCCGGCTCCCGGGCGGCGACCGCGTGCAGCGCGTCGACCTGGTCCTCCAGGGTCGCGCCGGCGAAGTCGGACGCGATCGCCCGCTCCCACTCCGGACCGCGACCGGGGGTGCCGCGACCGTCCACCACGAGCACCGCGAAACCCTGGTCCGCCAACCACTGCGAGGTCAGGTACGCGTTGCGGGCGCTGAGCACGCGCTGGGCGTGCGGCCCGCCGTACGGGTCGAGCAGGACGGGCAGCTTCTCGCCCGCGCGGTGCCCGGTGGGCAGCAGCAGCGCCGCGCGCAGCCCGCGCTCGCCGACCTCCAGCAGGCGCACGTCCGGGGTCAGCACCGGGGTCTCCGCGAACGAGCCGATGGTGCCGCCGCCGGTCACCGCCACCCGGGGCCCGAAGTGCCCGAGGCCGCTGGAGGACAGCACCACGACGTCACCGCCGCGCGCCACCCCGTGCACGCCGTCCTCGGTGGACAGCCGCTCGACGCCGCCCGGGGTCACCCGGAACACGTGCACCTGGGTCGGGTCGTCGGTGGACGCGGTCACCAGCACGTCGTCGGCCACGTCGACCACCGAGCGCACCTGGAAGCCGTCCGGCGTCCACACGTCCCCGCCCACCACCAGCCGGTTCGCGCCGTCGACCGGCACCACCCGGACCAGGTCGCCGGCCGGCGACCAGCGCGGCGAGCCGGGCACGACCTCGATCCAGTGCGGGTCGGTGTCGGCGGCGACGACCTCGACGCCGTCCGGCCCGACCGCGAGGACCTCCACCCGGCGCTGGTCGCGGGACTGGACCTGGAGCAGCGGCCGGCCGTGCGACGACCAGGTCGCGGCGGTCAGGTAGGGCAGCGCCGCCCGGTCCCACTCGACGAACTCGCGGCTGCCGTCGAGGCCGAGCACGGCGACCCGGACGTCGGCGTTGGGGGTGCCGGCGGCGGGGTAGGCGATCTCGGCGGCCGGCGTGGCGGGGTTGGCCGGGTCGGCGATGTACCAGCGGCGCACCGGGCGGTTGTCGACCCGCGCGGCGAGCACGTGCTCGCCGTCCGGGGAGAACCAGTAGCCCCGGTGGCGGCCCATCTCCTCGGCGGCGATGAACTCCGCCAAGCCCCACGTCACGTCCTCGGCGTCGGGTTCGGCGAGCACCAGGTCGTCGCCCGACCCCAGGTCCACGACGTGCAGCGCGCCCGCCGAGACGTAGCCGACCTTGCGCCCGGTCGGGTCCAGCCGGGGGTCCAGGACGCTGCCGGTGACGGGCAGCTCGCGCACCGCGCCGGACGCCAGGTCCGCGACGAACAGCCGCCCGGACAGCGCGAACGCGGCCTGCGCGACGTCCGCGTCCACCGCGTAGGACACGATGCCGGCGGCCTGCTCGCGGCTGCGCTCGCGCCGCGCGCGCTCCTCGGGCGAGAGGTCCTCGGGGTCGGTGAGCAGGGCGTCCGCGTCCACCAGGAGCTGCTCGGCCCCGGTCGCGGTGTCGAAGGCCCACAGCCCGTTCGCCCGGCTCGTGGCCGAGGCGGTCCGCAGGAAGTAGACCCGGCTGCCGTCGGGTGCGACGGTGAAGTTGCGCGGCGCACCGAGGGTGAACCGCTGGCTGCGCGCTTGCTGGCGCGGGAAGGAGATCTCGTTGCCCACGGGGACACCCTATGGCCTCACCGGTGGGTGACCCGGTCGCCACGGGCGGCGACCGGGTCGGCGCTCACGTCCGGGGCGATTTCGGCGGCAGCGGGAAGAAGCCGCTGGTCCGCCGCACGTAGTCGGCGTAGCCGGGGCGGCGCTGCGCGATGTCCTTCTCCAGCAGCGGTTTCCCGCTGCCCTTGGCGAGCAGGAAGGTCATCAGCAGCGGGCTGACCGCGAGCACGAGCCCCCACGGCGTGGAGCAGGCGAACAGGAACAGCCCCCACCACACGCACGCGTCGCCGAAGTAGTTGGGGTGCCGGGTGTAGCGCCACAGGCCCCGGTCCATCACCTGGCCCTTGTTCGCCGGGTCCGCCTTGAACCGCTCCAACTGCTGGTCGCCGACCGCCTCGAACGCGAACCCGACCAGCCACACCGCGACGCCCACGTAGTCCAGCACGCCGAAGTCCGCCGTCGTGTAGGCGGCGAACTGCACCGGCAGCGACACCAGCAGCATGATCCCGGCCTGGAGCAGGTAGACCCGGTACATCTTGGCCAGCGGGTTGCCCCGGGCCCGCCGGTACATGTCGACGTACCGCTGGTCCTCGGGCTTGTGCCGGTTGCGGCGGTGGATGTGCCACCCCAGCCGCACGCCCCACACCGCCGTCAGCACCGCGACGACCAGCGCCCGGGTCGAGTGCTCGGACAGGGCGTAGGTCAGCACCCCGATCACCGCGAAGCCCAAGCCCCAGAACGAGTCGATGAAGTCGAACCGCCTGCGCGACGCGGCGAAGCCGAACAGCGCCGTGACCAGCACGAGCACCACGACCGCCGACCACAGGACGTTCCAGCCGAAGCTCATGCCCACTCCCGCGTCGCCGGCATCCCGCTGTCGCCGCGCGGGCCGGGCCGCACCGCCAGCACCTGGTCCACGCCCATCCGACCCTCCTCGAAGGTCAGCGCGCCGCCCGCGAGGTACAGCCGCCACACCCGCGCCTGGCCCTCGCCGACCAGCGCGACCGCCTCGGCCCAGCGCCGTTCGAGCGTCTCGGCCCACGCCCGGACCGTCCACACGTAGTGCTCGCGCAGCGCGTGCACGTCCCGGATCTCGAACCCCGCGCCCTCCAGGTGCGCCAGCGTCCGGCTGACCGGCCGCATGTGCATGTCGGGCGCCACGTAGGACTCGATGAACGCGCCGCCACCGGGTGCGTTGGCACCGCGCGACATCTGCTGGAGCAGCAGCCGCCCGCCCGGCTTGAGCGCCCGGTGCAGCACGGCCGCGTACCTCGGGTAGTTCTCCTCGCCGACGTGCTCGCCCATCTCGATCGTGGACACCGCGTCGTACGGCTCGCCGGCGATCTCGCGGTAGTCCTGGAGCCGCACGGTGACCAGGTCCGCCACGCCCTCGCGCGCGATGCGGGCCTCGATGTGCGCCTTCTGCTGCGCCGAGATCGTCACGCCGGTCGCCCGCACGCCGAAGTGCTTGGCGGCGTGGACGATCATCGACCCCCAGCCGCAGCCCACGTCCAGCAGCCGCATCCCCGGTGCCAGGCCCAGCTTGCGGCACACCAGGTCCAGCTTGGCGTGCTGCGCCTCGGCGACCGTGGCACCCGGCGAGGTGAAGTAGCCGCACGAGTAGGCCATGCTCGGGTCGAGCACCAGCTCGTAGAACGCGTTGCTCAGGTCGTAGTGGTGGGCGATGGCGTCCCGGTCCCGGTCGCGGGTGTGCCGCCGACCGGACAGCCGGGCCTCCTCGCCGGGTGGCGCGGGGCGCGGGCCGAGCACGCCCAGCCCGGCCGCCGTGCGCAGCGCGCCCAGCACCTCCAGCGGCTTCGGCTTGCCCAGCCTGCCCTGCCGGGCCAGCTCCCAGAACCGGACCAGGCCCTCGGTCAGGTCGCCGTCCACGTCCAGCTCACCCGCCACGTACGCGCGGGACAGGCCCAGCTCGTCGGGGTTCCACAGCAGCCGGCGCAGGGCGCGGCGGGACCTGATCACGGCCACCGGGCCGTCCTGCGGACCGGCCGTGCTGCCGTCCCACGCGCGCAGCCCGATGGGCAGTTGCGCACCCAGCAGACGTTCGACGACGGCGGCGAGACGCCCGGCCACTCCGGCGGTTGCGACGACCACGAACTCCTCCTCACACCTCTGGTGTCCCGACGTTCGCACGACACCCCCGTCCCGGTTCACCCCCGCCGCGCGGCACCCCTGACTTCGCCCGATCGGCCCACCGGCCCTGAACCGGCGTTCCGGGGCCGCCGTAGTCGTCGGTGGAGCGGGTGACCGACCATGGAGGAGTTGAGCGTGATCCGACGAAACCGCATCGCCATCGCCGTCGCGGGCGGCCTGGCGGCCGTGCTCGCGCTGGTCGTGTGGACCTCGAACGCCTCCGGGCGGCAGGACCCGGCCCCGGTGCGCACCGACCAGGTCGGGGCAGCCGCGCAGGCCGACTACGGCGACACCCCCGCCGCGCCGCCCGCGACGACCTCGCAGTCCCCGCTGGAGACACCCGCCGAGACGGCGGCCGGTGCGCCCGAGGGGCAGGCCGCGCCCGCCGGGCCGACGGTCGCGCTGGTCGCCAAGAGCGTGCCGAAGATGGGCGACGTGGTGCAGGACGGCGACGGCCGCACCCTGTACCGGTTCGACAAGGACACGCCGAACCCGCCGAAGTCCGCCTGCGAGGGCAAGTGCGCCGAGACCTGGCCGCCGCTGCTGGCCGGCGGCGGCACCCCGGCGCTGGAGGGCGTGGACCCGACGCTGGTCGGCACGGTGAAGCGCGCGGACGGCACCGAGCAGGTCACCCTCGCCGGGTGGGCGCTCTACACCTACGCAAAGGACGAGGCACCCGGTCAGTGGAAGGGCCAGGGCGTGGGCGGCACGTGGTTCGTGGTCCGACCCGACGGCAAGCGCAACGTCGAGTGCCTGCCGCCCGGCGTCCGCGCTCCCGCCGCGTAGCCCGTCGCCGAGCGGTTCGCCGCCCGGACGCGGCGCGGCCCGTGAGCAGCGCGGTCCCCCGGCCTGGGGTTGGCCGGGGGACCACGTGTCGGACGCCGAACCCCTACAGGTTCGGGTAGAGCGGGTGCTTCGCGGCCAGCACCTCGACCCGGGAGCGCAGCTCGGCCAGGTCCGGCGACGCCTGGAGGGCCGCCGCGATCACGTCCGCGACCTCGGCGAAGTCCGCCGCGCCGAAGCCCCGGGTGGCCAGGGCGGGCGTGCCGATCCGCAGGCCCGAGGTGACCATCGGCGGGCGCGGGTCGTTCGGCACCGCGTTGCGGTTCACCGTGATGCCCACCTCGTGCAGCCGGTCCTCGGCCTGCTTGCCGTCCAGCTCGGACCCGACCAGGTCGACCAGCACCAGGTGCACGTCCGTGCCGCCGGTCAGCACCTTCACGCCGGCCGCCGCCGCGTCGGGCTGCGACAGGCGGTCGGCCAGGATCTTCGCGCCCTCGACCGTGCGGCGCTGGCGGTCGGCGAACTCGGGCGACGCGGCGTGCTTGAACGCCACCGCCTTGCCCGCGATCACGTGCTCCAGCGGCCCGCCCTGCTGGCCGGGGAACACCGCCGAGTTGATCTTCTTGGCGAGGTCGGCCTCGTTGGTCAGGATCACGCCGCCGCGCGGGCCGCCCAGCGTCTTGTGCGTGGTCGTGGTGGTGACGTGCGCGTGCGGCACGGGGCTGGGGTGCAGCCCGGCCGCCACCAGGCCGGCGAAGTGCGCCATGTCGACCATCAGGTAGGCGTCGACCGAGTCCGCGATCCGGCGGAACTCCGCGAAGTCCAGCTGCCTCGGGTAGGCCGACCAGCCCGCCACGATCAGCTTGGGCCGGTGCTCGGTCGCCAGCCGCTCGACCTCGGCCATGTCGACCCGGCCGTCGGTCTCCGACACGTGGTAGGGCACCACGTCGTAGAGCTTGCCGGAGAAGTTGATCCGCATCCCGTGGGTCAGGTGGCCGCCGTGCGCCAGGTCCAGGCCCAGGATCGTGTCGCCGGGCTGGAGCAGGGCGAACATCGCGCACGCGTTGGCCTGCGCGCCCGAGTGCGGCTGCACGTTCGCGTAGCCCGCGCCGAACAGCTCCTTGACCCGCGAGATGGCCAGCCGCTCGACCACGTCGACGTTCTCGCAGCCGCCGTAGTACCGCCGGCCGGGGTAGCCCTCGGCGTACTTGTTGGTCAGCACGGAGCCCTGCGCCTGGAGCACCGACACCGGGGTGAAGTTCTCCGACGCGATCATCTCCAGGGTGCCCTGCTGCCGGCCGAGCTCCGCCGCGACGGCCTCGGCGACCTCCGGGTCGAACTCCGCGAGGGAGGTGTTGAAGTGCTCGGACATGGTGTCTCCCTTACGAGTTTCGCTTGTAGAACGGCAGCGCGACGACTTCCACGGGCTCCTGCCTGCCCCGGATGTCGACGGCCAGAGCGGTGCCGGGCTCGGCCAGCGCCGGCGGCACGTAGGCCATCGCCACCGAGTAGCCCAGGGTCGGCGACAGCGCGCCGCTGGTGACCTCGCCGACCACCGAGCCGGACGCGTCCAGCACCGGGTAGCCGTGCCGGGGCGCGCGGCGGGACGTGGTCCTGAGGCCGACCAGCTTCGCCTCCGCGCCCTGCTCGGCGACGGCGGCCAGCGCCTCGCGGCCGACGAAGTCCTCCGGCTTGTCCAGCTTCACCACGCGGCCCAGGTTGGCGTGGTACGGGGTGCGCGCGGCGCTGAGCTCGTTGCCGTACAGCGGCATCCCGGCCTCCAGGCGCAGCGTGTCGCGGCAGCCGAGGCCGGCGGGCCGGAGGTCGTGCTCGCGGCCCGCCTCCAGCAGCGCCTGCCACACCGCCGGCGCGTCGGCCGGGTCGAGGAACAGCTCGAAGCCGTCCTCGCCGGTGTAGCCGGTGCGGGCGAGCAGCGCGGGCCGGCCGGCCACCTCGGTCGGGTAGGAGGCGTAGTACTTGACCGACGCGAGGTCGGTGGTGGTGAGACCGGCCAGGATCGCGGTGGACGCCGGCCCCTGGACCGCCAGCAGGGCGTAGTCGACGGACTTGTCCACGACGGAGGTGTCGAAGCCCTCCGCGCGCTCGACCAGCGCCTGGAACACGACGGCCGCGTTCGAGGCGTTCGCCACGACCAGGTACTCCTGCTCGCCGGTCCGGTAGACGATCAGGTCGTCCAGGACGCCGCCGTCCGCTTGGGTGATCATGGTGTAGCGGGCGCGGCCGACCCCGATCGCGGACGCGTGGCCGACCAGCGCGTGGTCCAGCGCGCGGCCGGCCTCGGGGCCGGACAGCACGATCTCGCCCATGTGCGTCAGGTCGAACAGGCCCGCTGACGTGCGCACGGCGTGGTGCTCGGCGAGCTCGCTGTCGTAGCGCAGCGGCATCCGCCAGCCCGCGAAGTCGGTGAACTGGGCGCCCAGCGCCTCGTGCTCGGCGTGCAGCGGCGTCCGGCGGGTTTCCACGGGGTGGTCCTCCCTGGTGGCGGGCACGGCGACGAGACCGACCTGGTCGGCCGGTCGCCGTTGGTGAAGGATGACACGGTCCATCGGAGACTCCTCGTCGAGTGAGCCTCCCCCTCTGTCATGAGCCTGAGAGCTTCACCGCGCGCGGGGCGCGGCTTGCACCGTGGGCGAGGCGCGCAGCGCCTGCTTTCCAGAGTTGCCTTCGTCGGGCGGTAGCTGTGCCTGAGAGATTCCGGGGAGGAGTTGCTCCTTCGGCGCCCCTTCCGGGGACTCTCCCGCGCGACATCGACGGCCGTGTTCAGTTGGTACCGCCAGACGCTAGTTGTGCCTGGTAGGCACGGTCAACCGGGACCGGGTCACAGAACCTGCCGCCCGGCCGACCACCCGACGACCCGCGCACCCCGGCCGCGCTGCCGCCGAGCAGCGGGAACCCGCCCGCGGAGCCGTCGACGGCCCGCTCCGGGAACCCGCTCCGGGCCGCGCGTCCGCCGTGCAGCACCGGGAACGAACCCCTGTAGAGGCGGGGGAACGCCGGAACACCTCGGCCGCGCGCAGGCACGCCGACCGGTGCCGGCCGCACGCCCACGGCCGTCTCAGCGGACGGTGCGGGGGTGGGGCACGCGGTCACAGCGCACGTTCCTCCTTGACGCTCTCGACCACCTTGCGCTCGGCGTAGAACGACACGAACGGGATGGTGCCCGCGAGCAGCACCAGCGCGGAGCCCTTGAGCGACCACCGCGCCTTGAGCGCCAGGTCGACCGTGAAGACCAGGTAGACGGCGTACAGGAAGCCGTGGACGGGCCCGACGACGGCCATCATCCCGGAGTTGTCGCCGACGTACTTGACGAACATCGCCACCACGAGCAGGAGCAGGCCGACACCGACCACGTAAGCCATGAACCGGAACCGGCTCAACGCACCGCTCATCGCCTACCGACCGCCTTCGCTCACCGCTGGTCCCGCGCGTTGAGCTCCCGGAGGTAGCGGTTGTAGGCCGCCAGCTCGTCGTCCTCGTCGTCGTGCGCGGGTGTTCTGACGGGTTCCACGGTAACGGCCGGACGCGGGGCGGCGGCCACCGGCTCCCGGCTGCCCCCGGCGGCGTCCTCGGCACGGCGCTGGGCGGCGAGCTTGCGCATCCGCCACACCATGAAGACGGGGAACAGGCCGAACAGCGGCCACTGGAAGACGTACCCGAGGTTCTGGAACGTGCCGCCGGCCTCGGAGAACCTCTCCCACTGCCAGTAGGCGAGGCCGCAGCACACGATCAGCGACACCAGGCAGACCGCCGCGATGGCGAGTCTCTTGGGTGTCAGGAGGGTGCCGGGCACCCTCCCACACTACTTCGCGGAGTTCACTTCTCGGCGGAAGGGGCTCCTCGCACAGGAGCCCGCCCTCCCGGTTGGTGCAGGTGTTCGACTCGACGCCGCGCCCTCACAACGCGGCGCTGGTTCACGCAACGCCGTCCCGGCGCTGCCGCTGCAACCTGGCCACGCACCAGGCCGCCGCACTGCCCCGACGCAGGTGCTGGAGCACCGTCATCGGGCCGAGGCGCCGTCCCAGGTCGGCGGGGGTCAACCCGGCCGCCCGGTAGTCGAGCGCGCGCTGGTCCAACGGGCTGATGCCCGCGTCCCACCACCGCTCCGCCTCGGACAGGTCGCCCACGAGCTGCCAGTAGCTGGCGGCAGCCGCGAGCAGCACCTCGGGCACCTCGGGTGCCCTCTTCCGCATCGCCGCCACGTAGGCCGGGTCAGCGGATTCGACCCGCACCAGTCCGCGCGACCCGCCGTTCGCCCGTTGCACGGGGATCCCCGGCGCGGACGGCGGGGCCTCGGCCAGCCACTCGTCCTTGATCCGGTTCACCTCCTGCAACTCGGCGTCGTCCGAGCGCTCAGCCGCCCACTGCCGCAGCAGCTCGTCGACTCCGGAGTCCTCGACCATTCTGCCTCCTCGTCGGTCGAAGATCAGCCAATGCAGCGCACCGTATTAGCGGGTACCGACAACCGCTAGACCCTGGTTTGTCAAAAACCCTGTTACCAGCGCGTTATAGCCCTCATTCCACCCAGACGGTGCAACGTGCGGGCTTGACCGTCACCGCCGGTGACCGGGTTGGCCACCCCCCGCGAGGTGGACTAGGCGAACAGGCTGCGGACGAACGTGATGATCGACTCGGCACCCTGGCGCAGCCAGCCGACGCCGGTCTTGACCGCGTCCGCCGACTGGTCGGGCTGGGTGATCAGGAGGAACAGCAGCAGCGCGACGGCCGCCAGCGTCACCACCTTCTTGACGTTCACGAGACCCTCTCCGTCCGTTCGCAGGTGCCCGGCCGGCAGGCGTCGTGCCCACCGCGTTACGCCCCATGGTCCCCCATTCACCCGGACGATGACGGGAGAACGCGCCCCGTTCCCACGTCCGGGCGCAGGTTGCACCGGGAGCCACGCCCAGGCGGAGACTTCAGTCACCCGAACGGACGATCAAGGGTGTCCCAGCCCCCGCCGATGACCTAGGTACGGGCAACTCGCCCCACTCCCCTGGCACGAGCACCGAGGTTCCTCCACATCGTCAGCACTTTTCCCCGGGCCGCCCCGGTCACTCGTCTGCGCCCGACCGCACACCGTGCGTCATTGGCCGGCACCGGCCGCCCTCCATTTCTCCACGCACCCCGGGCGATTCTTCGCGCCCTTTTCCGGACACCTCCGGGTTACCCGATGACACCCGCGCGTCGCAGTTCGGCAATCTCCACCGCCGACAGCCCGAGGTCGTCCAGGACCTCGATCGTGTGCTCCCCGACGGCCGGGGGCACGGACGGTGCCGCCGCCGGGGTGCGGTCGAACCGGGGCGCGGGCGCGGGCTGCGTCACGCCCCCGACCTCGACGAACGTCCCGCGCGCGGTGTTGTGCGGCACGGTCGGGGCCTCCTCGGGGGCCAGCACCGGGACCAGGCAGGCGTCCGTGCCGGCGGCCAGTTCCGCCCATTCATCCCTCGTTCGAGTGGCCACGGCCGCCGCGATCCGCGCGCGCAGCGCGGGCCACTGCGCCGGGTCGTGCCGGTCCGGCACACCGGCGTCGGCCAGACCCAGGACGACCAGCAGTTCCGCGTAGAACTTCTCCTCCAGCGCCCCGACCGCCACGTACCTGCCGTCCGAAGTGGCGTAGACGTCGTAGAACGGCGCACCGCCGTCGAGCAGGTTGGTGCCGCGCTCCCCCGGCCACGCCCCGGCGGCCTTCATGCCGTGCAGGAACGTCGTCAGCAGCGCCGCGCCGTCCACCATCGCCGCGTCCACCACCTGGCCGCGCCCGGACCGCTCCCGCTCGTGCAGGGCCGCCAGCACGCCCACCGCGAGCAGCAGCCCGCCGCCGCCGAAGTCGCCGACGAGGTTGAGCGGCACGGTGGGCGGCCCGCCGGCCCGCCCGATCGGCTCCAGCGCGCCGGCCAGCGCGATGTAGCCCAGGTCGTGGCCCGCCCGGTCGGCCAGCGGCCCGTCCTGGCCCCAGCCGGTCAGCCGCCCGTAGACCAGCCGGGGGTTGCGGGCCAGGCAGTGCGCGGGCCCCAGGCCCAGCCGCTCGGTCACGCCCGGCCGGAAGCCCTCCACCAGCACGTCGGCCCGTTCCACGAGCCGGAGCACGACCTCCGCGCCCTCCGGCCGCCGGACGTCCACGGCGACCGAGCGCCGGCCGCGCCCCAGCACGTCGCCGGGCACGGCCGTGCCGCCGGACACCCGGTCCACCCGGACCACCGACGCGCCCAGGTCCGCGAGCACCATGCAGCCGAACGGCGCGGGCGCGAGGCCCGCCAGCTCGACCACGCGCAGCCCCGCCAGCGGCCCGGCCACTAGAGCGACCTCGCGATGATTTCCTTCATGATCTCGTTCGTCCCGCCGTAGATCTTCTGCACGCGCGCGTCCGCCCACGCGCGCGCGATGGGGTACTCGGTCATGTAGCCGTAGCCGCCGAAGAGCTGGACGCACTCGTCCACGACCCGGCACAGCCGCTCGGTCGACCACCACTTGGCCATCGCCGCCGTGGGGACGTCCAGCGCGCCGACCAGGTGCGCCTGCACGCACTCGTCGACGAACGACCTGGTCACGCGCGCCTCGGTGGCGCACTCCGCGAGCGTGAACCGGGTGTTCTGGAACTTGACCAGCTCCCGGCCGAACGCGGTGCGCTCCTTCACGTAGGCCAGGGTGAGGTCGACGGCGGCCTCGATGCCCGCGACGGACGCCACCGCGATGATCAGCCGCTCCTGCGGGAGCTGCTGCATGAGCTGGACGAACCCCTGCCCCTCGGCCGGGCCGAGCAGGTTGCCGGCGGGCACCCGCACGTCGTCGAAGAACAGCTCCGCCGTGTCCTGGCCCTTGAGCCCGACCTTGTCCAGCACCCGGCCGCGCCGGAAGCCCGGTGCGAGCGCCGTCTCCACGACCACCAGGGAGATGCCGGTCGCGCCCTGGGACGGGTCGGTCTTGGCGACCACGACCACCAGGTCGGCCTGCGCGCCGTTGGTGATGAAGGTCTTGGACCCGGTGACCACGTACTCGTCGCCGGTGCGCAGGGCGCGGGTCCTGATGTTCTGGAGGTCGGAGCCCGCGCCGGGCTCGGACATGGCGATCGCGCCCACGTACTCGCCGCTGGCCAGCTTGGGCAGCCAGCGGCGCTTCTGCTCCTCGGAGCCGTAGGCGAGGACGTAGTGCGCCACGATCCCGCTGTGCACGCTGTTGCCCCACGCGCTGTCGCCGGCGCGGGCCTGCTCCTCCAGCAGCACCGCCTCGTGCGCGAACGTGCCGCCGCCCCCGCCGTACTCCTCGGGGATCGACAGGCACAGCAGGCCCACCTCGCCCGCCTTGGTCCAGAAGTCGCGGTCCACGTGCTTCTGGGCGGCCCAGCGCTCGTGGTGCGGCACCGACTCCTTCTCCAGGAACGTCCGGGCCAGCCCGCGCAGCTGGTCGAGGTCGTCGGTCATCCAGGGCGGGCGGCGAGTCGGCATACCGACGACGGTCCCACCGGCCGGGGTGCTCCGCCATGACCGGCGCACCCACAACCGGCCGCCGATCGTGAGCGCAATTGTCAAGCCGGTGCGCGACACTGTGGGCATGAACCTCCGCAGGCTGTCCCCGGGGGACTGGGCGACCTGGCGCGACCTGAGGCTCGGGGCGCTGGCCGGCGACCCCCACGGGTCCGATCCGGCGCTGTCCGCCGAGCGGGACTACGACGAGGCGCGCTGGCGCGAGGCCCTGCACCCCCGGTGGGGGGTGAAGGTGGTCGCGGAATCACCACGACCCGTCGGCATGGTCGGCGCAGTGCCCCGGGAGGACCACACGGGCGCGCTCTACCTGTACTCCATGTGGGTGGAACCGCTGTTCCGCCGGCGGGGCGTGGGCGAGGCGCTGGTGACGGAGGTGCTGGCCTGGGCGCGGGAGCACGGCTGGCGGCTGGTGCACTTGCGCGTGCGGGACGGCAACGCGGTGGCCCGCCGGTTGTACGAGCGGTTGGGCTTCACGGGCGAGGGCGAGCTGATGGAACTCGCGGTGAGCTAATAAGTCAGTCCGCGCGGTCATGGGCTCGGCGGCCGGCACTGCCTACCGTGGGAGCATGAGCGAAGCCTTGATCTTCGACGCGGTGCGCACACCGCGCGGCAGGGGGAAGCGCGGTTCGCTGCACAGCGTCAAGCCGATCACCCTGGCCTCCGGGGTGCTCGCGGCGCTGGCGCGGCGCAACGACCTGGACACCTCGGCGGTGGACGACGTCGTGCTGGGCGTCGTCTCGCCGGTCGGCGAGCAGGGTTCGGACATCGCCCGCACGGCCGTGCTGGCCGCCGGGTGGGACCTGCGGCCCGCCGGGGTGCAGCTCAACCGGTTCTGCGCGTCCGGCCTGGAGTCGGTGAACCTGGCGGCGGCCAAGGTCGCGTCCGGGTTCGAGGACCTGGTGGTCGCGGGCGGCGTGGAGTCCATGTCGCGGGTGCCGATGGGCTCGGACGGCGGCGCGTGGGCGTCGGACCCGGAGACCAACCTGGCCACGCACTTCGTGCCGCAGGGCGTGAGCGCGGACCTGATCGCCACCCTGGAGGGCTTCAGCCGGGAGGACGTGGACGCGTTCGCGCTCCAGTCGCAGCAGCGGGCCGCGCTGGCGCGGGACAAGGGGTACTTCGAGCGGTCGCTCGTGCCGGTGGTGGACCAGAACGGGTCGGTCCTGCTCGACCACGACGAGGCGATCCGCCCGGCGACCACGATGGAGGCGCTGGGTGGGCTCAAGCCGTCCTTCCAGTTCCACGGCGACCTGGGGTTCGACGCGGTCGCCATCGACCGCTACCCGGCGGTGGAGCGCATCCACCACGTGCACACGCCCGGCAACTCCTCGCAGATCGTGGACGGCGCGGCGGCCGTGCTGATCGGCAACGCGCGCGCCGGCCGGGACCTCGGCCTCACGCCCCGGGCCCGGATCGTGTCGGTCGCCGTCGTCGGCTCGGAGCCGACGATCATGCTCACCGGCCCGGCACCCGCGACGCGCAAGGCGCTGGACCGGGCGCGGTTGACGGTCGAGGACATCGACCTGTTCGAGATCAACGAGGCGTTCTCGTCGGTGGTGCTGAAGTTCCAGCGCGAGCTGGACCTGCCCGACGAGAAGGTCAACGTCAACGGGGGCGCGATCGCCATGGGGCACCCGCTGGGCGCGACCGGCAGCATGATCCTGGGCACGCTGCTGGACGAGCTGGAGCGCCGGGACCTGCGCCGGGGCCTGGCCACGCTGTGCGTGGGCGGCGGCATGGGCATCGCGACGATCATCGAGAGGGTCTGATGGCCATCCACTACGAGCGCGACGACGAGGGTGTCGTCACCCTCACCATGGACATGTCCGGCGCGGCGAACGTGATGAACGCCGAGTACCACGCCGCGATGGGCGAGGCGGTCGCCCGCCTGGAGGCGGAGCGCGACGACGTCACCGGCGTGGTGCTGACCTCGGCCAAGAAGACGTTCTTCGCCGGCGGCGACCTGAACCTCCTGGTCCGGCTCACGCCGGAGAACGCGGGCGAGGCGCTCGGCTTCCTGGAGGAGGTCAAGGGCCAGCTCCGCCGGCTGGAGCGGCTGGGCAGGCCGGTGGTCGCGGCGATCAACGGCGCGGCGCTGGGCGGCGGTCTCGAGATCGCGCTCGCCTGCCACCACCGCGTGGTGCTGGACGACGACCGCATCCGGCTCGGCCTGCCGGAGGTGACCCTCGGCCTGCTGCCCGGCGGCGGCGGGGTGACCCGGCTGGTGCGGCTGCTGGGCGTGCAGGCGGCGCTGCCGCTGCTGATGGAGGGCAAGCAGCTCCGGCCCGCGCGCGCGGTGCAGGCAGGGATCGTGCACGCCCTCGCCTCCTCGCCGGAGGACCTGGTCGCCCAGGCCCGCGCGTGGATCAAGGCCAACCCCGAGCCGGTGCAGCCGTGGGACCGGCCCGACCACACCGTGCCGGACGTGAAGCCCGGCGACGCCGGGCTGTACGGGCTGCTCGCCGCCGCGCCCGCCGTGCTGCGCAAGAAGACGCACGGCGCGTACCCCGCCCCGGAGAAGGTCCTGGCGGCGGCGGTCGAGGGCGCGCTCGTGGACTTCGACACCGCGCTGGTGGTCGAAGGCCGGTACTTCCTCGAACTGGTCACCGGCCAGGTGGCGAAGAACATGATCTCCACGTTCTGGTTCCAGCTCAACGAGATCGGCGCGGGCGGCTCCCGTCCGTCCGCTGTGGACGCCACCGAGGTGGCCAAGCTGGGCGTGCTCGGCGCGGGCATGATGGGCGCGGGCATCGCCGAGGTCAGCGCCGAGGCCGGCATCGAGGTGGTGCTCAAGGACGTCACGCTGGACGCCGCCACCCGGGGCGCGAACGGGGTCCCCGGCGTCACCCCGACCGACTCGGACGCCGACCTGGCCGGGTGCGACCTGGTGGTCGAGGCGGTGTTCGAGAACCGCGAGCTGAAGAACCGGGTGCTGCCGGCGGCCGAGGCGTCGGCGCTGCCGGACGCGGTGATCGCCTCCAACACGTCCACGCTGCCGATCACCGGCCTGGCGTCGGCGGTGGGCGACCCGACGAGGTTCATCGGGCTGCACTTCTTCTCCCCGGTGCCCAAGATGCGGCTCGTGGAGATCATCCGGGGCGAGCAGACCTCGGACGAGACGCTGGCGCGGGCGTTCGACTACGTGCTCCAGATCGGCAAGACGCCGATCGTGGTCAACGACAGCCGGGGCTTCTACACCTCGCGGACGTTCGGCACGTACGTGACCGAGGCGGTGTCGATGGTCGCCGAAGGGGTGCGGCCGGCGCTGGTCGAGAACGTGGCCAGGCGGTCGGGCATGGCCGTGGGCCCGCTCGCGGTGTCCGACGAGGTCACGCTGACGCTCCAGCTCAAGATCCGCGACCAGGCGCTGGCCGACGACCCGTCGGCGGCCGGCGCGCTGGGCGGGCACCCCGCGTTCGCCGTGCTGGAGGAGCTGGTCGCCGAGGGGCGCACCGGGAAGTCCGGCGGGGCCGGGTTCTACGAGTACCCCGAGGGCGGGAAGAAGTTCCTGTGGCCGGGGCTGGCGCGGTACGGGCGCGACGACGCGGGGGTGACGGAGCGGGACGTCGAGGACCGGCTGCTGTTCATCCAGTCGCTGGAGACCGTGCGGTGCCTGGACGAGGGCGTGCTGACGTCGGTCCGGGACGCGAACGTGGGCAGCGTGTTCGGGTTCGGGTTCGCCCCGTGGAGCGGCGGGACGTTGCAGTTCGTGAACGCCTACGGGCTGTCGGCGTTCGTGGAGCGGGCCGACTACCTGGCCGACACCTACGGCGAGCGGTTCCGCCCGCCCGCGTCCCTGCGCGACCGCGCCGCGAAGGGCGAGCAGTTCTGACGTGACGCGTACCGCCCGGTGCACCGGGCGGTACGCGTCCCCCTGGTACTCCGTGATCAGCAGCCGATGGCCTCTCGGACCGGCTCGGGCGCGACATCGTGCAGGACGAAGGTGGCGAACCCCAGCTCACGCCGCAGGCCGCCGAGCCAGGCGTCACGGTGCTCGCGGGCGGCGGTGAGCGCCTGGTCGCGGTCCTCGGCGGTCGGGGCGGACCGCACGGCCCAGTCGACGAGCGAGCCGGTCCAGCTGAACTCGTAGTGGTCCCACTCGGTCAGTGTGCTGACGTGCCCGAAGGACGGCTCCAGGCCGTGCCGGCGGAAAGCCCGCACCAGGCCGGCGAGGTCGGGGACGGAGTCGGCCGGGAGCCCGAGCGCGGCCTGCGCCGCAGCGGACGGGGGCCCTTCCCAGATCATCTCGCCGATCAGCGCCTGACCGCCGGGGCGCAGGTGCCGCCGGACGGCGACCAGCATGTCCTCCAGCCCGCCGAAGGCGTGCCGGGCGCCGACGCAGAGCGCCACGTCGAAGAGCCCGTCGTTCCAGGCGGCGGCGTCGGTCTCGATCCACCGCACCCGGTCCGCCAGCCCGCGCTCGCCGGTGCGCCGGGCGGCCGAGGCCGGCAACACGTGGTCGACCCCGACGCCTGTCGTCGCGGGGTGGTCCAGCAACACCTGCTGGAGCCACTCGCCCTCACCGCAGCCGAGGTCGACCACCCGGGCGCCGGCGGCGGGGCTCAACCACCCGACCAACTCGCGCACCTTGTCGGGCGCGACCGGCGCCGCGATGGGATGGCGGAGGTGCGCGATGTCGAAGATCTCCGATCGGTCCACGGAGGTGACGCTAGTGCTCCGGCCGCCGTTTCGTTGCGTGGTTAATCGGGAGTACTAGGCGGTCTTGCGGCTCCGCTGCGGCCAAGCGGTGGTCACGTCCGCGCGGCGGGTGACCCCGTTGACGGTGACCGCGATCGTCGCCGTGCCGGGCCGGACGGCGGTGAGGCTGCCGGTTTCCGGGTCGAACCGCGCCACGTGCCACGGTTGCACGTCTGACTTCTGTCCTATGTGGACGTTGGAAGAACCGGTCCAGTCGGCGCTCACCGGGTACGCCACCGGCACCCGTCGAGGGCCCTGCACCACGGTCGCGGCGACCGTGCCGGGTGTGCCGACCCGCACGACGCCGGGCGCGGTCAGCACCAGGTCGTCCACGTGCGGCCGGATCTCCGCCGCGACCGGGTCCCGGCCCTGCGGGTCGACGCCGAGCGCGGTCCAGCCGGTGAAGCCGCCCTCGGGCGGTGCCGTGCCGGCGTTGCCGGTGACCAGGTGCGGCACGCCGTCGACCCGCGACGCGTGGAACACCCCGGCGTGCGCGGCGACGACCACCGCGCCTTTGCCGGTGGTGCGGCGGAAGTCGGCCAGCCACCCCTCCACGAGACCGGCCTCGCGCCGGTCGTCGAGCCGGCTGCGCCCGGTCGGGTCCGGGTCGCGCAGCGGGTGGTGCTGCACCACGACGACCGAGCCGACCGGGGCGTGGTCGCGCAGCGCGTCGCGCAGCACCGCGGCCTGGTCGACACCACCGCCCCGCACCGTCCCCGTCGACGTGTCGAGCAGCACGAACCGGGTGCCCCGGTGGTCGAAGACCCGGTGGGTGACGCCGAACTCGCGGCGGAACGCCTCGATCGTGCCCGGTCCCGCGATCTCGCGGTCGCCGGGCACGTAGCACCACGGCAGCTCCTCCCCCAGCTCCTCCCGGAGAACCCGGTGCGCCAGCGCGAGGTCCGGCGGTGCGGCCCCGGCCACGAAGTCACCGCCCACCACCAGGAAGTCGGGGTGCTGCGCCTTGATCTCGCGCAGGGTCCGGCGTGCGGCGCGCACCGGGTCGCCGTCCGGGTCCCCGGCCGAGAGGTGGGCGTCCGACACCACCGCGAACCGCCACTCGCGGTCGGCGAGCGCGCCGTCCCGCACCACGATCCGGTCCGCGACCCGGGGCGCGGCGGGGAGCTGCACGTCCGGCGGCACCTGCGCCACCACGTCGTCCACCAGCACCTCGCCGGCGTACTGCCGGTCCGCCTTCGTCTCGACGGCGCAGAACCGGCCGACCCGCAGCGGGAAGGCCAGGTCGGCGGGCACCGCGACCTCCAGGTACCGCCACCCGGTCCAGGTGACGTCGGGGCCGTAGAGCGATCTCGTGCGGCCGGCGTCGTCGGTCACGACGAACGCCGTCCCCTCGCCGAGCCCGCGCCCGTGCACCCACGCGCCCAGCGCCAACGGCCGCCCCTCGACCACGATCGGGCCGGGCGGGACCGCGCACGCCGTCCGGGTCGCCGTCGACCGGCCGAAGTCGTAGCCGAGCCGCAGACCCGCTCCGGTGTGCCCCTCGGCGACCGGCGTGACCGAGCCCGACCCGCGCGCGGAGTCGAACGCCCACGACGCGGCGTCCTCCAGGTCGGCGACGGTCTCCGCCGTGGAGCCCACCGTCACCGGCACCCGGACGGCGGTCCCGCGCACGCTCGCCGTCACGGTGGTCGTGCCCGGCTTGAGCGCGGTGACCCGCAGCGCGCCGTCCTCGCCGGGCACGACCTCGACCACCGAGCGGTCGTGGTCCAGCACGAGGTCGGTGGGCTCGACCGGCGCGGTGAAGCCGTCCGGGTCGTGGCCGACGACGCCGAACCCGCCGCTGCCGCCCTCCGGCAGGCTGAGCCGGGGCGTGGTGGCGGTCAGCCGCGACAGCGGCCCGAGCACGGTCAACGCCACCTCGCCCGACGTGCCGCCGCGCCGGGCGACGGCCTTCGCGGTGCCCGGCGCGAGGCCGTGGAACACGCCGTCCACGACCTGGCCGACGTCCGGGCGGGTGGAGTGCCAGGAGTGCGACCCGTCCCGCGCCGGGCCGTGGGTCTCGTCGTAGCCGTCGGCGACCAGCCGCCGGGTCAGCCCGGGGAAGACGCGCTCGGGGTGGCCGGCGTCGGCCCCCGGCGCGCGGCGCGGGTCGATCGCGGTCCGGGTCCAGAACCCGGCGAGCCGACCGCTGCCCTCCGGGGCGTGCAGCGCCAGCCCGTTGGGCACCGGGCGCTCGCCGCCGTCCGACGGCGTGTTCTCCACGGTCACGGACTGCGCACCGGGCGTGCGGGCGAGCAGCGTGGACGAGCCGCCGCCGTCGAAGTTGAGCGCGTTGTGCGCGCCCATCTCCCGCAGCACGGCCGCCAGGTCCTTCAAGCTGAGTCCGAGCAGGAACGGGTCCTGGCGGCCGTCCACGGTGAGCAGGAACACCTTGCGGCCGTCTGCGGAAAAGCCGACCGCCGTGCGCGGGTGCAGCGGGTCGTCGGACGCGACCACCACACCGTCCTTGAGCAGCAACTGCCCGCCGCCGACCGCCGCCGCGAGCGCGCTGCCGTCGTCGGCCACGGCGGTGTAGTCGACGGCGACCCGCTGCCCGGCGGCGAGCCCGGCCAGCCGGTCCGCGCCGGCCTCCCGGCCGACCAGGACCTGACCACCGACCGGGATCGGGTCGTCGCCGGCGGCCGGGCGCACCTCGGTGACGACGCCGGCGCGCACGACCACCTCGGTGACCTTCGCGGCACCGCGCACCGCGCGGGCGCGGCTGTAGGAGCCCCACACCGGGGTGAACACGCCGACCGCGTCCGCCTCGATGGCGGCGTTGTCGAGCTGCGCCACCGGGATCGTGCTCCCGTCCGGGAGGGTGACCCGGCCGTCGAAGAGCACGTCCATCACCCGCCCGATGCCGGCGGCGTCCACCCCGGCGGCCCGCCGGTGCCCGGCGCTGGGCGACTTGACCACCGTCCCGCCCTGCACGCCGACGCCCTCCGGGGCGTTGGAGTCGTCGATGTCGAAGAAGTCGCCGTTCACCGCCGCCACGGCGCGGGCGCGGTCCGCCTGCGCGGACAGCGGTTCGGCGGTGGTGACCCGGCCGGGGTGCAGGTAGTCGACCCGCGTGCCGGCGGTGAGGTCGACGGTCAGCGCGTCGCCCCGCACCCAGCCGCCCGCGTGACCGGGCTCGTACCAGTCGAACGAGGTCAGCTCCACGCCCGGCGCGACCGGCCGGGTGGTGCGGGAGGTCTCGATGCGGTGAGCGGGGTCCACGGCGGAGCGGGCCACGACGGGCACGAGCGCCGCGCCGACCGGCCCGGCGCGGACCGGTCCCCGCTGGGCCGGCCCCGGGACCGGCTCCGGGTGGGCGGCCGTGACCGGGGTCAGGGCGAGGACCAGTGCGGTCACGAGCGACCACGGACGTCCGGTCACGGGAACCCCCGCAGGTGGTGTCGACGGATCTCCCACCTTGGCAGGAGTCGCCCCGACCCGCCCTACGGCCCGGCGGCCCCCGTCCGGTAGGCGCCGGGGCTGTTGCCGGTCCACCGCTTGAACGCCCGGTGGAAGGCGCTGGCCTCGGAGAACCCCAGCCGCAGCGCCAGCTCCTCCACCGACTCGCCGCCGCGCACCAGGCTCGCCACCGCCTGGTCGCGCAGCAGTTGCTCCCGCACCTCGCGGAACGACGTCCCCTCGCCGGCGAGCTTGCGGCGCAGCGTCGGTGCGCTCACGCCCAGGCGCGCGGCCACGTTGTCCAGCCCGACCACGCCGCCGCCCAGCATCCGCCGCACCTGGCTGGACGAGTCCGCGCCGTAGTCGCGCCGGGACAGCAGCTCGGCCGGCGAGTTGCGCAGGAAGCGGCGCAGCGCGGCCTCGTCCTGCACCACCGGCATCCGCAGGAACCGGGTGTCGAACGCCAGCACCGTCTCCGCCGCGCCGAACCGCAGCGGACAGCCGAAGATCAGGTGGTACTCGGCGGCGTGCGGGGGTTCGGGGTAGGCCAGCTCCACGCCGCGCAGCGGGATGCGCCGACCGACCAGCCACGACGAGAACCGGTGCCACAGCACCAGCAGCGACTCCACCAGGAACCGGTCCGGGTCGTCCACGCCCTCGGCGGCCAGCGTGAACCGGGCCGTGCCGTCCCGCTCACCCAGCCGCATCGACGGCTGCACGTCGAACAGCGCGTAGAACGCCAGGCCACGCGTGAGCGCGTCCTCCAGGGAGGCGCAGTGCACGGCGAGCAGGCACATGGTCGGGAACGTGCCGCGCTTGCTGCGCTGCGGCCCGAAGCCCATGAACTCGTCGTCCAGCACGTCCCACAGGGTCTGCACGAGCTTGCTGTACTGGGCGGGGGTGACCCTCGCCCGGTCGTCGGCGAGCAGCGCCTCGGGGATGCCGGCTCGGGCGAGCAGCGCCGACACGTCTTGTCCCTGCCGGACGGCACCCCGCAGCGCGGCGGTGACGTAGTGGATGGCGATGGTCCTCGTGAGCATCGCTCACAGTGTGACAGGACCGGGTACCGAGCCACCCTCACATCGCCACTGCGGGACCGGCGCTGGCGGCCGGGTGCCGAGCACGGGGTGGCCGAGTGCGACGGCGGGGCGTGGGGAGAGAGAAGGTGCCCCGCCGCCGCACCCGTGGCCCACCCCAGTGAGCCGGCTCCTCGTCGATGGGGCATCCGCCCGCCCATCCACGAGGGACGATGTGGCGCTCACCACTTTATGTGGTCTAGACCAGATACGTCAATACGTCGAAGAGGCCATACCTGGCACAGACCAATGCGGGCCGTCGCGGAGCCGCCGCAGCCGTGTCACAGCCCGGCCGCAGCAGGGTCGCAGCGGTGCCACCAGGGCACCGCCGACACCCCGACCACCACGTCCCACCCGGACGACCACCCGAGCACCCGCCCCGCCGGTACCCCTCGCAACCGGCGAACCGGACAGCCGCCAGGGTCCCGGAAACGCCTGACGAAGTTCTGACGTCGCGCCGGCGTCGCGGGTTAGGGTCGGCAAGTGGGTGAACGGACAAGTCTCGCGGTGGTGGCCGCGCTGATGCTCGGCTGCGCGCTGTTCGGCCCGTTCCCGCTCCCGGTGCCGCTGCTGTTCGCCGTCGCCTCGGCGGGCGCGGTGAACGCGGCGTTCCCGCTGATGCGCACGTTCGGGTCGGCGCTGCTGGGCGGGGTCGCCGCAGCGGGGGTGGGGCTGGCGGCGGTGCCGTTCGTGACCTGCTCGACCGAGCGGTTCACCGACGTCTTCACCTGCACGGGTGACGCCCCGACGTGGCACCTGACCGGCGCGGTGCTGGTCGCCGGCCTGTCGGGGGCGGCGCTGGTGCTGGCCCGCGTGCTGGGCACGGCGGGCCTGGAACGCAGGCTCGCCGCGATCGAGCGGGCCGTGACCGAGCGGACCGTGACCGAGCGGGCCGTGACCGACGAGGAGCACCGGTGAGCTTGACCTGGGGGCAGGTTGCCGCGTGGCGGACCCGCGCGCACAGCCTGGACGTGCGCCGGCCCGCCGAGGACGCGCTGGACGTGGTGGCCGAGCTGTGCGGACTGCACGCGCAACTCATGTCGTCCGCCGACGCCACGCTGCGCGCGCGGGTCGACGGGTTGCCGCCCGACTTCGTGGACAACGCGCTCTGGACCGACCGGACGCTGGTCAAGACGTGGTCCATGCGCGGCACCCTGCACCTGCTGCCCGCGCGGGAGTACGCGCTGTGGCAGGCCGGTTTCGCCACCTACGGCCACTACCTCAAGCCGGTGTGGCTGCGGAACTTCCACATCACCGCCGAGGAGTTGCAGGCGCTGCTCGACGGCGTCTCCGACGCGCTGGAGGGCCGCGTGCTGACCCGCGCCGAGCTGGCCGACGAGGTGGCCCGGCGGACGTCGCCGCACATCGGCGAGAAGCTCCGGGAGAGCTGGGGCGCGTACCTCAAGCCCGCGTCGTTCCAGGGCCGGCTGGTCTTCGGCCCCGGTGACGGGCAGTTGGTGGCGTTCACCCGGCCGGACACCTGGATCGAGGTCGGCGAGCCGCCGTCCGACGCCGTGGAGCAGGTCGCGCTGCGGTTCTTCGGCCAGCAGGGCGTGGCGACGCGCGAGGAGTTCGCCCGGTGGTGGGGCGTGAAACCCCCGGACGGTGGCCGGGTGTTCAAGGCCCTGGGCGACCGGATCACGCCGGTCGACGTCGGCGGCGAGCCGTACTGGGCGCGGACCGACCTGGTCGCGGCGCTGCGCGAGGCCGAGCCGGTGGTCGGCGTGCGGCTGCTGCCCGCGTTCGACCAGTACGTCGTCGCGGCCACCCGGCACGCCGCGCACCTGCTCGACGGCGGCTCGCCCGAGCGGGTCTACCGGCCGCAGGGGTGGCTCAGCCCGGTGCTGCTGGTGGACGGCCGGATGGCGGGTGTCTGGTCGCAGGAGCGGAAAGGTCGGCGGACGACCGTGACCGTCGAGCCCTTCCGCTCGTTGACCGCAAAGGAGCGGAGAGCGGTGCTCGCGGAGGTCACCCGGACGGCGGAGTCGGCCGAGGTGGCCTGGGTCGGCTGAGACCAGTCGATCAAGCGGTACTGTTCTGCCGTTTGCCCCAGCGGAGCGACAGTCGGAGGTTGGCCGTGCGGGTGCTGTGGGCTGCCAGCGGCCTGGCCGTGGCGGCGTCGGCGCTGACCGGTGTGCTCGTCGGCGTCTACCTCGACGGCGTGGACGACAAGCAGAAGGCCGAGCCGCCGTCGTCCACCTGGATCACCACGCTGCCGTCCTCGACGTCGCCCCCGCCGGCGACGACGACCACCGCGCCGACCACGGACCCGGTGGTGGCCGTGCCGAGGTCGACGACGACCCCGCCGCCGGAGCGGACCACCACCCCGCCCCCGCCGCGCACCCAGGAGCCGACCACCGAGGCCCCTCCCCCACCGCCGTCCACGACGTCGGCGGCGAAGCGCACCGACTGGCCGTGCGGCCCCCTGAACCCGTTCCCGCCGCCGCACTGCGACGACTGAGCCCGCCGGCCGTGCGCGCGTCGACCCGAGCCCGCCGACGTTCCGCGCGCACTCCGCCCGATGATCCGTGAGAGCGCTCTCACATCGGGTCCGGCCGGTTAAGCTGCTCCGGTCAGGCTCGGTGTGGCGAGGAGTTGGTGCCCGTGTCCGTCCCATCGCACCCCCGCCCCCGGCCCACCCTGGAGGACGTGGCGGCGAAGGCCGGCGTCTCGCGCGCCACGGCGTCCCGCGTGCTCAACGCCTCGCCCCGGGTCAGCCCCGAGGCGCACGAGGCCGTGACGGCGGCGGTGCGGGCGCTGGGCTACCAGCCCAACCAGGCCGCGCGGGCGCTGGTGACCAGGCGGACCGGCGCGGTCGCGGTGGTCTTCTCCGAGCCCGAGCCGAAGATCTTCGACGACCCGCACTTCGCGTGGCTGATCCGGTCGGCGGCCCGGTCGCTGGCCGCCGCCGACGTGCAGATGGTGCTGCTGCTCGTGCACTCGCCGGAGGACCTGGCGCGGGCCGAGCGGTTCCTGGCGGGCGGGCACGTCGACGGCGCGCTGGTGTTCGCGCCGCACCGGGGCGACCACCTGCCGTCGGTGACCAGGAAGCTGCCGCTGCCGGTGGTCTACGCCGGGCGGCCGTGGGGTCCGCTGCGCGGGCTGCACCTGGTCGACCACGACAACGAGGGCGGCGGCGTGCTGGCGACCGAGCACCTCGTCTCGCTGGGGCGCAAGCGGATCGTGACGGTCACCGGACCGCTGGACGAGCACTCGGCGGTGGACCGGCTGGCGGGGTGGCGCTCCGCGACCGGCGCGTCGGACGAGGACGTGGCCCGGCTGACCGAGGACGGCGGCTTCACCCGCGAGGGCGGCCGGCGCGCGATGGCGGCGCTGCTGGAGCGGGTGCCGGACCTGGACGCGGTGTTCGTGGCCAGCGACCTGATGGCGGCCGGGGCGCTGGACGCGCTGCGCGACGCCGGCCGGCGCGTGCCGCAGGACGTGGCGGTGGTCGGCTTCGACGACCACCCGATGATCGCCCCGCACACGACGCCGCCGTTGACCAGCGTCCGGCAGGACACCGGCAACCAGGTCGAGCACATGGTCACCCACCTCGTGCGCCTGCTCCGCGAGGAGCCCATCCGCGCCCGCCGCGAGGTCCTGCCGACCGTCCTGGTCCCCCGCGACTCCGCGTGACGGCCACGTCCGCGCGGCAGGCCGTGCGACGGCGACCGTGGCGGGCCGGCGACGGGCCGGAAGGCCGTGCGGCGCGGCAGGCGGGCGGGGGTGCGGCGGGCGGGCGGCGGTGCGGCGGGCGGGCGGCGGTGCGGCGGGCGGGCGGCGGTGCGGCGGGCGGGGGTGGCTCGGCCCTCGCCCGAGCCACCCCGCATCGAGTAAGAGGGCGGCCGGCCGCCGCTATGACGCGCGGACCCAAGATTTCTTGTGACCCGCGACACGCGAGCGTCCCGCCCCGCGCCCGAAGACGCGGAACGGGCCACCCGGCCGCCGGTCAGGCGTCGGCCATCCCCGCGACCACCGAGGTGCGCGCCGCCCGGCGGGCGGGCAGGGCGGCGGCCAGCACGGCCGCGACCACGGCGGCGGCGAGCATCGCGCCGATCTGCCCGACCGGGACGGTGAAGGCCAGCGACACGGCGTCGGTCGACACGGCGGTGGTGATCACCCAGCCGAACGCGACGCCGAGCACCAGGCCGATCGCGGCACCCATGACGGCCATCAGGACCGACTCGACCACCAGCATCAGCCGCAGCTGGCCCCTGGTCAGCCCGAGCGCCCGCAGCAGCGCCGACTCCCGGGTGCGCTCCAGCACCGACAGCGTCAGCGTGTTGGCGATGCCGAACAGCGCGATCACCACGGCCAGGCCGATCAGCGCCCACACGAACGCCAGCACCTGGTCGAGCTGCTTGTTCAACTGCGCCTTGGTCTCCGCCGCCGAGTCGATCGCGGCCAGCGGCGAGGAGTCGGTGACCTTCTCGACGGCGGCGCGGCCGTCGACCGCGCCGGGCCTGAGCTTGATCAGGATGCTCTGGTAGCCGTCCTGCTCCGGGTCCATCCGCGCGGAGGTCTCCAGCGTCACCAGGCCGTCGCCCAGCCGCTGCCCGGACACCAGCGCGACGACCTTGAGCGCGTTCTCGCCGGCGTCGGTCTTGATCGTCGTGGTGGAGCCGACCGAGAGCCCCTGCATCTTGGCGTAGTCGGACTCCAGCGCGACGGTGCCCTCGCCGAGGTCGGCCAGCGAGCCGCTGTCGACGGTCGGCCGGAGCAGGTCGCCGAGCGCTTCCCGCGCCACGCCGGTGAAGTAGGCGTCCGGCCCGGTCACCGTGGTGGTGGGCGCGGCCTTCTCGACCTGCGGCACGGCGGCCAGCCGCTCGGCCAGCTCCACGGGCAGCGGGCGGCCGGGCACCGAGGACGTGATCGTGTAGTCGGCGGGCATCCGCTGGTCGACCTGCGCGTTGGCGGTCTCCTTGGCGCTGTTGGCGACCACCGTCACCAGCGCCACCACGGTGACGCCGATCATCAGCGCGGCGGTCGTCGCGGCGGTGCGCTTGGGGTTGCGCCCGGCGTTGGCGGAGGCCAGCTTCGCGGGCACCCCGAACAACGCCCGGGGCACCACGCCGAGCGCCCGGTTGATCGGTCCGACCAGCAGCGGACCGAGCACCAGCACGGCCGCCAGCAGCAGCATGGTGCCCGTGCCGCTGGTCAGCATCGCGGCCATCTCGTCGTCCATCCCCATGCCGAGCGCCACCGCGCCCGCACCGCCGACCGCCAGCAGGACGGCGAACAGCACGCGCAGCTTGCCGGTGCGCGTGACCTCCTCGTGGCTGTCGAGCTGGTTGCGCAGCGCGGCGACCGGCGCGACCCGGGTGGCCTTGCGGGCGGGCAGCACCGCAGCCAGCACGGTGACCAGCACGCCGACCCCGAACGCGGCGAGCACCGTGGTGACCGACAGCGGCAGCCGGACCGCCGTGGTCGCGCCGCTGTCGCCGAGACCGCTGATCACCTTCTGCAACAGCGCCGACGTGCCGAGCCCGCCGAGCAGGCCGATCACCGACGCGATCAGCCCCATGGCGAGCGCCTCGGCCAGCACGCCCCGGAACACCTGCTTGCGGCTCGCGCCGACGCAGCGCATCAGCGCCAGCTCACGGGTGCGCTGCGCGACCAGGATGGTGAACGTGTTGTAGATGACCATCGAGGCGACCACGAGCGCGATCACCGCGAACGCCAGCAGGAACGTGGTGAACTCGGCGGCCTGCGAGCTGATCTGCCTGAGCGTGGCCTCGGTGAGCTGCTCGCCGGTCTGGGTGGTGTACCCGGTGTCGCCGATGGCCTGGCGGACGTTGTCCGCGACCTGCTGCTGGGTGAACCCGTCGGCCGCGACCGCGACCACCTGGTAGGGCAGGCGGTCGGTGACGAACTGCTGGAACCCGGCCGAGGACAGCACGAGGTGGTCCAGGCCGGTCATGGACATCTCGCCGGCACCCTGCTTGTAGGTGCCGACCAGCGTGTACTCGCGCTCCTGCCCGTCCTCGTCCAGCAACGTGACCGACCGGCCCACGGTGAGCTTCGCCGTGGTCGCGGTCCGCACGTCCACCGCCACCTCGGTCGCGGTGGTCGGGTAGCGGCCGTCCGCGAGGTCGAACTCGCGCAGCTCCTCGACCGTGCCCAGCGGCACCGCGAGCGCGGACTTGGCCTTGCCGTTCGAGGCGACCAGCGGCACCGGGGTGTACTCGCGGGGGTCCGCGCCGGCGACGCCGGGCGTCCTGCGGATCTTCTCCAGGGTCTCGGGCGAGATGCCCTTGGTGTCACCGGAGGTGATGACCGAGATGTCGACGTTGCGGGCGCTCTTGGCGAAGTCGTCCCGCATCCCGTCGCTCATGGCGTCGCTCAGCACCAGCGTGCCGGTCACGAACGCCACGCCCAGCGCGATCGCCACCGACGACAGCACCAGGCGGGCGGTGCGGGCTTTGAGACCCGCGATGATCGTGCGCAGCATTCAGGTCACGCACCCAGGTGCTTCAGCGCGGAGAGCACGGAGTCGGACGTCGGCTGGTCGATCTCGCCGGCCAGCCGGCCGTCGGCCATGAGCACCACGCGGTCGGCGTAGGACGCGGCCACCGGGTCGTGCGTCACCATGATCACGGTCTGGCCGAGCTTGCGCACCGACATCCGCAGGAAGTCCAGCACCTCGGCGCCGGAGCGCGAGTCCAGGTTGCCGGTCGGCTCGTCGGCGAACACCACGTCCGGCTTGGCGACCAGCGCCCGCGCGCAGGCCACGCGCTGCTGCTGGCCACCGGACAGCTCGGTCGGCTTGTGCTTGAGCCGGTCCCGCAGCCCGAGCACGTCGACGATCGTGTCGAACCACTGCCGGTCCGGCTTGCGCCCCGCGAGCTCCAGCCCGAGCAGCACGTTGGCCTCGGCGGTCAGCGTCGGCAGGAGGTTGAACGCCTGGAACACGAACCCGATCCGGTCCCGGCGCAGCTTGGTGAGGTCCTTGTCCCCCAACGAGGTGATCTCCGTGCCACCGATGTGCACCGCGCCGCCGTCGACGTTGTCGAGGCCGGCCAGGCAGTGCATCATCGTGGACTTGCCGGAGCCGGAGGGCCCCATGATCGCGGTGAACTTCCCGGCTTCGAAGGAGACGCTGACGCCGTCCAGTGCCCGGACGGCGGTGTCGCCCTTGCCGTAGGTCTTCACCAGGTTCGCGGCAGCCACAGCGGTACGGGTTCCGACGTCGGACACCAGTGCGGACATGCTCCCTCATTCCCTCTGCTCAAGCGGACGGGGGAAACGTATGGGCGCGCGGTGTACACGGTCGTCACCTCGGCGACGGAACCCGACGTCAACCTGGGGGATGACCCCACCTAGTCCCGTGGGTTGTCGACCTCATCGCCCAGGTCTCGCACCTGGAGGGTTGGCCGCGCACCGTCGGCGCAACCCAGCTTCGACAAGCGTGCCAGCGAGGTCGTCGGTGATGTGTTGTGCAGGCGCGGACCCGCGCACCTGCCCGAGTACTGCACACTCCGCTCGTGCAGTGGACAGGGCCGCAGATAGCGGGAGACGAATGCGGTTGGACGTGGTTCCGGTGCGGTCGGCCGGTCACACGACAACCTGGCCTGCCTCCTCCGATGGCGATCTCAGATGGAAGCGGAGAATCGAGACCAAGCCTTACACCTCCGCGACACAAACTGCAAACGAGACCCGCAAAATTGCGGACAACCCGTCCCCGCATTCCGCACGACTGCGCGACACTCATCTGTCGGAGACCACGCGGCGCGATAGTGTAACCGAGCTTCGACTGAACTGCGACGTCACCTACTCAGAGCCAACACCCGACACCCCCGCCATCAATCATGACCTCTGGGTGTGGAATTGATATACAACGCCCTGTTGCCAAGACCCGAAGACCACGTATGGTAGCCGGCGTGTCAGTGGGAAATGAGTGGAACGCGGCGCTGCGCGACCACTTCTACCATCCTGGGATGGCCAGGAGGCCGGTGTACCTGTGCGTCGACCGAGCGGTCATCGAGACGGTCTCCCGCGCATACGACCTCGCCCCCGAAGGACAGGGGGTCGACGCACTGCTCTCCTCCGTTCGGTCGAGGACCGCCGCCGAGCCGCTGCACCCCTGGTTCCGAGCGGCTGTCCAGTGGAAGTCCGCCGGTTTCCCGGGACCCCCGCCATTCCTCGACATGCTCGCCGTCACCGTCCTCGCGGCGAGCGACGTCAGTGGGCGCATCGGGTCCAACGCGTACTACCAGCCACTCCGGCTGTTGCTCGGCCTGCCGCGTACAGGCGGGATGCCACGCGGTTTCGACAACGACATCAGCACCCTGTGGAACGTCCTCCGGGATTGGCTGACCAGCCAGGACGGCGCGTTCGGCCTTCCCACGGCGAATCTCGGACACCACTTCCCGAACGTCGGCTGGGCCTCGTCGCAGGTGATTCTCCGCCCGGCCGATCGCGCCAAGCTTCCCCACTTCTTCACCGCTCTCGGGGCCGGTCCCGGGGAAGACCTCCCGGGCACCGTTCTGCTCGAAAACCTGCGCAGAGCGCCGGCTCGGCTACGCTCCTCCTTCTCCCGCCGGGTCGTCTCGATCCTCGACGGGAAGACCGACGCCATGTCGGAACTCCTGGCGGACATGTTGCACCAGGAACTCCTCCACTGGGACGGTGGGTGGCGCGACGAGGACGACCGGCAACTGGTGCAGGTGCTGCTCACCGCAGACGAGTTCAATGGCCGGATCAGCGCCGTGTACCGGGTTCCGGAGCGCTTCACGGGGGCGCGGATACGATTCGATGGCCAGGAGGAAGACGCTGGTGAAGTGGGTGAGTACGCGTACCTGCCCGCTCCGGACGTGAAGCTCCTGCTGGGCGGCGGCGAAGTGTCAGCAACCCGCATCGACCTCGATTCAGGTAAGCGCATCAGAGAGCGGTTCCGCCTGACCGGCGTGCAGAACGACGTACGGGTGTTGGCAGGCGACGACGAGTTGGGCGAGTTCGTCGAGGGACATCGCGTGACCCTCGACCTGAAGCTCGTCGTCTTGGTCCGCGAGCATCTGGTACCCGAGGCCACGTGCGCCATGCACAAGCTGAGCGGTGAGGAACCACGCCGACTCCAACGGCTCCGGCCACCGACCGGCTGGCAGGCGTTCAAGTACCGGCCCGTGCGGAGCACGCGCCTGCCCGCGAACCTGGCCTCGTTGGCTCCGAGGGATTCACTCCTGGCCAACTTCACCGGCGGCTTGTGCGTCGACGGCCGCAGCCACACCTACCTCACCAGTGGTCCGCCGGACCTCTCGGTCAACCTGGAAGTGCTCTCCGACGTGGTGACCCTCAACGACTTTACGGTCCTACAACCCGATTCCGAGGGCAGGGTGAGGTTGACGGGACTCGGTCTTGCCGAAGGCAAGCACGAGATCAACGCGGGAGGGCGCAAGCTCACCCTGAGACTCGTCGATGAGGCAGCGGACCAGCGACCGGACTTCACCTACTGGCGTGCGTGGGACTTCCGACAGGGAGAGAAACGGCTGAGGCGGTTGATCGCCAGTGGTGGGGGCGTCGTGTCAGCGGACGCTGAGCACGACGTGCTGGTGAACGGCGCATCGTTGATCGTGCGGGACGTGGAGCGCCGATCAGGGCACTCCCGGCCATGGCCCGAAGTCCGGGCAGGCGGCCAG
Source organism: Actinosynnema sp. NPDC050436 (assembly GCF_040655415.1). Lineage (NCBI taxonomy): Bacteria > Bacillati > Actinomycetota > Actinomycetes > Pseudonocardiales > Pseudonocardiaceae > Actinosynnema > Actinosynnema sp. NPDC050436. The sequence continues at coordinate 67,497 of NZ_JBFAJV010000014.1, read as the reverse complement.
CACGTCGTGCTGGGCATGCCTGGCCAAGCGGTCTCGATCGTGCCGCGCACACCGCTCTGGCTGTCGAAGAACGCACCGGGGGTCGAGGCGCGAACCTTCGACGTGTCCGCAGCGATGCGTGACGTCGCCTTCAGCCCGTTGTGGTTGGTCGACGAGACCGACGACCGGATCGAGGTTCACCGGTTGCCCGGCAGCCCTGCGGAGGTGTCGTACACCGGCGCTTGCCCGTCGAAGGTGTCTTCTTCGTGGCGTTCTGTAGCGCGACGGCTTGCCGAAGCGATCATCGATGAGCGGGATGTTCACGAGTGGAACGGGTGGTTCGCCGCTGCCGAACGGCTGGGGCTCATACCGGAGGTGCGAGGTTGACCGGTCACGACCTCCTGCTCGGTTGGATGAGTGAGCGCCACAAGGGCTCATTCGAACGTTTCAGGGAAACCTGGACGTGGCTGTTCCGCGAGGAAGATCCGAGGTGGTGGCGACGGACCCTCAACGACCTGCAGACACTGGGGCACGTTGAGATCGATGGTGGGCGTTGGGAGACTGCGACCCCCACCATCACGACACTCCCGAACAGCGGTGGATACGCGCTGCTGTGCGGGAAGCGGACCGACCGACTGGTGCGCGCAATCGAGGGGAACACCCACGGCATCCGGCTCGCGCGACCCGTGGCGCAATCCGCCGGGCCCTCCGTGCAGTTGATCGAGTACGAAGCCATCTCAGCTCTGGCCTCCGCGTGCGCAGACCTCGGAATCCGCTTCGAACGGGTCGTGTCGGACCGCCTCTTGGAGTCGTCCCCGACGCTCAACGACCTGCTGCTCTCCCGGAAGATCCCCGATCAGCTCCCCGGCGGTGTCCAACCGACCGTGTTGGGCGACGACCTGAACTTCCACGAACAGGAGAACTGCCGAGGCACGCAGCCGGGCGCGTATTGCGTCGAGCTGTTCAGACAGCAGCGTTACTTCTACCGCCACGGCGCTCCGCCCGCCCCACTGTTCGAATGCGGCTTGCAGGTGGTGCGGTACGCCGAACTCCGACGTGTCCGCGCAGGACAACAGCGAACTCCCGTGAAGTCGAGTCCGGTCGAATGGGATCGGGACACCGGGCAGTTGCGAGTTGCTAAGGGCCGACGCCTGCCAGAACTGTTCGAACGGGCGACAGTCCTGCGCAGCGGGTTCTTGCCAACCTGGGACAACGGCCTCCGTCGGTGGGTCTACCACAACATCGACGAGGAGTTCAGCCAGCTGCTCCAGAATAAACTGGCATCCTAATCGCCCAACAACGCCATCACTGGACAGCTCGACCCTGCCACACTGGCCGTCACGACCGCAAGCAGTTCCGAAGCACGACACGAGGGGGAGGACAATGGCAGGAACGAGTGGAGTCGGACCGCTTCGCCAAGCGCTCCTTGATGACTTCATGCGGTACTACAACACCGCATACTCCATTCGTGACGAGGCGGTCCTCGCGGAACGCGAGGAACTCCTCCGCGGCGGTTCGTCACTCTTCCAGGAGACGTTCCTGGAACTCATGCCGACATGGCAGCTCGCAGCGGATGACGTCGCTACGAGCTGTCGGTCCGCCGGCGTCGAGGACCTCGCCGGCCTGCTCAGCAGCGGCCTGCTCGAAGGGATCGACAAGCTCTTCCTCCACCAGGAGCAGGCACTGCACGCCGGGCTGGCCGGGAAGAACGTGGTGGTGACGAGCGGCACCGGCTCCGGCAAGACCGAGTCGTTCCTGATCCCCGTCTTCGCCCGCTTGATCCAGGAGAGCCTCGCGTGGCCCGCCCGTCAGCCGCACGAGGTCGGAAATCGGTGGTGGGAGAAGGGCGACCAGTACTCGCCCCAACGAGTGTCTCCCGAGTCGCGCCCCGCCGCCATCAGGGCACTCGTGCTCTACCCGATGAACGCCCTAGTCGAAGACCAGTTGGTGCGTCTGCGGAAGGCTCTGGACAGTGATCCGGTGCACCAGTGGCTGGACGCGAACCGCGCGGGCAACAGGTTCTTCTTCGGCCGCTACACCGGCAAGACGCCGATCAGCGCTCCTCAAACCAACAAGCAGGCCCCCAAGGAGTTGCGCGGTGTCCTGCGCGAACTCGCCGATCGGCGGCGCTCCCTGATCCGCTCGTTGGAGGCCAAGGAGCGGGCCGGCACGTTGACCGACGAGGGAAGGGCGAGCAGGTTCTTCATCCCGAGCCTGGACGGCGCCGAGATGCGCTCACGCTGGGACATGCAGTCTGCTCCACCGGACATCTTCATCACCAACTACAGCATGCTGAACATCGCTCTGATGCGAGACCGCGAGCACGGGATCTTCGAACGCACGCGCAGGTGGCTGGACGCCGATCCGTCGAACGTGTTCACCCTGGTCGTCGACGAACTCCACGGCTACCGGGGCACCGCCGGAACCGAGGTGGCCTACCTGCTCCGCAAGCTCTTCGCCCGACTCGGTCTCGACCGGAAGCCGGACCAGCTGTCGATCATCGCCGCCAGTGCTTCGTTGGAGAAGGGCCGCGACGAGCAGTTCCTCCGGGAGTTCTTCGGTCAGCCGGCCGACTCGTTCGAGGTGTTCAGCGGACGACAGGTGGAACCGGACGGTCCCCGGACCATCCACGATGACGGCGCGTCGTTCCGGGACGCCGCATCCGCCATCCGCGAGGGCCGACCCATCGACCACTTGGAGGACCGTCTCCAGGCTCACGCGGCGTTGGATCGCGCGTCGCGCGACGAGTCCGGCAGTTCACGGGCTCAAAGCGTCGCAGAGTGGTCGGCCAAGCTCTTCCCGAATGCGGATGGGTACACTGCGGAAAGCACTTTCGACGATCTTCTGCTCGTCCTCTCCGAGAACCCCCAAGACATCCGTCTCCGTGCCCATCTGTTCTTCCGGAACCTACCGGGGTTGTGGGCGTGCGCCGACCCGGACTGCTCTTCCATCCCAGATCGAGGGGGCACCGACCTCACGCCGGTCCCACGCACCGTCGGGCGCGTTTACGCGCAACCCCGGTACCGGTGCGAGTGCGGCGCGCGAGTTCTTGAACTGCTGTACTGCCAGACTTGCGGCGAACTGCTCCTCGGCGGGTTCCACGCGCAAAGCGACCTCGGAGAAAGCCAGCACTTCCTGGTCAGCACGTTGGTGGACCTGGAGTCGCTGCCCGACAGAGTCGGCTTGAGCCGGAGCGCCGCGAACTACACGGTGTACTGGCCCACCGCGAGCAAGTCTGTGGACACCAAGCAGTGGGAACGCACGGGATTCACGTTCAGGTTCAAGAAGGTGCACTTCAACCCGTCGAGCGGCAGGCTGCAATGGGGCGGCGGCAACACGACGGGGTGGGCCTTCCACGTTCAGAAACCGGCGGGGAAGCCGGACTCCGTTCTGGAGAACATGCCCCCGATGCCGGTGTTGTGCCCGCAGTGCGGCGATGACTGGGAGATGTTCAAATCTTCGAGACCGGTCACGGACTCATCGCGCAGCCGCTCACCCATCCGCACGATGGGTACCGGTTTTGAGAAGACCAACCAGATCCTGTCCGACACGCTCATGCGCTGGCTCGACGAGTACCGCAAGATCGTCGTCTTCTCCGACAGCAGGCAGGATGCTGCACGGATCGCGGCCGGGCTGGAGCGTTCCCACTACCTCGACCTCGTGCGTCAACTCGCGGTCGGGGTCGTCGTCCAGACCACGAAGACCCAGCTCGAGTTGGCCATGGACTACGTGGAGGGCGACCCGAGCCTCGAGGCCGCTGAGGCGTACTTGGCCATCTCCCGCGAATCGCCACCGCTGGGCCAGGCACTCCAGGCCGCGTACTACCAGAAGGCGTCTCAGGACCAACTGGACCTCATCGAGCGCTTCCGGCTCCAGCACGGGAGCCGAGGTCGGACTTTGGTCGAACTCGCCAACGCGCTGGAACCGCAGCTGACCGCACTCGGAGTCAACCCCGGTGGGCCGGACCGGAGCCTTCGGGGTAAGGGCTCCCAACGGTGGACCTCCCTCTACCAGTCGTGGGAGACTGGGAAGCCCACGAGGCGGCCCGGCCGAGAACTGAACGAGGACCAGTCGGAACTTCGCTCCCGACTCGGCTCGGGCCTGCTTGTGCAGACCGCGTTCACCGTCTTCTCCAAGACGGACAGGGACATCGAGGCGCTGGGATTGGCCAGGATCGGTACGGACCCCGCCGACGCGAGCAGAAGCGGCCTGAGCAAGGAGGTGTTCGGCGAAGTCTTGTCCAGCGTTGTCCGGGGAATGGGGTTGAAGCACCGCATCACCGAAATCGCCGAATGGACTCCCAAGGGCTTCTCCAAGGACGTCGCCACCTATCTCAAGGCAGTCGCCGACAAGTACGGGGTGCACTGGGAGGACTTGTTCGACGATGTCCGGCAGGCACTGGGCATCGGCAGTGTCTACCTGGTACACGCCGACCGGTTCCGGTTCTACGTGCCGGGTGACTCCGAGTGGGTTTGCACCAAGTGTCGACGACGGCACCTGCACGGCGCGGCCGGGGTGTGCACCCGGTGCTGCGCGGCTCTTCCGGACGCCACCGGCTATTCCCCGGTCCGGGCACAGGGCGACTATTACGCCTGGCTGGCAACCGAAGCCGGGCGACCGTTCCGGTTGCACGTGGAGGAGTTGACGGGCCAGACCGACACCAACGACGGTCCGACGCGCCAAGCGCAGTTCCAACGCGTGTTCCTGGGCGACAACGAGATCCCGCTCGTCGACGAGATCGACATGCTCTCGGTCACCACCACCATGGAGGCCGGGGTGGACATCGGCGGTTTGAAGGCCGTGATGCTGGCCAACATGCCTCCGCGACGCTTCAACTACCAGCAGCGAGTCGGTCGCGCCGGACGGCGCAAGGACGCACTCGCCGTGGCGTTGACAGTCTGCCGCGGCACTCGCAGCCATGACGAACACTACTTCCGCAACCCGGACGCGATCACCGGCGATCCGCCTCCCAAGCCTTACATCGACCTCAAGCGCGAGGACATACTCCGACGCTCGTTCACCGCAGAAGTCCTCAGGCTGGCGTTCCTCTACATAGCCAAGGTCCAGGGCGACGACTTCGAGTCCGGCCACAATCCACACGGCCAGTTCGGCCTGTTGAGCACCTGGGCTTCCTACCGACCACTCGTCCAGGAGTGGATCAAGCGGAATCCGGCAGCGGTGGCGCACGCGTTGGATCAGCTTCTCGCCGAGGTGTCTGCCGACGTGACGGAACAGCGGGACGCCTTCGTCGACTGGGTGTTGTCGGACTGCTTGGTGGCGGAGATCAACCAACTGGTGTCGGGCGGCCCCAGAGACCGGGAACTGTCGCAGCACCTGTCCGAGCGCGGGCTGCTTCCCATGTTCGGGTTCCCGACGAGACAGCGGAACCTGTACCACGAGCGACCGCACGACCGGGAGGCGACGGACGTCATCAGCCGGGACATGGACATCGCGATCAGCGAGTTCGCACCGGGGGGCGAGCAGGTCAAGGACAAGGGCGTTTACACGGCGGTCGGGCTCGTCGACTACCGGCGACGAGGCCCGTACCAGTGGGTGTCCGAGCCCCGCCCGGAAGGCGAACGCAGGTCCGTGGGTCTGTGCCGCAACTGCTACGCGGTGGAGGAGAACGGCCAGACCGATGCCTGTTCGTCCTGCCGCGCGAAAGCTCAGGACAACCAGTACCGGGTCGACCAGGTCTGTGAGCCGTTGGGATTCCGCACCGACTACCAGGAGCCGGCCGACTACCACGGGACTTTCGAGATGCGCCCACGTGCGGGTGTCGGCAGACTGGCCAGGGGACCGGAGGACCATCAAGTCACCCGGACGTGCGCCGAATTCGGTCTCCTGTACGGGAACAGGGCCCAGGTCCTGGTGTTCAATGACAACCGGGGTGACGGTTTCCAGTTCGTCAGGTCGTCAGAGGACGGCCTGCTGTCGTTGGACCTCATCCGGGACCAGGAACGCCAAAGGGCCCTGCGACTGCCCCGCGAATCCGCGGTGGACCACAAGAACCCCTTGAAGCTCACCTTGGGCTCCTGGTCGGTCACCGACACGCTGGTCGTCGACATCACCAGCGTCCCGAAAGGGTTCGATTTGAGCCCCCTCCGACTGGAGGGACGTGCCGCCTGGCTCTCCTTCGCGTTCCTGTTGCGCAACGCCGCGAGCGTGATGATGGATGTCGAACCCGACGAACTCAAGGTCGGTGTCTTCCCGAATCCGCAGAACAACGTGCCACGCGGTGCCGCCTTCCTCGCCGACAAGCTGGACAACGGTGCCGGATATGCGACCTTCCTGGGGAAGAACTTCGCGGACTTGATCGACCACGCCCAGAAGTTGGCTGACGGGTACCGCGAGCACGAAAGCGTCTGTGACAGCGCTTGCTACAAGTGCCTGCGCGACCACTCGAACACGCCCTACCACCCGTTGCTCGACTGGCGGCTCGCAGTCGACCTCCTCGACATCGGAACCGGCTCGACCATCGACCTGTCCCCCGTGCGGACTCTCAGCCGTTCGTTGGCTGCCTCGTTCAGCCGTGACTTCGGGTGGGTCGTGGACGAGGCCGACGGTGTGCCGGTCGTGTACGAGGAGGGGCAGGGCTCGTCGGCGTTCGTCGTCCGACACCCGCTGGAGGCGTCGCCGCCCATGCCCGACCTGCACCCGGTCACCACCTACGAACTCGTGCGCCGTCCGGGCGCGATATGGTCGGCCCGCGTTCAGGGTGGATGATCATGCGACCACGCGACGTGGTGATCGCTCCTGTCGTGAGCGGACGTGGCGGTGGACGGCGGGGACTGGGCGGGATCGCCACAACGGAGGTACGGAGTGACCAGCGCGGGTTACCGACCGCGGGTGTTGAGCTGCTACAGCGGGGCCGGGGGGCTCGATCTCGGCCTCCACGCCGCCGGCTTCGACTCCGTCGGGTGCCTGGAGATCGACGTCGATGCGCGCGCAACCCTCAACTCGGCCCCGCAGGGGTGGCGCGTCTTCGAGGATGGTGACGTCGATGCCGCCGGCAGGCACCTCACACCTCGCAAACTCGGAATCGCGCGCGGTGAGCTGGACGTCATCGCGGGCGGTCCACCCTGCCAGCCGTTCAGCAAGGCCGCGCAGTGGACGCGCAGCGGACGAGCCGGCGTGACCGATCCGCGAGCCGCCAGCTTGACCGGAATGATGCAACTCGTCGACTCCTTCCTGCCGAAGGTGTTGCTCATCGAGAACGTACGAGGGTTCACCCACGGCAAGGACAGCGCGCTGCCGGTGCTCGAGCAGCACCTCAACGAGATCAACCGGAAGAGGAAGACCAAGTACCGCTTGCAGGTGTTCGAACTCGATGCGGCGCACTACGGGACGGCCCAACACCGCCTGCGCTCGATCTGCATCGCTTGCAGGGAGGGCACGGTCGTCAGGCCACCGGTCGCCACTCACCAGGACAGCCCCTTGCGTGCCTGGGACGCCATCGGCCACATCAAGCACTCGGAGCCCCTGCCCACGATGAAGGGCAAGTGGGCAGAGCTGCTCGCCTGTGTCCCCGAGGGCGGGAACTACCTGCACCTGACCGCGAAGGGAGGTGGTCCCGAAGTGTTCGGGTACCGCACGCGGTACTGGTCCTTCCTGTTGAAGCTCGCAAAAGACCGCCCGTCCTGGACCCTGCCCGCCTCTCCCGGACCTGGTGCCGGCCCGTTCCACTGGGACAACCGGCCGCTGTCCGTACAAGAACGTCTGGCACTGCAGGGTTTTCCGGCGGACTGGGAACTCGTCGGTGAGGAACGGAGCAGGATCAGGCTCGCGGGAAACGCCACCCCTCCCCCGCTCGCCGAAGCGATCGCCAGGGCGTTGGTCGTGCAAGAGGTGCTGGACACCCCGGTGGACTTCCCCGAGGAGCCGGTCCTCCCGGTGCGCCGGCGCAAGCGGGTTCCCCTCGCGGTAGCGCCCGCCGATCTGCCGGAGTCCTACCGACACCTGGTCGGACCGAAAGAGGCACACGCAGGTACCGGACGCGGTCCGGCACCGAGGCTCGACTCCAGCGCAATCGTGGTCGACGCTCTTGCAGGAGGCAGCTGACTCGGATGGGCATGAACCCGGAGCACTGGCAGGGCAACTTCGGCGAGGCGTACGTCGCGTTGATGGCCGCGGCTTCCGGCTTGACGGTGTCCCGCACGCACCCGGACGTCGACGGCGCCGACCTGGTCGTCGGGTACAAGGGTCAGGCCGGCCGCACCCGGCACCCCAAGATCGAAATCCAGGTGAAGACCTGGTCGCGGCCTGAGAGCGACGACATGCGCTGGAAATACCGCATGCTGTCACGGCAGTACAACGAGCTGGCCGGGGATGACTACGGACTACCGCGCATCCTGGTGGTGGTGATCGTTCCTGCGAATCCCGAGGACTACGTGTCCGCCGGGGAGCACGCCATCACAGTGCGGAACCTGGCCTACTGGGTTTCGCTGGAGCATCAGGCGCGGGTCGATGCCAAGCGGCAGCACACGGTAGCGGTGGACATCCCGCTGGGAAACCTGCTCACCACCCGGACACTGCTCGACCTGGTGAGCGGACCGCAGTCGACGAGGATCGGACGCTGATGAGCCTCCACGTGCCGCTGCACGAGCTGACCGGGATCGATCCCTCGGACATCGTCACCTACCTGACCGCTGCCGGATGGCGGGACGCCGGTCGGTGGCGGCGAAGCACGGTCTGGAACCGCACCAGTGGAGGTGAGGAGTTCGAGGCCCTCGTCCCGGACAGCCCCGACCTGCGCGACTACCCGGCACGGGTGGCGGACGTCCTCGAAGCGATCGCGCAGGCGGAGGGACGCACCACCGGGGCCGTCCTGCACGATGTCCGGTCCTTGCTCGTCGACGTCCAGAACGTCCGCACGGAACCCGCGTCGCCCAGCGGGAGCATTCCCCTCCGGCAGGGCGTCCAGGCCGTGAAGGGCATCCGCGACCTGTTCGCCGCCGCTGCCTCCACCGCGACGTTGGACGACCCCACGGCCGTCCTGCCCTCGACGATGCCTCGGGATGTCTGGCGATTCCTCGACCACGTTCGGCTGGGCGAGAGCCAGCGCGGTAGCTACATCATGCGCGTTGAGACCCAGCTAGGTCCCACGACCGACGGCCTGGCCCTCCCTCCACGCGTGGTCCTCGACCAGCTGTACCGGGCAGCCGAAGGCGCACGGCAGGCTGCGGTCGAGAGCGTCCGCTCGCGGGACAGCCGGGTCTTCGAGGAAGTGGTCGGCTCGGGGGTCTCGGCAGATCTCTGCGAGGCGCTCGTCGCCATCAGCGGCGGCGACGGCATCCCCTTCGAACTCAACTTCGCCTGGGCACCCGCACGACCATTGGGCAGGAGTACCCCTGACCTGAGGTTCGACCGATCGCTCCTGCCTGCCCTGCGTGAAGGAGGCAGACACCTCCGGGCCACGATCCGAGCGGGGACTACCACCGCCACCGGACGGGTGACCAGGTTGGAACGCGGCGGCGGGGGACGCGGCGGACAGGTCATGATCCTCGGTCTGCTGGAACTGGAAGGCAGGGAGATCCCCGGGCAGAGCATCTCCGTCTCGCTGTCGCCGGTCCAGTACCAGGACGCCATCCGCGCACATGCCGACAACCTCATCGTCGTCGCCGTCGGACACCTGGCTCGGGTGGGACATCAGCAGGCGCTGGACAACGTGCGCCGGTTCGAAGTCCTCGCCTGAGCTATCCGAGCCCCGGTGCCACGCCCGCACGAAGCCATGCGTTCGTCCAAGCGCCTCAGCGCTGGCGATCCGAACAGGCGAAGTGCCGGTACGGGTCAGGTCACGCCTGGTCGAGGAGGCCCCGGTCGAAGGCGATCGCCACGGCTTCCGCGCGGCGGCTCGCGCCCAGTTTCGCCATGATGCGGGTCAGGTGGACGCTGACCGTCTTCTCCGAGATGTACAGCTCCTCACCCACCTCGCGGTTCGTGCGGCCGAGGGCCACCAGGGCCAGCACCGAGCGCTCGCGCGGGGTGAACGGGTCCACGCGGGTCCGGGACGTCTCGGCGTGCAGGGCCACCCGGGCGCGGCGGGCGGCCAGGTGGACCGCGTCGCGCAGCGGGGCCGCGCCCAGGCGGTCCGCCACCTCGTCGGCCAGTTTCAGCTCCGCCACCGCCTCGTCCCGGCGCTCGGCCGTGAGCAGCGCCTCGGCCAGCCGCCACCGGCACACCGCCTGTTCGAACACCGAGCCGAAGGCGAAGCCGTCGGTCGCCGCGCGCCACAGGTCCACGTCCGACGGGCCGCGCAGCCGGCTCTCCTCCGCCGCCACCCTGGCCAGCCACGCCCGACCCTCCGGGCCCAGCGAGCCGGTGCGCGGCGAGCCCATCTCGGCCGTCGTGCGGGCGTAGTCGGCCAGGTCGCGGCCGGCCGCCACCGCCGCCTCCTCGGCGTCGCGGTCACGGCGCCGGCGGGCGCGGGCGGCCAGCTCGGCGTACCCCGCGACGCCGAGTGCCGCCAGCCGGATGCCCGCCAGCGCCCAGTCGCCGCCCTCCCGGCGCGACCACGCGATGGCGTCGGCGACCCGGTCCACGGCCAGCTCCGGCTGCCCGCGCCAGAGCGCCAGCTCCGCGCCGGTGCCGCCGGTGATGAGCGCGATCTGGAGGTCGCGGTGCCAGTCCGCGCGCAGCTCGCCGATCAGCCGCTCGGCCTGCTCGAACTCGCCCCGGCTGACCAGGACGTGGGTGCCCGACGCGGCCAGCCGCGCGGACACCGTGCTGGACACCCGCAGGCCGGGCGGCTCGGCGGCGACCGCCGCGCCTTCCCACTCGCCGACGTAGTACCTGGTCAGGACCTGGAGGATGCGCAGCTCCAGGCCGTAGGAGCTCCACGACAGCCCGGTCGCCTTGGCGCGCGCCATGCCCTCGTCGAACACCCGGGCCGCGTCGGTCAGCTCGCCCAGGTCGTAGTGGTGCAGGCCGAGGAAGTACCGGGCGCGCAGCTCGGTGTTGACCGCGTCGACCTCGGTCGCGAACGCCACGGCCTCTTCCAGGTGCGCGCGCGCCGACGCCACGTCCGACGCCGCCTCGTCCAGCAGGCCCAAGGTCGCCAGGGCGTCGGCCACGGCCGCGTCCGCGCCGGTGGCCCGCCCGTCGCGGACGGCGTGCTCGGCCCGCTCCCGCGCCTCGGCGTACGCGCGGTCGTGCCGCAGCTGCGCCGCCCACACCGCCAGCACCCACGCCTTGGCGCTGCTGGCCGGGCGGTCGCGGACCAGCTTCCACGCCTCCTCGATGGCGACGGACTTCTCCGCCTCGGTGCCGTCGACCACCTGCAACGCCTGCGCGAACCGGCGCCACATCTCGGCGGCCTCCTCCGGCGCCTCCTGGTCGACCAGCGCGGTGCCGCTGCGCGCGAACGCGATGGCCCGCTCCGGCTGCCCGGCGGTCCCGGCCACCCACGACGCGCGGCGCAGCAGCGACAGCTCGGTGACCCCGGCCGGCCGGTCCGCCGCCGGTACCGCCTGCCACAGCTTCAGCGCCTGCTCCAGGTGCCGCAGCGCCTCGGCGGGCGCACCGGCCGCCTGCGCCTCCTGCGCGGCGTCGACCGACGCGCTCAGCGCGCGGGCCAGGTCGTGGCTCTCCAGCGAGTGGTGGGCGAGCGCGGCGGCCGAGCCCCGGCCGGACCGCTCGGCGACCCGCGAGGCGTACGCGGAGTGCAGCCGCACCCGTTCGCCCGGCAGCAGGTCGCCGTAGACGGCCTCGCGCAGCAGCGCGTGCCGGAAGGCGAACACCTCGTCGTCGTCGACCAGCAGCACGTGGTGCTGCACGGCCTCGCGCAGCGCGGCGTCCAATGCCGCGTCGTCCACGGCGGCGACGTGCCGCAGGAGGTCGTGGCGCACCGAGCGCCCGCCGACCGACGCGACCCGCACCGCGTGCTGCGCAGCCGGCGTCAACCGCTCGATGCGCGCCAGCAGCACCTCCGACAGCGTCCACGGGATGCCGGAGCCGCAGGTGGCGACGGCGATCAGCTCCTCGGCGAAGAACGGGTTGCCGTCCGAGCGCTCGGCGACCTCCAGCACGAGGTCGTCGGGCAGGTCGTCGGCCAGCGCCGCCACGAACGAGCGCGCGTCGATCGCGCTGAACGGCGTGAGGTCCAGGCGCTGCACGGCGGGCAGCCGCACCAGCTCGGTGAGCAGGGGGCGCAGGGGGTGGCTGCGGTGCAGGTCGTCCGAGCGGTAGGTGCCCACGACCAGCAGCCGCTGCGCGCGCAGCCGGGAGACCAGGAAGGACAGCAGGTAGCGGGTGGACGCGTCGGCCCAGTGCAGGTCCTCCAGGACCAGCAGCACCGGCCGGGTCTCGGCCAGCTCGCCGAGGATGCCGTGCACCGCGTCGAACAGCTGCAACTGGCCGACGTCCTGCTCCGGCCGGCGGCCGACCAGGTGCGAGGGGAGCCCGGACAGCCCGCTGTCCTGCGACGCGGGCAGCGCCAGCTCGGGCAGCAGCCGGCCGAGCGCGGGCCGGGCGTCGAGGTCGAGCAGGCCGGCTTCCCGCACCTGCCCGAGCGCTTCGGTGAACGGCAGGTACGGCAGGCCGGTCTCGCCGACGTCCAGGCACCGGCCGGTCAGCACGAGCGCGTCCGCCTCGGCGGCCAGCTCGTCCACCAGCCGCGTCTTGCCGACGCCCGCGTCACCGGCGAGCAGGACCGCGCCCGCCCGGCCGAGGGCGGCTTCGGCGAGGGCGGCGCGCAGCCTGGCGATCTCCCGGCCACGCGCCACCAAGGGGATTCCGGTACCGAGACGTGCCACGGGTGGCATGTTCGCACACCTCAGGCGGCGTCGCGGTGACCATTTCGGGGAAGCGGGACCTCCGGGCCCGTCCGGTGGCGCAGCCGCTGCCACCACGAGCGCTTCGGCGCCTGCGCCCGCCGGGTCACGCGGGCGTGGGCGGCGTCAGCGCGCAGCGCCGCCTGCCGGTAGTCGACTTCCGCCTTGATCGCTTCGGGCGTCCACTCCATGACGACTCTCCTCCTCGTGTTGCTTCCGATGAGGAGAAGAGTCGTCCTGAGGCCCGGGGTCGGGCATCGGGTGTTCACGTGGCTTGCCGGACCTGGTGCCCTTACCCGCCGCCGTAAGGGGTGGCAGACGGCGGGTAAGGGATGCCTCAGGCGGGCCTCAGCAGGCCCCCAGGTCGCTCCAGACGCCCCACTGGCCGGTGCTGCCGGGCTCTTCGCCCTGCGTCCACCACTTGGCCTGCCACTTCTTGCCGTTGTGGGAGACCTGGTTGCCGCCGTTGTAGACCTTGGCGCGGTCCCACGCGGCGATCGTGCAGGTGTTGGGGTTGGTCGTGGTGGTCGTCGTCGTGGTCGTGCTGGTCGACGTGGAGGTGGAGGTGGAGGTGGAGGTGGAGGTCGACGTGGACGTGGAGGTCGACGTCGGGATCACGCCGCCGCCGCGCGGGTGGTCCGACGCGATCGCGTAGGTCTGCCCGCCGAAGGTGATCTTGAAGTTGGACGGCGACGCGATCGGGAGCTGGTAGCTCAGCGCCACGTCCACCGACGCGCCCGGTGCCAGCGACTGCCAGGACGGCAGCGTCAGCTCGACGTGCTGGAAGTCGCCCTTGAGGCCGCCCACGTTCGGTCCGGAGTGGCCCTTCTGGGTCACCCGCAGGCCGAAGCCGGACTGGTCGGACATGGTGCCCGGCGCGCTGGTCCCGTAGTCGAACTCGATCTTCGTGCCACCGGGGAGGGTGGACGTCGAGTTGTTGGTGATCTTCAGCTTCGGGTTGATCGGGTAGTTGTTGTCGCCCAGCGCGAAGCCGGAGACGGTCGCGGACACGTTGATCACCTGGGACGGGGGCGTCCCGTTGGCCTTCTGGTTGCCGTACGGGGCCGCGCCGCGCAGGCCCTCGTTGAGCTTGGTGATCAGGGTGTCGCCGATGGTGTACTGGTTCTTGGCGCTGTCGAACTTGTAGTCGCCCGCCAGCTCCCAGATCATCACGCCGCCGAGGCCCTTGTCCGCCACCCACTTCGCCTTGGCGGCGAGGGACTGCTCGTCCTCGGTGGACAGGAAGACCTTCTTCTCCGCGTTCCACAGCCACGGGGCGGCCATGGTGTTGTCGTAGTACCGGACGTAGGTGCCCGAGATGCGGTCGGTCGGGTCGTTCTTCGGGTCCAGGCCGTACTGCTCCAGGTAGTCCGGCGTGATCTCGTTCTCCAGGTTCTTGGCGTGCCACATCGGGTTCGCGCCCGCGGGCACCTCGGCACCGGCCTTGTCCAGGTCGTGCCACAGGTTGTCGATGCCGATCGCGCCCGAGCCGCACGGCGTGGTCGACCCGACGTTGCCGCCGGTGCCCGGCGGGCACTTCTTCTGGTCGGCCAGCGGCGCCTTGCCCCACAAGCCGTTCGTGCCGCCGGTGACGTTGTTCCAGCCGCGCGTGTAGAACGGCACGCCGACGTTGATCCGGCCGGCCTGCATCGCGCCCCGGAAGTAGTGGTAGGCCCAGTCCGCGTTCAGGTACCCGGTGCCGTCGTACGCGCCGTAGACGCCGCCCGCCGCGAGCTCGCCGTCCTTGCCGTCGTCGAACAGGGCGGCGTTCGGGCCGACGAAGTGGTTCCACGCGCCGTGCAGGTCGTAGGTCATCATGTTGACGTAGTCCAGGTAGCGGGTGACCTGGTACGCCTCCTGGCCGCGCAGCAGCCAGCCCGACGCGGGCACGGCGGCGGTCAGCATGTAGTGCTTGCCGTCGGCGGCGGAAGCCCGGTCCAGCTTCTCGCGCAGCGTCTTCATCAGGGCCTCGTAGCCCTTCCACAACGTGCCGCGGTTGGCGTCGGAGATCCAGTAGTCGTCCGGGTTGCCCGCGTACTTGTTGGAGGTGGCGTACTCGTAGTCGATGTCGACGCCGTTGAAGCCGTACTTGCGGATGAACTCGACGGCGGAGTCGGAGAAGGTGTCGATCGCCGCCTGCGACTGGGCCATCTTGTAGAAGCCGCCGGACGCGGTGCGGGTGCCGTCGGGGTTCAGGAACCCGCCGGTCTCCGCCCAGCCGCCCACCGAGATGAGCGTCTTCACGTTCGGGTACTGCTTCTTGTACTTGTTGAGCAGGTTGAAGTGACCCTTGTAGGGCAGGGTCGGGTCGAGGTCCACGCCCGGCCAGGTCATGCCGGTGGAGGCGTTGTCGGGGCCGTCCGGGCCGACCGACACCTTGTTGGCGGCGTCGATGTGGGCGAACGCGTAGTTGAGGTGCGTGACCTTGGTCCACGGGATGTCCGAGGCGAGGTACGCGGGCGCCCCGTTCTTGCCGGTGCGCCAGCTCGTGAAGTAGCCGATCACCCGGCGGGAGTGGTCGGCTCCCAGCGACTCGCGGCCACTGGTGTCGTAGACCGAGCAGTAGGGGACGGAGACCCCGGGCGTCTGGTAGAGGCCGTCGGGGCGGCACTCCTCACCACCCGCGGCGTTCGACGTGGACGGGGACGCGACAGCGATGACGAGTCCCGCCACTGTGGCGAACAACGCCATCAGCGGCATCAACCTTCTGGACACTAGCCGACCTCCTGCACCAGGCGGCGGCCTCGACGCAGAGTGGAGCGAACGAAACGTAAATAGGTCCAGACCTTTCTGTCAATAGGTCTGGACCACTCAACCGATCAGGTCGCCCGACAACGCCGTGGGGAAGCGCTTGCCACGCCGGAAACCCCTGCGCACCACACGAATCGCCCGCACCTGAACGGCGCAGCGCACGCCCAACGGCCCACACCGATCGGCGGTCCGGCCACCGCACCGGGGCGTTGCCGACCGCCGGCACCCGACCCCACGGCCCTCCTTCGGATCCCGAACCCGCTCACGCCGCCGCGTCCCCGCCGGATCGGACCCGGCATCGACCTCCGCGCGCGGGTACCGGCGGACGGCCCATTTCCACCTCTATTCGCGGGGCAACTTTGGATGCTCGTTCATTACCCGAATCGGCCGAGCGTGTTTCTGCCGACCCATCTGACCGAATAGTGCTACACCGGCGACCCGACCCGTGGAAGCCGATTCACTCGTACCTGCCGGAGGAGGAATCGAACCGGCTGCTTGGGGGGACAAAGTGAGCAGCGTCAACCGGCCCGCCCGAGCGCAGACCGATACGGGGTCGTTTCGCGTTGATCGGCGTGAACATTCTCGACTGCCCAGGCATCGACCGCCGCACTTTTACATCACTGCCGATCGACACACAGATCGTCGAGGCCAAAGAGCAAGCACGTGGGCGCACTGCGCACGACCACAGCGATGATCGCGGCCTCGCCGGGCATGATCTTCGCGGCGGTACCGGCTCTGCGACGCGGCCCGCGTACTCCTGTGGTTCCCGGGAGGAGCACTCCGCTGCCTACTACCCGCAGAGCACGCGAAACGACCGTGGCACGGCTCCCCAGCGTAGACGCCGACAAAATCGGCGTATCAACTGGAGACTTTCTGGAGCGGTCGACCCCGCACACCGTTGCGCAGTGCGGCCAACGCATTCCTTACCGCCCCTTTCCGGGTCGAACGCGCCAGGCAGGTGTCGGTAGTCGGACGGCCACTGACTACCATGGTCCCGCAATTACTATGGGGGAGTTGATCGCAGTGCTCGGGCATGAAGATAAGCACCAATCGCCCACCCCGCCCTGGTGGTGGCTTTTAGCGATGGCGGCGGCCACACTCGTCGTGCTGGCCCGGTCCGGGTCCTCGCTGGCGGACTTGCAGGTCTACCGAGTGGGCGGCCAAGCCTGGTTAGGCGACTTCCGCCTCTACATCGATGATTTTGCGAAACCGCTCGACGGCCCGGCGTTGCCGTTCACCTACCCGCCGCTGACCGCGGCGTTGTTCAGCCTGCTGACTGTGCCACCGTGGCCGGCCGTGGTGTTGGTGTGGACGCTCTCGTCCCTGGCCCTGTTCACCGTGGCCTGCGTGGTCTGCGCGCGCCACGTGCACCCGAACCGCGAGCGGGCGACGACGGTCGGCATGGCGCTGGCCTGCGGCGGGCTCCTCCTCGAACCGGTCCGAAGCACGCTGGACCTCGGTCAGGTCAACCTGCTGCTGATGGGCCTGGTCGCGCTCGACTGCCTGGTGCCGAAGACGCGGTGGCCACGTGGACTGCTGATCGGGATCGCCGCGGCCGTCAAGCTGACGCCGTTGGTGTTCGTGCTGTTCTTCCTACCGCGCAAGCAGTTCAAACCGGTCGTCACGGCGCTCGCCACGTTCGCGGCACTCGGCCTCGCCGGCTTCGCCCTCGCCCCCACCGACAGCAAGCGGTACTGGTTCGAGTCGTTGCTCGACCCGGGCCGCGTCGGTGGGCTCGCCTACGTGGGCAACCAGTCGCTGCGCGGCTTCCTGCACCGGTTGTGGTTCCCCCAGGCCGTGGAGACCGCGACCTGGGCGCTGCTCGGCCTGGGGGTCGTCGTGCTGGTGTGGTGGGTGGTGCGGCGAGCGGGGGACGACCGGTTGACCGCGCTGATCGCGGTCGCGGTCGGCGGCCTGCTCATCTCGCCGGTGTCCTGGGCACACCACTGGGTGTGGGTGGTCCCCGGACTGCTCCTCCTCAGCCGGGTCGGCCGGCGGAGCGGGGTGCTGGTGGCGCTGTTCCTGGTCGCGCCGATGTGGTTCCTGCCCAACGAGCCGGACCCCGCGCACCCCTGGGCGTGGTGGCAGCACGTGATCGGCAACGCCTACGTGTGGGCCGGCGCGGCCGTGCTGGTGGTGCATCTCCGACGACGCGCCGGCGCACGACCCGAACTCGTGCGCCACCCCACCACGGCTGCGGTCGACGCCGACCGCACGGCGTGATCGCGGTTGACGACCTGACTGCCGGTCCACCCCCTGGGCGCGGGGTGGCCCGGCTCAGCCGACCGACGCCGCGCGGGCGCGGGCCAGGCGGGCCCGGACGGCGTCGGCCTCCGGCGCGTTCAGCTCGGTGAGCAGGGCCAGCGCCCGCTGCCAGTGCGCGATCGCACCGGCCATCGACTGCCGGTCGAACACCGACGCCAGGCGGTCGTGCGCCAGGGCCTGGTGGTACGGGCTCATCGCCGCCGAGGCCACCGACAGGGCGGTGCGCGCCGAGGCCACCGCCTCGGTCAGCTCGCCGGACTCCAGCAGCACGGCGGCCAGGTCGGTGTGGCAGGTCGACTCCCCGCACTGCTCCCCCACCTCCTGGTAGATCCGCACGGCCGCGCGCAGCCACGTCTTCGCGTCCTCGTAGCGGCGCATCGCCAGGTACAGCGGCCCGAGGTTGTGGTGCGCCGCCGCCTCCGCCCAGCGCGACCCGGCGGCGCGGCTGACCTCCAGCGCCTCCCGGTAGAACTTCTCCGCCTCCTCCATCCGGCCCAGCGTCTGGAGCATGTCCGCGACCGTCGTCAACGCGCGCGCCTGCGCGTTGACGTCCCCGCCCGCCCGCGCGACCTCCAGCGCCTCGCGCATCCGGACCAGCGCCTCGTCCCACCGGTCGAACTGGGCCAGCGCCACGCCGAGGTTGAACAGCGTCACGAACCGCGCCTCGGGGTCGCCCAGCGACGTCGCGGCGCGCATGGCCAGCTCGGTGGACCGCAGCCAGGTGGCCCGGTCGGTGCGCAGCCAGAAGAACCGCGACAGCGTGTAGGGCAGCTGCCACGCGTGCACCAGCCACAGCCGTTCGGTGCCCTCGCCGGCCAGCTCCGCCGCCGCGATCAGGTTGCCCTGCTCGGCGTCCAGCCACGCGGTCGCGTCGCCGGCGCCGGTCAGCCTCGGCACCTCCTCCGGCACCAGCTCCGGCGCTACCCGGACGCTGCCCCGGCCGACCGGCAGCAGGCCGTCGGCCAGGTCCGCGCAGTGCAGGTAGAAGTCCAGCATCCGGCTGGTCGCCTCGTGCCGCTCCTCGGGCCCCAGCTCGCCCGCCAGCGTCCGGGTGTAGACGCGCACCAGGTCGTGCGCCCCGTACCGGCCGGGCTCGCCGACCGACAGCAGGTTCGCCGCCGTCAGCGCGTCGAGCGCGCGTTGCGCCTCGGACACCCGGACCTTGGCCATCGCCGCGACCACGTACGCCGTGACGTCCGCGCCGGGGTGCAGCCCGAGCAGCGCGAGCAGCCGGGCCGGCAGCGGCGAGAGCGCGCGCCGCGAGGCGTCCAGCGCCGCCCGCACGGTCGAGTCCTCGTCCTCCAGGCCCAGCGCGGCCAGCCGGCCGTGCTCGTCGTCCAGCTCCGCCACCAGCTCGGCCACCCGCAGCGACGGCGACACCGCCAGCCGCGCGGCGGCGATCCGCAGCGCCAGCGGCAGGCCGTCGCACAGCACGGCCAGCCGCCGCATCGCGCCGACCTCGCTGCCGTCCCGCCCGGCGACCCGGCCGAGCACCTCGACGGCCGCGTCCGTGCCCAGCATGTCCAGCTCGACCATCCGCGCCTCGGCGTGCGCGACCAGCCCGACCAGCCGCCGCCGGGACGTGACGACCACGCACGACGGCGAGCCGGGCAGCAGCGGCATCAGCTCGGTGGAGCCGCGCGCGTTGTCCAGCATCACGACCATGCGCCGGTCCGCGACCAGCGTCCGGAACAGCGCGGAGCGCTCCTCCACGGTCTCCGGGATGTCCCCGGACGGGACGCCCAGCGTGCGCAGGAACCGGTTGAGCACCTCGCCCGCGCCCAGCGGCTCCTGGTTGGGGTCGTAGCCGTGCAGGTCGACGTAGAGCTGGCCGTCCGCGAACTCCTCGCGCACCCGGTGCGCCCAGTGCAGGGCCAGCGCGGTCTTGCCGACGCCCGCCGGACCGGTGACCACCAGGACCAGCCCGCCGGACGGGGACGCGCCGTGCAGGCCGTCCAACCGGGCCACGTCGGCGTCCCGGCCGATCAGCGCGACCGGTGCGCGGGGCAGCTGGGCGGGCGTGGTCGGCAGGGCCGGTTCGGCGGCCGGCCCCGGGATCGCCATCGGGCGGGTGGGCCGCTCGGGCTCCGGGTCCTCGCCGGCGAGCACGGCCTGCTGGAGCCGGCGCAGCTCGGGGCCGGGCTCGACGCCCAGCTCCTCGATCAGCACCCGCCGGGCCTCCCGGTAGGCGCCCAGCGCCTCGGCCTGCCGGCCCGCCTGGCACAGCGCCCGCATCAGCAGGCCGTGCCCGCGCTCCCGCAGGGGGTGCTCGGCGGCCAGCGCGGTCAGCTCCTGCACCAGCTCCGCGCCCCGGCCGATCAGCAGCAGCAACTCGGCGCGCTCCTCCAGCACGGCCAGCCGCCGTTCGGCCAGCCGGCCGCGCTCGACCTCGGCGAACAGCCCGGCCACGCCGCCCAGGGGTTCCCCGCGCCACAGCGCCAGCACCTCGTCCAGCGCGCCGGCGGCGGCCTCCAGGTCACCGGCGGCCCGCAGCCGGGCGGCGGCGACGACACCCCGCTCGAACGCGTCGAGGTCGACGGCGGCCGGGTCCAGCCGCAGCAGGTAGCCGTCGCCCACGGAGGTGAGCAGCTCGGCGGGCGCGCGGCGGGCCCGGCTGGGTTCCAGGGCGCGGCGCAGGCCCGCCACGTAGGTCTGCACCAGGTTGACGGCGCTGGTGGGCGTCGCGTCACCCCACACCGCCTCGATGATGTGGTCCCGGCTGACCGGGGTGTTGCGGGCGAGCAGGAGCACCGCGAGGACCGCGCGCTGTTTGGCGGCACCGAGATCGACCTCCCGGTCGCCGCGCCGCACCCGCAGAAGGCCGAGCACCTCGAACCGCAAGGGCTCCCCGCCGTCGTACTCCACCGACCGTTCCTCCGCCGAAGGGGCTTTGGCCACCCGAAACTACCCGACGCGGCACCGGTGCCGGCTAGATCACTTCAGTCCGGCTCCAGTCGCGCTGTAGCCGCATTCTTACGCTAAGCGTGTCCGGCCAACCACACAGGGCGAACCCCGGTGGGGGAGGTTGGACCAGACAGCGGAACACCCGCTGCTCCCTGATCGACGAGGGCAGGCCGGCGTGCAAGGGGCATCCAGCCCGCGGCGGCGGAACGCCGGCCCGCCCTCGTCCCCGTCTCCACGGGGAAGGGTCATCCGGTAGGGGATGGCCCTTCTCCTCTGCCCTCCCCCCGGTCGAAGGGGCCGCGTTCGGGACCCGAACCCCCGAACACGGCCCCTTCGACCGTGCGCACCTGTCAGCGCGCCGGGGGGTGCGGCAGCCCGCACCCCCGGCGACCGACGGTCGCGCCCGACGGCTACGCGGTCACACCACCTCTTCGACCGGCTTCTCCGCGACGGCGGCGACGGCCGCGTTCTTCTTGCGGCGGCGCAGGAAGACCACCACGCCGACGACCACCGCGATGCCCATCAGGACCCACATCGCGCCGTTGAAGGTCGACTCGATCATCTTCGCCGACGCCCCGGCGGCCGAGCCGATCCCGATGTGCAGCGCCGACCAGCACACCGCGCCCGCGATCGACGCGGGCAGGAACCGCCGGTACTCCAGCTTCGACGCGCCGGCCGACGCGGGCACCAGGGTCCGCACCACGGGCATGAACCGGGCCACGAACACCGCCCACGCGCCGCGCCGCCGCAGCAGGTCGCCCGCGCTGTCCCAGTGCTGCTGCCCGAGCTTGCGCACGACCTTGCTCTCCCGCATCCGGTCGCCGTACCGGCGGCCCAGGAAGTAGCCGATGCTGTCCCCCGCGACCGCGCACACCGAGACGATCAGCCACATGACCAGGAACCGGGGCACGCTGGTCACCGTCGTGGCGGCCAGCAGCAGGGCGCTCTCACCGGGCGCGATGAAGCCCACGCCGATCGTGCACTCCGCCAGCGTCAGCCCGCCGGTCACCGCCAGCACCGCCGGTTGCGGCAGACCGGCCAGGCCCTCCAGCGCGTCGGTCAGGAACGCCATGTCCATCCCCCAGGTGAAGATCCGTGTCGCCGTGATCCGTGCGGGATGGTGCCACGTCCCCGTTGCCGGGTCGGCGGCGGTGACCACCTCGCGCCGACGATTCCACCGGACGGGCGGCACGAGCGCATCGGACCGGGGTCGCACGGGCGTCAGACCTTGGTCGTACCGGGGTCCGGCGGAAGTCAGGGCGAACCCCGGTGCGGCGGGCGGCTGCCGGGACCGGGGCGCTGCCCACCACCGGCCACCGGACGCAGCGGCGAACGGGCACCCCTGATGGACCGGGGCGCTGCCCGCGACCGGACTCCCGGCGCAACGGCGAACGGGCACCCCTGGAGACCGGGGCGAATGTCGGGGGCGGGTCCGGCGGACCCGCCCCCGTGCGGCCCGGACCCCGGCGGGGGTGCGGGCGGTGACCGGCTCAGCACCCGTCGTAGGCGCCCGCCTTGGCGAATCCGAGGAATCGGGACCACGGCGTGGTGCCGAAGCCCAGCGCCGCGCCGGACCTGTTCTTCGAATCGCGCACGGCCGCACCCGAACGGATCAGCGCGATCTCCACGCAGTCCGGTCCGGAGGCGGACGAGCGCCTGCTCTTGCGCCACTCCTGCGGCATGGGCTGCTCACTCCCCATCGGCGAGAAGCTCGCGCGACACCCCTTCGATCAACGCCGCCGAAGCGGTCGGGTCCAAGGACGCCTCGGCCAGTCGCGCGAACATGTCGGAATACCTCGCAACATCGGACGGCTGTTCCAAGTAGACGTCACCGCGCCCGCTTTCGAGGTATACCACGTCCGCATCGGTCTTTTGGGCGAAGCTCAGGATAACGAACGGACCGTCCATCGCCGGATGACCGCCATGGGCGAATGGTGTCACCTGAAGAGTGACATTCTTCTGCTTTCCGACTTCATTCAGTCGCCGCAATTGGCCACTCATCACGGCGGTACCACCCACCCGCCTGCGCAGCGCGGCCTCGTCGATCACCACGTGCAGGTCGAGCGGGTCGTCCTCGACCAGCAGCGCCTGCCGCGCGGTGCGCAGCCGCACCCGCCGGTCGACCTCGTCGGGCGGAGCGCCGGGCAGGACGCCGGCGATCAGCGCCCTGGTGTAGCCCTCGACCTGGAGCAGGCCGGGGACCATCAGGCCCTGGTAGGTGCGCACCGACTCGGCGTCGGCCTCGAACCCGACGTACCGGCTGGGCACCAGGTCGCCGAACTCGTCCCACCACGCCTTGCGCCGGGCCTCGCGGGCGAGCTGGACCAGTTCGTCCAGGGTCGCCGCGTCCGCCCCGTAGGCGGCGAGCATGTCCCGGACGTCGCGCGGGGTGACGCCGACCCGACCCGTCTCGATCCGGCTGATCTTGGACGCGGAGCACTCCAGCCGCTCGCCGACCTCCTCGATGGTCAGTTCTGCGGCTTCGCGCAACCGGCGCAGCTCGCCGACGAGCCGGCGCTTGCGCAGCGTCGGACCGGTGCCACGGGTCATCGATCGACACACCTCCTCGGGGTCTTCTAACAGAGTCTGTGGGCGTTCGCCGGACAGGCAAAGAGCCGTCATCCATTCGTGTACTGCAACTTGCAGTCGGCCAGTGGACGGTCGCACGCTGCTGGGGCACAACCGCGAGATGCCGCCGAGGTTTCGGGAAGGAGCGCTGAAGATGTCCGTCACGGTCTTCAGCCAGCTCGACAAGTCGCTGCACGAACACCTGGCGACGCTGGTGCGCCTGGCGTCCACCGGCGACGAGGAGACCGCGGTGGAACTCGCCCGCTCCGAGCTGCCGCGCGTGGTCGCGGCGCTGCGGGCGCTGCTGGGCGAGCACGCCCCCGACGAGCACGGCCGGTGCCCGACCTGCCGCAGCAGCCGCTGGACCCGCCGGCTGCCCTCGCCGTGCCGGGCGTACCTGGGCGCGCAGCTCGCGCTGACCGTGGCGGCGGAATCGCCCGGCCGGCGCCGGCACCTGCGCAGCGCGGTGTAGCACCCCACCGACGAGCGGGACGGTTCCCGCTCCGCGCCGGGCGGCGCGACTCCCCCCGATGATCGAGCCCCCATCCGCGCCGCCCGGCCGCACCGGGGCGGAACCGACCTCGCACCCCCGACCGGGGCCGGTTCCGCCTCGGACCCCCGGCAGGACCCGCTCCCGGTGTCACCGCCGGGACACCGACCCGGACCTGCCGCAGTGCCCGCCACCGGACAACCGTGCCGCCAAGCCCACCGCGCGGCCCGCACCCCGGGTTCAGGCGCGCACCGGCTCCAGCCCGTCGCGCTCCGGGTCGACCAGGTAGACGCGGGCCTCGGAGATGTCGAAGTACATCCCGACCAGCCGCAGCGAGCCGGCCGCCACCGCCTCCCGGACGCTCGGGTGCGCGCGCAGGTTGTCGAGCTGCTGGGCGACGTTCGCCACCGCCAGCCGCTCCACCACCGGCAGCTCCGCCGCGCCCGGCGCGTGGAACCGGATCAGGCTCGACTCTGCCGCCCGCAGCCACGACCAGAGCTGCGAACCCGGCCGCGCCGAGCCGTCGACCAGCGCCTTCATCGCGCCGCAGTCCGAGTGCCCGCACACCGCGATGGTGTCCACGGCGAGCACCTCCACGGCGTACTCGACCGCCGCGCCCACCGAGTCGTCGCCGTGCACCGGCACCAGGTTGCCGATGTTGCGCACGCAGAACAGGTCGCCCGGTCCGCTGGTGGTGATCAGGTTCGGCACCACCCGCGAGTCCGCGCAGGTGATGAAGAGCTGCCGGGGGCTCTGCCCGCGCACGGCCAGCTCCGCCAGGAACGGCCGGACCAGCGGCGCGGCCGAGCGCTCGAACTCGTGCATCCCCCGGAGCATCGGGTCCGCGTCCTCGCGCGGCCGGGGCAGCGCGACGGCCCGCCGGCGCTGCCAGTGCGACCAGGGCGCGAACCAGCGCGGCAGCGGCGACAGCGGGGTCTTGCGCAGCGCCGGGATGCCCCGGGTGGCCTTGGAGAACCAGGTGTCGTGCACCTCGTCCACCTCGACCTGCCCGCCCAGCCGGACGTACCCGGTCCGCCAGTCGTCGATCGCCTCGAACGCGCCGTGGTCCAGGAAGTCGATGTGCAGCTCCAGCACCACCCGCCGGCCCAGCGGGATCGCGCGCAGGTCGCGCACCAGCCTGCCGACGCCGAGGAACACCAGCGAGCCCCGGATCACCACCCGCCAGCCGTCCGGCTCCTCGACGACCCGCACGGTGCTGTGCGTCAGCCGGCACAGCGACCGCAGGGCCGCCGCCGCGACGCCGAGCAGCACGCCCTCGACCAGGCCCAGCGCCACCACGCCCAGCGCGGTGACCGCGTAGGCGGTGAACTCGCCGTGCCGCCAGAGGGTCCTCATCCGGTGCGGGCTGACCAGCCGCGCGCCGACCACCAGCAGCACCCCGGCCAGCGCGGCGAGCGGGATCTGCTCCAGCAGCGAGCCCAGGGCCAGCGCGAACACCGCGATCCACACGCCGTGCAGCACGGTCGACGCGCGGCTGCGCGCCCCGGCGGCGACGTTGGTCGACCCGCGCGCGATGCCGCCGTTGACCGGCAGGCCGCCGAGCGCGCCGGCGACCGCGTTGGCGACGCCCTGGGCAACCAGCTCGCGGTCCAGGTCGGCGCGCGGCCCGTCGTGCAGCTTGTCCACCGCCACCGCCGACAGCAGCGACTCGACGGCGGTCACCAGGGCCACGGTGAACACCGCGAACGCGATGCCCAGGACCGTCCCCTCGGGCATCCTCGGCAGCACGATCGAGTCCAGCGACCCGGAGGGCAGGTCCACCCGGGCGACGTCCAGCCCGCTGCCCGCGACCGTCGCCACCAGCACCGCCGCCAGCGGCGCGGGGACGCGGGACGAGCGCGGCACGCGCGGCCACAGCAGCATCACCGCCACGGCGACCGCGCCGACCAGCAGCGCGGCGAGGTCGACGGGACCCGACAGCCTGCCCAGGTTGGTGAGCACGGCGGCACCGGGCAGGCCGCCCAGCACCACCACCGACTGGCCGACGACGATGGTCACGCCGATGCCCGCCAGCAGGCCGTGCACCACGGCGGGCGAGAGCGACAGCGCGATCCGGCCGACCTTCGCCAGCCCGGCCAGCACCTGCACCAGGCCGGCCCCGACGGTGATCATCGCGGTGGCCGCCCAGCCGTACTGGGCGATTATCCCGCCGAGGATCAGCACCATGCCGGCGGCGGGTCCGCTGACCAGCAGCGGCGCCCCGCCGAGCAGGCCGACCACGATCCCGCCGACGGCCGCCGAGATCAGCCCGGCCATCAGCGGGGCACCGCTCGCGGCGGCGAAGCCGAGCGACAGCGGGACGGCGATCAGGAACACCACGACCGACGCGGGCAGGTCGAAGCGCAGCACGGACGCCAGGCCGCCCGGGGGGCCGGCCGTGGTGTGCTCGCCGGCGTGGGACTTGTTGGAGCGCGGGCGGTTCATCGCCATTCCCTTCACTGCCGTGGCCCGGCCACGGTGTCTTCTCGTGCCATGGGGGCACCGCCCCAGCGCCGGCCGGCGCGGGGTGCGGGTTGTGGGGTGGAGCGGGTGGGGTCGGGCTAGCGCCCTAAGGGCAGCAGGCGGCGCGGCCTGGAGGCATCGAGTCCCGGCTCGGCCTCGGCGCGGTGGTAAGGGGTCGCCACGGTGGCACCTCCGTGTCGGCACAGGGGACGTGTCGGCACAGCCCGCGTCGCACAGCTCGCGTCCCCACCATGATGGGGGGAAGGTGGCACGCCTGACAGCGGTTCCACCCGGACGTGTTGATCTTTCGCCCGAACGTCACCCCAGGTGACGAGGTCAGCGGCCGGCCGAGGCGTACACCCGGTGAACGGCGAACGCGCCGCAACCCGATCCTATGAACGCGGCGGCTACGTGGCCGATCGCGCCGTGCTCGGGCACCCCGTCGAGCCACTCGGCGGACAGCAGCGGGCACGCGACCAGCAGGGCCAGCCACGGCCCGCGCAGGACCACCGGGGCGAACGCGGTGACCGCGCCGGCGGCGGTGAAGGCGACGTAGGTGACGCCGAGGTCGGTGGCGCGGGTCAGGTCGGCGGCGTACGCGCCGGAGGCGATCACGGCGGCGGTCACCAGGGTCGCGCCGACGTGGCCGAGGGTCGCCACGCCCGCCGCGCGCCACGGGCCGACCTCGCGCTCGAAGCGGCCCAGGCACAGCGCCGAGGCGACCAGCGCGACGAGCGTGAACACCACGCCGTCGCCGGGGTCCAGCACGAACGCGCTGCCCAGCAGGGCGTTCACCGGGTGGTCGGCCAGGTTCGCCGGGTTCGTGCTCAACGACTCCCGGACCTGGGCCGTCATCCCGTCGGCGAAGACGAACCTCATGAGCAGGGCGAGCCCCGTCACGGCGAGCAGGTAGCCCGCCGTGACGGGGTAGCGCCGGAACCGGTCACGCACGCGGCCATGGTCGTGCCGGAGCGGTCAGGCGTCCACCTGGGACCGGTCACCTGACCAGCGAGTGTGAAAAGTCCCCACCCGATCGGTGCGCCGGTAGGTGTGCGCGCCGAAGAAGTCGCGCAAACCCTGGATCAGCGACGCGGGCAGCCGCTCCGAGCGCAGCCCGTCGTAGTAGGACAGCGCGGACACGAAGCCCGGCGCGGGCACACCGGCCTCGACGGCCTTGACCACGACCCGCCGCCAGGCCGCCTCGGCGTTCGCAACGGCGTCCCGGAAGTAGTCGTCCACCAGCAGCGAGGCCAGCTCCGGCGCCCGGTCGTAGGCTTCCCGGATGCGGTCGAGGAACCGGGCCCGGATGATGCAGCCGCCGCGCCAGATCGTGGCCATCGCGCCCAGGTCGAGGTCCCAGCCGTACTCGGCGCTCGCCGCGCGCATCTGGTCGAAGCCCTGCGCGTAGGCCACCACCTTCGACGCGTACAGCGCCTGGCGCACGTCCTCGACCAGCGAGTCGTCCGGCGCGGGCACCACCTCGGAGGCCCCGAGCGCGGCCCGCGCGGCGGCGCGCTGGTCGACCCGGCCGGACAGCGAGCGGGCGAACACCGCCTCGGCGATGCCGGTCACCGGGACGCCCAGCTCCAGCGCCTCCTGCACGGTCCAGCGGCCGGTGCCCTTCTGCTCCGCCTCGTCCGCGATGACGTCGACCAGCGCCGCCCCGGTGTCGGGGTCGACGTGGCCGAGCACCTCGGCGGTGATCTCGACCAGGTAGGACTCCAGGTCGCCGGAGTTCCAGCCCCGGAACACCTCGGCGACCTGCGCGGGCGTCTGGCCGCCGACCCGGCGCAGCAGGTCGTACGCCTCGGCGATGAGCTGCATGTCGGCGTACTCGATGCCGTTGTGCACCATCTTCACGAAGTGCCCGGCGCCGTCCGGTCCGACGTGGACGCAGCACGGCACGCCGTCGACCTGGGCCGCGATGGCCTCCAGCACCGGGCCGAGGTGCTCGTAGGACTCGGCGGACCCGCCGGGCATGATCGACGGCCCGTTGAGCGCGCCCTCCTCGCCGCCGGAGATGCCGGCGCCGACGAAGTGCAGGCCCGCTTCGCGCAGCGCGGCCTCGCGCCGGCGGGTGTCGGCGAAGTGCGCGTTGCCGCCGTCGATCACCGTGTCACCGGGTTCGAGCAGCGGCACCAACTCGTCGATCACCGCGTCGGTGGGTGCGCCGGCCTTGACCATGATGATGATCTGGCGCGGCGCTCGGAGGCTCGCCACGAGCTCTTCCAGGGTTTCAGCGGGCACGAAGTCGCCCTCGTGCCCGTGCTCGTCCACCAGCGCCTTGGTGCGGGCGGAGGTGCGGTTGTGGACGGCTACGCGGAAGCCGTGCCGGGCGAGGTTGCGCGCCAGGTTGCTGCCCATGACGGCGAGCCCGGTGACGGCGATCCGCGCGGGTGCCTCGGAGGTGGTCATCTGCACAGCCTGCCCAAATCCGACCGGGTGCGCACGCCCTCTCCGGGGGTCGTGGGTCGGGCCGTTCACCCGGTGGCGGTCGAGCGTCGGCACAGGACGGCGGCCGTCGCGGCGGCGACCAGGCCCCCGAGCAGCATGGTGGTGGACGGCGACGTGGCGTCCACCACCACGCCGCCCGCCAACGCGCCCAGCGACAACGTGGCCTGGAAGGACGACGTGAACACCACGGAGGCCGCCTCGGGCGCGTCCGGCGCGGCCCGCGCGAACCACGCTTGCGAGCACACCGGCACCGCGCCGTAGGCCAGGCCCCACGCGACGAGCAGCGCAACCGCCCCGACGTCCGACCGTCCGAGGAGGGGCAACAGCAGGGTCGCGCACGCCGTGAGCGCGATCGCCGAGGCGAACGTGCTCGCGCGGTGCGCCCGCGCACCCGCCAGGAAGTTCCCGACCAGCCCGGCACCGCCGTAGACGAGCAGGAACGCGGTGATCGCGGCGGGGCCCGCGCCGGTGACCTCGCGCAGGAACGGTGTGACGTAGGTGTAGGTGGCGAAGTGCGCGAGCACGATCAGGAAGGTGACCAGCAGTCCGGTCCGGACACCCCTGCGCCGCAGCAGGTCGCGCAGCACGCCGAGCCGGGTCGCGCGTTGGGCGGGCAGCGGTGGCAGGAACGCCGGCAGCGCCGCCAGCACGCCGAGCGCCAGCACGCCCATCGCGGTGAACGCCGCCCGCCACCCCCACAGGTCGCCGAGGAACGTCCCGGCCGGCACGCCCAGCACCGAGCCCAGCGGCACCGCCGAGAACACGACGGCGGTGGCCGCGCGGACCCGCTCGGGCGCGACCAGCCGGCCCGCGAGCCCGGCCGCGACCGACCAGAACGCGCCGATCACCAGCCCCACCAGCACGCGCGACACCACGACCACCCAGAACGCGGGCGCGAGCGCGGCCAGGAAGTCCGCCACGGCGAGCAGGAGGGTCAGGCCGCACAGCACCGCCCGCCGGTCCCGCCGCCCGGCGGTGGCGGTCACGACGGGCGCGGCGACGGCCGCCACGACCCCCGGCGCGGTCATCATCAGTCCGGCCGTGCCGGTGGACACGCCGAACTCGGCGGCCATCGGCCCGAGCAGGCCGGCCGGCAACAACTCGGTGGTGACGAGGGCGAAGATCCCGGTGGTGACCGCGCCGACGGCGGGCCAGGACCGGCTGCGGGCTGTCGCGGGTGCTGGAGTGGACACGGCGGTCAGCCCACCAGCCGGCCGCCACCCCCGTCTGGCGGAAACGCGACGGTCACGTGCTCAGGCGGCGAGGACGGACGCCGCCATGCCGATCAGGGCGGTGCCGCAGAGCCGCTCGAACACCGGTTGCACCTTCGGCCGGCTCAGCAGGCGGGCGAGCCGTCCCGCGAGCGGCACCACGCACGTCCAGAACGCGGCGAACACGCCGACCGTCACGGCCGACAGCAGGGCCGCCTGCGGCAGCGGCGGTGCGCCCGGGTCCATCGCCTGCGGGATGAGGCTGAGGAACGTCAGCATCACCTTGGGGTTGAGCAGGTCGCACAGCAGGCCGCGCAGGAACACCGACTTCTGCGACGGCGGGGCCGCCGCGATGGTCGTGCGGCGGGAGCGCAGCGTCATGACGCCCAGGTACAGCAGGTAGACCGCGCCGACCGCCTTCACCGCCCACAGCGCCGCCGGGGCGGCGGCCACGAGCGCGGACAGGCCGAGCGTGGCGAGCAGCCCGTGCACCACGAGCCCGGTCATCACGCCCAGGGCGGTCAGCGCGCCCAGCCGCACGCCGCGCACGGCGTTCCCGGTGACCAGGACGAAGTCCGGGCCGGGGACGATCGTGATCACCACGAGCGCGAGCAGGAAGGAGGTCCAGGCGATGTGCACGGCGGGATCCTCGGTTCCGGGTTCGGATCGCCACCACCACTTCAGTACAGTGTTCGGTTGTGACGGACGTAGCCGAACTCGATTCGGTTGACTGGCGGATTCTGGAGGAGTTGCAGAACGACGCCACGCTGCCCAACCGGACCCTCGCCGACCTGGTCGGGCTGGCCCCGTCGACGTGCCTGCAACGGGTCCGCCGGCTGCGCGAACTCGGTGTGATCACGGGGTTCCACGCCGTGGTGGACCCGAGGCTGACCGGCCTGCCGCTGGAGGCCGTGGTGTCGGTCAACGTCCGGCCGCACACCCGTCCGGTGGTGGCCGCGTTCCGCGCGTACGTGATGGCCCAGCCGGAGACCCGCTCGCTGTTCCACGTCAGCGGCCAAGCGGACTTCCTGGTGCACATCGCGGTCGCGGACAGCACGCACCTCCAGGCGTTCCTGGTGGACAAGATCGCGTCGCGCACCGAGGTGCGCAACCTGACCAGCTCGGTGGTGCTGGAACGCGTGGAGACCCGCGCCCTCACCCCGCCGCACGACCAGCGCCCCACCCACCGCCGCCGCCGCGTGCCCTGAGCCCTCCCGCCCGAGGCGCTCGCGCGGTCAGGAGGGCGAGGCGCACGGTGGGCCGGGTGGGCGAGGCGCACGGTGGGCCGGGGTCAGGAGGGCGAGGCGATGGCGAGCAGGCGCACCCCCATCTCGGCGGCCTTCGTCCCGTAGCTGCCCGCAGCGCTCGACGGGCTCGCCTGAGCTGTCGGGCTCGTCGCGTTGGTCGGGCTCGTCGCGTTCGTCAGGACGACCACCGACACCCCGGCCTTCGTCCGGACCCCGCTGAACGCCTCGAACCCCGCCACGGCCCCCATCGCGTGCACCTCCGCCCAGCCCGCCAGACCCCGGAACAGCGCGCCGTGGCCCTGCCGGGTGTCGCCCTCGCCCGTGGCCGGGCCGCTGTGCTCGTCCACCAGCCGCACCCGCGCCTCGACCGGGGCGCCCGGCGGCAGGCCGGTGAGCAGGAACGCGTTCCAGCGGCCGAGGTCGGCGGCGGTGGTGACCAGCGCGCGGTCCGCGTACCGGGTCAGCGGCACGGGGTCGGCGGCGCGGTCGCCGACGTGCCCCGTCGCGCGGGTGGCGGGGTTGGTCCGCTCCCAGTCGGCCGCGGTGTCGTTCATGCCCAGCCCGCGCAGGATGGTGGCCGTCACGTGCTCGCCGTACGGCTTGGACGTCAGGTACTCGATCAGCGCCCCCAGCACGACGTAGTCGGTGCCGCTGCGCTGCCACCTGCCCGGGGGCCGTTCGACCGGCTTGCCCTGCAGGTGCCCGACGAACGCCAGGTGCGACAGCCGCCGCGCGTCCAACTCGGCCTGCTCCTCGGCGCCCAGCGCGAGGTAGTCGGGCAGGCCCGAGGTGTGCAGCAGCAGGTCCTTCACCGTGATCGCCTGCCACGCGGGAGGGCAGCCGGGCAGGTAGCGGCACACCGGGTCGGCCACCTGGAGCCTGCGGTCGGCCTGGAGCGCGAGCACGGCGAGCGCGGTCACCTGCTCGGTCAGCGCGCCGACCCGGAACGGCGTGTCGACCGCGTTGCGGCGCGACGCGGCGGTGTCGGCCATCCCGTACGCCTCGGACAGCAGCCGCTCGCCGTCGCGGCGGATCTCCACGACTCCCTGGAACCCGTCCCGCTTCAACTGCTCGTGGTAGTCGTTGAGCCGCTGCCCGAGTGCGACCTCGGCCGGGCTCGGCTCCTCGATCCCTCCCCGCGAGCACGCCGGGAGCACCAGCACCAGCAGACCGGCCAACACCGCCGCCGCCCGCCGCTTCCCCTTGCCCGAAGCGTTCCCCTCGCCCACCCTGTCCCCCTCGGCCGTCCGAACCTCCCCGGTCCGACGCCCGGAACCCGCGTCGGGTTTCACGCACTGGTGACCGGCATCGCTGTCATCGACGCGACCGGCAGGCCGGAACGCGCGTTAGCGTGCGGGGTATGCAGCCTGACGAGTTCCGCCGGATCGGCCACGAGGTGATCGACTGGATCGCCGACTACCGGGAGCGGGTGGGCGACCTGCCGGTGCGCTCCCAGGTCGAGCCCGGCTGGGTGAGGTCACAGCTCGCCCCGATCCCCGAGCACGGCGAGGGCTTCGCCGGACTGCTCGCCGACCTCGACCGCGTGGTGGTGCCGGGCACGACCCACTGGCAGCACCCCGGCTTCTACGCGTACTTCCCGTCCAACGCGTCGCTGCCGTCCGTGCTGGGCGACCTCCTGTCGTCCGGCCTGGGCGTGCAGGGGATGCTCTGGTCCACCTCGCCCGCGTGCACCGAGGTGGAGCAGCACCTGATGGACGAACTGGTCGGCGCGATGGGCCTGCCGGAGCGCTTCACCGGCGGCGGGGTCATCCAGGACACCGCGTCCAGCGCGGCGCTGGTGGCCGTGCTCGCCGCGCTGCACCGGGGTTCCGCCACGTGGCGGCAGTCCGGTGTGGACGGTGACGAAACGGTGTACGTGTCGAGCCAGACGCACTCGTCCATCGAGCGCGCCGCCCGCCTGGCCGGCCTGGGCGAGGACGCGGTCCGGTCCGTCGCCGTGTCCCCGGACACCCTGGCGATGGACGCCCGCGCACTGGCCGAACAGGTCCAGTCCGATGTGGACGCCGGACGGCGGCCGGTCCTGGTGTGCGCCACCATCGGCACCACGGGCACCGGCGCGGTCGACCCGGTGCGCGACATCGCGGAGGTGTGCGCGCGGCACGGGATCTGGCTGCACGTGGACGCGGCGTGGGCCGGCCCGGCCGCGCTGTGCCCCGAGCAGCGGCACCTGTTCGACGGCCTGGAGCACGCGGACTCGTTCTGCGCCAACGCCCACAAGTGGATGCTGACCGCGTTCGACCTGTCCCTGTTCTGGACCGCGCACCCGGACGTGCTGGTGGACGCGCTGACCATCCTGCCGGAGTACCTGCGCAACAGCGCCACCGAGTCGGGCGCGGTGGTCGACTACCGCGACTGGCAAGTCCCGCTGGGCCGCCGGTTCCGGGCGCTGAAGCTGTGGTCGACGCTGCGCTGGTACGGGCTGGAAGGCGTGCGGGCGCACCTGCGCGGGCACGTTGAACTGGCCGCGCTGCTGGAGTCGTGGGTGGCGGCGGACGAGTCGTGGGAGCTGGTCGTGCCCCGGTCGCTGTCCCTGGTGACGATCGCGCACCGGGACGGCGACGACGCCACCCGGGCGGCGATGGACGCGGTCAACGCGGAGGGCAGCGCGTTCCTCACCCACACCGTCGTCGGCGGCCGGTTCGCGGTCCGCGTGGCGATCGGCGCGGAAGCCACCCGCGAACACCACGTCCGCGCGATGTGGGATGCGCTGCGCACGGCGTAGCCCCCCGCCGGCACCGGCCCGGCCGCTGCTCGTCGTGCGGCGGCCGGCGCCGTGATCAGCGGGTCAGCAGGGTGGGGAGGTCGAGCGCGACCGGGAACGGACTCGGCACCGAGACCTCGCCGGTACCGCCGGCGACGTGTTCGCAGTCG
Source organism: Actinosynnema sp. NPDC050436 (assembly GCF_040655415.1). Taxonomy (NCBI): domain Bacteria; kingdom Bacillati; phylum Actinomycetota; class Actinomycetes; order Pseudonocardiales; family Pseudonocardiaceae; genus Actinosynnema; species Actinosynnema sp. NPDC050436. The sequence continues at coordinate 33,503 of NZ_JBFAJV010000014.1, read as the reverse complement.
CCGTCGACCAGGGTGAACGCGGTGAGCGTGATCGGGTCGTCCAGCTCGACCAGCCAGTAGTGCGGGATGCCCGCGTCGGCGTACTCGACGGGCTTGACGATCCGATCCGTCCGACCGGTGCCCGGCGAGACCACCTCGACGGCCACCAGGACGTCATCGGCGTCGTAGCGCGTCGGGTACTCCAGAGCCAGGGCGGTCTGCACCACCACCAGGTCCGGCGCGCGCACGGTGACCGGCGGGACGGGATCGACCAGGACGTCGACCTCGGGCACCGCGATCACGGACTGCGGCAACTGGGCGTCGAGCGAGGTCCCCAGGCGCTTGACCGCCATCTGGTGCCTGGAAGCACGCCCGGGTGTCACGAGCAGGATTCCCTCGACCAGCTCGACGTGGTGGGACTCGAACTCCGGCAGCTCGTCCCACTCGGCGAGCGTGAGGAGGTGGTCCGGCCACGCCGACGCGCTCACGCGGGCCACCCCTCCTCCGCCACCGACCTCGAACCGGACAGCCGGCGTCACGGCAGGACGCGCAGCAGGCCCTCCTGCACCACGGTGGCCACCAGGCGGCCGTCCTGGGCGTAGAAGCGGCCCGTCGCCAACCCCCGTGCGCCCGACGCCGAGGGCGACTCGCAGTCGTACAGGAACCACTCGTCGGCGCGGAACCGGCGGTGGAACCACAGGGCGTGGTCCAGGCTCGCACCGAGGACCTTGTCCGTGCCCCAGTACACGCCGTGGCGCACGAGGACCGAGTCCAGCAGCGTCAGGTCCGACGCGTAGGTCAGCACGCACACGTGCAGCAGGTCGTCGTCCGGCAGCTTGCCGCCCGCGCGCATCCACACCTGGCTGCGCGCCTCGCCCGGCCCGTCCTCCCGCGCCCGCCACGGCGGCTCGGTCACGTACCGGATGTCGATCGGCCGGGGCAGCTTCGCCATCCCGACCTTCTCCAGGTACCCGGCCGCCGACTCGGCGTAGGTCGGCAGGGTCTCCGGGGCGGGCACGTCGGGCATCGCCTCGAAGTGGTCCATGCCGGGCTCGTCGTGCTGGAACGACGCCGACAGCGTGAAGATCGCCTTGCCGTGCTGGACGGCCACCACGCGCCGGGTCGTGAACGAGCGGCCGTCGCGGACGCGGTCCACCTCGTACACGATCGGGACGGTCGGGTCACCGCCCCGGATGAAGTACGAGTGCAGCGAGTGCACCCGGCGCTCCGGCGGCACGGTCCGGCCGGCCGCCACCAGGGCCTGGCCCGCCACCTGGCCGCCGAACACCCTCATCGGCGACTCGGCGGGCGACACGCCCCGGAAGATGTTCTCCTCGATGCGCTCCAGGTCCAGCAGGGCCACCAGGCGGTCCAGCACGGGCTGGCCGTGCGGGACGCCGTCGGAGTCCAGCGGGAGGTCCGCGTAACCGGCGGCAGCGGCGGCACGGGCGGCCTCTGTCACGTCCTACCCCTAAGCGTGGTCGTCCTCTCCGAGCCGGTGCACCCGGATGAGGTTGGTGGAGCCGATGGTGCCGGGCGGGGAGCCCGCCACGACGACGACCAGGTCACCGGGCTGGTACCGCCCGATGTGCAACATCGACTGGTCGACCTGGCGGACCATCTCGTCCGTCGAGTCCACCTTAGGCACCAGGAACGTCTCCGTGCCCCACGTGAGAGCAAGCTGACTGCGCACGCTCTGCTCCGGCGTGAACGCCAGCAGCGGCAGGTGGGTGTGCAGCCGGGCCAGCCGGCGCACCGTGTCGCCCGACTGGGTGAACGCGACGAGGGCCTTGGCGTTCAGCCGCTCGCCGATGTCGCGGGCCGCGTAGGAGATGACGCCGCGCTTGGTGCGCGGCACGTGGGTCAGCGGCGGGACCTGCGTGGACTCGGTCTCCACCGCCTCGATGATCCGGCCCATGGTCTTGACCGACTCGATCGCGTACCGGCCGACCGACGTCTCGCCGGAGAGCATCAGCGCGTCCGCGCCGTCGAGCACGGCGTTGGCGACGTCCGAGGTCTCGGCGCGGGTGGGCCGCGAGTTCTGGATCATCGAGTCGAGCATCTGGGTGGCCACGATCACCGGCTTGGCGTTCTCCCGGGCGATCTGGATCGCCCGCTTCTGCACCAGCGGCACGTGCTCCAGCGGCAGCTCCACGCCCAGGTCGCCCCGGGCGACCATGACGCCGTCGAACGCCAGCACGATGGCTTCGAGGTTGTCGACCGCCTCGGGCTTCTCGATCTTGGCGATGACCGGGCGGCGGCCGTGGCCGACGCGGTCCATGACCTGGTGCACCAGGTCGATGTCGGCGGGCGAGCGCACGAACGACAGCGCGATGAAGTCCACGCCGAGGTTGAGCGCGAACTCCAGGTCCTCGATGTCCTTTTCGGACAGCGCCGGGACGGAGACGTCCATGCCCGGCAGCGAGAGGCCCTTGTTGTTGCTGACCGGGCCGCCCTCGGTGACCTCGCACACCACGTCGGGGCCCTCGACGTCGGTGACGATCAGGCCGACCTTGCCGTCGTCCACCAGCAGGCGGTCGCCGACCTTGGCGTCCTTGGACAGCTCCTTGTAGGTGGTCGAGACCCGGTCGTGCGTGCCCTCGACGTCCTCGACGGTCACCCGGACGACGTCACCGGTGCGCCACTCGACGGGGCCGTGGGCGAACCGGCCGAGCCGGATCTTGGGGCCCTGGAGGTCGGCGAGGACGCCCACCGCGCGGCCGGTGGCGTCCGACGCGGCGCGGACGAGGTCGTAGACCTGCTTGTGGTCGGCATGGCTGCCGTGGCTGAAGTTCATCCGGGCCACGTCCATACCGGCCGCCACCAACTCGTTGACCTTGTCCTCGGTCGCGGTGGCGGGGCCCAGCGTACAGACGATCTTCGCGCGTCGACTCACGTTCGGAGAGCCTAGTCCCCTTCACTGGACCGATCAGGATGTACCGGGGAGTAACCTGCCGGAACAGGCACAATCGGTCACGTGGGCCGCAGAATCCTTCCGTTCGTGACCGCCGTGTTGCTCAGCGTCATCATCCTGTTCACCCCCCAGTCAGGTGTCCCGGACTCGCCGCCGGGCACCGACAAGGTGGTCCACGTGCTGCTGTTCGCCCTGCTCGCGGCCACCGGCCTGTGGGCGCGGCTGCCCCGGGTCCCGCTGCTGGCGGGCCTGGTGGCCTACGCGGTGGTGTCCGAGGTGCTCCAGTGGCTGATCATGCCCCTGGGGCGCGGCGGCGACGTGCTCGACGGCCTGGTCGACGTGGCCGGCGTGGCCCTGGGCTGGCTGGTGGCCCGGTTCACGTACGCCGGTAGCCGACCGCGCTGACCCCGATGTGGTCGGCGCACCAGTCCACCAGCGGGGTGACCTCGCGCCACGCCGCGCGCACCCGCTCCAGGCACCCGGGCTCGTGCAGCACGTCGTCCGGCGGCCACACGCGCGCCGCGTAGAGCCGCTTGCGCTTGAGCAGGTCGATCCGGGGGTGCGCCGGGTCGACCCCGCGCGGCGCGCGCTTGAGCTGCGCCCCGCGCACCTCCCAGCCCCGTCCGGTGAGCTTCTTGAGCACCTTCTCCAACGCCTTGCCGCGCACGTCGTCGAGGACCGACTCCCGGTACCTGGCCGTCTGGTCCGAAGCCATGGCGAACGAGCCGCCGCCGACGAACAACCCCTCCGGGCTGACCTGGACGTAGTGCGCGCCGCTGCCCCGGCCCAGCTCGACCACCCCGCCGCAGTAGGTCTTGTACGGCGTCTTGTCCTTGCTGAACCGGACGTCCCGGTAGGGACGGAACACCTTGCCCTTGCCGAACTCCGGCTCCAGCACGGCGAGCAGCGCCTCCATCGGCGCGCGCACGTCGGACTGGTAGGTGTGCTTGTGGTCGTCCCAGTATGCCTTCGAGTTGTCGCTCTCCAGCCCGTCGAAGAAGTCGATGGCGTACTCGCCGAAGCCGGTGAATTCCACGGCGGACAGCTTACGTCCGCCCGCCGCCGGGCGCGGTCGCGTGGAATCACCGACCGGTGACGGACGGTGCATAATCGGCGCGTGAGTAGGAAATCGGCGCTGGCCAGTTGGCTGCACGAACTCGACGCTCAAGACATCCGGGACATCCTCGCGCTGCGCAAGGACGCGGCGGACTCCCATCCGGACTCGCTGCGCGGGCTGGCCGACGAGCTGACCGCTCCGGCCTCGGTCAAGCGCGCCGTGGACGGCCTGGACCGCGCGTGCCGCGACGTGCTGGACGCGGTGGTCCGATTGGGCGAGGACGCGAGCACGGACACCGTCGCGGAAAGCCTGCACTGCAACGGGAAGTCGTCCCGTGCCGAGCTGAAACGGGCGCTGGCCAGGTTGCGCGCGCACGCCCTGGTGTGGCCCGCCGGCGACCGGCTGCGCGCGGCGAGCGGGCTGCGACCGGCCGACGGCGCACCACCCCGGCGGATCACGCCGCCGCCGCGCGCGCCGCGCCGGACCGCGCAGCACCAGGACTTCGCGGACCGCGCGGCGATCACCCCGGCAACGTCCACTGTGGACGGTATAACCCGGCTCGTCGAGCTGTGTGACAACGATGTCGTCGCCACCCGCAGCGGGGTCGGCGTGCGTGAGCTGCGCCGGATCGCCGGCCGGCTGCGCGCCGACGAGGCGCGCGCCCGGCTGTGGCTGGAGCTGGCCGTGGAGGCGCGGCTGCTCGCCGTCGCCGACCAGGACCGGCGGGTGCTGCCGACGACCAGGTCGGACGACTGGCGCGGCGCGTCGCCCTCGGACCGGCTGGCGGAGCTGGCGCGGGCGTGGCCGCGCATGACGTGGACCCCCGCGAAACCCCGGCCGGCGCTGAGCGGGCAGGCGTCCGAGCACGGCGACGCGACCCGGCGGGGCGTGCTGGAGCAGTACGCGGAGCTGGCCGAGGACGAGGCGTTCGAGCACCGCCACGAGGTGGTGGCGGACCTGGCGTGGTCGCGGCCCGCCGCGCACGACCCGGGTGCCACGGAGGCGGCGCTGGTCGAGGCCGAGACGATCGGCCTGGTCGCGCTGGGTGCGCTGACCGCGCTGGGCCGGGCCGTGCTGGCCGGTGACGTGGCGCGGGCGGCGGCCGGTTTCGTGCCGCCCGCCGCGCAGAAGGCGCAGCTGAGACCCGACCTCACGGCGGTGGCGGTGGGCCTGCCCGGCCGGGAGCTGCGCGCGGCGCTGGAGCTGGTGGCGGAGCCGGCCGAGGGCGGCTGGCGGTTCACCGGGGCCGGCGTGCGGCGGGCGCTGGACGCCGGGCACACCCCGGACGAGGTGCTGGCACGGCTGGCCGAGGTCGCGGAGCACGGCGTGCCGCAGTCGCTGGAGCGGCTGGTCCGCGAGGTGGCGCGGCGGCACGGGCAGGTCACCGTGACGGCGGTGGCGTGCTGCGTGCGCGCGGACGACCCTCAGCTGCTGACCGAGATCGCCCGGCACCGCGCCCTGGTCCCGCTCGACCTGCACCGGCTGGCCCCGACCGTGCTGGCCTCCGCGAAGCCCGCCGGCGAGACCCTGGCCCTGCTGCGCGCCGCCGGCTACGCGCCCGCGCCCGCCGCGCTGGACGGCCGGTCGGTGCTGGAACGGGTGCCGCGCCGCCGGGTCGAGCCGCCGAGCCGCAAGGTCGGGTCGTGGCAGCCGTGGCGCGCGCCGCTGACCGACCAGGAGCTGAGCAGGCTGGCCGTGGCGCTGGTGGAGCAGGCCCGGCCCAGACCCCGGTTCGTGCCGCCGCGCGCGGAGTCGCGGCGGATGGGCGCGGTCCGGCTGCTGCGCGACCAGTCGCTGGTGCTGCGCGACTCCGAGGTGCTGGCGCTGGCCGAGGCGCTGGTGACCGGGACGTGCGTGGAGGTCGAGGTGGCGAGCGGCCCGCGGGCCACGGACCGGCACGTCATCACCCCGGTCGACCACGCGGCGGGCACCCTGACCGCGAAGGACCAGTCCGGTGGGGCGCACGAGTTCCCGGTGGGCCGCATCCGCTCGGTCCGCCCCGTGGGGTGACACCCGCTGCCCAACCGGAGCGCTACGGCGGACTCTCCGCCGTCTGCTGCGGGCAGCTTCGCCGTTGCACCACCGGGAGATCCGCTGTTGCGCCATGATGTCGCCATGCCTCTGACCTTCGACCGCTACCGGGCCGAGATCGTCGCCCAGGCCCGGCTCCTCGCCCAGCACGTGGACGGGGCCGACCCGACGACCCGGGTGCCGAGCTGTCCGGAGTGGACGGTCGGGCAGCTGCTGCGGCACGTGGGCGCGGGCCTGCGGTGGGTGGCCGAGATCGTGGCGACCCGGGCCGACGGCCCGCTGCCCGACGACGCCCTGCGCCACCTGGACGACTACCGGGACCACGCGCCCGGCCCCTTGGCCGAGGAGGTCGTGGCGGCGGCCGGGGCGTTGTCCGAGGCGCTGGGCGAGGCCGGTGAGACGGCAGCGGTGTGGACCGTCGTGCCGGGCCGCACGCCGCTGTTCTGGGCTCGCCGGTTCACCCACGAACTGGTGGTGCACCGGGCGGACGCGGCGCTCGCGGTCGGCGCGCGGTACGAGCTGGACCCGGCGGTCGCGGCGGACGCGCTGGACGAGTGGTTGGAACTGCTCAGCCTGCCGGTGATGTTCGAGATCCGCCCCGAACTGCGCGAACTGCTCGGCCCCGACCGGACGCTGCACCTGCACGCCACCGACCACCCGGGCGCGGAGTGGGTGGTCGACCTGACCGGCGACGCGATCGCCTGGCGACACGCGCACGAGAAGTCGGCGGTCGCCGCACGCGGCCCGCTCCGCGACCTGCTCCTGACGGTCTACCGCCGCGAGCAGGCAACCGCGCTGGACGTGGTGGGCGACCGCGCACTGCTCGACTTCTGGCTGGACCGGGTGAGCTTCGGCTGACCCGGTCAGCCCACCGGAACGCCGGCCGACCCGGACTTGACCCCTGCCACGAACCGCCCGAACCCGGCCGGCGCAAACCGCACCGCGCTCACCGGAGCCTTGCTGTCCCGCACCCCCACCACTCCGACCGACCGCGCCACCTCAACGCAGTTGTTGCCGTTGGACCCACTGTAGCTCGACTTCCGGAACACCACCGCCTCCTCGCCGATCAGTTGTACTCGGAGGCAACCCTACGCATGAACCGCCGGCTCTCCTCGAAACCGAGTGCCGCACCGGTCAGCCTGGCCCAGACCTGGTCGAACAAGGCGACCAACGGCTTCTCGTCCAGGTAGCGGAGTTCGGCCTGGTTCTCGGTGTAGAAGAACTCCAACGGCCCCGCCACCCCGGGTGACGGGATGCGGAGCAGCACGAACCGGTCGACGATCAGGTCGCTCTGCCCCCTGGTCTTGAACGGCAGCACCTGGTAATGCACGTTGGGCAGCCGGGACAGCTTCACCATGTGGTCGATCTGCTCGCGCATCACCTCGGGCGGCCCGTACTGCCGCCGCAGCGCCGATTCCGAGACGACGAACGCGATCTCCGGCGCACCGGGCTTGCGGAACACCTCCTGCCGCGCCAACCGCGCCGCCACCCGCAGGTCGAGGTCGCGTTCGTCGTCGCTGAGCGCGTAGAGCGCGCGGATGAACGACTCGCACTGCACCAGGCCGGGCGGCACCTCGTTCTCCACCGTCCGGATCAGGTCGCAGTTCTCCTCCAGGTCGACCATGGTGCGGAACGACTCGTTGTACACGCTGCGCACGCCGTTCCACTTGCCGCGCTGGTGGTTGTTGCGGCGCAGTTCCAGCAGCGCCTCCACGTGCGCCTGGTCGGTGACGCCCAGCCCCGCCAGCAGCAGGATTCAGGTCGCCGGGCGTGATGCCGGACTGGCGCGATCATGTCGACCGGCTCGGCCCGGACGACACGCTGGTCCGCTTCGGCGGTCCCGACACGGGGGTCACCCTCTCGCTCACCGACCGGGCGCTGCGCCGGCTCACCGACGCGCCGGCCCGATGACGTCAGTCCAGCACCGCGATCGCCTCGACCTCCACCAGGTGTTCCGGCACGTCCAGCGCCGCGACGCCCACCAGGGTGGCCGGCGCGAGCGGGGTGGTGCCCAGTCGCTCTGCCGCTCGTGCGATGCCCTCCAGCAGGAGCGGCATCTTGTCCGGGGTCCAGTCGACCACGTACGCGGTCAGCTTGGCGACGTCGTCGAACGACCCGCCGGCGGCGGCCAGGGCCGTGCCGACGTTCAGGTAGCACCGCTCGACCTGCGCGGCGAGGTCGCCGCCGACCGGGTTGCCGTCCGCGTCCCACGCGACCTGCCCCGCGACGAAGACCAGCTTCGTCCCGCTCGCGATCGCCACCTGCCGGTACACGCCCACCTCGGGCAGTCCGGCGGGGTTCACCAGGGTGATGGCCATGCCACGCCTCCTCGTGCTCTCTTGTGGTTACCGGGGAACCGTAGGAGAGTGAGCGCCGACGCGGAAGAACGCACTTTCCAGTGACTGGGGAACCCCGTGGTGACCAAGCAGTTCGACGGCCCGCCCGACGCGGACCTCCGGCGCGCGGACTCGTTGGCGCGCGAGATCTTCTCCGACGTGGCCACGAAGTGGGCGCTGCTGATCATCGAGGCGCTGGGCGGCGGCACCCTGCGCTTCACCGAACTGCGGGACGAGGTCGCGGGCATCAGCCACAAGATGCTGACCCAGAACCTGCGCGTGCTGGAGCGCAACGGCCTGCTCGACCGCCGCGTGCACGCCACCGTCCCGCCCCGGGTCGACTACACGCTCACCGAGCCGGGACGGGCGCTGCGCGCGACGGTCGACACCATGTGCGACTGGACCCAGCGCCACCTCGCGCACATCGAGGACGCGCGCAGGCGCTTCGACGCCTGAGGGCCCCGCCACAACGACCGCCGGCGGGGCCTCGACCTCAGACGACCGCCAGCGGGAGCTGGTTGGGGATCACCGGGGACGGCAGGTCCGACGACCCGGTCAGGAACCGGTCGACCGCGTTGGCCACCGAGCGGCCCTCCGCGATCGCCCACACCACCAGCGACGCGCCCCGGTGCGCGTCGCCGCACACGAACACGCCGGGGGACCGGGTCTGCCAGTCCGAGCCGCACGAGATCGTGCCGCGCGAGGTCAGCTCGATGCCCAGCCCGTCCAGCAGCGGCAGGTGCTCGACGCCCTCGAAGCCGATCGCCAGCAGCACCAGGTCGGCCGGCAGCTCCTCGACCTCCTCCGACGTCGGCACCACCGCGCGCCGGCCCGAGGCGTCCCTCTCCACCCGCACCTTGCGCAGCCGGACCTGCCGCACGTGCCCGTGCTCGTCGCCGACGAACTCCTCCACCGCCACCGCGAACTTCCGCTCCCCGGCCTCCTCGTGCGCCGGGTAGGTGCGCAGGACCCACGGCCACACCGGCCACGGCGAGCGCTCGTCGTCCCGCCGTGACGGCGGCTGCGGGTACTGGTCGAGCTGGAGGACCGAGGCCGCGCCCTGCCGGGTCGCGGTGCCGTAGCAGTCCGCCCCGGTGTCGCCGCCGCCGATGATCACCACGTGCTTGCCGGCCGCGTCGACCTCCGCCGGCCCGTCGCCCTCGACCGCGCGGTTGGCGGGCACCAGGTGGTCCATGGCCAGGTGGACGCCCGCCAGCCCGCGACCGGGCGTCGAGGTGTCGTCGCGCCCGCGCAGCGCGCCCACGGCGAGCACCACGGCGTCGAACCGCGACCGCAGCTCCTCCACCGTCAGGTCGACGCCGACCTCGCAGCCGGTGACGAACTTCGTGCCCTCCTTGCGGAGCTGCGCGAGCCGCCGGTCCAGGACCTTCTTCTCCATCTTGAACTCGGGGATGCCGTAGCGGAGCAGGCCGCCGAGCCGGTCGTCGCGCTCGTAGACGGTCACCTCGTGGCCGGCCCGGGTGAGCTGCTGCGCCGCCGCGAGCCCGGCCGGGCCGGAGCCCACCACGGCGACCCGCTTGCCGGAGCTGACCTGCGCCTGCGTCGGCTGGACCAGGCCCTGCTCCCACGACACGTCCGCGATGGCCTGCTCGACCCGCTTGATCGCCACCGCGCCGCCCGCGTCGTGGCTGATCGCCAGCACGCACGCGGCCTCGCACGGGGCGGGGCACAGCCGGCCGGTGAACTCCGGGAAGTTGTTGGTGGCGTGCAGGCGGTCCGAAGCCTGGCCCCAGTCGCCCCGGCGCACCAGGTCGTTCCACTCCGGGATCAGGTTTCCCAGCGGGCAGCCGGCGGAACCCGAGTGGCAGAACGGGATGCCGCAGTCCATGCACCGCGACGCCTGCGTCCGCACCTGCTGGTCGCGGGTGTCGGCGCCGAGGTCGAGGTAGACCTCGTCCCAGTCGCCGCGCCGCTCCGCCGCCGGGCGCTTGGCCGCGTCGGCGCGGGTGTTCTTGAGGAAACCGTACGGGTCAGCCACGGGAAGCCTCCATGATCGCCTGGTCGACGTCCCTGCCCTCCGCGCGGGCGAGCCTCATCGCCTCCAGCACGCGCTGGTAGTCGCCGGGCATGACCTTGGTGAACGCCGAGGACCGCCGGGGCCAGTCGCCGAGCAGCGAGGCGGCCACGGCCGATCCGGTGAGCTTGTGGTGGCGCTCGACGACCTCGCGCAGCCACCGCAGGTCGTCGCCGCCGGGGCGCTGCAACTCGACCATCGCCGGGTTGACCGACGCCGGGTCGAGGTCCAGCACGTAGGCGATACCGCCGGACATGCCGGCCGCCAGGTTGCGCCCGGTCGGCCCGAGCACGACGGCCCGGCCGCCGGTCATGTACTCGAACGCGTGGTCGCCCACGCCCTCGGACACCGCGAGCGCGCCCGAGTTCCGCACGCAGAACCGCTCGCCCACCCGGCCGCGCAGGAAGATCTCGCCGCCGGTCGCGCCGTAGCCGATCACGTTGCCCGCGATCACCTGCCGTTCGGCGGCGAACGGCGCGTCCGGGTGCGGGCGCACCACGATCCGGCCGCCGGACAGGCCCTTGCCGACGTAGTCGTTGGCGTCGCCGACCATCTCCAGCGTGATGCCGCGCGGCAGGAACGCGCCCAGCGACTGGCCGGCGGAGCCGGTGAACGTCACGTGGATCGTGTCGTCGGGCAGGCCGTCGCCGCCGAACCGGCGGGTCACCTCCGCGCCGAGCAGCGTGCCGACCGTGCGGTTGACGTTGCGCAGCGGCAGTTCCAGCCGCACCGGCAGCGCGTCCTCCAGCGCCGCCTCGGAGAGCTGGATGAGCGTGCGGTCCAGCGCCCGCGCGAGGCCGTGGTCCTGCTCGCGGACGCGGCGCTTCGCCGTGCGGTACGGGGTTTCCGGCACGGCGAACACCGGCGTCAGGTCCAGCCCGCCGGCCTTCCAGTGCTCGATCGCCGCGTTGGTCTCCAGCAGCTCCGCGTGGCCGACGGCCTCGTCGATCGTGCGGAAACCCAGTGCCGCCAGGTGTTCGCGGACCTCCTGGGCGATGAACTCGAAGAAGTTCACCACGTGGTCGGCCTGCCCGGTGTACCGCGCGCGCAGCTCCGGGTTCTGGGTGGCCACGCCCACCGGGCAGGTGTCGAGGTGGCAGACCCGCATCATCACGCAGCCCGCGACGATCAGCGGCGCGGTGGCGAAGCCGAACTCCTCCGCGCCGAGCAGCGCGGCCACCACCACGTCGCGGCCGGTGCGCATCGCGCCGTCCACCTGGACGGTGATCCGGTCGCGCAGGCCGTTGAGCAGCAGCGTCTGCTGCGTCTCCGCGAGGCCGACCTCCCACGGCGTGCCGGCGTGCTTGAGCGAGTTCAGCGGCGACGCGCCGGTCCCGCCGTCGTGCCCGGAGATCAGCACGACGTCGGCGTGCGCCTTGGCCACGCCCGCCGCGACCGTGCCGACGCCGACCTCGCTGACCAGCTTGACGTGCACGCGGGCCTGCTCGTTGGCGTTCTTCAGGTCGTGGATGAGCTGGGCCAGGTCCTCGATGGAGTAGATGTCGTGGTGCGGCGGCGGGGAGATGAGCCCGACGCCCGGCGTCGAGTGCCGGGTCCGCGCGATCCACGGGTACACCTTGTAGGCGGGCAGCTGGCCGCCCTCGCCGGGCTTCGCGCCCTGCGCCATCTTGATCTGGATGTCGGTGGCGTTCACCAGGTACTCGCTGGTGACGCCGAACCGGCCGGACGCCACCTGCTTGACCGCCGAGCGGCGCTCCGGGTCGTACAGGCGCTCCGGGTCCTCGCCGCCCTCGCCGCTGTTGGACCGGCCGCCGAGCCGGTTCATCGCGATGGCCAGGGTCTCGTGCGCCTCGGCGGAGATCGAGCCGTAGGACATCGCGCCGGTGTTGAACCGCTTGACGATCGAGGAGACCGGTTCGACCTCCTCGATCGGGACCGGCGCGCGGTCGGTCCGGAACGAGAACAGGCCTCGCAGCGTGCCGCCCTGGCGGGCCAGCCGCTCGACCTCCTCGGTGTAGTCGCGGAAGACGTCCTCGCGGCGGGTCTTGGTGGCGTGCTGGAGCAGGAAAACGGTCTCCGGCGAGAACAGGTGCAGCTCGCCCTCGCGGCGGTAGGCGTACTCGCCGCCGACCTCCAGCCGGCGGTGCACGCGGTCGGTCGGGTTGTCCGGGTGCGCGCGGCGGTGGCGCAGCGCGACCTCCTCGGCCAGCACGTCCAGCCCCGCGCCGCCGAGCTTGGACACCGTGCCGGTGAAGTACTCGTCCAGCAGCTCGGGGGACAGGCCGACGGCCTCGAAGACCTGGGCGGCGGTGTACGCGCCGACCGTCGAGATGCCCATCTTGGACATGATCTTCAGGGTGCCCTTGACCAGCGCCGAGACGTAGTTGCGGACCGCCTTGCGCGGCTCGATGCCGGTGATCGCGCCCTGCGCGATCAGGTCCTCGATGGTCTCGAACGCCAGGTACGGGTTGACCGCCGCCGCGCCGTAGCCCAGCAGCGCCGCGATGTGGTGCACCTCGCGGGCGTCGCCGGTCTCCACGACCAGCGCGACGCGCAGCCGCTCCTTGGTGCGCACCAGGTGGTGGTGCACGGCGGAGACCAGCAGCAGCGACGGGATCGGGGCGAGCCGGTGGTCGGAGTCGCGGTCCGAGAGCACGAGCGTGCGGGCGCCGGCCGCGATCGCCTCGGACGCCTCGCGGCGGACCCGCTCGACGGCCCGCTCCAGCGCCGCCCCGCCACCGTCCACCTCGTAGAGCCCACTCAGGACGGTGCAGGCGAAGCCGGGCAGGTCGCCGTCGTCGTTGATGTGGATGAGCTTGGCCAGCTCGTCGTTGTCGATCACCGGGTAGGTGAGCTTGATGTGCCGGCAGCTCACCGGGCCGGGCTCCAGCAGGTTCTGCTCCGGGCCCATCACCCGCGCGACCGAGGTGACGATCTCCTCGCGGATCGCGTCCAGCGGCGGGTTGGTGACCTGGGCGAAGCTCTGCACGAAGTAGTCGTAGAGCAGCCGGGAGCGCTGGGACAGGGCGGCCACCGGGGTGTCGGTGCCCATCGAGCCGAGCGGTTCCACGCCGCCCACGGCCATCGGGCCGAGCAGGACGCGCAGCTCCTCCTCGGTGTAGCCGAAGGTGAGCTGGCGGCGCACCACGGACTCGTGGCTCTGCACCACGTGCTCGCGGTCGGCCAGGTCGGCCAGGTCCAGCAGGCCCGCGTGCAGCCACTCGTCGTAGGGCAGGTCGTCGGCCAGGCCCGACTTGATCTCGTCGTCGTCCACCAGCCGGCCCTGCTCGGTGTCCACCAGGAACATCCGGCCGGGCTGGAGGCGGCCCTTGGCGACCACGTCCTCCGGCGCGACGTCCAGCACACCGGTCTCGGAGGCCAGCACCACGCGGCCGTCGGCGGTCTGCCACCAGCGCGCCGGGCGCAGGCCGTTGCGGTCGAGCACCGCGCCGACCAGCGCGCCGTCGGTGAAGGTCACGCACGCCGGGCCGTCCCACGGCTCCATCAGCGACGCGTGGAACTCGTAGAACGCGCGCCGCTTCGGGTCCATCGACGCGTGGTTCTCCCACGCCTCGGGGATCATCATCAGCACCGCGTGCGGCAGCGACCGGCCGCCCAGGTGCAGCAGCTCCAGCACCTCGTCGAACGACGCCGAGTCCGAGCCCTCGGGGTGGCAGATCGGGAACAGCCGGGTGAGGTCGCCCGGGATCAGGTTGCCGGCCAGCAGCGCTTCCCGGGCCCGCATCCGGTTCCGGTTGCCGCGCACGGTGTTGATCTCGCCGTTGTGCGCGACGTAGCGGAACGGGTGGGCCAGCGGCCACGACGGGAAGGTGTTGGTGGAGAAGCGCGAGTGCACCAGGGCGATCGCGCTGGCCAGCCGCTCGTCGCGCAGGTCGGGGAAGAACGCGGGGAGCTGACCGGTGGTCAACATGCCCTTGTAGACCAGGGTCCGCGCGGACAGCGACGGGAAGTACGTCCCGACCTGCGCGGCGGCCGTCTCGTGCTCGACCCGCTTGCGCAGCGCGAAGGTGATCCGGTCGAGGTGCACGCCGGCCACCGGGGCGGTGCCGCCGGCAGCGGTCACGAAGAGCATGGCGAAGTGCGGCATGACCGACCGGGCGGTGGGCCCGACGTCGGCCGCGTCGGCGTCGACGGGCACGTCGCGCCAGCCGAGCACGCGCAGCCCCTCCTCCTCCGCGATCCGCTCCGCAAGCGCTTGCGCCTTGGCGCGCTCCTCGTCGGCGGCGGGCAGGAACGCAATGCCCGCCGCGTACGCGCCGGGGTCCGGGAGCGCGAAGTCCACAGCGGACCGCAGGAACTCGTCGGGCAGTTGGAGGAGGATGCCCGCGCCGTCGCCGCTGGTCGGCTCGGCGCCGGCCGCGCCTCGGTGCTCCAGGTTGGCCAACGCGGTCAACGCGTCGACCACGATGCCGTGCGACCGCCGCCCCTCGATGTCGGCGACCATCGCCACACCGCAGGCGTCACGCTCCGCGCGCGGGTCGTAGAGACCGCGTGCGGACGGGATGGCGGAGAAGATCACTGCGCAGACCTCCTTCGTCGTCCTTGGGAAGACGAGTCCTCGTGTCCAGTTCCAGGGAATCCGGTTGCTGGGCACGGGACGACGATGGCCCGCGTGTTGACGCGACTTTAACAGCCGCGTAACCGGGAGGCACCATCCGTCGGGTGATCCCGGTCATTGACGCGTAACGGTTGAGGCGGGCCGAACGACGATGGGGCCGACCTGGTCACGCGGTGTGGAGCATATCGGACGGACGCCCCCGGCGTGCACCCGTGAGAGGTTGCCGACATCGACCGCCCGTGGTCGCCATCGCCCCAGGTCGAGCACTATTTCACCCGGTCGTGCGACTCAGGCCGATTCGGACACCGGGACGACCGGGTAATCACTGCAAGTAGCAGCGCACTCACGCTTCGGACATGCGCACGGAGCGGGCCCCGCAGCCCCACCGGCGCGGTGGCGGAGCTGCGGGGCCCGTGGGCCGGGTGGCCTACCGGGAGCCCGCGCCGACCGGCTCGCGGGCCTCCTCGCGGTCGACGTGCTGCCGGTCCATCAGCTCGTCGACGTCCACATCGGACGGGTTGTCCAGGACCTCCTTGAGCCGCTCGCGGTCGAGCTGCCCCTGCCAGCGCGCCACGACCAGCGTGCCCACGCCGTTGCCGATCACGTTGGTGATGGCCCGCGCCTCGGACATGAACCGGTCGATGCCGACGATCAGCGCGATGCCCACCGCCGGGATGGCGCTGTTCGCCTCGAACGCGGTCAGCGACGCCGCCAGCGTCACCAGGCCCGCGCCCGTCACGCCCGCCGCGCCCTTCGACGCGAGCAGCATGAACAGCAGCAGGCCGACCTGGGTGCCCAGGCCCACGTCGTGACCGGTCGCCTGGGCGATGAAGATCGCGCCCATGGTGAGGTAGATGCACGTGCCGTCGAGGTTGAACGAGTACCCGGTCGGGATCGTCAGGCCCACCACCGACTTGTCCGCGCCCGCCGCCTCCAGCTTCACCAGCATCCTCGGCAGCACCGACTCCGACGAGCTGGTGCCCAGCACGATCAGCAGCTCGTCCTTGATGTAGCGCAGGAACTTGAAGATCGAGAAGCCCGCGTACAGCCCGACCCCGCCGAGCACCACGAGCACGAACAGCAGGCACGTGGCGTAGAACGAGCCCATCAGCCAGGCGAGCTTGCCCAAGATCGTGCCGCCGAACTTGCCGATGGTGTAGGCGATCCCGCCGAACGCGCCGATCGGGGCGGCGTACATGACGATCTTGATGACGCCGAACATCACCTTGGCCACGGTGTCCAGCGCGGCGACCACCCGCTCCCCCCGCTTGCCCATCCCGGCCACCGCGACCGCGACCAGGATCGCCACCAGCAGCACCTGGATGAGCTGGCCGTCGGTGAACGCGCCGACGAACGACTTCGGCACCAGCGACAGGATGAACCCGGTCACGCCCGTCTCGGCGGTCTTCGCCTCGGACAGGGTCTTGGACGCGGCCTCGTCGTTGATCGGGATGGCGGGCCCGTGGTGGCCGGGCTGCACGACGTTGACCACGAGCAGGCCGATCACCAGCGCCACGGTGGTCATCGCGGTGAAGTAGAGGATGGTCCGCAACGCCAGGCCGCCCGCCTTGGCCAGGTTGCCGAGACCGGCGATGCCGACCACCACCGTGCAGAAGATGGTGGGCGCGATGACGACCTTGACCAGCGCCACGAAGAAGTCCGCGAGCCACTTCATGCCGGACGCCTGGGCGGGGAACGCGTAGCCGACCACCACGCCCAGCACGATCGACACCAGGACCCAGAAGTACAGGTGCTTGTAGATCGGTTTGCGCTCACGGGACCGAGCGGTGGCCACCACGTCTCCTCCAGGGTGCCGGTGCGGCGGCGACGACCGCCGACGGGTTGGTTGGTGATCCTGGGCACAGCCCGGACCTGCGACAAGGCGCCCGCCGGAAACTTCAGGTCCCTCTGACGTAACCCGCCGTCCACTCGCCCACCAGGCGCACCCGCGGCCCCCGGACGCCGGCGGAGCCTCCCGCCCGCCGGCACCGGGGCTAGGCTCCGGGCGTGCCCGTGCCACGGCGTTCGGTGCTGCTCGCCGCCCTGGCGGCGGGGGTGCCCGCGTGCTCGGCGGCCGGTCCGCCCGCCCCCGAGGAGCTGGTGCTCGCCACCGGGCCGGACGGCGCGGTGTTCCGGGAGGTCGGCGGCGCGCTCGCACGGGCGCTCGCCGGCCGGCTGCCCGGCACCCGCGTCGTCGCCCGGCCCACCGCCGCGTCCGTCGAGAACGTCCGGCTGCTCCAGGAGGGTTCCGTCCACCTGGGACTGTCCTCACTGGACCCCACCTTCGACGCGCTGCTCAGCGCCGACGACCCCGGCGGGATCAGCGCCGTCGGCCGGCTGTACGACAGCTTCCTGCAGGTCGTGGTGCCCGCGCGCGCAGCGACCACCCGGCTCGCCGACCTGGCCGGCCTCCGGGTGTCGTTCGGCCCGCGCGAGTCGGGCACCGAGTTCACCGCGACCCGCCTGCTGGACCTGCTCGGCATCCGCGTCGACGCCCTGCGCATGGCCCACGCCGACGCCGCCCGGCGGCTCGCCGAGGGCTCGATCGACGCGATGCTGGCGCTCACCGGCATCCCCACGCCCGCGATCCGGGGCCTGCCGGAGTCCTTCCCGGTCCGGCTGCTCGACCTGCCCGACGAGGCCGTGCGCCTCGCGGAGTCCTACCCCGGCCCGTACGTCCCGGTGACCATCCCGGCCACCACCTACCGGGACGTCGGGCCGTGCCGGACGTTCGCGGTGCCCAACCTGCTGCTCGCCCGCTCGGCGCTCGACGCGTCCGTGGTCGAAGTGGTGACGCGGACCGTGTTCACCGACTCCGCCCGCATCGCCGCCGGCCACCCCGAGGCGAGCCGGATCAACGTGCGCACCGGCATCGCCACCGGCGAGGTGCCCCTGCACCCCGGCGCGGAGCGGTGGTTCCGCTCGGTCAAGCGCTGACCGGGGGCCGGGCGGCCAGCGCGACCACGGCGTCCAGCCCGTGCGGCTCGACGGGCAGCAGGCGCAGCTCCCCGCCCGCGCCGGCCACCAGCTCGGCGCAGATCGCCAGGCCCAGGCCCGTGCCGGCGGTGTTCTGGTGCTTCGGCGCGCGCCAGAACCGCTGCGGTGCCAGCGCCCGCTCCCGCGCCGAGAGCCCCGCGCCGTCGTCGGTCACGTGCAAGTCCACCCGGTCGCCGTCCGACTCGGCCCACACCCGGATCGCGGTCGCCCCGGACAGCCGGATCGCGTTGCCGACCAGCTCGTCCAGCACGCTGCCCAGCCCGCCCGGCGGTTCCAGCACGCGCAGGCCCGCCGGGACGTCCACGCGCAGCGCGATGCCGCCCGCCAACGCCCGCCAGCCGGGCACGTGGGTGCTCAGCAGCGCGTCCACCTCGACCGGCTCGGCGGCCGACGCGCTGTCCAGCCGGGTGGCCGCGAGCAGCGCGTCCAGCACCCGGCCCATCTCCTCGGCCTCGTCCACGGCGATCCGCTGCGCTTCCCGCCCGGCCTCGTCCGCCACGTGCGGTGCCAGGTTGTCCACCGCCAGCCGCAGGGCGGCCAGCGGGTTGCGCAGCTGGTGGGAGGCGTCGGACACGAACGCCCGCTGGCGGCGCAGCGCGCGCCCCACCACGTCGACCATCGCGTTGAACGAGGCGGCCAGGCGGCGCAGCTCGGGCGGACCGCCGACCTCGTCGGCACGCGCGTCCAACCGCCCGCTCGCCACCGCCGCCGTCGCGTCGTCCAGCCGGCGCACCGGACGCAGCACCCAGCGCGACATCGGCCACGCCACCGCCACCACGCCCAGCATCGGCACCAGGCCCACCAGCGCGAGCAGGCCCCACTGGCGCAGGACCGCCCGCCGCAGGCCGCCCGTGGGCGAGATGGTGACGACGGCGGCCACCACCTCGCTGTCCCGCCCGACCGGCTCGACCACGACCAGGTCGACGTCCTCCCACGGCCAGACCTCCTGGTCGGCGTCGCCCCGGTAGCCGCTGAACGCCGCGTCCAGGCCCGCGTCGACGTGCGGGTCGGTCAGCGGGAACGGCAGCCGCGAGCTCTCGACCACCGACCGGTCCGTGCTGATCAGGGCGGCGGCGATGCCGTACAGCCGGTCGTAGCGGTCGAGCTCCTCGCGCAGCGCGGTCCGCCGGCCCGAGGACAGGGCGTTCTCGGCGAGCGAGGCGAACCGCCCGGCGTCGCCGAGGCGGTCGAGGTAGGTCTCCCGGCTCTCCCGCTGCACGACCGCGAACGCCAGCGGCACGCCGAGCGCCGCGACCAGCGCGACCAGCAGCGGCACGATCAGGACGAGCAGTCGGCGCAGCATCACACCTCGTCGGGTTCCGACCCGCCATCCTGCCCCATCCCCCGCCGTCCGCAGGGCCAACCGGGTGGTCGTGGGCGGTTCGGGCGACAACCGGGCGGACCGGGCGCAACCTTGCCGTGTGACCGGCGTCATACAGGGCGTCGGACCCGCCGACAAGAGAGCAAGAGGGGGATGGTGACAATGCTGCGTCGCATGGCGTTGGTGGTTGCCGCCGTGGTAACGGCGCTCGGCGTGGTGGCGGTGCCTTCGGCATCGGCCGCGCCGGCCGCGTGCGCGGTCGACTGGGGCTCGCTGCCCGAGCAGGCACAACCCACCACTGCGGGCAACCTGACGAACATCCGGGCCGGTCGGCAGGAGTGCTACGACCGGCTGGTGTTCGACTTCCGGGGTGACAACGACGGGTACCGCGTGGAGTACGTGGACCAGGTGTACGCGGACGGCTCCGGGCACCTGGTGCCGCTGCGCGGTGCCGGGAAGCTCCAGGTGGTCCTGTACTCGCCGGCCTACGACGAGAACGGCAACCCGACCTACACCTTCGCCGACCGGACCGAGCTGGTCGACGTGACCGGGTACTCGACGTTCCGGCAGGTCGCGTGGGCCAACTCGTTCGAGGGCCACTCGATGGTCGGGCTCGGCGTGCGGGCGCGGCTGCCGTTCCGGGTGTTCGCGCTGCCCGGCCGGCTCGTCCTGGACGTCGCCCACCAGTGGTGAGGTGACCCGTCAGGGGTGGGCCGCCGCCCGGTAGCCCACCCCCCGGACGGTCTCGATGCGCACCGCGTGGCCGACCTTGCCGCGCAGCGCCGCGATGTGCGTGTCCAGCGTGCGCGACGGGGCTTCCCAGTGCGACTGCCACACCTGGTCCACGATCAGGTCCCGGCTGACCACCGTGCCCGCCCGGCCGACGAGCAGGGCGAGCAGGTCGAACTCCTTGCGGGTCAGCGGCACGGCCGCGCCGTCCACCGCCGCCTCGCGGGTCGCCGGGTCGAGGGTGAGCGCGCCGAGGGTGAGCCGGTCGCCGTGGTCCCCGGCGGCGCGGGCCGACCGGGTGCGCCGCAGCACCGCCTCGATGCGGGCCAGCAGCTCGGCCGTGCCGAACGGCTTGACCACGTAGTCGTCCGCGCCCGCCCGCAGCCCGAGCACGCGCTCGCGCTCCTCGCCGCGCGCCGTCACCGTGATGACGGCGGTGCCGGGCCGGTGGCGCAGCTCGCGCAGCACGTCCAGCCCGTCGCGGTCGGGCAGGCCCAGGTCGAGCAGCACCACGTCGGCGGGCGGCGCGGTCAGCGCCGCCGTCGCCGTGGCCGCCCGGTGCACCTCGTAGCCGGCGTGCCGCAGAGCGGTCAGCAGGCCCCGCGCAACCCGGTCGTCGTCCTCCACGACGAGGATGCGCACGGCGGCCTACTCGTCCGACTTGGCCGCCGGCTCGATGCCCGGGACCTTGGTCGCCCCGGCCTTGCCGTCCCCGGCCCCGGCGGTGCCCGGATCAGCGGCGCTCGCACCGCCGGCGGACTCCGCGTCCCCGTCCCCGTCCGACTCCTCGGCAGCGTCACCGCGCACGATGACCTCGCGTCCGCCCTTCTTCGCGGCCAGCACGAAGTAGACGACCGCGCCGAGGAACACCACCACCGACGTGATCACGTTGACCCGCAGGCCGAACACCATCGTCGCCGGGTCGGTCCGCATGATCTCGATCCAGAACCGGCCCGCCGTGTAGCCCGCGACGTACAGCGCGAACACCCGGCCGTGGCCCAGCCGGAACTTCCGGTCCGCCCAGACGATCAGCAGCGCCACCCCGAGGTTCCACAGCAGCTCGTAGAGGAACGTCGGGTGCACGACCAGGATCGGCGTGTGGTCGATGGCGACGCCGGTCAGCTCGTCCTTGAAGCCGGTCGCCGGGTCGATCCGCTCGTAGATCTCCAGGCCCCACGGCAGGTCGGTGGGACCGCCGTACAGCTCCTGGTTGAAGTAGTTGCCCAGCCGGCCGATGGCCTGCGCGGCGACGATGCCGGGCGCGAGCGCGTCGGCCATCGCGGGCAGCGGGATGCCCCGCCGGCGGCACGCGATCCACGCCCCGACGCCCCCGAGCGCGATGGCGCCCCAGATGCCGAGGCCGCCGTTCCAGATGGCGAGGGCCTCCCACGGGTTCTTGCCCTCACCGAAGTACTTGTGCCAGTCCGTGGCGACGTGGTAGAGCCGCCCGCCGACCAGGCCGAACGGCACCGCGAACACCGCGATGTCGGTGACCTCGCCCTTGACCCCGCCGCGCGCCACCCACCGCCGCTCGCCCCAGTAGATCGCCACGATGATGCCGGCGATGATGCACAGCGCGTAGGCCCGCAGCGGGATCGGCCCGAGCTGCCACACGCCTCGGTCCGGGCTGGGGATCGTCGTGAGGAAAGTCGTCACCACGGGACCCACCGTAGCCGGTGGTCCAAACCCGCCTACGCGGACAGCTCGATTGTTACCGGGAACGGCCGGTCGAGCTTCAGCTCGCCCGCCTCGCTGCGCGCCACCTCGACGTACTCGCCGTCCTCCAGCTCGAACAACGTCGCCACCGCGATGTCGTCCTTGGGGTCCACGAGCAGGTAGAACGGCACCCCGGCCTCGGCGTACCGCTGCCGCTTGATCCCGTAGTCCTTGAACCGCGTGCTGGGCGAGACCACCTCGCCGACCAGCACCAGGTCCTCGACGTGCACCGCGAGGCCGTGCGGACCGGGCGTGTTGACGGTGAAGTCGGGGATGAGCAGGCTGTCCGAGGCCACCTGGACGTTGATCCCGCTCGTGGCCTCCAGCCCGGCGGGGCAGGCCGACTCCAAGGC
Organism: Actinosynnema sp. NPDC050436; assembly: GCF_040655415.1. Classification (NCBI taxonomy): domain Bacteria; kingdom Bacillati; phylum Actinomycetota; class Actinomycetes; order Pseudonocardiales; family Pseudonocardiaceae; genus Actinosynnema; species Actinosynnema sp. NPDC050436. The sequence continues at coordinate 11,495 of NZ_JBFAJV010000014.1, read as the reverse complement.
CATGGCGATCCGGAACAGCAACCGCTGGTGCCGGTACACGCCGAGCGGGCTCACGAGGAGCGTCCCGTCGACGACTTCGACTCGTTGGTGCTGGTCCTCGGGCAGGGCGAGGACGTCTTCCACGGACCACGGGCCCTCGTGGTCGAAGGCCGAGTACTCGGGTCCGACGTCTTGGGGCAGCGCCACCGGACATCACCTCCAGGAACAGCCCGACGCACGCCAGTGTCGCACGCCGGATCGGGAACGGGCTTGATCATGAGCCCAGCATCCCGACCCCCACCGACAATTCCGGTGCCTGATCAGGGCACCGGACGTCGGTTCACACGATGGTGTGGATTTCAGGCGGGGGTGGGCACCGCGCGCACGCCCTGGGCCAGTTCGCGCGCCAGCGCCGCCACCGTGCCGTCCTTCACCGCAGACACGAACGCCGACCCGGCGATGACGCCGTCCGCGAACGCCGCCAGCTCCGCCGCCTGCGCACCCGACCGCACGCCGAGCCCCACCGCGACCGGCATGGACGTGTGCTCCCGCACCCGGGCGACCAGCGCCGGGGCGGCCGACGACACGACGTCGCGCGCCCCGGTCACGCCCATCACCGACGTCGCGTAGAGGAAGCCCCGCGACGACCGCGCGGTCAGGTCGATCCGCTCCTCCGTGGAGGACGGCGCGACCAGGAAGATCCGGTCCAGGTCGTGCTCCTCGGACGCGGCCAGCCACTCGTCGGCCTCGTCGGGCACCAGGTCGGGCGTGATGAGGCCGAGCCCGCCGGCCGCCGCGAGGTCGCGCGCGAACGCGTCCACCCCGTACTTGAGCACCGGGTTCCAGTACGTCATCACCACGGCCCGGCCGCCGGCCGCCGCGACCGACTCGACCACGCCGAACAGGTCCCGCACCCGGAACCCGCCGCCCAGCGCCTCCTCGGCGGCGCGCTGGATGGTCGGCCCGTCCATCACCGGGTCGGAGTACGGCAGACCGACCTCGACCAGGTCGCACCCGGACTCGACCATGCTGCGCAGCACGTCCCGGGACCCCTCGACCGTGGGGTACCCGGCGGGCAGGTAGCCGATCAGCGCCGCCCGGGACTCGGCCCGGCACGCCTCGAAGACACCGGCGACCCTGCTCATGACTCCACTCCCAGCCCGAACCACTTGATCGCGGTGTCCATGTCCTTGTCGCCCCGGCCGGACAGGTTCACCACGATCAACCCGTCCGGGCCCAGCTCGCGGCCGAGGACCAGCGCGCCGGCCAGCGCGTGCGCCGACTCGATCGCCGGGATGATGCCCTCGGTCCGCGACAGCAGCGCGAACGCCTCCATGGCCTCCGCGTCGGTCACCGGGCGGTACTCGGCGCGGCCGGTGTCCTTGAGGTGCGCGTGCTCCGGGCCGACGCCCGGGTAGTCCAGGCCCGCCGAGATCGAGTGCGCCTCGGTGATCTGGCCGTCCTCGTCCTGCATCACGTACGACATCGCGCCGTGCAGCGAACCGGGCGTGCCCACGGTCAGCGTCGCGCCGTGCCGGTCGGTGTCGATGCCGTCACCGCCGGGCTCCAGGCCGACCAGCCGCACGGACGGGTCGTCGATGAAGCCGTGGAAGATGCCGATCGCGTTCGACCCGCCGCCCACGCACGCCGCGACCGCGTCGGGCAGCCGGCCCGCCTGCTCCAGCACCTGGGCGCGGGCCTCGATGCCGATCACCCGGTGGAAGTCGCGCACCAGCACCGGGAACGGGTGCGGGCCGGCCGCCGTGCCGAGCAGGTAGTGCGTGTCGTCGACGTTGGCGACCCAGTCGCGCAACGCCTCGTTGATCGCGTCCTTGAGCGTGCGCGAGCCGGTCTTGACCGGGATGACCTCGGCACCGAGCAGCCGCATCCGGGCCACGTTGAGCGCCTGCCGCTCGGTGTCGACCTCGCCCATGTAAACGACGCAGTCCAGGCCCATGAGTGCGCACGCGGTGGCCGTGGCGACGCCGTGCTGGCCCGCCCCGGTCTCCGCGATGACCCGCTGCTTGCCCATCCGCTTGGTGAGCAGCGCCTGGCCCAGCACGTTGTTGATCTTGTGCGAGCCGGTGTGGTTCAGGTCCTCCCGCTTGAGGAAGACCCGCGCCCCGCCGGCGTGCGCGGCGAACCTCGGCACCTCGGTGAGCAGCGACGGCCGCCCCGCGTAGTCGCGCAGCAGCCGGAAGAACTCGTCGAGGAAGTCCGGGTCGATGCGCGCCTTCTCGTAGAAGGCCGCCAGCTCGTCCACCGCCGCGATGAGCGCTTCCGGCATGTACCGGCCGCCCCACGGCCCGAAGTGGCCCCGCTCGTCGGGGTCGTGGGGTGTGGGTGCCAAGTGGCCGCGCGACATGCGCTTCTCCCTTACCGGCTCGGCCGGGGACACGCGGGGTGCGACCCCGCCGTCACCAGCTTGTTGACCGCGACCTTCGGGTCGCCGCTCGTCACGAGTGACTCGCCGACCAGCACCGCGTCGGCACCCGCACCCGCGTACGACATCAGGTCGCCCGGCCCGGTCACCCCGGACTCGGCGATCTTGATCGTCTCGAAGGGCAGGCCGGGCGCGATCCGCCCGAACACGTCCTTGTCCACTTCCAGCGTGTGCAGGTTGCGCGCGTTCACGCCGATGACGCTCGCACCGGCCTCCAGCGCGCGGTCGGCCTCCTCGGCCGTGTGCACCTCGACCAGCGCCGTCATGCCCAGCGACTCGACCCGGTCCAGCAACGACACCAGGGCGTTCTGCTCCAGCGCCGCCACGATGAGCAGCACCAGGTCCGCCCCGTGCAGCCGCGCCTCGTGCACCTGGTACGGGCTGACGATGAAGTCCTTGCGCAGCAACGGGACGCCGACCGCGGCCCGCACCGCGTCGAAATCCGCCAACGACCCGCCGAACCGCCGCTGCTCGGTCAGCACGCTGATCGCCCGCGCGCCGCCCAGCTCGTACTGCGCGGCCAGTTCAGCGGGCTCCGGGATGTCCGCCAGCGCGCCCTTGGACGGGCTGCGCCGCTTGACCTCGGCGATCACGCCCACGCCCGGCGACCGCAGGACCGCCATCACGTCCTGCGGCGGCGCGACCTTCGCGGCCCTCTCCCTGAGCACGTCGAAGGGCAGTTCCGCCTCGCGCACGGCCAGGTCCTCGCGGACGCCCTCGATGATCGACTCCAGCACGGTCATCCGAGCACCTCGCCCGTGTCCGTCGGTCCACCCGTTCCGCTCGCAAGCTCCCGCACGTCATGCTCCCCTTCCCGCCACGAGGATGCTAACCCCGGCGGCGGCCCCGTCCGGCCACCGGGTCGTCCCGTTCGCGCAGATGACCAGGGCCCTTCCGGGTCCACGTGCGCAAACGTGCGCCGCTTCGGCGTCAGCCGGCCGTCAGCGCCCGGTCAGTCCCGTGCCGTGGGGTCGTCGCCGCGCTCCAGCGCGTTCCACAGCTCCCGCTCGGGATCGGCGCTGCGCTTGGCCGCGCCCGGCGTCTGGTAGCCGCCGCCGAGCCTCGGCATCGCCGAGCCCCGCAGCACCAGCACGACACCCGCCGCGACCGCCAGCAGCCCGCCCAGCACGGCCGTGGCGCGGCCGGGCAGCGCGCCGTCCTGCGCCACCGCGAGCCACGCCGCCGTCACACCGGCCGCCAGCACGAGGACACCCAGGACCCGCCGCACCCAGCCGCCGAGCGCCACCACGGCGGCGATCGCGGCCAGGAACAGCAGTGCCAGCGGCACCGAAGCGGGCAGCACGTCCCCGCCCCGGAGGTTCCGCGCCTCGTCCCAGACGAACTGCGAGGACCCCCACAGCGCCGCCGCCCCGGCCAGGAGCAGCAGCACCGCGATCCACAGTGGACGCCGACCCGGCGCTGCCTCAGACACGGGCCGGGTCCACCGCCGGTGCCACGGTCTGGGCGGTCGCGATCGCCGACAGCACCGCGCCCGCCTTGTTCAGGCACTCGTTGTCCTCGGCGACCGGGTCCGAGTCGGCCACGATCCCGCCGCCGGCCTGCACGTAGGCGACGCCGTCGCGGACCAGCGCGGTCCGGATGGCGATGGCGGTGTCCGCGTCGCCCGCGAAGTCCAGGTAGCCCACCACGCCGCCGTACAGGCCGCGCCGGGTCGGCTCCAGCTCCTCGATCAGCTCCATCGCGCGCGGCTTGGGTGCCCCGGACAGCGTCCCGGCCGGGAAGCACGCCGCGACCGCGTCGAACGCCGTGCGCCCCTCGGCCAGCTCACCGCTGACCGTGGACACGATGTGCATGACGTGGCTGTACCGCTCGACCTTGAAGAAGTCGACCACGGTCACCGAGCCCGGCTTGCACACCCGGCCCAGGTCGTTGCGGCCGAGGTCGACCAGCATCAGGTGCTCGGCGCGCTCCTTGTGGTCGGCGAGCAGGTCCTTCTCCAGGAGGGCGTCCTCCTCCTCGTCCACGCCGCGCCAGCGGGTGCCCGCGATGGGGTGCGTGGTCGCCTTGCCGTCGCGCACGGTGACCAGCGACTCCGGGCTGCACCCGACGATGTCGAAGTCGTCCAGCCGCAGCAGGTACATGTACGGGCTGGGGTTGGACGTGCGCAGCACGCGGTAGATGTCCAGCGGGTCGGCGGAGGTCCGCATCTCGAACCGCTGCGAGAGGACCACCTGGAACGCCTCGCCCGCGCGGATGGCCTCCTTGGCCTTCTCCACGACCGCGCAGTGCTCCTGCTGCGACCGCCGGCGCACGAACTCCGGCTTGGGCCGGGAGAACACCGCGGCGGTCGGCGGCGCGGGGCTCTGCAGGTCCTGGGTCATCAGGTCCAGGCGGGCCACCGCGTCGTCGTAGGCGGCGTCCACCCGCTCCTCGGAGTCGTCCCAGTTGATCGCGTTGGCGATCAGCGTGACGGTGCCCTCGTGGTGGTCCAGCGCCGCGAGGTCGGTGGCCAGCAGCATCACCAGTTCGGGAACCCGGAGGTCGTCCTCGGCGAGGTTCGGCAGCTTCTCCAGCCGGCGCACCGCGTCGTAGCCGATGTAGCCGACCATGCCGCCGGTCAGCGGCGGCAGGCCGGGCAGCGGGTCGGTGCGCAGCACCTCGATCGTCTCGCGCAGCGCCACCAGCGGGTCGCCGCCCTCGGGCAGGCCCACCGGGTGCGGCCCGAGCCAGAACGCCTCGCCGCCGGTCGCGGTGAGCGCCCCCGCGCTGCGCGCGCCGACGAACGACCAGCGGGACCAGGAGCGGCCGTTCTCGGCCGACTCGAACAGGAACGTGCCGGGCCGGTCGGCCGCGAGCTTGCGGTAGAGCCCGACGGGGGTCTCCGCGTCCGCGAGCAGCCGGCGCACCACCGGGATGACCCGCCGCTGCGCGGCGAGTTCGCGGAACTCCTCGCGCGTCGGGCTGACCTCGCCCAGACCCGCGCCTGCACCGATGACGCTCACCATGCCGTCATTGTGCCGTGTCCCCCTATATGGTCTCCGGCACGCCTCCCGGACCCTGCGGACACACTTCGCCCGCCGCACCCCGCGACCACCATTTCAACGCACGTTGAAATAAACCTTGCCGTGGCGCATGATGGACGACGTGGAAGAGAGCACCCAGCAGACCAGGCGCCGTGGCCGCCGCGCGGGCGGGGAGGACACCAAAGCCGCGCTGCTCGCCGCCGCCCGCGAGACGTTCATCGAACGCGGCTACGAGGGCGCGACCGTGCGCTCCATCGCGTCCAGGGCGGGCGTCGACGCGGCGATGGTCAACCACTGGTTCGGCGGCAAGGAGGGCCTGTTCGCCAAGGCCGTCCTCCAGGTACCCGTCGACCCGAACACGCTGGTGGAACGCCTGCTGGACGGCCCGCGCGAGCAGGTCGGCGAACGGATCGTGCGCAACTTCCTGGCCATCTGGGACGCCACCGGCGGCGGCCACTTCGCCGCCCTCATGCGCAGCGTCACCTCGCACGAGCGGGTGGCCTCGGTGCTGCGCGAGTTCTTCGTGCAACACCTGCTGCACCGGGTGCTGACCGGGATCGGCGCGGACCAGCCCGAGCTGCGCGCCACGCTCGCCGCCACCCAGATCTTCGGCATGGGCATGGTCCGCTACGTGGTCCGCTTCGAACCCCTGGCCGGCACCGACGTGGAGACCATGGTCAAGGCGGTGGCCCCGAACCTCCAGCGCTACCTCACCGGCAAGATCGACTGACCTACGGCTCGCCGGCCAGCAGCACCGTCGCGTCGAAGCACGTCCGGTCCCCCGTGTGGCACGCCCCGCCGACCTGGTCGACCACCAGCAGCAGCGCGTCACCGTCGCAGTCGAGCCGCACCTCGTGCACGTACTGGGTGTGCCCGGACGTCTCGCCCTTCACCCACAGCTGCCGGCGGCTGCGCGAGTAGTACGTGGCGCGGCGCGTGGTCAGCGTCCGGTGCAGCGCCTCGTCGTCCATCCACGCCACCATCAGCACCTCGTTGGTGCCCCGCTGCTGCGCCACCGCGCACACCAGCCCGTCGGCCGTGCGCTTGAGGCGGGCGGCCACCGCCGGGTCCAGCGCGCCGGTCACCGGTCGCCCCCGAAGTGCAGGCGGGACGGCCGCGTGTTCAGCAGCACGACGCCGAAGACGTGCAGCGCGGACAGCAGCCCCGACAGCACCCGCACCCAGGCGGGCCCCTCGTTGAGCACGGCCAGCAGGTGGACCAGCGCGACCAGCGCGTACACCACCGCGCCGACCGGCCGGACCAGCCGCAACCCGGCCACCAGGCCGCCCGCGACCAGCAGCTCCAGCACCAGCAGGATGACCGGGAACTTGATCCACGACGGGTCGCCGTCGCCCTGCCAGCGGATCAGGCCCTCCACCACGAACAGCAGACCGCCGACCGCCCCGACCAGGACGGCCAACCGGACCTCGATGGGTGTGCCGCGCATCGTCAGCGAACCTCCACGCCCGCGTCCCGCAGGCCCTTCTTGACCTCGGCGATCCGCAGAGCACCGAAGTGGAACACACTGGCCGCCAGCACCGCGTCCGCACCGGCCTCGACAGCGGGCGGGAAGTCCTCGACCGCCCCCGCCCCACCGCTGGCGATCAGCGGGACGTCGACCACCCCGCGCACCAGCCGGATCAGCTCCAGGTCGAACCCGGCCTTGGTGCCGTCCGCGTCCATGGAGTTCAGCAGGATCTCGCCCACACCCAGCTCCTGCCCGCGCGCGGCCCACTCGACGGCGTCCAGCCCGGTGCCCTTGCGCCCGCCGTGCGTGGTCACCTCGAACCCGGAGGGAGTCGGCCGCCCGCCCTCGGGCACGCGCCGCGCGTCGACCGACAGCACGATGCACTGGGCCCCGAACCGGCGCGACAACTCCCCGAGCAGCTCGGGCCGGCCGATGGCGGCGGTGTTCACCCCGACCTTGTCGGCACCCGCGCGCAACAACCTGTCGACGTCCTCGGGCGCCCGCACGCCCCCGCCCACGGTGAGCGGGATGAACACCTGCTCGGCGGTGCGCCGCACGACGTCGAACGTCGTCTCCCGCTCCGACGAGGACGCGGTGACATCCAGGAAGGTCAACTCGTCGGCACCCTCGGCGTCGTAGGCGCGGGCCAACTCGACCGGGTCGCCGGCGTCCACCAGATCGGTGAAGTTGACCCCCTTCACCACCCGCCCCCGGTCGACGTCCAGACAGGGGATCACGCGCACCGCGACCGACATGGGCGAAAGCCTACGGGGACCCACCCACCAGCACCCCAACCCCCACCCCAGCCCCCCACACCCCACCCACACCCGACCCACACCACCGCCCTCCCCGCCGCCTACCCTCCCCGCCCCGCAACCCCACCCCCGCCCTCCCGCCCAGCCCCTCCTCCCACCCCTCTCCCGCCCTCCCTCCCCACTCCAGTTCGACTACTCCGCCAACTCGTGGTTCACTGGTCTTGGCTTTGAGGTTTTGTGTCCGTGTCATCCACGCTCGCGAACCGCGTTTCGAGCGTGTGATTCCTCCCGTTCAGGGAAGATCCCCCGCTTAGAAGCAGCCACGGCGACGCACCAGCGCCGCCGGCATCTATATGAAGTGGGAAAAGATGGCCCAGGGCACTGTGAAGTGGTTCAACTCGGAGAAGGGCTTCGGCTTCATCTCCCCCGAGGACGGCGGCGCGGACGTGTTCGTGCACTACTCGGAGATCCAGAGCAACGGCTACCGGAGCCTGGAAGAGAACCAGCGCGTGAGCTTCGACGTCGGCCAGGGCGCCAAGGGCCCCCAGGCCACCAACGTCACGCCGCTCTAGTGCGAACGGAACCGCCCGTTCTCCGGAACGGGCGGTTCCACCCACTCCGCCGCCGGCAGCAGCGCCCACGCGGCCGACACCGCCCCGCCCGCTCGGCCGGGATCCACTCCGACGGCTAGCGTGGGGATCATGAGCCCCGGCAGCCTCGGCGACGAGAAGTACCTGCTCCTCACCACCTTCCGCAGGAACGGCACCCCGGTTCCCACGCCCGTCTGGGCGGTCCGGGCGGGCGAGACCATCCACGTGTGGTCCGCAGCCGACGCCGGCAAGGTGAAGCGCATCCGCAACAACGGCGACGTCACGATCGCCCCGTGCGACTTCCGGGGCAACCCCACCGGCGAGGCCACCACCGCCAGGGCCGCACTCCTCGACGAGCGCGGCAGCGACGAGACCCGCTCCCTGATCGCGCGCAAGTACGGCTTGCTCGGCCGCCTCACCCTCCTCGGCAGCCGCCTGCGGCGCGGCAGGACCGGGTCCGTGGGCATCGAGATCGTGCCGTCAACCCGAAGTTGACCACCGGCCGGCCGTCAACCTACAGTTGACGCGTGGTTACCGCGCCGGTCCAGCTGACCGACCTGATCGTCACCGTCGCCCAGGAGCACGCCGACGTCCTGGACAGGCTCACGGCGGCGGTCGAGCTGAGCGGGCGGCTGGACGAGCTGGGCGACCACCTGATCGGCCACTTCGTGGACGAGGCCCGTCGGGCGGGCGCGAGCTGGACCGACATCGGCGACAGCATCGGCGTCACCAAGCAGGCCGCGCAGAAGCGGTTCGTGCCGAAGGCGTCCCCCGACCTCAAACCGAGCCTGGACCGCTACACCGACCGCGCCCGGAGGGTCGTCGTCCTGGCCCGCCACCACGCCAGGTTCAGCGAACGGGTCGGCACCGAGCACCTGCTCCTCGGGCTGCTGGACGAGTCCGGCGGCATGGGTGCCAAGACGATCGCCAAGCTGGAAGCAGCCGAGGGCACCACCCGGCTGGCGGTCCTCAACGCCCTCGACACCACCAGCCGCGAGCGCCCGGACCCGCAACCGTTCAGCGCCCACTACAAGAAGGCCCTGGAGCTGACCACCCGCGAAGCCCTGCGGCTGGGTCACGCGTTCGTGGGCACCGAGCACGTCCTGCTCGGCCTGCTGGCCGAGGAGGACGGGACCGCGGCCAAGGTGATGGCCACCACGGGCATCACCAGGGCCGCAGCCGAAGCTCACGTCACGGGCGAGTTCACCCGGGTGATCACCGCACGGCGGCGAGCGCTTGGGGAAGCGTGAACGCCCCCGCGTAGAGCGCCTTGCCGACGATCGCGCCCTCCACGCCGTCCCGGGACAGCGCGGCCAACGCCACCAGGTCGTCCACACTGGACACACCGCCGGACGCGATGACCGGCGCGTCGGTGCGGTCGCAGATCTCGCGCAGCAGGTCCACGTTCGGCCCCTGCAACGTCCCGTCCTTGCCGACGTCGGTGACCACGTACCGGGCGCACCCGTCCCGGTCGAGCCGGTCGAGCACCTCCCACAGGTCGCCGCCGTCCTGCGTCCACCCGCGCGCCGCGAGCCGGTGCCCGGCCTCGGTGATCCGCACGTCCAGCCCGACCGCGACCCGCTCACCGTGCTCGGCGATCGCCTTGGCGCACCAGACGGGGTCCTCCAGCGCCGCCGTGCCCAGGTTCACCCGGGCACACCCGGTGCCGAGCGCGGCGGCCAGCGAAGCGTCGTCCCGGATGCCACCGGACAGCTCCACCCGCACGTCCAGCTCGCCCACGACCCGCGCCACCAGCTCACGGTTGCTGCCACGCCCGAACGCGGCGTCGAGGTCCACCAGGTGCACCCACTCGGCGCCGTCGCGCTGCCACGCCAGGGCGGCGTCCAGCGGCGAACCGTAGGAGGTCTCCGTGCCGGCTTCGCCCTGCACGAGTCGGACAGCTTGACCGGCGGCCACGTCAACGGCCGGCAGCAACGTGAAAGTCACGCGAACAGCCTAGTTGCCCCGGGCCGCCCGACCGCACGCCCCCGTCACCGGAAGCTGTTCACCCAGTTCTCCAACAGGTGCGCCCCGGCGTCGCCGGACTTCTCGGGGTGGAACTGGGTCGCCCACAACGGCCCGTTCTCCACGGCCGCCACGAAGTCGTCGCCCCCGTGCGCGGCCCACGTCACCAACGGCGGCCGAATGAGGTCGGAGGGCTCCAACTCCCAGCGCCGGACCGCGTAGGAGTGCACGAAGTAGAAGCGGGTGTCCTCGGACAGCCCGGCGAACAGCCTGGTCCCCTCCGGGGCCCGGACCGTGTTCCAGCCCATGTGCGGGACCACGGGGGCCGCCAGCCGCTCGACGGTCCCCGGCCACTCGCCGCACCCGTCGGTCAGCACGCCGTGCTCGTCACCCCGGTCGAACAGGACCTGCATCCCCACGCAGATCCCCAGGACGGGCCTGCCACCGGCCAGCCGCTCGCCGACGATCCGCCCACCCTTGACCGCGTTGAGCCCCTCCATGCACGCGGCGTAGGCACCGACACCGGGCACCACCAGCCCGTCCGCTTCCCGCGCGGCCTGCCGGTCCGAGGTGACCTCGACCGAAGCGCCGACCCGTTGGAGGGCGCGCTCGGCGGAACGCAGGTTGCCTGATCCGTAGTCCAGTACGACGACTCGTGGTGCCACGCCACCAGGCTAGGCCAACGGAGCCCCACCCTGCGTCACCGGCACCACGGGCAACACGGTGTTGATCGCCAGACCCGCCCGATCGGGCAACGCGCGCACCCACGTGTCGGCCCGCCCCTGGGAGACCAGGGACCGCACCTCGGCCACGTCCCCCGGCAACGGCACCTCCCCGGCGACGGCCTTCAGCCGCCACCACCCGACCACCCCGACCAACCGCCGAGCAGACCCGCTGAACCCGCTGGCCGCGCCGTCCGACCAGACCACCCCACCGCGCAGGTCGTCCCACCGCACCAACAGCCCGCTGCCCCCGGCCACCTCCCGCACCCGGGTGGCGAACCGCTGCGCGGCGGCGAACCGGATCCCCCAGGGAGGCAACAACACCGTCCCGGACTCGACCGGAACCAGCGCAGCAGGCCCGGCCACGGCCCGGTGCAACGCCAACTGCAACTCAGCGGCAGGCGCGTGTGTCCAGATGAGTGTTCTCGGCACGCTCACGACCGGAGATCATGCCCCAGCCCACCCCACCCCGACCGACCACACCCCCACACGCTCAAGGGTCCCGCAGAGTCGTGTTCTCCCCGTGTGGCCTGCGCGCAGCGAACCGCGCTTTGCCAGGGTGTGCAAGCACGCCCTTCGCTTGCACACC
>NZ_JBFAJV010000013.1:0-226115 GCF_040655415.1 Actinosynnema sp. NPDC050436 | reverse complement strand
CGACTGCACCGACACCGGGAACTCGCTGCCCACACCCACCGACCCGACCATCAGCTGGCGGGTCTTGCGCCGTTCGGACAGCACGGGAGGCGGCAATGCCGGAATCCCGAGCATCACGCCGTCACTCATGAACAAACACCTCTCACTGTCGCGGTGATCACTGGAGCCGGATGGGGTTCACGATGTCCGCGGTCACCGTCAGCAGCGTCACCGCGCCGCCGACGAAGATCACGAAGTAGGTCAGCGGCAGCAGCCGCAGGTAGTTGACCGGCGCGCCCGCGGGCATCCCGCGCAGCTTCCGGATCCAGTTTCGCACCCGTTCGTACAGGTTGACGGCGATGTGACCACCGTCAAGCGGCAGCAGGGGCAGGAGGTTGAACACACCGACGAAGAAGTTCAGGCCGGCCAGCATCAGCCAGAAGAACGGCCACAGGCCGTGCTCGACGGCCTCGCCGCCCAGCCGCGACGCGCCGACCACGCTGACCGGGGACTCCAGGTCGCGCTCACCGCCGCCGATGGCCTTGACCACGGCCGGGATCTTCTCCGGGAACTTCAGCAGCCCGTGCCAGGTGTTGACGAACATGTCGCCGGTGAACGAGAAGGCCGCGCCCACGCCGGTCACCGCGTTGTACTCGAACTCCCGCTGGTGCACGACGCCGATCGCGCCGATCTCGCGGGTGTAGGTCGAGCCGTCGGCCCGTTTGAACTTCCGGTCGACCCGGGCGACGTCCGTGGTCAGGGTCAGCGTCTCGTCGCCGCGCCGGACGGTGAAGTCCGTCGTGCCGGACCGGTTCTGGGTGGCCTTGAGCACGTCGGTCCAGGTGGGCGTGGTCACCCCGCCCACGGCGGTGATCTCGTCACCGGCCCGGAACCCGGCCCGGCCGGCCGGCGAGGTGTCGCCCGGCGCGCAGTTCGGCTTGCTCTCGCTCTGCACGCACTGCGCGACCTCCTGCACGACCGCCGTGTTGCGCACGTTCGGCAGCACCAGGAAGACGGCCATCAGGTAGAGGATGACGAAGCCGAGGATGAAGTGCGTGATGGAACCCGCGCTCAGCACGACGACGCGCTTCCACGTCTTCTGCCGGTAGAAGGCGCGCTCGCGGTCCTCGGGGCGCACCTCCTCCAGCGCGGTCATGCCGGTGATCTCGCAGAAGCCGCCGGCCGGGATCGCCTTGAGCCCGTACTCGGTCTCGCCGCGCCGGAACGACCAGATCTTCGGCCCGAACCCGATGAAGTACCGGGTCACCTTCATGCCGAACATCTTCGCCGTGGCCAGGTGGCCCAGCTCGTGCAGCGCGATCGAGATCCCGATCAGCAGGGCGAAGAGCAGGATGCCCAAAAAGAAGACCACGGTTTCAGTCCCTTCCCGACCCCACCGAAGTGGCCACGAGTTCGCGTGCCCGCGTCCGGGCCCAGTGCTCGGCGGCGAGCACCTCGGCGACGTCGGAGGGTTCGCGCGCCCACTCCCCCGCCTCCGCCAGCACCCGCTCCACCGTGTCCACGACGGACGTGAAAGACGTGCCCCCGCCGAGGAACACCGCGACGGCCTCCTCGTTGGCGGCGTTGTAGACGGCGGGCAGGCAGCCCCCGCCGGTGCCCGCCTCCCGGGCCAGCCGGACCGCGGGGAAGACCGAGTCGTCCAGCGGTTCGAAGGTCCAGGCGGTCGGCTCCTCGAAGGTACACGCGGCGGCGGCACCCGCGACGCGCTCCGGCCAGCCCAGGGCCAGCGCGATCGGCAGCCGCATGTCCGGCGGACTGGCCTGGGCCAGCGTCGACCCGTCGGCGAAGGTCACCATCGAGTGAATGACGGACTGGGGGTGCACGACCACGTCGATCCGGGGGTACGGCACGTCGAACAGCAGGTGCGCCTCGATCAGCTCCAGGCCCTTGTTGACCAGGGTCGCCGAGTTCACCGTGATGACCGGGCCCATGGACCAGGTCGGGTGCGCCATCGCCTCGGCGGGCGTCACGCCGGCCAGGTCGGCCCGCGACCGGCCCCGGAACGGCCCGCCGGACGCCGTCAGGACGAGCCGGGCGACCTCGTCGCGCCGCCCGCCGCGCAGGCACTGGGCCAGCGCCGAGTGCTCGGAGTCGACCGGCACGATCTGGCCGGGCCGGGCCGCCTTGAGCACCAGCGGCCCGCCGGCGATCAGCGACTCCTTGTTGGCCAGCGCGAGCGTGGCGCCGGTGGCGAGCGCGTGCAGCGTCGGCTCCAGGCCGATCGAACCGGTGATGCCGTTGAGCACCACGTCGGCGGGCACCGAGTCGACCAGGTCGACCATCGCCGACGGCCCGGCGAACACCTTGGGCAGCGCGAACCCGCCGGACGGGTAGCCGCGCCGCTGCGCCTCGGCGTAGAGCGCCAGGGTCACGTCCTCCACCGCCGTGGCCTTGGCGACGGCCACGGCGGACACCCCGAACTCGACCGCCTGCGCGGCCAGCAGGGCGGGGTCGGAGCCGCCCGAGGCCAGCCCGACCACGGAGAAGCGCTCCCGGTTGGCGGCGACGACGTCGAGGGCCTGGGTGCCGATCGACCCGGTGGACCCGAGGACCAGGACCGTGCGTGGTGTGCTCATCGCGGACCATTCTTCCGGAACCAACCTGATAGCCCGCACAGCGGTACTCAGGTCACAGAACGGTAACGCAGGCGTGGACTCACCCGTCCGTGGGCAACCCCTGATCAAGAGCCGCTACGGATTCCGCTCGTGACGGCCATCAGGAAGGAGACCCCCGTGGGCATCTTGGGCTGGATCGTCCTCGGCCTCATCGCAGGCGCCATCGCCAAGGCCATCATGCCTGGTCGCGACCCCGGCGGCATCATCATCACCATGCTCCTGGGCATCGTCGGCGCCATTGTCGGAGGGTTCATCGGCCAGGCCCTGTTCGGCACGGACATCAACACGTTCTTCAGCCTCAGCACCTGGCTACTGGCCATCCTCGGCTCGCTGGTCGTCCTCGGCATCTACCGCCTGGTGACCGGCAATCGAGCTCGCGCCTAGCGAGTCCCCCCTCTCGCAGCGCGACCAAGCGCCCTCGCCGTCATGACGGCGAGGGCGCTTTTCTGCGTCCCTGGTACCCGGCGGAGGCCGGAACCCCGCAGGTCAGCCCGCCAGGCCGGCGTCCCGGGCGAGCAGCGCCGCCTGCACCCGGTTGGTCAGGCCCAGCTTGGCCAGCAGCCGGCTGACGTAGGTCTTCACGGTCGCCTCGCTCATGTGCAGGCGCTGGCCCACGTCGGCGTTGGACATCCCCAGCCCGAGCAGGGCCAGCACCTCCACCTCGCGCTCGGTCAGCCCGGCGACCTGCCGCACGGCCTCCTGGCGCCGGGGCTGCCCCACCGCCGCGACCATCCCGACCACCCGGCTGGTCACCATCGGCGACAGGTACGCCTCGCCGGAGTGCACCGCCCGGACCGCCCGCAGCAGCTCCTCCGGCGCGGAGTCCTTCAGCAGGAACCCGGCCGCGCCGTCGGACAGGGCGCGCACGATGTTGTCGTCCTCGCCGAACGTGGTGAGCATCACCACGCGCACGGTCGGTGCCACGGCCTTCAGCTCGCGGGCCGCCGCCAGGCCGTCCAGCCGGGGCATCCGGATGTCCAGCACGGCGACGTCGACCCGCCGCTCCAGGGCGACCTGCACCGCTTCGCGCCCGTCCCCGGCCTCCGCGACCAGCTCGATGTCGTCGGCGGTCCCGAGGATGGCCTTGATGCCGGCACGCATCAGGGGTTCGTCGTCGGCGATCAGTACCCGGATCAACTGCTCACGTCTCCTGCTGGTGGGAGTTCTTCTCGACGAGCTTGCCGTCCGCGAAGCAGAACCGCACGACCTTGGTCGCCCGCAGCGAGTACGACTGGTCGTCGGCCACCAGGTACTCGCACACGGCACCGGGCGGCTCCGGCGGCGCGGCAGAGGTGTAGTCGCTGATCAGGGGGTCCGCCCCCTGGGGCAGCCTGGCCCGCACCTCGGCCTCCGGCTGGCCCACCCGGATCGAGTCGTACAGCTCCCGGGGCACGACCCGGGTGACCGGCTGGGACCCGAGCCAGGTGAAGCCGCCGACCACCGCCAGCACGACCACGCCCGCGAGCCCGATCGACCCGACGCCCGCCCACTTGCGGATGCCGGACGGCTTGACCTGCTCCACGGGCTCCTCGTCGGCGGGCTCGTCCCCGGCCGCCGCGGTGTCCTCGTAGGGCAGCACGGCCGCGATCCGGAACCCGCCGGCGGGCAGCTCGCCGACGTGCAGCATCCCGCCCGCGAGCCGCACCCGCTCGCCCAGCCCGATCAGGCCGAACCCGGCGCCCTTCGGCGGCTTGACCCGGGGCGGGTTGTTGCGCACCTCGACCACCAGCGCGTCGGGCTCGTACTTGACCGTCACCTGCACGCTCGCCCCGGCGGCGTGCTTGCTCGCGTTGGTCAGCCCCTCCTGGGCGATCCGGTAGGCGGCGTGGCTGACCTTCGCGGGCAGCGGGCACGGCTGGCCGCCGCGCACCAGGCTGACCCGCACGCCGGCCCGCCGCGCGCCCTCGACCAGCTCGTCGATGGCGTCCACGGTGCGCCGCACCTGGTCCTCTTCGGGCTCGTCGCGCCGCAGCACGCCGATCACCCCGCGCAGCTCCTCCATCGCGGTCAGCGCGGCGGTGCGCAGCACCTGCACCGCCTCCCGCTGGCCCTCGCCCAGCCCGGGGTCCAGCGACAGCGCCCCGGCGTGCACGGAGATCAGGCTCAGCCGGTGCCCGAGGCTGTCGTGCATGTCCTGCGCGATCCGGTTGCGCTCGCGCAGCCGGACCTGGCGGGAGATCATCTTCCGCTCCCGCACCATGGTGCTCTCCCGGTCGTGCAGGGCTGCCACCAGCGCGTTCCGCTGCGCGAGGTACCGGCCGACCAGGAACGGCAGCGCCACCACCATGCCGTACACGGTCAGCATCACCCACGAGCCGAGCGGCCCGGCCACCTGCGGGGCGCCGATGTCCCACGCGAGCATGTGCAGCGCGAGCCCCAGCGCCGCCGTGACCAGCGACCGCTGCCACGGCACGATCCGGTAGCCGCAGCCGTAGGCCAGCATCAGGATGGTGGCGACCCCGCCGTGCTCGATGCTGAAGACCACCCACACCCCGAGCAGCAGCGCGATCGCCGGGAACATCAGCCGCAGCTCGTAGACGCCGATGAAGGCGGCACCGAGGCCGAGCAGCCACCACGGGGACACCGGGTCGCTGGTGGCCAGGAAGCCCGGGTAGACGTCCAGCACGACGATGGCGACGATCGCCACCACCTCGCGGCCGATCCGCCACGGCGTGAGCGCGCGGAAGCGCCCGGCGTGGGTGCGGAAGAACTCGGCCGGTGCCGTCCGGATGTCGGCGACTTCCGGACGCAGTCGCTGCACAACAGACGTCACACGGGACAACGTTAAAGAACCTCCCCGCGCCGAGCGGCGTTCATTGGTCGTCAATCGACTCGACGAAAGTTGACGAACGGGCACGTTTCGCCGCCCACAGCACCCCGGTGAGCAACAATGCGGCGCTCACCGCCACCATCAGCGTGGACAGGGCGACGATCTCCGGCGACACCCCGCGCCTGCTCGCCTGCGCGTACACGAACACGGGCAGGGTCGTGGAGCCGACGCCGGTCAGGTAGCTCGACGTCACCACGTCGTCGAAGGAGAGCAGGAACGCGAACGCCGCGCCGGCGGCGACGGCCGGGGCGACCAGGGGCAGCGTCACGGTCCGGAACGCGACCAGCGGCCCCGCCCCGAGGTCCGCCGCGGCCTCCTCCAGCCGGTGGTCCACCCCCGCGACCCGGGCCCGCACCACGACCACCACGAAGCTCAGCGAGAACGCCACGTGCGCCGCGAGCAGCGCCCCGAAGCCGAGGGGGATGCCGGCGAGCTTCACGCAGAAGCCGAGCAGCGCCACGCCCAGCACCACCTCGGGCACCACCAGCGGCAGGCTCAGCAGCACCGTCCACAGCCCGCGCCCCGGGAACGCGCGCCGCAGCCCGAACGCGGCCAGGGTGCCGATGGCGGTCGAGATCACCGCGCTGACCCCGGCGAGCCGCAACGTCAGCCCCAGCGACTCCAGGACCCGCGAGTCGGCGAACAGCTCCGCGTACCACCGCGTGGACAGCCCGGTGATCCGGCTCAGCGAGCGCGACTCGTTGAACGACACGAGCGCCAACCACAGGATCGGCGCGTACAGGAACAGGAACACCAGCCCGGCGACCGCGCCGAGCACCCACGGCCGCCGGTCCACCGCACGCCTGCCGCCCCTCACAGCACGTCCTCCCCGCGCCGGCCGCGCAGCACGAGCACGACGGCCACCAGCACCAGCAGCAGGACCGCCATCGCCGAACCGAGCGGCCAGTTGTTGCCGCCCCGGAACTGGTCGTCGATCACGCTGCCGAACGTCGACTGGTCCACCCCGCCCAGCAGGCGGGGCGTCACGAAGTCGCCGGCCGAGGGCACCAGCACCAGCAGCGCCCCCGCCAGGACGCCGGGGAACACGCCGGGCAGCACTACCCGCCAGAACGTGGAGACCCGCCCGTGCCCGAGGTCGTAGGACGCCTCCACCTGCCGGTGGTCGAAGCGCTCGCACGCCACGTAGAGCGGCAGCACCATGAACGGCAGGAACCCGTAGGTCAGCCCCAGCACGACGGCGCCGTCGGTGAGCAGGAACCCGCCGGCCCGGTCCAGCCCGACCACCCCGAGCAGCCGGTTGACCAGCCCGTCCTCGTCCAGCAGCGCCTTCCACGCGTAGATCCGCGCCAGGTAGCTCGACCAGAACGGCACCAGCACCGCCGCGAGCAGCGCGGTCCGGTACCGGCCGCCGTGCCGCGCGATGAACCACGCCAGCGGGAACCCCAGCAGCAGGCACAGCGCGGTGGTCGCGCCCGCGTAGGCGAGCGTCCGCCCGAAGATCGGCAGGAACGCCGGGTCCAGGGCCGTCAGGTAGGGCTGCGCGGTCCACGGCAGCACCGCCCTGGCCACCCCGGTGTCGCGGGTGGCGAAGCTGAACTGGACCACCAGCGCGAGCGGCGCGAGCAGGAAGACGCCCAGCCAGAGGCCGGTGGGGAGGAGCAGACCGGTGGCGGTGAGCCACCTGCGCCGGGACTGGAGCACGAGCGCACATGATGCCACTCCCGCGACCGCGCACCACCCCGGCTCGGCGGTGGTCCGGGGCTCCGCGCGGTGCCCGTCGCGACCCACCGGCCGGGCCGGCTCAGCCGGTCTTCACCCGCGTCCACGCGTCCGCGTACCGCGCCTCGACCTCGCCGCCGAGGTCCTTGGTGAACGGCAGCTTCGCCAGCCGCTCCGCCGAGGGGTACACCAGCGGGTCGTCCAGCAGCTCCTTGTCGATCAACGGCTTGGCGGCGGCGTTCGGGCTGCCGTAGCGCACCGCGTTGGCCAGCGCCGCGCCGACCTCGGCTCCCAGGACGTAGTCGATGAACCGGTGCGCGTTGGCCGCGTGCGGCGCGTCCTTCGGGATGCACAGCAGGTCGACGTAGGACAGCCCGCCCTCGGCCGGGATGGCGTAGCCGACGTCCGGGTTCGCGCCGCGCGCCTGGAACGCGTCGCCCGAGTACGACTGGGCCAGCGGCACCTGGCCGCCGGTCAGCGGCTCGATCACGTCGGAGGTGATCTGCCCGATCTTCTTCTTCAGCTCCAGCAGCACCGCGACCGCCTCGTCGAGGTGCCGCGCGTCGGTGGTGTTCGGGTCGTGCCCGGCCTTGAGCAGGCCCAGCGCCAGGCCGTCGCGCGCCTCGTCCAGGATCGTGCTGCGGCCCTGCGCGGCGGCCAGGTCGTAGGCCGAGAAGCCGGTCACGTCCCCGAGCCGGGACTTCGAGTACGCCAGCCCCGTGGTGCCCCAGGCCCACGGCACGGAGTAGGCGTTGCCGGGGTCGTAGTCGGCCTCGGTGAACCGCTGGTCGAGGTTCTTCAGGTTCGGCAGCAGGTCGTGGTCCAGCGGCGAGAGCAGGCCCGAGCGCAGGAACCGGCGCAGGAAGTTGTCGCTGGGCACCACGAGGTCGTAGCCCGCTGCGCCGGACGCGATCTTCGCCTCCATCTCGTCGTTGGTGCTGAAGTTGTCGTAGATGACGTCGATGCCGGCGGCGGTCTTGAAGCCGGACAGCGTGTCCGGCCCGATGTAGTCCGTCCAGTTGTAGAAGTTGAGCTTCGGCTCGTCGCGGTCGTTGGACGCCTTCACCTTCGCGCCGGGCGCGGTGCTCGTGCCGGGCGCTTCGCCGACGCCGCACGCGCCCGTCGCGGCGAGCGCGAAGAACGCCGTCGAGCGCAGCACCGCCCGGCGGGTCACCCGCGCCGAGCCCACGTCCCACAGGCGGGCGATCCGGAGGTTCCGTTCAGTCATCTGCGCTCTCCAACAGCACGGTGAATTCGGGGTCCCAGGCCAGCCGCACGGGCTGGCCCGGCGCACCCGCGTCGTCGATGCGGCGGGTGTTCTGCACGAACGCGACCAGTTCGCCGCCACCGGGCACGTCGACCACGTACTGGGTCGACACCCCGGTGTACACGACGTCGCGCACGGTGCCGTCGAGCGCGCACCAGCCCGCCGGCGGTTCGCCCGCCCGGTCGTACAGGTGCACCTTCTCGGGGCGCACGGTCGCCGCCACGCGCCGCCCGTGCCGCACCGCGCCGTGCAGCGGGGCGCGCAGCCGCGCCACGCCCGGCGCGGACAGCTCCGCCCAGCGACCGTCCACCCCGGACACCTCGGCGTCCAGGATGTTCGAGGTGCCGATGAACCCCGCCACGAACCGGGTCGCCGGGCGCTCGTACACGTCCTCCGGGTAGCCGACCTGCTCCAGCCTGCCGGCGTTCATGACGGCGATCCGGTGCGACAGGACCAGCGCCTCCTCCTGGTCGTGCGTGACGTAGAGGAACGTCGTGCCGACCTCGCGCTGGATGCGCATCAGCTCCATCTGGAGTTCCTTGCGCAGCACGGCGTCCAGCGCACCGAGCGGTTCGTCCAGCAGCAGCAGTTCCGGGCCGGCGGCCAGCGCGCGGGCGATCGCCACCCGCTGCTGCTGACCGCCGGAGAGCTGCGCGGGCCGCCGGGTGGCGAACCGGCTCAGCCGCACCAGTTCCAGGTGCTCGCCGACCACCTCGCGCAGCCGGTCGCCCCGGACGCCCTTGCGCTTCACGCCGTAGGCCACGTTGTCCCACACCGACATGTGCGGGAACAGCGCGTAGGACTGGAAGACCGTGTTGACGTCCCGCCGGTAGGGCGGCACGCCCACCATGTCGACGCCGTCCAACTCGATCCGCCCCGCGTCCGGGTGCTCGAACCCGGCGATCATGCGCAGCAGGGTGGTCTTGCCGCAGCCGGACGGGCCGAGCACGGAGAAGAACTCGCCCTCGTGCACCTGCACCGTGACGTCGTCCACGGCGGTCTGGTCGGAGAACCGCTTGGTCACCCCGTGCAGGCCCACCTCGACGGGCGCGAACGCGTCGGGGGTGGCACCCTCGGCCGGGTGGAAGCCGGGCTGGTCGGTCAACTCGCCGCCTTTCGCTGGACAAACAGCGGGTGAGGGTAGACGCCGGTGCGCTGCCGCGCACCTCACGTCCCGCACGCGCCCGCCGTGTGCGACGATTGCCACCGTTGGTTGAACGTGATCGGGCAGGAAGGTCGTGCGGCTGTGTCTTCGTCCTCGGAACTGGACAAGCGTCCGGCGGTCGACCCCCACGACGAGCCGTCGGCCGAGTGGGGCTGGCACGGCACCTTCCCCAAGGGCATCAAGATCGCCGGCTGGCTGTCCGTGCTGGCCACGTTCTCGCTGCTGATCGGCAACCACCACGGTCGCACCGAGGACATCTGGGTGATCGCGTTCGGCGTCGGCATGGCGCTGCTGCTGATCTGGGACCAGGTGCGCAGCCGCACCTCCTGGCGCAAGCGCTAGCACCCACCGCACCCCGCAGCCCCGTCCGGATTCCGGCGGGGCTGCTTTGACGTGTGCCCGCACCTGCCGGCCTCCCGCGCGCTGGAACTCCCCGACGAGGGGCGTACCCGTTTCCGGGGCGACTGCTCGGGAGAACCGCCGAAGGGCTCCTCACGTCCCACCCTGTGAACGCCGGTTGCGCGCAACCGCGTACGACAGTTGGCTCAGTGTCGCGCAGCGCACCCAACCACTTGCTCTCCGTGAGAGGAATACCGCCATGTCCGTCACGGACGACCTACTGGCCAACAACGCCGCCTACGCCGAGCACTTCTCCGGCCCGCTGCCGCTGCCGCCGTCGAAGCACGTCGCCGTGCTGGCGTGCATGGACGCCCGGCTGGACGTCTACCGCGTGCTCGGCCTCAACGAGGGCGAGGCGCACGTCATCCGCAACGCGGGCGGCGTGGTGACCGAGGACGAGATCCGCTCGCTGGCCATCAGCCAGCGCCTGCTGGGCACTCGGGAGATCATCCTGATCCACCACACGGACTGCGGGATGCTCACCTTCACCGACGACGAGTTCAAGCGGGCGATCCAGGACGAGGTCGGCGTGAAGCCCCCGTGGGCGGCCGAGGCGTTCAAGGACCTGGACGAGGACGTCCGCCAGTCCGTCGGCCGAATCCGGAACAGCCCGTACATCCCGGTGAAGGATTCGATCCGGGGCTTCGTGTTCGACGTCGCCACCGGCAAGCTGGACGAGGTGGTCTGACCCCGCCGCGCCCGTTCACCCGGCGGGGTGAACGGGCGCGGCCGGCGGTCACTGCTCGTTGAGGTGCCAGTGCTGCTTCTCGTTGTCGTCGTCGCAGTCCTCCAGGCGCAGCGGGTTGTCCAGGCCCCGGTACTCGGCGCACGTGCGGAACTCGGTGTTCACCAGCAGCCGCGAGTCGCCCGACCCCCGGCGGGTCCACTTCTGGCCCGGGTCGGTGTCGTCGCAGGGCCGGCCCTTGATCTTGTCGCGGTCGACCGCCGTGGCGCACAGGCCGGTGCCGAGGTTGCGGAAGGTGTCCTCGTCGTAGTCGTACTCCCACACCTGGCGGCCCTCGTGGCGGTACTCGCCGGCGGTGACGGGCCGGGTGTCGAACGACGACTGCGTCCACACGTCCTCGGAGCCGTTCGCGCTCTCGATCACGAACACCTTCGAGTCGGCACTCGCCGCCGGGGCGAGCCCCACGGTCGAGACGAGTGCGAACGCGGCGGCGATCAGGGTGGCCCGACTCTTCATGACGCCTCTTCCTCAGCAATCGCGCGGGCGGCGGCACCGCCCGTCCGGGTGGACCGGCCCACCGCCGCAGTGGTGGCGCGGCGACGTGGCCCTGCGAGCCAGTACAGACCGGGCCGCGCGAGCAGCGGAACCCGAAGCCCTCGAAGGAGGAGCTTGAGCACACGTGCGGGTATTCCGAGGAGCCGCACGTCACGTGCGGTGCGCGTCGGTGTCACCTGATCGAACGAGGTGACACCCTCTTGAAGGCGAGTGCGCGCCGGCGGCTGATCAGCCCTCGGCGGCGAGCTGGCCGCACGCGGCGGCGATCTCCTGGCCGCGCGTGTCGCGGACCGTGCACGCCACGCCCTGCTCGTTGACCCGGCGCACGAACTCGCGCTCGACCGGCTTGGGCGAGGCGTCCCACTTCGACCCCGGAGTCGGGTTCAGCGGGATCACGTTCACGTGCACCAACTGGCCCAGGTGCCGGCGCAGCAGCTTGCCCAGCAGGTCCGCGCGCCACGGCTGGTCGTTGATGTCGCGGATCAGGGCGTACTCGATCGACACCCGCCGCCCGGTGCGGTCGGCGTACCCCCGCGCGGCCTCCAGCACCTCGGCGACGTTCCAGCGGGTGTTCACCGGCACCAGCGTGTCGCGCAGCTCGTCGTCCGGGGTGTGCAGCGACACGGCCAGCCGGACCTGCAGGCCCTCCTCGGTCATCTTCCGGATCGCCGGCACCAGGCCGACCGTGGACACCGTCACCGACCGCTGGGAGATGCCCAGCCCGGCCGGGGCGGGGTCGCAGATCCGGTGCACCGCCTCGATCACCCGCTTGTAGTTCGCCAGCGGCTCGCCCATGCCCATGAACACGATGTTGGACAGCCGGCCCGGACCGCCGGGCACCTCACCGTCGCGCATCGCCGCGGCGCCCCGGCGCACCTGGTCCACGATCTCCGCCGTCGACAGGTTGCGGGTCAGCCCGCCCTGGCCGGTCGCGCAGAACGGGCACGCCATCCCGCACCCGGCCTGCGAGGAGATGCACAGCGTCGCCCGGTCCGGGTACCGCATCAGGACCGACTCGACCAGCGTGCCGTCGTGCGCGCGCAGCAGCGTCTTGCGGGTCGCGCCCGCGTCCGCCTCGACGCTGCGCAGCTCCGTCCACAGCGGCGGCATGAGGTCGGCGACCAGCTTCTCCCGCGAGCCGGCCGGGATGTCGGTCATCTCGGCCGGGTCGACGGTCAGCCGGCTGAAGTAGTGGTGGGAGAGCTGGGCAGCGCGGAACGGCTTCTCGCCCAGTGCCGAGACGGCCTCTTTGCGCTGGTCGGCGGAGAGGTCGGCGAGGTGGCGCGGCGGCAGGCCGCGCTTGGGCGCGTCGAAGACGAGGGGGAGTGCAGTCATAGCGCCCTCCAGTGTCCCACGACGGGGCGACTGGAATCACCGTTGCATCGTGATACGTTCCGATATATCGTCGACACGTCACAACAGATCGATGAAGGAGTCAACGACATGAGGTTCCACCACGAGCACCACGGCCGGCACGACCGCCACCAGCGGGAGCGCGGCTTCGGCGATCCGAGGC
The DNA here is from genome assembly GCF_040655415.1 of Actinosynnema sp. NPDC050436. Classification (NCBI taxonomy): domain Bacteria; kingdom Bacillati; phylum Actinomycetota; class Actinomycetes; order Pseudonocardiales; family Pseudonocardiaceae; genus Actinosynnema; species Actinosynnema sp. NPDC050436. The sequence continues at coordinate 213,403 of NZ_JBFAJV010000013.1, read as the reverse complement.
GCGGGTTCGGCGGCGGCTTCGGCCCGTTCGGGGGTCCTCCCGGACCGCCCGACCCCCGGGGCTTCCACCCGGGCGGGCGCGGGGGCGGCGGCCGGCAGCGCAAGGGCAACGTGCGCGCGGCCGTGCTGACCCTGCTGGCCGAACGGCCCATGCACGGCTACGAGATGATCCAGGAGATCGGCGGGCGCACGGACGGCCTGTGGCGGCCCAGCCCCGGCTCCGTCTACCCGACCCTCCAACTGCTCGCCGACGAGGGACTGGTCGCCGCGAGCGAGGAGTCCGGCGGCAAGAAGCTGTTCACGCTCACCGAGGCCGGCCGCGCCGAGGCAGGCAAGCTGGAGGGCGCACCGCCGTGGCAGCAGGTCAACGACGGGATCGACCTCCAGGCGGCGAAGCTGCGCACGGCCTCCCGGCACCTGGGCTCGGCCATGCAGCAGATGGCCCACGCGGGCACGCGGGAGCAGAAGACCCGGGCCGTCGAGGTCCTCAACGAGGCCCGGCGCAAGCTCTACGCCATCCTCGGCGAGCTGGACGTCGAAGAGGACACCGACGAGGAGTGAGCCCCCGGGCGGCCGTGCACCAACGGCCGCCTGGGGTGCCTCAAGGCAGCACGAGGCCGGACGGCTTGCGCCGCGTGTGCAGCCGGTACCCCACCTCGAACGAGAGACCGGACGTCTGCGCGATCGCGCGTTCGGCGACCTTGGCGGAGAACTCGATGCGCAACACCGCCTCCAAGTCGTTGCGCGACTCGAACCGCCACAGCGCGCGCACGCGGCGCAGCGCGAACCCCTGGGCGTGGAAGAACTCCTCCACCTCCGCCGGGTTGTAGCGGGGTTCGTCGGCGCACAACCACGGGCCGTAAGGCGCGGCCGTGCCGTCGAGGTCGAGCACCGCCAGGGTCCCACCGGGCCGCAGCACGCGGTCCGCCTCGCGCAACCCCGGCTCACACCCCGGGCCGAAGAAGTAAGCCGTGCGCGCGTGCACCAGGTCCGCGCTGCCGTCCGGCAGCGGCAACCGCTGCGCCGGTCCGGCGACCACCGACGCGTTGGGCAGGTCGGCGACCCGCGCCCGCGCCCGTCGCACCAGCGGCGGGTGGGGCTCGACGCCGACCACCCGCCCGGCACGTCGGGCGAACTCCGGCAGGTGGAACCCGTCACCGCAGCCGACGTCCACCACGTCCCGCCCGGTCCAGTCGCACTCCTCGGCGAGCGCCCGCCACAGCGCACCGCCGACGTCCTGCGCGCGGTTCTCCACCTCGTAGACGTCCGGCCACTGCCAGATGTTGGGGCTGGGCAGCACGTCGGCAGGGCGGACGGCGGCGAGCGCGGCGCGGACGAATCCCTTCACGAAACAACTCTAGAGCCGTACCGTGATCATTCCCCCGGCGTGCAGGAGGTATTGCGGTGTCGATTGTCCCGAATTCTCCCGCGCTGGCCGAAATGCACCACGGCGCGCCCTGCTGGGTCGAGCTGCCGACCGTGGACCAGCAGGCCGCGTTCGACTTCTACACCGGGCTGTTCGGCTGGACCTACGCCGACGTGGCCGGCCGGACGGTCGCCGTGGTCGACGGCCTGCCGGTGGCCGAGCTGCTCCCGGCCGACGGCGGCTTCGGGTGGACGCTCTACCTGAACACCCCGCACGCGCGCGCGACGGCGGAGAAGGCTTACGCGCTGGGCGGTCACGTCCTGCGCGAACCGGACGACGTCACCACGCTGATCGCGGACCCGACCGGCGGCGTGGTCGGCTTCCGGCACGTGCCGCAGGACTGGCTGTTCGGCGCGGACGGGCACGGCGCGTACGCGTGGGCGGAGCTGAACACCCGCGACGGCGCGGTCGCCGACGAGTTCTTCCAGGAGCTGTGCGGCTTCGACGTCACCCAGATCGGCGACGGGACCGCCGTCGACTACACGATCTGGGCGGTGCAGGGCGAAACCGTGCTGGGCCGCCAGCGGATGGGCAGCGCGTTCCCGCCCGAGACCCCGGCGCACTGGATGGTCTACTTCACCGCCGACCCGGAGATCGGCGCGGACTCCGTCGCGTCCCGGGTGCTGGAGCTGGGCGGGCGGATCACCGTCGAGCCGTACGACAGCCCGTTCGGCCGGATCACCGTGGTCGCCGACCACACGGGCGCGGCGTTCTCGGTGATCGACCCGACGCGCGTCACCCCGCTGTCGGAGGAGGAGACCGGAGCGCCCGTGGACGACCCGTACGACGACTGAGCCGTCAGGGCACGAACGCGTGCAGCAGCAGCCAGGAGACCACGGCGGACGGCAGGAGCGAGTCCATCCGGTCCATCAGGCCGCCGTGGCCGGGCAGCAGCGTCCCCATGTCCTTGAGCCCGAGGTCCCGCTTGATCAGCGACTCCACCAGGTCGCCGGTGGTGGCGGTGACCACCAGCGTCGCGCCGAACAGCACGCCGTGCCACCAGGCGCCGCCGAGCATCAGGCCGACCGTGAGCGCACCGCCCACCATGCCCGCCACCAGCGAGCCCGCGAAGCCCTCCCAGGACTTCTTCGGGCTGATCGTCGGCGCCATCGGGTGCTTGCCGAAGAACACGCCCGCCGCGTACCCGCCGGTGTCCGACAGGACCACGCCGATCAGGAACGCGAGCACCCGGAACACGCCGTCGTCGGGGACCACGAGCATCACCGCGAAGGAAGCGAACACGGCGACGTAGACGACCGTGAAGACGGACGCCGTGACGTCCCTCAGGTAGCCGTCCGCGCCGTCCTTGAGCCGCCAGATCAGGCACACCAGGACCGTCACCGCGAACGCGGTGAGCACCCCGTCCAGGCCGAACGGCCAGGCCAGCCACACCACCGCCTGGCCGCCGACCAGCACCGGGACCAGCGCGACCTTGATGTCGCCGCCCCGCCTCAGCGCACCGGACAGCTCGTAGACCGACACCGCGACCGCGACCGCGACGATGCCGACGAACGTCTGGCGCACCGTGAACAGGGCGAACAGGATGACCGCGCCCAGACCGACACCGACGGCGATGGCCGCCCGGAGGTCCCGACCGGCACGTGACGCGCTCTTCCCGGCCGCGCCCTGCCCACCGCCGCCTGACACCTGTGCTCCTATCACGACCGTCGACCGGCCGGGGAAACCACGCGACCGGTCGTCCGGCCGCACGACACCGACGTGACCGCCCCGGCGAGCCACCCCCGCCGGGGGCGGCTCAGACCTCCAGCAGCTCGGCTTCCTTGTGCTTGACCAGCTCGTCGACCTGGACGACGTAACGGTGCGTCACGTTCTCCAGCTCCTTCTCGCCCCGGGCGCCGTCGTCCTCGCCCACCTCGCCGTCCTTGACCAGGCGGTCCAGCTCTTCCTTCGCCTTGCGCCGGATGTTGCGGATGGACACCTTGGCGTCCTCGCCCTTGGACTTGGCGACCTTCACCATCTCGCGGCGGCGCTCCTCCGACAGCTGCGGGATCACCACGCGGATGACCGAGCCGTCGTTGCTGGGGTTGACGCCCAGGTCCGAGTCGCGGATGGCCTTCTCGACCGAGTTCAGCTGGGAGACGTCGTAGGGCTTGACGACCGCCATCCGGGCTTCCGGGATGGCGACGCTCGCCAGCTGGTTCAACGGGGTCGGCGAACCGTAGTACTCGACGACGATGCGGGAGAACATCGAGGGTGTGGCGCGGCCGGTGCGCACCGCCGCCAGGTCCTCCTTCGCCACGGACACCGCTTTTTCCATCTTCTCCTCGGCGTCGAGGAGGGTCTCGTCGATCACGGCTTGACTCCCTTGGTGTGCGAAGTTCTGCTCGAATCCCAGCAGGTCTAGAAAGACGGGCGACCACCGGGGGTGCTCACCAGCGTGCCGATCTTCTCACCGCGCACGGCGCGCGCGATGTTCCCCTCGGTGAGCAGGTTGAACACCATGATCGGCATGTTGTTGTCCATGCACAGGCTGAACGCGGTCGCGTCGGCGACGTTCAGGCCGCGTTCGAGGACTTCGCGGTGCGTGATGTTGTCGAACATCAGCGCGTCCGGGTCGGTCTTGGGGTCGGCGGTGTAGATGCCGTCGACCGCCTTGGCCATCAGCACGACCTCGCAGCCGATCTCCAGCGCCCGCTGCGCGGCCGTGGTGTCGGTGGAGAAGTACGGCATCCCGGCACCGCCGCCGAAGATCACCACGCGGCCCTTCTCCAGGTGGCGCATGGCCCGGCGGGGGATGTAGGACTCGGCGACCTGGCCCATCGTGATGGCGGTCTGCACGCGCGTCTCGATGCCGTGCTCGCGCTCCAGGAAGTCCTGCAGCGCGAGGCAGTTCATGACGGTGCCGAGCATCCCCATGTAGTCGGCGCGGCTGCGGTCCATGCCGCGCTGCTGGAGCTCGGCGCCCCGGAAGAAGTTGCCGCCACCGATCACGACGGCGACCTGGACACCTGTTCGGACGACCGCGGCGATCTGGCGGGAGACGTTCTGGACGACGTCGGGATCGACGCCCACACCGCCACCGCCGAACATCTCACCGCCGAGTTTGAGCATGACCCGGTGGTACCCGTGGCCTGGCTCGGCGTCTACCTCTGCGCTCAACAGGTCCTCCTCTGGACACGGCAAGGGCGGGGTTGCATCCTTGCGCAACCCCGCCCTCACGCGAATCAGGCCTCGCCGACCTCGAACCGGGCGAACCGGGTCACGGTGACCCCGGCCTCGTCCAGCACAGCCTTGACGTTCTTCTTGGACTCCGTCACGGAAGCCTGCTCCAGCAGGACGACGTCCTTGAAGAAGCCGTTCACCCGGCCCTCGACGATCTTGGGCAGGGCCGCCTCGGGCTTGCCCTCCTCGCGCGAGGTCTCCTCGGCGATGCGGCGCTCGTTGGCGACCACGTCGGCCGGCACCTCGTCGCGGGTGAGGTAGCGCGGGCGCATCGCGGCGACCTGCATCGCGGCACCGCGCGCGGCGTCCTCGTTGTCGCCGGTGTACTCGACCACGACGCCCACGGCGGGCGGCAGGTCGGCGGCACGCCGGTGCAGGTAGGTGGTGACGGTGCCGTCGAACACGGCGACCTTCGCCAGCTCCAGCTTCTCGCCGATCTTGGCCGAGAACTCCTGGACCACGGCGTCGACGGTCTGGCCGTCGAGGTCGGTGGCCTTGAGCGCGTCGACGTCCGCCGGGCGGGTGGCCTTGGCGACCGCGACGATCCGCGACGCGAGCGCCTGGAAGTCGGAGTTCTTGGCGACGAAGTCGGTCTCGCAGCGCAGCTCGATCATCACGCCGTCCTCGGCGGAGACCAGACCGTTGGAGGTGGTGCGCGCGGCGCGCTTGTCGACGTCCTTCGCACCCTTGATGCGCAGGATCTCGACCGCCTTGTCGAAGTCGCCGTCAGCCTCTTCCAGCGCCTTCTTGCAGTCCATCATGCCTGCGGCGGTCAGCTCGCGCAGGCGCTTCACGTCAGCGGCGGTGTAGTTCGCCATCGTGCGGTTGTCCGTTCCTTCTGCGGGGTACGCGCGGGGGTGTAGCGGTCACCGGAGCACGCCGCGCCCGTGGGTGAGCACGGGCGCGGCGTGCCGACGGATCAGGACTGGGCGGTCTCGGAGGTGCCCTCGGCGGGAGCGGCGGCGGCAGCCGGCTTCTCCGTCGCCTCGGCACCCACCAGCAGCTCCTGCTCCCACTCGGCCAGCGGCTCGTCCGTCGCCACGCCCGGCTCGGGCTTGTCGGCACCGTCGGCCGCGTTCGTCCGCGCACCGGAGCGCTGCATCAGACCGGCGGCAGCCGCCTCGGCGACGACCTTGGTCAGCAGCGCGGCGGACCGGATCGCGTCGTCGTTGCCCGGGATCGGGTAGTCGACCTCGTCCGGGTCGCAGTTGGTGTCGAGGATCGCGACGATCGGGATGTTCAGCTTGCGCGCCTCGCCGACCGCGATGTGCTCCTTCTTGGTGTCCACGATCCACACGGCGCTGGGCACCTTGGACATGTCGCGGATACCGCCGAGCGTGCGCTCCAGCTTGTCCTTCTCGCGGTTCATCATCAGGATTTCCTTCTTGGTGAAACCCTGGAAACCGCCGGTCTGCTCCATCGACTCCAGCTCCTTGAGCCGCTGGAGGCGCTTGTGCACCGTCGAGAAGTTGGTGAGCATGCCGCCCAGCCAGCGCTGGTTGACGAACGGCATGCCGACGCGGAGGGCCTCGTTGGCGATGGCCTCCTGCGCCTGCTTCTTGGTGCCGATGAACAGGATCGACCCGCCGTGCGCGACCGTTTCCTTGACGAACTCGTAGGCCCGGTCGATGTAGGTCAGCGTCTGCTGCAGGTCGATGATGTAGATGCCGTTGCGCTCGGTGAAGATGTAGCGCTTCATCTTCGGGTTCCAGCGACGGGTCTGGTGCCCGAAGTGCACGCCGCTGTCGAGCAGCTGCTTCATGGTGACGACGGCCATGGCCGGGTTCGCACCTCTTCGTTCGGGCGTGTCGGCGTTGCGCCGGCACGCGCTCCGGTTGGTCGCGGCGGACCGGGTGGACCGCCGCCCTGGTGCCCTTGCCGCCGCCCGAACCGGAGTTGACCTCAGGACCGCCGGACGCCGTGACTCGACCACGAGAGGTGGATCAAGTCAGCATTGGCACGCGAAGTCGCCCCGCACTCACACGGGCCGCGAGACGAGTGTACGCCGCCGCGCCACGGGTACCGAACCCACCCCTGACCTGTCCACAGGCGGCTGAACCATCCACAGTTCACACCCCGCCGCTGGTGCCCCGAGCCCATCGAGGGCACGGTGGACCCATGCCCTCCTCCGCCCGAAAACCGCTGGTCCGGCTGCTGGGAACGCCGGCGATCCCAGCCGCCGCCCTCGCCTTGGCCCTGGCCGCAGGCACCACACTTCCGGCAGCGGCGACCGCGGTCCCGGCTGCGGCTGCGGCGGTGGGGGCCGGCACGGCGGTGGTTCCGGCGGCGGGGGTTGCGGCGGCCGGGGTTGCGGCGGTCGGGGTTGCGGCGGTCGCTTCGGCGGCTGGGGCTGTGGCGGAGGTTCCGGCGGCGGAGGCCGGCACAGCGTCTGCGTCGGGGGTGATCTCTGCGGTGATCTCCGGGGTGACCTCTGGGGTGACCTCGCCGTCTCGCACCCCGCCCCGGGCGTTCCGCCGGCACGCCTGGCCGCTGGCGCCTCCGCACCCGGTGTTGCGCGCGTTCGAGCGCCCGCCGACCCCGTACCTCGCCGGCCACCGGGGCGTGGACCTGGGAGCCGCGCCGGACGCGGTGGTCCTCGCCTCGGCCGACGGCACGGTGCACTTCGCCGGGACGGTCGGCCGCCGCCAGGTGGTCTCCCTCGCCCACGCGGGCAACCTGCGCACCACGTACGAACCGGTGACACCCCTGGTCAGCCGTGGCCAGCGGGTCACGCGCGGCACACCGGTCGGCACCCTGGACCCGGGTCACGAGGGTTGCCGCACGACGTGCCTGCACTGGGCGGCCCTGCGCCCGACGCCGCACCGCCACTACCTGGACCCGCTGAGCCTCCTGGCCCGCACCCGGGTCCGCCTGCTGCCCACGGACCCCCACGGGGGCTCACCCACCGCACACCACGCGCCGCGAGATCTTCCGCACCGCACGGGCCTGCGGCGGAAGACGCCCGCAGCGAGGGCACCGCCGGCACGACTCCGGGTTCCGGTCAGGCGTTCGGTGGTCGGCGCGAGGCCGGCGGTGGTCGGCTCAAGGCCGGTCGTGGTCGGTGTCAGGCTTCGAGCTGTTCGTTGAGCTTGGTGCGCAGGCGCAGAACCGCGCGGGTGTGCAGCTGGCAGACCCGCGACTCGGTGACACCGAGGACCTTGCCGATCTCGGCGAGCGTCAGGTTCTCGAAGTAGTACAGCGTGACGACCACCCGGTCGCGTTCGGCGAGCTGCGCGATGGCATCCGCGAGCTGGCGGCGGCTGTCGTGGTCGACCAGGGTCGCGATCGGGTCCTCGGCACCCTCGTCCGGCAGCGACTCGGCCAGCGACGCGCCCGCACCACCCGCGCTGCGGCCGGCGGCGATCAGCTCGTCGAGGGCCACCACGCTGGTCAGTTGGAGCTGCGCGTACAGCTCGCGCAGCTCGGCCAACCCGATCTTCAGCTCGGCCGCGAGTTCGCGGTCGGTGGGCGTGCGCTGGAGCCGGGCACCGAGCCTCTCCAACGCCCGCTCGACGTCGCGCGCCCGGCTCCGGACGGACCTCGGCACCCAGTCCTGCGAGCGGAGGTCGTCCAGGATCGCGCCACGGATGCGCTGCATCGCGTAGGTCTCGAACTTCAGCCCGCGTTCAGGTTCGAACTTCTCGATCGCGTCGACCAGCCCGAAGATGCCCGACTGGATCAGGTCGGCCACGTCTACGTGCGCGGGCAAACCGGTCCCGACCCGGCCCGCGACGTACTTGACCAGCGGCGCGTAGTGCAGCACCAGGCGATCGCGCAGAGCACGCTCGTGCGACTGCCCGTAGGTGTGCCAGAGCGCGATGATCCCGGCTTCCACGTCATCGGCGGTCCGCGACTCGGACGCCGGGTGCGCGGGCCGACCGGCCGCCGACGCGGTCAAGTCGGGCCCGGCCGCCGACAGCCCGGCAGCAGGTGCGGAAGTCGGCGCGTCGGCGGCGAGGGCGAGCACGGAGGCGGGGCTGTGGACACCGGGAGCCGGCTCGGGAGCGTCGAGAGCAGGCGACCCAGCGACGGCCTCGGCCCCGTCGGCGCCAGCGCCGGCCGCGACGCCGGTCCCGACCTCGGCTTCGGCCCCCGTTCCAGCACCGACTCCAGCGGAAGGCACGGGCGCGGGGGCGTGAGCGGTGTGGGCGGGTTCCGGGGTCGGTCCGTCGGTGACGGGGGCGGAGGCGTGCGCGTCGGCGGTGGGCGGGGCGGGTGGTGCGGTGTGGCCGTTGGTGCGCGGGGCCTCGCCGGCGGCGGGTCCTGGGTGCGGGTCCTCGCCGTCGACGTGGTGACCGTTCGTCCCGGTCGGGGTGTGCGCACCCGAGGGCTGCGCGTCCGACGAGGTCCCGACGCGCGCGGCGGGAGGAGAGGTCACGGTTGCGGTCCGCGAACCTCCCCCTGCGGCATCAGGAGCGGGGGTGGGTTCGGTCATGGATCGCCTTCAGCCGTTCGACGGTGACGTGTGTGTAGAGCTGAGTGGTTGCGAGCGTAGCGTGACCGAGAAGCTCTTGGACGGTACGCAGGTCCGCTCCCCCTTCCAACAGGTGCGTGGCCGCGGTGTGCCGCAGGCCGTGCGGCCCGGTGTCGGCTGTCCCGGGCACCGCACCCACTACATCGTGAACAACCCTCCTGGCGGTACGCGGGTCCAGCCTGCCACCTCGCGCACCGAGGAACAGGGCCTGCCGTGAACGGTCGCTGACCAGCGCCGATCGGCCGTGTTCCACCCAGCGCCGTACGGCCCGTTCGGCCGGTACGCCGAATGGCACGGTGCGTTCGCGCCCACCCTTGCCCAGAACCCGGATCACCCTTTGGGAGTAGTCGACGTCGCCGAGGTCGAGACCGCACAGCTCGGCGACCCGAACACCTGTCGCGTACAGCAACTCCACCACGGCTTGGTCACGCAGCGCAACCGGGTCGCCGTGTTCGGCGGAGACTTCCGCCGCCGACATGACGGCCTCGGCCTGGTCCGCCCGCAGCACTGCGGGCAGGGTCCGGTGCGGGCGGGGCGCTACCAGGCGCGGCCCCGGGTCGTCGGCGAGCAGGCCCGTCCGCGCGGCCCACGCGGTGAACGCGCGGGCGGCGGCCGTGCGGCGGGCGAGGGTGGTTCGGCTCGCGCCCGACCCGTGCTGGGCCGCCAGCCACGAGCGCAGCCCGGCGAGGTCGACCGCTTCCACGGTGGCGTCGCCGGGGATGCCGCTTGCGAGGTGGACGAGCAGCGAGACGGTGTCGGCGAGGTAGGCGCGGACGGTGTGCGGCGAGAGCGAGCGCTCCAGCGCCAGGTGGCGTTCGTAGCGGTCCAGGGCCCCTGCGACGTCGGCGGGCAGTTCCCGGCGCAGTCCGACGAGGTCGACACGGCGAGTCCGAGCGTGCGGCGGCGGGGACATAGCCCCTGACGCTGCGCCTCGGAGCGCTCTTGGTCAAGTATCGCCACGCGAGATCCCCTCATGAGAGCGCTTCCACCCGGCGTCGACCCGGATCGCCAGATCGACCAGCTCCAGCTCCGGCAGCAGCGCCCGGACCCTCGGCAGCTCGACCCCGGACTCGATCGACACCGCTTCGGCGCTGGTCGCGGAGTCCAGCGGCAGCGCCTCGAACACCCGCAGCGCCTCGCCCTGTGGAAGACCGACTTCGGTGTTCCGCGTGGCCTCCACCAGGTCCACCCCGAGCCGCCCGGTCGATTCGAGGACCTCGGCCACGCTGCTCACCGCCAGCGCCTCACCCGACCGCAGCAGGTCGTGGCAGCCCGACGAGCTGCCGGAGGTGATCGGCCCCGGCACCGCCATCAGCACCCGCCCGAGCGCCGAGGTGGACGCGGCGGTGTTCTTCGCACCGCTGCGCCGGCCCGCCTCCACCACCACCGTCCCCTCGCCGAACGCGGCGATCAGCCGGTTCCTGGTGAGGAAGCGGTGCCGCGCGGGTTGGAGGCCGGGCGGGTACTCGGAGACCACCAGACCGTGGTGCGGGATGCGCTCGATCAGGCCCTGGTGCCCGCGCGGGTAGGCGACGTCGACCCCGCACGCGAGCACGGCGATCGTCGGCCCGCCCGCCGCCAGCGCACCCCGGTGCGCCGCGCCGTCGATGCCGTAGGCGGCACCGGACACCACCGTCACGCCGGACGCGGCCAACCCGTGCCCGAACTCGCCCGCGACGTGCTGGCCGTACCCGGTGGACGCCCGGCTGCCGACCACCGCGACCGCCCGCTCGGTCAGCGCGGACAGCCCGGCCGCGCCGCGCACCCAGAGCGCCAGCGGGGCCAACCCGCAACGCAGGCCCTGCGCGGCGGCCAGGTCGAGCGCGGTGAACGGCCACGCGGGCCACTCCTCGTCCTCCGGCACCACCAGCCGCCCGCCCAGCTCGGCCACCGCCGCCAGGTCGGCTTCGGCCCGGTCATCGGCCCGGCGGGCGGAGACCTGGCTCTCGACGGCGCTCGGCACCTGCCCCCGCCGCACCAACGCCGCCGCCCGCACCGGCCCCACGGCGGCGACGAACGCGGCCAACGCCCCGGCCGGCGGCTCGGCGACGCGCGAGAGGTACGCGCGGGCCAGCCGGACGTCGTCAATCACGGCACACCACCGACGGGGACAGGCCGCAGGCCGTGCGCCACGGGCGGTCGTCCGCGAGCGGCCGGGCGGACCGGGCCGACCGGTCCCCGGGGACCGGGTCTGCTTCGGGGGACGAGCGCTCCGCCCGGCGCGGGCGGTACCCCTGCCGTGGGCAGCGGCGGGCACCTCCGCACTGGTCGGTCCAACGGCCACACCTCGACCGGAGGTGCAGCAGCCAGGCATTGGTGATCACTTCGCACAGCCACGCCCTGCCTCGGCGGAACGGAGCCGCGAGCACGGCGGCGAGGACAGCGGTGACCGGGACGGACAGAGGGGCACCGATGACGGGGTTGTCGGTGACGGGGCTGTCGGTCACGGGAGTGTCGGTGGTGGCGGGGGTTGCGCGGGGTGGGGGTTCCGGGGACCGGTCGGGCGGGAGTGATCCGGCCACCTCCCGCCACGGCGGATCGGCTGCCCGGGTGCTCGCGGGCGGTTCGGTCGGTGGGGTCGCCTCGGATTCCGGCGTGCTGGGGGTGGGCGGGGGCGTGATCATGGCGATCACGTCGAGGCCCACGACGCCGAGAGCGGCGGCGTCGTGGTTCGGGGTGTCGGGGTTCGGGCCGTCGGGGGTGGTGGTGTGCGGCGTGGTGGGCTGGTTCGTGGTCATGGGGTGCCTTCTTCGTTGTCGGTCGAGCGGAATCGGAGGGTTTTGCCGAGCCAGCCGAGGGTCCAGCGCTTCGCGCTTCCGCGGGTGGCCAGGCGGCGGAGGGTGGGTCTTCGCCTTCGACCGGCCGGGGACGGGGGCGGGGGTTCCGGTGGTGTGACGAACGGGAACCTCCGTGGTGCCAGGCGGGAGACCCGGGGTGGTGGGGTCACGGCCTTCTCCTCTCGCGGAACTCCAGGGCCGCCGCCACGTGGTCGGCCGTGGGTTCGTCGGTCTCGGCCAGGTCCGCCAGCGTCCAGGCCACGCGCAGGCAGCGGTCCGCGCCCCGGCCGGTGAGCGCGCCCAGGGCCAGGGCCCGGTCCAGTAGCGCGGTGGAGCTGCCGGGCAGGCGGAACTCCCTGCGCAGCGCCGTGCCCGGGACCTCGGCGTTGGTCCGCCACCCGTGCGGGGACCAGCGGGTCGTGGCGCGGGCCCGCGCCCGGTGCACCCGCTCCCGGACCACGGCGGTCGGCTCCGGCGTGCCCACCTCGGGGCCGAGCATCACCGTCAACGGGCGCATGGTCACCCTCAGGTCGACGCGGTCCAGCAGGGGACCCGAGAGCTTGCTGCGGTACCGGCGCTTGGCTGCCGGCGGGCAGATGCAGTCCAGGTCCTTGGGCGGCGCGCACGGGCACGGGTTGGCCGCCAGCACCAACTGGAAGGCGGCCGGGTACCGGGCCACGCCGTCCCGGCGGGCGATGCGGACCTCGCCGTCCTCCAGGCACGTCCGCAGCGCGTCCAGGCTGCGCGCGCCGAACTCGCACGCCTCGTCGATGAACAGCACGCCCCGGTGCGCCCGGCTCACCGCACCCGGCTTGGCCAGGCCCGATCCACCGCCCACCAGCGCCGCCGTCGACGTCGACGGGTGCAGCGAGACGAACGGCGGCGTCGCCACCAGCGGCGCCTCCGGGGTGAGCAGTCCCGCGATCGAGTGAATCGCGGTGACGCCGATCGCCTCGTCGGCGGACAGCGGCGGGAGGAGGCTGACCAGGCGCTCGGCCAGCATCGTCTTGCCGGTGCCCGGCGGGCCGGTCAGCAGGACGTGGTGCCCGCCGGCCGCCGCCACCTCCAGCGCCCAGCGCGCCTCCGGCTGGCCGACCACGTCGGCCAGGTCCTTGCCGGGCGGGGCGGGCGGCGGCTGCGCGGGGGTGGCCGGCGGGGTCAGGGACCCGTCCGACCCGTTCAGCCAGTCGATCACGTCGGCCAGCGTCCCGGTGCCGCGCACCTCCAGGCCGGCGACCAGGGCCGCCTCCGGCAGGGACGCGGTCGGCACGACCGCCCTGGTCAACCCGGCACGCCGGGCGGCCAGCAGGGCGGGCAGCACGCCGCGCACGGTGCGGACGCGGCCGTCGAGCGCCAGCTCGCCCAGCAGCACGGTGCCGTGCAGCCGGTCACCCGGGACGGCCCCGGACGCCGCCAGCACCACGCACGCCAGCGCCAGGTCGTAGCCCGAGCCGCCCTTCGGCAGGGTCGCCGGGGACAGGCCCAGCGTCACCCGTTGGGTGGGCCAGGCGTGGGCGCTGTTGCGGACGGCGGCCTTCACCCGGTCCTTGGACTCGTGCAGGGCCGCGTCCGGCAGCCCGAGCAGCTGGGTGCGGACCGAGCCCGCGCCCACGTCCGCCTCGATCTCCACCGGCACGCCGTCCACGCCGAACAGCGCGACGCACCAGGCGCTCGCCAGGGCCATCTCAGGCACCCCGCACGTGGTGCAGCCGGATGGGCCCCGACCTCGGCCACAGGATGCCGACCAGGTCGCAGCGGACGGCCAGGCCGCGCAGGCCGTGCACCTCGCGCCAGCGCAGGCCCAGGCTCCGGACCCGGTCGAGCTTGGCCGGGGTGACGGCCTCCAGCGGACCGTCCCGGCCGGTGCCCGACCGGCACTTCACCTCGCACACCACCAGCCGCTCCCGGTCGGTGGCCACGATGTCGAGCTCGCCCTCGGGGCACCGCCAGTTGCGGGCGAGCAGGTCCAGGCGCTCCTCCTGGCGCAGGTAGCGGCACGCCACCTGCTCGCCCAGGCGGCCCAGCTCCCGGGTGTCCGGCATGGTGTTGCTCCGTTCGGATCAGTCGATGTCCTGGTCGACTGTGCCGAAGCGGATCTTGCGGTGCCAGTACGGACCCGCGATCTGTGGATGGAGTCCCGGGGCTGTGGACAAGTGCCCAGCCGGCCGCCGGCAACCACACCTACCTGCGATAACGGCCCGAAAAGCCGATTAGGGGCCCATCCTGGTGGATGAGCCCCCGGCGACTTCTGGCGATCAGGAGTTGAACGGGCCGTCCTCGGGGAGCCGCAGGTCGGGTTTGTCCAGCTCTTCGACGTTCACGTCCTTGAACGTGATGACCCGGACGTTCTTCACGAACCGGGCGGGCCGGTACATGTCCCAGACCCACGCGTCGGACATCCGCACCTCGAAGTAGACCTCGCCGTCCGCGTTGCGGACCTGCACGTCCACCGAGTTGGCCAGGTAGAACCGCCGCTCGGTCTCCACGACGAACGAGAACTGGCTGACGATGTCGCGGTACTCCTTGTACAGCGACAACTCCATCTCGGTCTCGTACTTCTCGAGATCCTCTGCACTCATTACGCCTCCGCGCGGGTGCTCATCGAATCCGCGCTCCTCCTCGTCACGAGCCTGCCACCGCTGGTCCGCGGCGAGGTTCCATTCTGGACCACGGTGGCGGAAAGCACGTCACGCGCCACTCGGTGCGGCGCGGTCAACCCGTGCCGGGCCGCCGCCGACGCCACGTTCGCATACGACCAGCGGTGCTCCGCGCTCGGCCCGTGCTCCAGCAGGGCGGCGGTGTGCTCGGCGGTGCAGTAGCCCTTGTGCACGTCGAAACCGTAGGCCGGCAGGTCGCCGTGCATCCCGGTCATGATCCGGTCCCGGGTGACCTTGGCCAGCACGGACGCGGCGGCCACGCACGCCGCCACCCGGTCGCCCTTGACCACCGGCATGTTCGGCGCGGTCAGCCCCGGCACCGGGAACCCGTCGGTCAGCACGTAGCCGGGGTGCGCGGTCAACTGGGCGACCGCCCGCCGCATTCCCTCGATATTCGCCACGTGTACCCCGATCAGGTCAACTTCCCACGCCGGGACCACGATCACCGCGTAGTCCACCGCGCGCTTGACCACCACGTCGAACATCCGGTCTCGCGCGGCGGCGGTGAGCAGCTTGGAATCGGTCAGGCCCTCGAACTTGGCGGCGTCACCCGGCTTGAGCACGCAGGACGCCACGACCAGCGGACCCGCGCAGGCACCGCGCCCGGCCTCGTCCACCCCGGCGACCGGGCCGAGGCCGCGCCGGTCGAGCGCGGCCTGGAACGCCCAGATGCCCGCGGTCTGCCGGACCTGCGCACGGGGCGGCTTGCGGATCACCACCCGACCCTATCCCAGCCGCGAGCGCCGGAGCCGGGCCCTCAACCGCCGGCCGACCAGCAGCACGGGCCACGCCGCCACCAGACCCACGCCGGCCGGCACGGCGTCCTGCCACACGGGGGCACCCAGCGCCACGACCTGCGGGTTCTGCGCGGACACGCCACCCCAGCGCCCCGGCGGCAGCACGATCAGCCGCGCCTTGCCGACCACCTTGTCGACCGGCACCAGCCCGCCGAGCCGCTTGTCGCCCTGGCAGCGCGAGTCGCACGAGTCGTTGCGGTTGTCGCCCATCACGAACAGGTAGCCGTCCGGGATCTTCAGCTCGTCGTAGGAGTCCTGGAAGGTGCCGCGCCCCGGTTCCCAGTACACGTACGGCTCGTCCAGCGGCTTGCCGTCGACCAGGAACCGGTTCTTCTCGTCGCAGCACTTCACGGTCTGGCCGCCGACCGCGATGATCCGCTTGACGAAGTCCTCCTTGCTCGCCGTCGGTATCCCGACCAGCGAGCCCAGGCCCTGGAAGAACCCGACCACCGGGTTCGCCGGCTCGGCCGGCGCGAAGTCGTTGTTGATCCAGGTGTCGGGGCCGTGGAAGACGATCACGTCGCCCGGCTCCGGGTCGGTGAAGTCGTAGGTGAGCTTGTCGACCAGCACCCGGTCGCCGAAGCACGGCGAGGTGCAGCCGTGCAGCGTCTGCTCCATCGACTCGGACGGGATCATGTAGACCCGCGCCAGGAACGTCTGGATCAGGAACGCCAGGCCCACCGCGACCACCAGCAGGATCGGCAGCTCGCGCCAGAACGAGCCCTTCCGCTTCTTCTTCCGCGAGCGGCTCCGGAACTCCTCGATCTTCTCCTCGTCGGAGGAGGAGTGCTCGGGTTCCTCGTCGGACGAACCCCGGGAAGGTGCGACGTCTACCACGCTGTCAGCGTACCGATCCGCTCTGTGAAGCCCTGGTCAGCCTGCCCCGGAGCCGCCGCCCCAGGAAGAGCACCGGCCACGCGGCGGCCAGGCCGACGCCCGCCGGGATGCCGGACTGCCACGCCGGGGCGCCCAGCGCCACCGCCTGCGGGTCGTGGTCGCCGATGCCGCTCCACCGCGACGGCGGCAGCACGATGGCCCGCGCCTTGCCGATCACGTCCGACTCGGGCACCGCGCCGGACGGCCCGCCGTCGCCCTGGTAGCGCGAGTCGGTGGAGTTCATCCGGTTGTCGCCCATCACCCACAGGGTGCCGTCGGGCACCTTGACCGGCTCGAACGGGCGGTTGTCGGCCGGGCTGGTGCCGGGCTGCCAGTAGACGTACGGCTCGTCGAGCGGCTTGCCGTCGACCTTGACCCGGTGCTGCTCGTCGCAGCACTCGACGGTCTGGCCGCCCACCGCGATCACGCGCTTGACGAAGTCGCGCTCGTCCGGCGGCGCGAGGCCGATCAGCGACAGGCCGGACTGGAAGACCCGCACCACCGGGTTGTCCGAGCGGGTCGACTGGAAGTCGTTCGCGGTCCACGCGGGCGGCCCCCGGAAGACGACGACGTCCCCCGGCTCGATGTCGGTGAAGTCGTAGACCAGCTTGTCCACGAGCACCCGGTCGCCGAAGCAGGGGGACGTGCAGCCGTGCAGCGTCTGCTCCATCGACGCCGACGGGATCACGTACACGCGCGCGATGAACGTCTGGATCAGGACGGTGAGCACGAGCGCCGTGCCGAGCAGCACGAGGAGCTCGCGCCAGAGCGGCGCCTTCTTCTTTTTCTTGCCCTTACCGGCCGATGCCGAGTCCGGAGTGGACTCGGCATCGGGTTCCCGACCGTGTTCGTCGGCGGAGCTGTGCGCGGGTTCTGCCACGTGGGGCAGGCTACTGGTCGGGCGTGAACCCGGCGTCAGGAGGCCGGCTTGGCGTCCCGCTTCTCCTTGATCTTGGCGGCCTTGCCGCGCAGGTCGCGCAGGTAGTAGAGCTTCGCGCGGCGCACGTCGCCACGGGTGGCGACCTCGATCTCGGCGATGTTCGGGGAGTGCACCGGGAAGGTGCGCTCGACGCCGACGCCGAACGAGACCTTGCGGACGGTGAAGGTCTCGCGGATCCCGCCGTTCTGGCGGCGGATCACGACGCCCTGGAACACCTGGACCCGCTCGCGGGAGCCCTCGATGACGCGGACGTGGACCTTCAGCGTGTCGCCCGGCCGGAAGCTCGGGATGTCGGAGCGCAGCGACTGGGCGTCAAGAGCGTCCAGGGTGTTCATCGGTGGTCCGTCCTCGTCCTCACGTGTAATGCGTACTCCCCCGGGGCGCGTTCTTGCCAAGGTCGCTCGTGGCCTTGCCAAGGTTTCACACATCCGCGTGGGGGCGGGCTTTGCGGCGCACCCCGGCTGACCGGGTGCAGCAACCTGTCCAGTGTGCCAGATGGGGCGGGTCGCGGCGAAATCGGGGTTACCGCAGCTCGTCCAGCAGCTTCCGGTCGTGCTTGTCCAGCGCGCCCTCGGGCAGGGCGTCGATCAGCTCGGGCCGGCGCTCCCACGTGCGGCGCAGCGACTCGTCGCGCCGCCAGCGGTCGATCGCCCGGTGGTTGCCCGAGCGCAGCACGTCCGGCACGGCCAGCTCGCGCCACACCTCGGGTCGGGTGTAGGAGGGGCCCTCCAGCAGGCCGTCGGAGAACGAGTCCTGCGCGGCCGACGCCGGGTTGCCCAGCACGCCGGGCAGCAGCCGGACCACGGCCTCGACCACGACCAGCACCGCGACCTCGCCGCCGACCAGCACGTAGTCGCCGATGGAGACCTCGTCCACGCGCATCCGCCGGGACGCGTCGTCCACCACCCGCTGGTCGATGCCCTCGTACCGGCCGCACGCGAACACCAGCCGGGGTTCGGCGGCGTACTCGTGGGCCAACTCCTGGGTGAACGGCCGCCCGGCCGGCGTGGGCACGACCAGCCTCGGCGGCGGGTCGCCCGCGCACACCTCGTCCAGCGCCGCGCCCCACACCTGCGGCTTCATCACCATGCCGGGACCACCGCCGTAAGGGCTGTCGTCCACGGCCTTGTGCACGTCGTGCGTCCAGTTCCGCAGGTCGTGCACGCCGATGCTGATCAGGCCCTTGTCGACGGCCTTCCCGAGCAGCGCGGCGCGCAGCGGCTCCAGGTACTCCGGGAAGATCGTGACGACGTCAATCCGCATCGAGCAGGCCCTCGGGCGGGTCGAGCACCACGCGCCCACCGCGCACGTCGACGGTGGGCACGATCTGGCGCACGAACGGCACCAGCAGCTCACCGCCGCCCGCGCGGTCGACCACCAGCAGCTCGCCGCCCGGACCGTGCACGACCTCGCGCACCCGGCCGACCTCGCTGCCGTCGAGCAGCTCGGCCCGCAGCCCTTCCAGCTCGTGGTCGTAGAACTCGTCCGGGTCACCGGTCGGCGGCAGGTCGTCCGTGCTGGCGAACAGCAGCGTCCCGCGAAGCGTCTCGGCGACGTCCCTGGTCAGGACCTCCTCGAAACGCACCAGCAGCCGCCCGGAGTGGTTCCGGGCGGCTGCGACGGTGAGGGTGCGGGACGTGCCGTCGCGCAGCTTGGCGACCAGCGCCGAGGCGCGCGCGAACCGCAGTTCGGGCGAATCGGTGCGCACGTCCACGGCGAGTTCGCCGGTGATCCCGTGCGCCTTGGCCACACGGCCGACGACGACGTCCATGCGCGTGCTCAGCGGTCGGTGTCGACCACGTCGACGCGCACGCCACGCCCGCCGATCCCGGCCATCACGGTGCGCAGGGCCGTCGCGGTGCGACCGCTGCGCCCGATCACCTTGCCGAGGTCGTCCGGGTGGACGTGGACCTCCAGCGTGCGACCGCGCCGGGTCGTGACGAGGTTCACCCGGACGTCGTCCGGGTGGTCGACGATGCCCCGAACGAGGTGTTCGAGTGCGTCGGCCAGCAGGCTCACGCCTCGTCCTTGGGTGCCTCGGCCTCGTCGGCCTTCTTGGCGGACTTCTTCTTCGGCGTGGTGGCCTCGGTCGTCGGCGCGTCGCCGGCGGCGGCGAGCGCGGCGGCGAACAGGTCCGCCTTGCTCGGCTTCGGCTCCTTGACCTTCAGCGTGCCCTCGGTGCCCGGCAGGCCCTTGAACTTCTGCCAGTCACCGGTGATCTCCAGGATCCGCTGCACGGACTCGGTCGGCTGCGCGCCGACGCCCAGCCAGTACTGCGCCCGGTCGGAGTCCACCGCGATGAACGACGGCTCCTCCTTCGGGTGGTACTTGCCGATCGTCTCGATGGCCTTGCCGTTGCGGCGGGTGCGCGCGTCGGCGACGACGATGCGGTAGTACGGCTGACGGATCTTGCCAAGCCGCTGAAGCTTGATCTTGACGGCCACGGGTGTGGGTACTCCTCAGGCTCTCGTTTGCTCAGGTGCGGGCACTCCTCGCCCGCGTGGGGCACGAGCGGGAAGGCCCAAAGGTCTGGGCGCCATGGCACGGTGAGAGGGACCGACCGCGGCGAACAACAGGCCATTCTGCCAGACAGCTCTACCCGACCACGAATCGGCCCACGGCAACGCCCGCCTCGGTCAGCGCTTCCCGCACCGCTCGGGCGTGCTCTACGGCACCCGGAGTGTCCCCGTGCAGGCAGATGGAGTCCACCTCGGTGGCGAGGGTCTCACCCGAAATGGCGACCAGTTCACCGCGTTGAGCGAGCCTGAGCACCTGGTCGAGCACCGCCCGCGTGTCGGTGAGCACGGCACCGGGCTGCGAACGCGGCACCAACGTCCCCTCCGGCGTGTAAGCGCGGTCGGCGAACGCCTCACGCACCGGACGCAGCCCCGCGCGTGACGCGTGGTGCAGCAGGCGTGAACTAGGCAGCCCCAGCACGGGCAGGTCACCGAACGCCTTCACACCGCTGATCACGGCTTCGGCCTGCCTGTCGTGGTGCACGGTCGCGTTGTACAGCGCGCCGTGCGGCTTCACGTAGGACACCTTCGTGCCCGCAGCGCGCGCACACGCCTCAAGAGCGCCGATCTGGTAGAGCACTTCGTCGGCGAGTTCGGTCGGGTCGGCGTCGATGAACCGGCGGCCGAAGCCCGCGAGGTCCCGGTACGACACCTGCGCGCCCACCGCCACGCCGCGCTCAGCGGCCCGCGCGCACACCCGGCGCATGGTCGACGGGTCGCCCGCGTGGAAGCCGCACGCGACGTTCGCGCTGGTCACCACGTCCAGCAGGGCGTCGTCGTCACCCAACCGCCAGATCCCGAAACCCTCGCCGAGGTCGCTGTTGAGGTCCGTCATCCCGGCATCGCCCCCAACGAGACCAGCAGCAGCGTGAGACCGGGCAGGAAGTTGTTCACCACGTGCGCCACCACGCTGGCGGTGAGCCGGCGGGTGATCAGCCGGGCGATGCCGATCGGCAGCGCGACCACGATGAGCAGCGACGTGCGCAGCGGCTCCAGGTGGCTGGCCGCGAAGATCAGCGTGGTCAGCACGAACGCCGCCCACTGGCTCCAGCCCTGGCGCTCGATCGCGCCCCACAGCAGGCCCCGGTAGATCAGCTCCTCGCAGATCGGGCCGAGGAAGCACACGTAGAGGAACATGGCGACGGCCGCGCCCAGCGGCAGCGCCGCGCCGTCCACCAGCTCGCCGATCGCCGAGGTGGCGTTGTCGCTGCCGACGATCCGGGACCAGATGAGCGCGGCCAGGTAGGTCAGCACCATGCCGAGCAGGCCGAGCTTCAGCCCGATCTTGACGTCGGCCCAGTTCCACGACAGCCGCAGGTCGACCAGCGGCCCGTTGCCGCGCAGCCGGGTGATCACCACGGCCACGGCGGCGGCCAGCACGGTGGGCACCATCGAGCCGATCAGGATGAACGCGACCGAGCCGAACAGGTCGGTGCCGTTCGTGGACGCGACCGCCGTGATGAACACGGCCGACAGGATGAACACCGCTTCGACCAGCAGGAACGCGCCAAAACCCCAGCGCTGCCCGGCCCGTTCGGGCGAGGGCTCGCGGCCGACCGCGCGGACTCCGGCGATGAGACCTGTCGGGGGATCATCCGGTGGGTTCACAGCAAACACCCTAATCAGGAGGCGCCTACGTACAGGTAGACGGCGGGGAGCAGGTTGTTGGCGGCATGGGCGACGACGCTCGCCGAGACGCGCCCGGTGATCATGCGGGCCGCGCCGATGGCGAGCCCCTGGGCGAACAGGCTGATCGTCCGCCACGACTCCTCGTGCAGGAACGCGAAGATCAGCGCCGTGAGGCCGAGGATGGCGATCTTCGGGACCTTGTAGTGCTCCAACGCGTTCCACAGCGCACCACGGGTGAGCAGTTCCTCGGTCAGCGGTGCGCCGATGAACACGAACAGCGCGGCCAGCGCCAGCCACACGGACCGGCCGCCGGACAACGACTCGATCTGGTCCAACGACGAGCCGGTGTCGCGGTAGATGCGCAGCAGCAGCACACCGAGCACCCACGCGGCCAGCAGCGACGCGCCGCCGCACAGCAGGCCGACCTTCACGTCGTGCGCGCGCGGCACGATCCCGAAGTCACGGGCGGGGCCGTCGCCGCGCCACCAGGAGAAGACCACGGGCCCGAGTCCCAGCAGGACGTTGGGCAGGAACAGCAGCAGGAGCAGCGGCCCGAGCACGGGCGGGTCGGTGATGTCGACCTCGGCGAACCGGTCGGCCGTGACCGCCGTGAAGACCAGCGTGGACAGGTGGTACCCGGCCAAGCCCACGAAGAAGGCGAGGAAGCCCCACTGCGCCCGCCCGATGTCCCGCTGTTCCTCCACTCGTCCGAACGTAGCGGCACGACCGGCACCGGCACTGCCCAGGGCGGCTCAAGATCACTCTGACGGACGCGCGCCCGAACGGGAGGGGCCGGTCAGTGGATCCGTCCGCGCAGCATCACCAGGGCCGGGTGCCGCAACGCGCCGAGGTCCTCGCGCGGGTCCTCCCGGTAGACGACGACGTCCGCCGCCGCACCCTCCACCAGGGACGGGAAGCCCAGCCACTCGCGCGCGGCCCAGGAGGCGGCGGCCAGCGCGTCGTGCCGGGACAGGCCGACGCCGTGCAGCGCCTGCACCTCGTCCACGATCCGGCCGTGCTTGATGCCGCCACCGGCGTCCGTGCCCGCGTAGACCGGGACGCCGGCCTCGACCGCCGACGCGATGGTCGCCTTGTTGCGCGCGTGGAGGGCGCGCATGTGGGCCGCGTAGGCGGGGAACTTCTCGGCGCCGGACGCGGCGATGTCCGGGAAGTTCTCGATGTTGATCAGCGTCGGGACCAGGGCGGTGCCGGCGGCGGCCATGGTGGCGATCGTGTCGTCGGTCAGGCCCGTGCCGTGCTCGACGCAGTCGATGCCGGCGGCCAGCAGCCCCGGCAGGGCGTCCTCGCCGAACACGTGCGCGGTGACCCGCGCGCCGGCCCCGTGCGCCACCTCGACGGCGCGGGCCAGCACGTCGTCGGACCACAGCGGGGCCAGGTCGCCGGTCGCCCGGTCGATCCAGTCGCCGACCAGCTTCACCCAGCCGTCGCCCTGCGCGACCTGCTCCGCCACGGCGGCCGGCAGCTCCTGCTCGTCCTCGATCTCGACGCCCAGGTACTTGATGTAGCGGCGGGGCCGGGCGATGTGCCTGCCCGCGCGGATGATCCGGGGCAGGTCCAGGCGCTCCTGCAGCGGGCGGGTGTCCAGCGGCGAGCCGCAGTCGCGGATCAGCAGCGTGCCCGCCTCGCGGTCCAGCAGCGCCTGTTCCACGGCCTCGGGCAGGTCCACCACGCCCTGCGGCCCCAGGCCGACGTGGCAGTGCGCGTCGACCAGGCCGGGCACCAGGTAGCCGCCGTCCACGACGGTCCGGGCGCCCGGCACCGGCTGCGTGCGGATGCGCCCGTTGACCACCCACAGGTCGCGCGGGTCGCCGCCGTCGGGCAGGACGACGCCGCGCAGGTGCAGCCCGGTCACTTCTTCGGGAACTTCAGCTTCGACGGGTCGAACCCCGGCGGAAGCTGGTCCAGCCCGCCCATGCCCGGCGGCAGCTCGGGCATCCCGCCCGGCATCCCCGGCGGCATCCCGGGCGGCATCGCGCCCGGCACCATGCCGGGGAAGCCGCCCCTGATCTTCGGCGGCGTGGGACCACGACCGCCCTTGCCCTTCTTCCCCTTCTTGCCCTTGCCCTTCTTGCCGTTGGTGCGGGCACCGGGCAGGCCGAACCGGCCGGCCATCTGCGACATCATCTTGCGCGCTTCGAAGAAGCGGTTGACCAGGTCGTTGACCTCGCTGACCCGGACGCCCGAGCCGTTGGCGATGCGCAGCCGGCGGGACGCGTTGATGATCTTCGGGTCGTCCCGCTCGGCGGGCGTCATGCCCCGGATGATCGCCTGCACCCGGTCGAGGTGCTTCTCGTCCAGGTTCGCCAGCTGGTCCTTCATCTGGCCCGCGCCGGGCAGCATCCCGAGCAGGTTCGCGATCGGGCCCATCTTGCGCAGGGTGAGCATCTGCTCCAGGAAGTCCTCCAGCGTGAGCTGGCCGGACCCCATCTTCACGGCGGCGGCCTCGGCCTGCTCCGCGTCGAACGCCTGCTCCGCCTGCTCGATCAGGGTGAGCATGTCGCCCATGCCGAGGATGCGCGACGCCATCCGGTCGGGGTGGAAGACGTCGAAGTCCTCCAGCTTCTCGCCGTTGGACGCGAACAGGATCGGCTGGCCGGTCACCTCGCGCACCGACAGCGCGGCGCCGCCCCGGGCGTCGCCGTCGAGCTTGGTCAGCACGACACCGGTGAAGCCGACGCCGTCGCGGAACGCGGTCGCCGTGTTCACCGCGTCCTGGCCGATCATCGCGTCGACCACGAACAGCACCTCGTCGGGCTGCACGGCGGCGCGGATGTCGACCGCCTGGCGCATCATCTCCTCGTCGACGCCCAGCCGGCCGGCGGTGTCGACCACGACCACGTCGTGCTGCGCCCGCCGGGCCTCCTCGATGCCGCGCCGGGCCACGTCGACCGGGTCGCCCACGCCGTTGCCGGGCTCGGGGGCGAACACCGGCACGCCGGCCCGCTCGCCGACGACCTGGAGCTGGGTGACCGCGTTCGGGCGCTGGAGGTCGCACGCCACCAGCACCGGCGTGTGCCCCTGGCCGCGCAGCCACTTGGCGAGCTTGCCCGCGAGGGTCGTCTTGCCCGCGCCCTGGAGGCCGGCGAGCATGATCACCGTGGGCGGGTTCTTGGCCAGGTTCAGCCGGCGGGTCTCGCCGCCGAGGATGCCGACGAGCTCCTCGTTGACGATCTTGACGACCTGCTGGGCCGGGTTGAGGGCCTGCGAGACCTCGGCGCCCTTGGCGCGTTCCTTGATCGAGGCGATGAACGTCCGGACGACGGGCAGCGCGACGTCGGCCTCCAGCAGCGCCACCCGGATCTCGCGTGCGGTGGCGTCGATGTCGGCCTCGGACAGCCGGCCCTTGCCCCGCAGGTTCTGCAGGACCGAGGTGAGCCGGTCGGAAAGGGTGTTGAACACGATGCCGCCAGACCTCGCACGTCGTCGGACAAATGACTACCCGCCAGCGTAGCCGCTCCGGGTGACCGACAGTCGCAGCCGGTCGTCCCGGGTGAGCACGGTCAACGCCTGCCAGCCGCGCGGCGCCCGGCCCCCGGTGAGCCGTTCGCGCAGGCGGGCGGCGCGGCGGACGTGCCGGGTGAACGAGCGCGACCGGATCAGCCGGCCGCGCTGGAGCTGGCCGGACAGCGCCTGCTCCGGGCTGGCGTCGAGCCAGAGGAAGTGGCGGGGGCGCAGCGCCACCAGCCCCACCAGCACCAGCCCGGCGCGGGTGGTCGGCCGGGTGGACGGCTCGTGGACGAGGAGCAGGCCGGACGTGGTGACCGCGAACCAGAGGATGCGCGCGCGGTGCGCGAGGTGGACGAGCGGCCGGTAGAAGCGGTAGGGCAGCGCCGCCGGGAACACGCCCCGGAGGTAGCCGCGCACCTGGTCGGAGTCCAGCACGACGACCGGCGCTCCCCCGGTGTCGACACCGGCGAGCAACGTCGTCTTGCCCGCACCCGGCAGCCCGGCCAGCACTACGAGAGCACGTGGCGCTACGGCGACGGCGTTCATCACACCCATACTAAAGAGACGTTTCGGACGGGCCGGAGTTCCCGGACAGCTCACACCGGGCCCGCCGGCACGAGCCGGGTCGGCGTGGGGGTGCCCGGAGGCGGTTCAACCCCTCGATGGACCGCCTCCGGGACTTCCGCCGGTGACGCTCCGCCGCCCACGTCCGGCGGCCCCCGCGTCACAGCGAAGAGCCTGCCGTGACGCGCGGGTGCTGGTCAGCGTGACGTCCCGCATCGGTTGTGCGTAGACCTACGCATCCGACCGGCGGGCAGCCGCCAGCACCTCCCGTTCCACCTTCCGGCGCAGTTCCCCGTCCGGACCGCCCACCGCCGTGACGGCGAACGAGTCCACCACCGTCGACCCCAGCGTGGCCACCCGCGCCCACACCACGTCGACGCCGCACCGCTCCAACGCGTCCGCCACGCGGTGCAGCAGGCCGATCCGGTCCGCCGCGCGCAGCTCCAGCACCACCGCCCCGGTCGACTCGTCGTCGAACCACAGCACCTTCGGGGGCGGTGGGTCGTGGGGCGGGCCGCCGTAGTCGCGCTCCTTCGCCGCCAGCTCCCCGGCCAGCGGCAACGACCCGTCCACCGCCCGGGTCACCTGCTCCCTGAGCAGCGCCGCGCCGGGCAGCGACCCGAACCTGGGCGACACGGTGAACACGTCGACCGCCGCGCCCCCGTGCGAGCCGAGCACGGCCGAGTGCACCTCCAGCGAGTTCAGCGCCAGCACGCCCGCCGCCCGGGACAGCAGCCCCGGCCGGTCGAGGGCGACCACGGTCACGGTGGCCGCGTGGTCGAGGGAGTCGACCAGCACGTCCGGTTCCCCGGACGCGAGCACCGCTTCCGCCACCCCGCGCAGCCGTCGGCCCGGCGGCTCCGGTCGCGGCAGCGGGTCGCCGGCCATCGCGGCCCGGCAGCGGGCGACCAGGTCGCCGACCAGCGCCGCCTTCCACCCCGTCCACGCGCCGGGGCCCGTCGCGGTGGCGTCCGCCTCGGCGAGGGCGTGCAGGAGTTCCAGCAGCACCGGGTCGCCACCGAGCGCGTCGACCACGCGCCGGACGGTCGCCTCGTCCTCGACGTCCCGCCGCGTCGCGGTGTGCGGCAGCAGGAGGTGGTGGCGGACCAGCGCGGTCACCGTGACGACGTCCTGCGGCCACAGGCCCAGGC
Source organism: Actinosynnema sp. NPDC050436 (assembly GCF_040655415.1). NCBI lineage: Bacteria > Bacillati > Actinomycetota > Actinomycetes > Pseudonocardiales > Pseudonocardiaceae > Actinosynnema > Actinosynnema sp. NPDC050436. The sequence continues at coordinate 186,946 of NZ_JBFAJV010000013.1, read as the reverse complement.
GTTCGGCGACCTGTGCCGTGATGGCGGCACCCACCTCCGAGTGGTCCTGCCGACGCCCCTTGCCGATGTCGTGCAGCAACGCGCCCAACAGCAAGAGGTCCGGACGCGACACACGGGTCGTCAAACGGGCCGCGTTCGCGGTGGTCTCCACGAGGTGCCTGTCGACCGTCCACGTGTGCGCGGCGTCGCGTGGGGGTAGGTCGCGGACAGCGCCCCATTCGGGGAACAAGCGTCCCCACAGCCCGGTGCGGTCCAACGCCTCCACCACGTCGACCAGGCCGGACCCGCTGCCCAACAGCGCCAGCAGCTCGTCGCGCGCCTCACGCGGCCACGGCCGGCGCAGCTCCGGGGCGGCGTCCGCGAGACGCGCGAGCGTCCCGGCCGCGATGGGGTGCCGACCGCGCGCCGCCGCCGTGGCGACCCGCAGCAGCAGCGCCGGGTCACGGCCGGGCATCGCGTCACGGGCCAACGCCACCTCAGAGCCGTGCAGCACCACGCCCTCGTCCAACGGCCGACGCACGGGCAGCCGTCGCAACGGCGAGCGGACGAAGACGCCCAAACCCTTCCTCGGCACGGCGGCGCGGGCGGCGCGCATGGACACGTCCACGGCGTACGCGATCGTGCGCGCCGCCGACGACGTGGCGCGCGCCAGCGCGAAGCGGTCGGCCAGCCCGAGCGCGGCGGCGACCTCGTCACCGTCCTGGGCGCGCAGGACGTCTCGCGGCCGTCCGGCGACCCGGCGCAGTTCGGTCCGCACGTCCAGCAGCAGCCTGCGCGCCTCGTCCACGTCGGGCGACGGGCGGTCGGTGAGCTGGGCCGCCGACAGGGCGTCCAGCAGGGTCACGTCCCGCAGTCCGCCGCGCCCGTGCTTCAGGTCGGGTTCGACGCGGTGCGCGACCTCGCCGCTGCGCGCCCACCGGCGCCGGGCGGTCTCGGCCACCTCGTCCAGCCTGGTCCGCACCCCGGACCGCCACGCCCGACGCGCGCTGTCCGCGAGCCGTCCGCTGATCTCCGGGTCGCCCGCGATGTGCCGCAGGTCGAGCAGCCCCACCGCCGTGCGCAGGTCGTTCGCCGCCACGCGGAGCGCCTCGCCGACCGTGCGCACGGAGTGGTCCAGCCCGATGCCCGAGTTCCACAGCGGGTACCAGAGCCGTTCGGCGACCGCGTCCACGCCGTTCTCCCCGGCGTGCACCAGGACGAGGTCGAGGTCCGAGTGCGGGACGAGTTCGCGCCGGCCCAGGCTGCCCACGGCGACCAGGGCGGACCCGACCGCCCGTCCGACGCCCGCCCGTGCGGCGTGCGCGGTCAGCCAGAACTCGTGCAGGTCGACCAGCGCCTCCCGCAGGGACTCCCCGGTCAACCGGCGACGGCCCGGCGCGAGCAGCCGATCACGGGCCCGCACCAGGTCGTCGGCCGTTCCGACGTCTTCCACCACGCCCGCACCCCGTTCTCGCAGAACGTCTTCCACCGGACGTGCCTCACAGAGCGTCGGTCCCGCGCTCTCCTGTGCGCACGCGGACGACCGCCTCCACCGGGGTGACCCAGACCTTGCCGTCGCCGATCTTGCCGGTCCGGGCGGCGTCCACGACGGCGTCGAGCACCCTGTCCGCGGCCGTGTCGTCCACCAGCACCTCGACGCGCAACTTCGGCACGAAGTCCACGGCGTACTCCGCACCCCGGTACACCTCGGTGTGGCCCTTCTGCCGGCCGTGGCCCTGCACCTCGCCGACCGTCATGCCGAGCACGCCGAGCCGTTCCAACGCCGTCTTCACCTCATCGAGCATGAACGGCTTGATGATCGCGGTGACCAGCTTCATGACGTGGTGCTCCTCTCCAGCACGGCGGCTGCGCCGGCGACACCCGGCCTGCTGCTCCCCCGCGAACCGAGGCCGCCGCCGAACTCGTAGGCCGTCTCGGCGTGCTCCGCCTCGTCGATCCCGACGACCTCGGCCTCCTCGTCGGCGCGGAAGCCGACGGTGAACCTGACCAGGTAGCCCAGGGCCAGGCTGAGCACGAACGAGTACACGAGCACGGCACCCGCGCCGACGACCTGACGCCACAACTGGTCCAGGCCGCCGCCGTGGAACAGGCCGTCGACCCCCGCCGGGGCCGCGTCACTGGCGAACAGGCCGATCAGGACGGTGCCGGACAGGCCGCCGACCAGGTGCACGCCCACCACGTCCAGAGAATCGTCGAAGCCGAAGCGGTACTTCAGGCCGACCGCGAGGGCGCACAGCGCGCCGGTGACCGCACCGATTGCGATGGCGCCCGTGGGGGTGACGGCGGAGCACGCGGGGGTGATCGCCACCAGGCCGGCGACCACACCGGACGCCGCGCCGAGCGTGGTGGCGTTGCCGTCCCGGACGCGTTCGACCGCGAGCCACGCGAGCAGCGCGGCGGAGGTGGCCACCAGGGTGTTGACGAACGTGACCCCGGCCGTGGCGTTCGCGCCGACCGCCGAACCGGCGTTGAAGCCGAACCAGCCGAACCACAGCAGCCCGGCGCCGAGGACGACCAGCGGCAGGTTGTGCGGTTTCATCCGGTCGCGCGGCCAGCCGACCCGCCTGCCCAGCACGACGGCCAGCGCGAGCCCCGCCGCGCCGGCGTTGACGTGCACCGCCGTGCCGCCCGCGAAGTCGAGGGCGGCGAGCTGGTTGGCGATCCAGCCGCCGGGGTCCACGACCGTGCCCGAGGCGTCCTTGACGTCGAAGTCGAACACCCAGTGCGCGACCGGGAAGTACACGACCACGGACCACAGCGCGGCGAACAGCAGCCACGGCCCGAACCGGGCCCGGTCGGCGATCGCGCCGGAGACCAGGGCCACCGTGATGATGGCGAACATGGCCTGGAACGCGGCGAACACGGTGCTCGGGACGGTGCCGGACAGCGCGTCCGCGCCCAGCAGCCCGTCCAGGCCGAAGAACTGGAACGGCTCACCCAGCAGACCGGCCCCGACGTCGGTGCCGAACGCGGTCGAGTAGCCGACCAGCACCCAGAGCACGCCGACCACGCCCATCGCGCCCAGGCTCATCATCATCATGTTGAGCACGCTCTTCGAGCGGACCATCCCCCCGTAGAAGAAGGCGAGGCCCGGGGTCATCAGCAGCACCAGAGCGGAACTGGTGAGCAACCAGGCGGTGTCCCCTGTATCCACGTCGACCTCCACTGCACGTCGGTTGCAGGGAGCATCGGGACGCACTGTTTCGCCGGGCGGCGCGGTGCGTTTCGCGGCGGTGAACTGTCCGGGGTCCGGTGTTACGAGCAGGTTTCCGATGGTCGGCGGGCGGACGACCGTCGGCGATCACGACCGGGGACCGTGGAATCGCCGGCCGCCCGACGCGGCGGGCCGCTCCCCGTAGGTCGAGGAGCGGCCCGTCGTGGAGGGTGTCAGCGCAGCCAGCCCGGGATGCCGGGCTTCGGGCCGGCGGGCAGGCGGGTGGTGTCGGTCGTGCGTGCGGTGACCGGGGGCGGCTCGACGGCTGCGCACCGGGTGCCGTGGCGCGGGACCCGCCGGCTGATCAGATAGTCGTCGGTGGTGCCCTGGGTGCACTGGCTGCGGTCGTAGACGCCGTGGCCCCAGCCTTCATAGGTGACCAGGACCGTGGTGTCCCGGCTCTGGCGGTTGGCGGCGACGGCCCACTCGTAGCCGGTGGCCGGGTCGTGCAGGGCGTTGAGCATCAGGATCTTGGGCGCGTTCTTGATGTTCAGGCGGTGCTGCGGGTTGTTGACCTTCTCCGGCAGGCCGACGCAGCCGGCGATCGCGCTGTGGCCGAGGGCCGAGCCGCGCATGTGCGGCGCGATCTGCTTGGCACGGCGCTCGACGGCGGCGAACTCGCGCTGGTTCTTCACCCGGATCGCCCAGTCCTGGCAGAACACGGCCGGGAACGGGTTCTGCGCGGTCTCCGCCGCGAACGCGCGCGGCGGGGCGGTGCCGGAAGTCAGGTCGAGCAGCACCGAGGCCAGCAGGTGCCAGTCCGGGCCGTAGAACGCGCTGAAGGCGAAGCCGATGATGTCGTCGGCGGTCACCTTGTAGGTCGGGTCGTTCGGGTCGGTGATCTCACCGCGATCCGCCTTCGCCAGCAGGTCGTCCCAGAACTTCGCGACGTCCTTGCCGTGCAGCGCGCACGAAGTGGTCCGGTCGCACCACTTCACGAACTCGGTGAACGAGTCCTCGGCGGTGCGCGCCTCGGTCTCGTTGAAGCCCCGCAGGTCGAGGCTGTGGTCCATGTTCGAGTCGATCACCATGGTGCGGATGTTGCGCCCGTAGCGCTCGGCGTACTGCTGGCCGATGAGGGTGCCGTAGGAGACGCCGTAGTAGTTGATCTTCCGCTCGCCGAGCGAGCGGCGCAGGGCGTCGATGTCGTTGACGACGCCGATGGTGTCGGCGTGGTCGTACATGGGGCCGGTCTGCTTGCGGCAGTCCGTGGCCAGCTCGCGGTTGTACCGCGCCAGCGCGTCGAACTCGGCCTGGGTGGTCGGGTGGGTCGACGGCTGGCGCTGCAGCACGTCGATGGAGCACTTGACCGGCTGGCTGCGCGCGACGCCGCGCGGGTCGAAACCGACGATGTCGAACCGCTCCTGCACCTGAGCGCTGAAGTAGCGGTTCGCCCCCAGGGCGAAGTCCACGCCGGAACCGCCGGGACCGCCGGGGTTGATGACCAGCACGCCGAGCCGCTTGGCCGGGTCGGTGGCCTTGCGGCGGGCGACCGCGAGGTCGAACTTGTCACCCCGGGGCTTGCCCCAGTCGACGGGGAGTCTCAGCGTGCCGCACTCGACCTCGGCGAGTTCCGGGCACGGCTTCCAGTCGATGGCCTGGGTGTCGAGACCTTGCGCCTCGACGGGGTCGGCCGACGCGGTCGACACCAGGCCGACGACGAGTGCCGCCGCCGTGCCCACACCGCCCAATGCGCGGAAGATCGGTCGCACAGTTCCCTCCCTCTGTCACCCGTATGGGTTTCCGCAGGCTTCCAGGAGGGTGAACTGGTGCACAACCACCCGAAGTTGGACGCCGGGTCCTTCGGTGGGCTGACTGCTTTCAGGTTAACGGGACAGATTCCGATAACACTGCGTGACGGCCGGACTGAACGCACCGGCGACCCCTTCCGCAGTGCGGACGCGGAGTTCTCGAACCGGGGAGCGAGCGGCCGGGCCGGAGCGGCGCGACACTGTTGACACTCCCCCGAACCCGCTCGTACCGTCCCCGCAGCGGAAGCGCGCTTCCGCGTTGACGAAACACGGAGTCCCAGTGTCCGGTTTGGACGACTTCAACACCGCGCCGGCGGCCGACCTGCGCCCGCTGCTCACCGAGTGCCTCGCCGTGCCGCGCTGGGTCGACGCCGTGCTGGCCGGCCGGCCCTACGCGTCGGAGGACGCCCTGCTGTCCACCGCCCGGTCCCTCGAACTCGGCCGGGACGACGCGCGCGCGGCACTCGCCGGGCACTCCCGCATCGGCGAGCGGCCCACGGGCGGCGGGGCCTCGGCGCTGTGGTCGGCCACCGGGCAGTCCCGCGTCGGCGACCCCTCGGCCGAACGGGTGCAGGCGGCCAACGCGGCCTACGAAAAGCGCTTCGGGCACCTCTACCTCGTGTGCACGACGGGCATGTCCGGTGAGCAGGTGCTGGCGGACCTCACCGCGCGGCTGGACCACCAGCCGGACGAGGAGTGGCGCGTGGTGAGCGGGGAACTGGCCAAGATCGCCGTGCTGCGCCTGCGGGAGGTGCTCCACCCCCACGACCCGTGAGGGGGCTGAGCAGATGGCCTTCGTCCTGCGGCCCAACCGGGTACGCCTTCGCCAAGCAGTACCCGTCGGCGAGATCGAGGACTTCGCGCTGCGGCTGGAACGGCACTTCGTGTCGACGCAGGACCCCGTCAGCGGCGCGCTGGTCCTCGTCGACGAGCGCTCGTGACAGCGGATCGCCGGCCACGACCACACGACACTACGAGAGATGACAGACCGCGTCCTGGCGACCTCGGTGACCGCGCGCCGGCGCTACCAGGGAACCGACTGGGCGGAAAGCTTCGGCGCGATCCGCACTCCCCTGCTCCGGACGTTCGCCGACAGGCACACCCTGTCGTTGCAGCAGACGTTGTACGCGATGGGCGAGGCGGTGCTGCGCGACGACGCCGAAGACGCGGGCTCTGCCTGGCTCACGCTGCCGGCGTTCCGACGCCCGACGCGGTCACGGCCCTTCGGGTCGGGGGTGCTCGTAGCGCAGCAGCGCCGGATCGGCCACGCCGCCCCGGTACAGGAACTGGCTCAACCCGCCCCACACGTGCTGCTCCTCGGTCAACGTCTCCGGCAGCTTGATCCGCAGCTCCTCCAACAGCTTCCACCGGTACAGGTCGAACGCCGTCCGCAGGCGTTCGGCGTAGGCCAGGGTCGCGTGCGTCGCATTGCGGTACAGGCCGTAGGACAGGACCGCCAGCGCGAGCGTCCACAGCAGACAGACCTCGATGCGAAGCACCGGCTCCCAGACCCGGGTGACCGCGTGCACCACCACCAGCCCGCCGCCCGCCACCGCCGGCGGCAGCATCCGGTGGTTCAGCCGGACCACCGCGCACCCGCACACCACGACGGCCAGCACCGTCAGCCACGTCGCCGGGCCCTCGATTGCCGGCAGCCGCCACGCCAGCCACCACGTCAGCGGCATCCCGAACAGCGGCAGGAACACCGCTGTGGTCAGCAAGAGGTCCACCGACACCTTGGCGTCCCTCACCGCGTCCGCGAACTCCTTGGGCAGCACCGGTTGCAGCCGCGTCCACAGCACCACGGCGTCCAGCCGGTAGCGGGTCGTCGGGTGCTGCTCGGCGGCCCGCACCACGTTGCCCATCCGGGTCGGCTGGACGTCGCCGGGCGGCTGCGGGTACCACAGGAACAGCTCCTGCTGCACCGCCGCCCGCCGGGCGCGCACCGCCTGCTCCACCGCCGCGAGGTGCGCGTCCAGGTCCAGCGCCAGCCCGGTCACCGCCTCGATTTCGGCGGGCCGCTCGCGGACGGCGCGCACCACCTCGGCCAGCCGCTCGGCCGTGCCGCGCGGCCACTCCGGGGACTGCCGCACCGCCCGCAGCGCCGTGACCGCCGCCGCGAACTCCTCGTCGGTCAGCCCGCCGGACGCGGCGTCGTCGGGCCGGGGCAGCCAGGCCCGCTCGACCGCCAGCGCCTCCTCCTCGCGCTGCAACTCCCCGTCGCGCTCGACCAGCGCGCGCCGCGCCGCCCGGTGCGACCGCGCGCACCGCTCCGCCAGGCCGGCCGCCCACGACGGCCAGTACCCCTGGCACAGCCGGTCCTGCCACTCGCGCAGGGTGCCCAGCAGGAAGGTCAGGAACGCCACCAGCGCCAGGAACCCGACCAGCAGCGCCACCTGCACCGTGCCCGCCAGGCCGCCCCACGCCGCGAGCGCGCCGGCCACCCCGGACACCGTCGTCCACACCACGACCACCGCGCCGCCCAGGAAGGCGAGCACCGGGAAGAACGTCGAGATCAGGGCGCGCTTGTCGAAGTAGCCCGTGACCTCCCGCAGCACCGAGGCGAACATCAGGCGTCCGGCTCCGTGGCGCCGTGGAAGAAGACCCGGCGGCAGTTCGGCGGCCGGCCGCCCTCCGCCGGCACGCGCGGCAACTGGAACGACGGCGGCGCGCACTTGCGGCACACGTACCGCAGCGCGGGCACCATCGGGTTGCCCGTGCGGACGGCCAGGCCGTCCAGCGCGTCGAGCGGGAGGGCGTCGGCGATCGCCGCGCGCGGCACCACGCCCGCCGGCTGGCCGTCCCGCTCCACCAGCACGAACCGCAGCCGCTCGCGCACCACCAGCTCGGCCAGGTCGAACAGCTCGTCGGGGGCCAGCTCGTCCGGGTCGCCGCCGACCACCACCAGGGTCGGGAACAGGTGCGCCACGGCGGTCAGCGTCTCCGAGGTGGCGGCCAGCTCGGCCAGCTCCGGCACGCCCAGCACGCCCAGCGGGTTGCCGTCGGAGGTGACGACCACGATGAACTCGGCGTTCACCCGCTCCCGCGCGGCCCTCGCCTGGCCCACCTCCACGTCGTCCCGCACGACCACGTGGCTCCTGGTCAACGACGACAACAGCACCGGCCTCACCGCCAATCACCCACGAGCACGAATGCCGCCCAATGGTAGGGATGCGCGAAAGGTCGCGTGGCGTAATCCACCGGGGGCGCGGATTCGGCTTTGAGCGCCAGCAGGGTGAGCCGACGCGCGGCACGCGCCCGCAGCCGTCCGGCGGACGGGCCGCGCGTCCCGGCCAGCACCGGGTCGACCTCGCGGCACGACGCCGCCGCGCCCACCACGTCGCCCGCCGCCGCCTGCGCGCCCGCCCGGTCGAGCAGCAGCGCGGCGGCCGTCACCGGGTCCGCGCCGGCCAGGCGCTCGTCGCAGTGCGCCACGACCTCCCGCGCGGTGGTGGCGGCCAGCGCCGACTGGGCGTCGCGCAGCGCCACGGCCAGTCCCGCGCCGGACCGCGCCCGCGCGTAGAAGTCGGCCATCAGCAAGCTGGTGGACAGGTCGTCCACCTCCCACAGGCTCATCACGACGGACGGCACGCCCGCGTGCAGCACGGCGTGGGCGAGTTCCTCGCCGGCACCGGACTCGCACGCGGCCAGCGTCACCAGCCCCGCGCCGATCTCGAGCCCCAGGACGTCCTGGACGGTCAGCTCGTGCCCGTCCGCCAACAGGACCGCCGGGTCGTCGTCGAACCGCGCGCGGCACGCCAGGTGGATCACGTCCGCGTCCGACAGCCGGTCGCGGGTCGCCTCGCCGCCGAGCGCGGGCCGGGTGCCGAACACCTCCGCCACGGCCTCCGCCTCCCGGCGGGCGTGCGCGCAGTCCCCGCCCGGGTCGCCCAGGACCAGCGCGGTGCGCCACTCCCGGCGTCCCGGCCGGCCGTGGCCCAGGCCCGAGGAGGGCAGTCGGCACACCGGGTTCCGGTCGAGCAGCAGCGCGTGCAGCGGCAGGTGGTGCAGCTCCCCGTGCGGCACCAGCAGGACGACGTCGCCGGGCGCGCAGTGGTCGGTGATCGGGGCGACCAGCGGGCCGAACGCCTCCGCGAACGCGTCCGGGTCCAGCTCCCGCGCGGACCGGTCGAAGAACCAGCCGACCAGCTCGTCGGGGTCCGCCGCCCACTGGTAGACCACGGGACGCGCGCTGCCCGGCGTCAGCACGAACAGCAGGACCCGGTCGGCGGCCACGTAGAACTCGGCCAGCACGCACCCGCCGCGCACCGCCACCGCCACGTCGAGCCGCTGGGCGGACACCGCTGCCGCGCGGTGACCGGGCCGCTCCGGGAACGCGTGCGCCTTGGCCCGCCCCACCAGTTCCAGCGCGCCCACCAGGTCGCCGTCCGCCAGCGACGCCAGCACCGCCTGCTCGTACACCCACAGGTGGGTCGCCTGCCAGGACGACCGGGACTCCCGGTCGGGCAGCCCGGCGCGCACGTCCTCGGCGATCTCCAGCGCCGCCCGGAAGCCGTCCGCCGCGCCCCGGTGGTCGCCCAGCCCGCACAGCGCCACGGCGCGCATCGCGTACCGGTCGAGCAGCAGCGACGGCTGGGCGCACGCGGGCAGCGGGTAGCGGTCCACCAGGTCGAGCACGCGCGCGGGCTCGTCCCGCTCCAGGTGCACCGAGATCAGGTTGCCGACGAACACCGAGGCGTCGTAGGAATCCGGTGCCACCGTCGGCAGCACGCGTTCCAGCACGTCCGCCGCCGCGTCGAAGTCGCGCCGGCTCAGGTGCAGGGTCGCCTCCAGGTTGGCCAGCCGGGTGCGGTCGGCGTCGGTGGCGAGTTCAGCCAGGCGGGGCAGCCGGCCGACCGCCTCGTCGACCCGGCCGACGTCGCGCAGCAGCACGGCGCGCTGGTACAGGTCGTCGAAGTCGTCGTCGCCCAGCCCGTGGTCGGCCGCCTCCAGCGCGCCCTCCAGGTCACCGAGCCGGTGCAGCGCCCGGGAACCGCGCGCCGCGACGGCCTTGCGCAGCTCCGCGTGCACCACCGCGACCAGCTCCCGGTGGTCCAGGTCGGGCAGCAGGTCGGCGAGTGGCGGCCGGCCGACGTCGAGCAGCGCCCGCTCCGCCTCGGCGACCAGGCCCAGCGCCTCGGACACCTGGCACCGGCGCAGGTGCGCGTCCGCCGTCCGCAGGTCCAGCAGCGCGCCCAGCACGGGCAGGTCGCGCACCCCGGATCGCAGCGCCGCCAGGTCGGCCGGCGCCGGCTCGCCCGGAACCACCCGCGACCAGCGGGTGAGCAGGTCGTCCACGTCCGGCAGCGCCGCCGCCAGGTCCGCGCCGCCCGGCCCGAAACCGCGCGGCACGTCCCGGGCGGCCAGCAGGAACTCCAGGACCGGCGGCCACGCGCAGGCCCGGTCGACCAGCCAGCGCAGGTGCCGGCGCGGGTACGGCTCGTCGGGTGCCAGCAGCACGGCGTCGGTCAGCCGCGCGACGGCGTCCAGCACGCGGCGGCTGCCGAAGCCCGCGTTCCAGTCGTCACCGGCCGCGCTGTGCGTGATCGCCGCCAGCCCCAGCCACGCCACCACCTGCCAGTCGTCGGGCAGCCGCCGGTGCGCCGCCGCCAGCTCCTCCACGGCCCGCGCCGGGTCGAGCGCCCTCAGCAGGGCGTGGCCGAGGGCCTTGGCCGTGCCGGCGTGGGTCGGGTGGCGCTCGCGCAGCCCGGACAGCACCTCGACGGCCAGGTCGGGGTCGTGCGCCGTCACCGCGTCCAGGTCGGCGGCGGCGGCGTCCAGCAGGTCCGCCGCCTCGTAGGTCGCCGCGCGGGACAGCAGCGCCTCGGCCGACTCGTGCAGGTCGAGCTGCGCGGTGAAGCAGACGATCGCCCGGCGGTGGTCGCCCGCGTCGAACGCCAGCTCGCCCAGCACCGCGTACGCCGCGCCGGCCGTCGGCTCGTCGGCGGTGTCGGCGAGCACCCGCGCCTCGGCGCCGGCCTCCCCCGTCCGGCCCAGGTCCACCAGCAGGTTCAACCGCAGGACCGCCGCGAGGTCGACCAGCTCGCGCGCCGGGTCGGGCCGGCCGCCGCGCGGCCTCGGCACGGGCACGCCGATCACGTCGTCCAGGTCCGCCAGGGCCTCCTCGGCCCGGCCGTCCGCCGCGTGCACCCGGGCCCGGAAGTACCGGTAGCGCGCCTCGTCCGGCGCGAGCGCGATCGCCTGGTCGAGCGCCGCGACGGCCTCCTGCCGGCGGTCGACGTGGAACAGCGACCCGCTCAGCGCGACCAGCGGACCCGGCGCGTCCGGGACCAGCTCGGCGAGCCGGGTCAACGCGCGCACCGCGTCGTCGTGGTGCTCCAGCCGGGCCGCCGAGTGGCCGAGGAAGTACCACGGGATCGGCGAGTCCGGGAAGTGCCCGGCGAACGCGCCCGCCAGCGCCTCGACCGCGTCGAAGTCCTCGCGCCGGTAGTACAGGTCGTGCGCCACGTCCGCCAGCACCTCGTGGATCGTGGTGGGGTCGGGCCCCTCGATCTCCACCCCGTCGGCGCGCAGCACCCCGTTGCGGGGCACCAGGTCCAGCACCGCCGCAGCGTGCTCGGCGGCGACCTCGGGCCGGTCGGCGCGCAGGTGCAGCACGGCCAGCCGCAGCACCGAGCCCAGCTCGGCGGGTGCCGCGCCCGCCCGCCGGGCCAGGGCGCGCAACTCCTCCCACGGCCGGGTGCGCTCGGCGGGCTCCAGCACGTCCTCGGTGAGCGCGTCGAACTCGGTGGTGAGCACCACCGTCCAGGCGAGCGCGTCGCCGTCGCCCCGGTCGCACCGGCGGCGGGCCTCGGCCAGCCCGCTCCCGACGATCAGCACGGCCTGGTCGTGGTTTCCCTCGGCCAGCGCCTGCCGCGCGCTGGCCAGGCGGTCGGCGAACATGGGACCTCCGGCGGGGTGGTCGTCCCTGTGTGGGTCGCCGGGAATCCCCGCCCTGTTACCGACTTCCGGCCGGGGCGCACAACGCGGCCGGGTCCGGCCCGGTGATCCGTCGGACCTCCTCGGCGTCCGGCGCACCGCACTCCACCGCGCGGACGAACGACGACGACAGCGCCTGGGCGGTCACGGGTTCGTCCGGCCCGGCGACGTCCGAGGAGCCTCAGTCGATCCGCTCGTACGCCGGGAGGGTCAGGAAGTCCACGAAGTCGTCGGCCAGCGCCACCTGCTCGAACAGCTCCACGGCCAGGTCGAGGTGCTCGCCGTCGAGCCGGCCGCGCACGTCCCGCAGCACCGCGCGGACCAGCTCGGCGGTCACCGGCTCGCCGTCGGCGAGCACCACGCCGTTGTGCACCCACTGCCAGAGCTGGGAACGGGAGATCTCGGCGGTGGCCGCGTCCTCCATCAGGTCGTGGATCGCCGCCGCGCCGTTGCCTCCCAACCACGACAGCAGGTAGCGCACACCGACGTCCACCGCGCTCTCCACGCCCGCGCGGGTCGCCCGACCGCCCGCCGACGCGAAGTCCAGCAACTGCGCGGCGGTGACGTCGACGTCCTCGCGCAGCACGTCGAGCTGGTCGGACCGGTCGCCCAACCGCGCGTCGAAGATCTCCCGGCACACCGGGACCAGGTCGGGGTGGGCGACCCAACTGCCGTCGAAGCCGTCGGCGGCCTCGCGCGACTTGTCGTCGCGGACCTTCGCCAGCGCCTGGGCGGTCACCTCGGGGTCGCGGCGGTTGGGGATGAACGCGGCCATGCCGCCCATGGCGAACGCCCCGCGCTTGTGGCACGTGCGCACGAGCAGTTCGGTGTAGGCGCGCATGAACGGCGCGGTCATGGTGACGCTGTTGCGGTCCGGCAGCACGTGGTCCGGGCCCTGGTCGCGGAAGTACTTGATGATGCTGAACAGGTAGTCCCAGCGGCCCGCGTTGAGGCCGGACGCGTGGTCGCGCAGCTCGTAGAGGATCTCCTCCATCTGGAACGCGGCCGGGATGGTCTCGATCAGCACGGTCGCGCGGATCGTGCCGTGCGGGACGCCCAGCGCGGCCTGCGCGGCGGTGAAGACGTCGTTCCACAGCCGTGCTTCGAGGTGGCTCTCCATCTTCGGCAGGTAGTAGTACGGCCGGCCCAGCTCGGCGTTGTGGAAGAAGTGCAGGCCGAAGTCGACCAGGGCCCCGACGGCGGGCCTGCCGTCGATCTCGATGTGCCGTTCGGGCAGGTGCCAACCGCGCGGGCGGACCACGATCGTGGGGCGGTCGCCGTCCGCGAGGGTGTAGTGCCTGCCCTCGGGCGAGCGGAACTCGACGGTGCCCCGGGCCGCGTCGCGCAGGTTCACCTGGCCGGCGACGACGTTGTGCCAGTGCGGCGTGTTCGCGTCCTCCAGGTCGGCCAGCCACACCTTCGCGCCGGAGTTCAGGGCGTTGACGGTCATCTTGCGCTCGGTGGGCCCGGTGATCTCGACCCGGCGGTCGCGCAGCGGCCCGGGTGCCCCGGCCACCCGCCAGTCGCCCTCGCGGACGTGCCGGGTCTCCTCGGCGAACCCGAGCGGGCCGCGCCGCGCCCGGCGGGCCAGCAGCTCGTCGCGGGTGGCGGCGAACGCGCGGTGGAGGCCGGCGACGAACTCCAGGGCGTCCGGCGTGAGGATCTCGTCCCCGCGCTCGACCTCGCCGCCGAGGACCCGGGTACCGGTCACGGGTGGCCGCCTCTCCTGCGCCCGGTTCTGCTGTGCGGACTGTAGTTTTCGCATCGCGCAACGGCAACGGAGGGTGAATCGGACGGCACGGCAGTCCACGGGTGTGCAGCCCCTGCCCACCGACCGGGACCACCGTTCGCACGATCGGATGACCCGGCACGGCCGGACGCGCGCCCGCGCGCGATGATCTCGGCGTGGGAACGACGCATGAAGGCCGCACGCTCACCCTGCACTGGGACGACCGCCAGGTGGTGGGCCGCTGGTGCGACGGGGCCGAGCTGGACCCGGTGCCCGCCGCGCGGGCCGACGACCGCGTGCAGTGGCTGGTCGACCTGATCGGCGAGTACCGCCGCGCCTACCCCGGCGCGCGGGTGCGCGCCACCAACCGCGACGACTGGCGGGCCCCGGCGCGCGGGTCCCTGCGGTACGTGGTCCCGCAGGCCCGCCCCGCCGCACCGTCCTACGTGGTCCGGTCGAACCTGGAACCGCTGCACTACCACGTGGTCCCGGAGCGCCGGCAGGTCAAGGAGTGCTGGCACCGCTGCGCGGACGTGGGCTGAGGCGCCCCGCTCAGCCGAGCAGCGCGTCCACGAACGCGACCGGCTCGAACGGCGCCAGGTGGTCGGCGCCCTCGCCCAGCCCCACGAGCTTCACCGGGACGCCCAGCTCCCGCTGCACCTGGAACACGATGCCGCCCTTGGCCGTGCCGTCGAGCTTGGTCAGCACGATCCCGGTGACGTCGACCACCTCGGCGAACACCCGGGCCTGGGTCAGCCCGTTCTGCCCGGTGGTGGCGTCGAGCACGAGCAGCACCTCGTCCACCGCCGCCTGCTTCTCCACCACCCGCTTGACCTTGCCCAACTCGTCCATCAGGCCGGTCTTGGTGTGCAGCCGGCCGGCCGTGTCGACCAGGACCGTGTCGACCCCCGCGTCCACGCCCTTCTTCACGGCCTCGAACGCCACGGACGCCGGGTCCGCGCCTTCCGGGCCGCGCACGGTGTCCGCGCCGACACGTGAACCCCAGGTCGCCAACTGGTCCGCCGCCGCCGCGCGGAACGTGTCCGCCGCGCCCAGCAGCACGGTCCGCCCGTCCGCGACCAGCACCCGCGCCAGCTTGCCGGTCGTGGTGGTCTTGCCGACGCCGTTCACGCCGACCACGAGCACCACCGCCGGCTTCCCGGAGTGCGGCAGCGCGTGCACGGCGCGGTCCATCTCCGGGTGCAGCGCGTCGACCAGCACCTCGCGCAGCAGCGCCCGCGCGTCCTCCGGCGACCGCACCCCGCGCGCGACGATCTGGGCGCGCAGCGCCGCGACCACCTGGTCGGTCACCGCCGCGCCGAGGTCGGCCATGAGCAGCGTGTCCTCGACGTCGGTCCACGAGTCCTCGTCCAGGTCGCCCGCGCCGAGCAGCCCGAGCAGGCCCTGGCCGAGCGTGGACCGGGAGCGCGACAGCTTGCCGCGCAGCCGCTCCAGCCGCCCGGCAGTGGGTTCGATCTCGTCGATCTCGGACGCGGCCTCGGGCAGCGGCACCTCGACGAACCCGCGCTTGACCGAGTCCCTCGGCACGGCGGCGTCGTCGCCCACGCCGGGCTGCCCGTCGACCTCGGTCCGGTCGGCGACCGGGTGCTGCACCGGTTCGGGCTGCGGCTCGGTCTCCGGGCGGGTCCCGGGCTCCGCGACGGCCCCGCGCTCCACGACCGCACCGGCGGCGTCACGCGCGCCGGCTGCCTCGACGGCGTCCGCGACGGGGTCGGCGGCCCTGACCGGATCGGCGGGCTCGACCGCTGCGGAGGGCTGGGCGAAGGTGACGCCACCACCCGCCTGGTAGCCCTTCACGGGCTTGTCCCGCTCGGGTTCGGTGAGGCTGATGCGCCTGCGCTTGGACAGCACGACGCCCGTGACGAGGGCGACCGCGAGCAGCGCCGCGACGACGACAACGATCCAGATCAGGAGCGTGGTGGACACCGGGCAATCCTCGCACGCCCCGCTTCGTGACCAACCAACGAACCAGGTTGACGTCCGGCAACTTCCCCACCCGACCCCTTGCGCTCGCGCTCGGTGTGGAATAGGACACAGGGCGTGAGGGTGATCGGGCTGATCTCGGGCACGTCCATGGACGCCGTCGACGTCGCGGTGGGCGACTTCGCGCTGGACGGCCCGACCGTCGTGCTGACCCCGCTCGCGCACGCCGAGCACCCCTTCCCGCCCGAGCTGCGCACCCCACCGGGCAGCGCCCAGGACGTCTGCCTCCTCGACGCCCGCCTCGGCCGGCTGTTCGCCTCGGCAGCCGCACCGCACGCCGCCGGGGCCGACCTGGTCGCGTCGCTCGGCCAGACCGTCCACCACCACGTCGAGGACGGCCGCTGCCTGGGCACCCTCCAACTGGGGCACCCGGCGTGGATCGCCGAGGCCACCGGCCTCCCGGTGGTCGCCGACTTCCGCGTCCGGGACGTGGCCGCCGGCGGTCACGGCGCACCCCTCGCCGGCACCCTCGACGCGCTCTGGCTGGCCGAGCTGCCCGGCACCACCGCCCTCAACATCGGCGGCATCGCCAACGTCACCCGGCGGACCCCCGACGGCGTGGTCGCCTACGACACCGGGCCGGGCAACGCGCTCATGGACGCCGCCATGACCGCCCTGTCCCAGGGGCTGCGCACCCACGACGTGGACGGTGAGTTCGCCGCGCGCGGCCACGTCCACGAGGAACTGCTCGCGCGGCTCCTCGCCGACCCGTACTACGCCGCGAAGCCGCCCAAGTCGACCGGCAAGGAGCACTTCGACCGCGCCTACCTCGACCGGGTGACAGAAGGGCTGACCATGCCCGCCGAAGACCTCCTGGCCACGCTCACCGAGCTGACCGCCCGCACGATCGCCGCCGAGTGCGCGGGCACCACCGTGATCGGCTCGGGCGGCGGGATGCGCAACCCGGCGCTCGTCCGCTCGTTGCGGGAGAAGGTGGACCTGCGCACCAGCGACGAGTTCGGCCTGCCCGCCGACGGCAAGGAGGCGTACCTCGCGGCCCTGCTGGGCTTCCTCACCTGGCACGGGCTGCCCGCGAACGTGCCCGCCGCCACCGGCGCGTCCGGCCCGCGCCTGCTCGGGTCGATCACCCCCGGCCGGACCGCCCCGCGACTGCCCCGCCCCGCCGCCACCCCCGTGACCGGGCTCAGAATCGGAGGTACCCGTGCGCGCCCTTGATGTCGCCGTCATCGTGCTGTTCCTGGTGGGAATGCCGCTGCTGGGGGTGTGGATCGGCGGGCGGCAGCGGTCGGCGGCGGACTACTTCGTCAGCGAGCGGCGCATCTCGTGGTGGGTCGTGTGCGTGTCGGTCGTGTCCGCCGAGACCTCGACGCTGACCGTGCTGTCCGTGCCGACCGTCGCCTACGGCGGCACGATGACCTTCCTGTCCCTGGCGATCGGCTACCTGCTGGGCCGGATCGTCGTGTCGTTCGTGCTGCTGCCCCGCTACATCGCGGGCAACCTGGTCACCGCGTACGGCTACCTCGGCGAGCGCTTCGGCGGCGGGCTCCGGGGCACCGCGTCCGTCACCTTCCTGGTGACCCGGCTGCTCGCCGACGGACTGCGGCTGTTCGCCACCGCCATCCCGGTCAAGGTGGTGCTCGCGGCCTACGGCGTGACCGCGTCCTACTGGGCGATCGTCGTCGTGCTCGGGCTGGCGATGGTGGTCTACAGCTTCCTCGGCGGCGTGCGCGCGGTCGTCTGGGTCGACGCCATCCAGATGCTCTGGTACGTGCTGGGCGCGGTCGCGGTCATCGTCGTGCTGTCCGGCAAGCTGCCCGCCGGGTGGTTCGACTCGGCGGTGGACGCCGGGAAGTTCCAGGTGCTCGACTTCGACGCGAGCCCGTTCACCTCGCCGTACGCGGTCCTGACCGCGTTCGTCGGCGGTGCCGTGCTGTCCATGGCGTCGCACGGCGCGGACCAGCTGATCGTGCAGCGGCTGATGGCCACGCAGGACGTGCGGGCGTCGCAGAAGGCGTTGATCGCCAGCGGTGTCGTGGTGTTCCTCCAGTTCGCGCTGTTCCTGTTCATCGGCGTGATGCTGTGGGCCTTCTACCGGGGCGCGAACCCGGTGAAGGACCTGAAGCTCAACAACAACGACGAGCTGTTCGCCAACTTCATCGTGCGGGACATGCCGTCCGGGCTGTCCGGGTTCGTGATCGCGGGCATCCTCGCCGCCGCGCTCAGCTCGTCGCTGGGCGCGCTCGCCTCGTCCACGGTGACCGACGTCGTGCAGCGGGTGGTGCGCCGGCCGCTGAGCGAGGCGGAGCTGTTCCGGCAGGGGCGGCTGTGGACGGTGGTCTGGGCCGCGCTGCTGATCGTGTGCGCGGGCCTGTTCGCCTCGTTCACCGGGCGCGGCAACCCGATCGTCGAGCAGGGGCTGTCCATCGCCGGGTTCACCTACGGCGCGCTGCTGGGCGCGTTCCTGCTGGGGCTGCTGTTCGAACGGGCCCGGCAGTCCGACGCGGTCGTGGCGTTCGTGACGACGGTCGCGGTGATGGCGTTCGTGATCCTGGGCGTGAAGTTCGTCGGCCCGGACGCGACACCGGCGATCGACTTCTCCGCCGCCACGGCGACTTCCAAGCCCCTGGCGTACCCGTGGTACACGCCGCTGGGCGTGCTGGCGACGCTCCTGGTCGGTGGGCTGATGTCGCTGCGGCACCGGGAAGAGCTGCCGCCCGAGGTGGTCTCCCGGGCGGCCTGACGCGGAGGACCCGACGGCGCGCGGAGGCGCGGGTCAGGCGGCCCGGTTGGCGCGGTAGGCGACCAGTTCCAGGTAGAGGTCGAAGCCGAGGCGCTCGAACATGCGGCGCGAGGACGAGTTGCCGGCCAGGATCGACGCGGCGGCCTGCGGACGCGCCCCGTGCCGCTCGGCGAGCTTCCAGACCAGCTCGGTGACCAGCGCGGCACCCACGCCGGAGCCGCGCGCGTCGGGCTCCACCGCCACGAAGTCGACGTAGTACTCGCCGGGTTCGGCTTTGCCGGCCGCGTACCCGAGCACCCGCTCGCCGTCCATGGCCACCACGACGGTGTGCCGGCCGTCGCCGTCGACCAGCTTCCGGCCGGACAGGTAGGTCTTGGGGAAGCAGCGCTCGTGCAGCACGGCGACGGCCTCGTGCACGGCGGCGTCGGTCGGCAGCACCCGCATCTCCCGGGCCGGACCGGTGCGGGGGCAGCCGGCGTCCCGGAGCAGCAGGCCGCGCAGCTCGTCGTCGGCCAGCACGTAGATGCCGCTGGCGCGGCCGGCGGTGAAGCCGTGCCGCTCGGCGAAGGCCGCGAGCCGGCGGTGCTCGGTGTGGCCGTACACCTCGCGGTCCTCGACACCGCGCAGCAGCGGCGCGGCGGCGGCGTAGAGGGCGTCCGAGGTCTGGTCCCAGATCCGGCTGCCCGCCGGGTGGTTGACCGGTACGTCGACGAACGGGCCGTGCAGGAACACCCGGTTCAGCTCGGTGTCCACCTCCACGCTGAGCACGCCGCACAGGCGGCCGGAGTCGTCGGTGGCGACGACCGTGCACGAGGGCCAGTCGGGCTCGAATTCGGCGAGCTCCTCGGTGAGCTCGCCGAGCGTCTCACCGAGGTAGCCGATGTGGTGCGCGGTGTCGGCTTGGAGCCGGACGAGCAGCGCCAGCACGCCGTCTAGGTCGTCCTGGCCGGCGAAACGGGTGGCATACATGCCGCAGATGGTCACTCGCGGAGCCGGGCGAAAGCGAGGGGTTTTCGAGCCGTGGTGACCGCCCAGAACAGCAGGGCCGCGCCGCTCACCGCCGCGCCGGTCGCGGACACCCCGGTCCAGCCGGCCACGGCGTGGACGGCCGAGGCCCCGAGCGCGCCCAGGCCGCTGCCGACCGAGTAGCACGCCATGTACGCGCCGATCAGGCTGGTGCCGGCGGTGGGCCGCACCGCCAGGACCGTGCTCTGGCTGGTGACGTGCACGGCCTGCACCGCGAAGTCGAGCACCAGCGCGCCCAGCGCGAGCGCCCACAGCGACTCCACCGCGAACCCCAGCGGCAGCCAGGACGCGGTGAGCAGCACCAGCGCCACCCCCGTGGTCCACTGCCCGAGCCCCCGGTCGGCGAGCCGCCCGGCACCCGCCGCCGCCACCGCGCCCGCAGCGGCGACCAGCCCGAACGCGCCGATGGCGGTGTGCGACAACGACCACGGCGGCGCGCTCAGCGGCAGCGCCACCCCGCTCCACAGCAGGCTGAACGACGCGAACAGCAGCATCGTGAGCAGCGCCCGGTTCCGGAACACGGGCTCGGTGGCGAACAGCGCCGCCGTCGAGCGCAGCAGCCCGGGGTAGCCCGGCCCGCCCGGCGACGGCGGGTCGGCCGGGGACCGGCGCAGCGCCACCGCCAGCAGCACGGTCGCGCCGGCCGCCGCCAGGTAGACCGCGCGCCACCCGGCGAGGTCGGCGACCACCCCGGACACCGCGCGGGCCAGCAGGATGCCGACCACGACGCCGCTGGTGACGATCCCCACCGCCCGGCCGCGCCGGTCCGGGCCGGCCAGGGCCGCCCCGAACGCCACCAGCACCTGCGCCACCACGGACAGCAGGCCGATCGCGGCCAGGCCCGCCAGCAGCACGAGCGGGTGGCCGGCGGTGCCGACGACGACCAGGGCGAGCGCCGTGGCCAACGTCATCACCAGCACCAGCCGCCTCCGGTCCACCAGGTCGCCCAGCGGCGCGACGAAGAGCAGCCCGACCGCGCAGCCGACCTGCGTGACCGCGACGACGAGCCCGGTGACCGACGGGGTCAGCCCGAACTCGGCCGCCAGGGTCACCAGCAGCGGCTGGGCGAAGTACATGTCCGCGACCGCGAGCCCCGCCGTCGCGGCGAACAGCAGCTCCCGTCGGCCCGCGCTCATCCGACCCGCCCAAGTGGTTTCACCTTGCTACCAGTCATGCCACGGCACGCTAACCGGAGGTGGTTGTAAGATGCAACCGTGGTGCGGAGGACGAGTCTCGACCGGGCGGAGTGCCCCGTCGCGCGCTCGCTGGACGTGATCGGCGACTGGTGGTCGCTGCTGATCGTGCGGGACGCGTTCGACGGCGTCCGGCGGTTCAACGAGTTCCAGCGCAGCCTCGGCGTGGCGAAGAACATGCTCAGCGCCCGGCTGCGCGCGCTCGTCGCGGACGGGGTGCTGGAGTCCGCACCGGCGTCCGACGGCAGCCCCTACCGGGAGTACGCGCTGACCGACAAGGGCCGCGACCTCTTCCCGGTGATCGTCGCGTTGCGCCAGTGGGGTGAATCGCACTCGTTCGCGCCCGGCGAACCCCGCTCGGAACTCGTCGACCGGGCCGACGGCCGCCCCCTGGCGCGCCTGGAGATCCGCTCCGCGACCGGCGCGGCGCTCGCGCCGGAGGACACGGTCGTGGTCAAGACGGGCTGAACGCACACGCCCATCTCTTGCCGCACGACCTGGGGTGGTGGACCCTCAAGGTGTGAGTGAGGAAACGATCCAACTCGAACTCAACGACAGCGGGGTGGCGGTAGACCTGCCGATGCCTGCGAACCAGCGGGACCAGGTGCAGGAAGTGCCCTACCGCCCGGTCGAGTTCCGGGACGACGACCTGCCCAGCGCCCTCGAACGCGCCTCGTCGTGGTTGCGGCAGACCCAGGACTGGCTGGGCGAGCCGGTGGACGTGATCGCCGTCCACCTCGACTACGACGACACCAAGGGTTCGCCGTACTACAACCTGAAGCTGTTGTGCAACGAGGAGGACCTCGCCGGGGTGCCTCGCGTGGTTCGGGAGCAAAACACGGTTACCCGCCAGTAGCGTACCGTTCAGGTCATGCCAGATCGCGTGTACCCGCCGGTGATCGCCGCGGCCAAAGTCCTGTTCCGCGTGCTCGACCTCCGCATCGACGTGGAAGGCGCGCACCACGTGCCGATCACCGGCGGGGCCGTGCTGGCGAGCAACCACGTCAGCTACCTCGACTTCGTCTTCGCCGGCTACGGGGCGCAGCCGTCCCGTCGCCTGGTGCGGTTCATGGCCAAGGACGAGGTGTTCACCAACCGCGTCTCCGGCCCGCTGATGCGCGGGATGCACCACATCCCGGTGAACCGCGCGGCCGGCGCGGAGTCCTACCAGCGGGCGCTGACCGCGCTGCGCGCCGGCGAGGTCGTCGGGATCTTCCCCGAAGCCACGATCAGCCGGTCGTTCACCGTCAAGGACGTCAAGAGCGGCGCGGTCCGGCTCGCGGCCGAGGCCGGCGTGCCGCTGCTGCCGACCGCCGTGTGGGGCACCCAGCGCCTGTGGACCAAGGGCCGCCCGAAGAACCTGACCCAGCGGCACGTGCCGATCACCATCATCGTCGGCGACCCGGTCGAGCCCACCACCGACGAGGACCTGCGCGCCCGGATGCAGGAACTCCTGGACCGGGCGCAGGCCCACTACCCCGAGCCCGGTGCGGGCCGGTGGTGGCAGCCCGCCCACCTCGGCGGCACCGCCCCCACCCCCGAGGAGGCCGCCGCCCTGGACGCCCGGCCGCGCAAGGCCGAGCCGGACGCCCGCTGACCCCCGGAGCTCACCCCGACCGCACCCCGCCGGCGGCCACACCGGCCCCGGCGGGCACGGGCGGTCCCGCACGCCGTTCGCGCCGCAGCACCCACTCCGCCACGAGCAGGTTCGGCACCCACGAGCCGAACGGCATGAACGCGTACGCGGTCTCGAACTCCCCCACGACCGGGAGCAGCACCAGCACCCCGACCCGCAGCATCACCCCCGCGTAGATCAACGCGAACGCCCGCACCATCCAGCGCCGGTGGGCGGTGACGTCACCGCGCCGGACCGCCAGGAACCCGAGCACCGGGAACGCCACCGACAGCACGGCCAGCAGCCCGAACCCGGCCGCCCCGTTGAGCCCGGCGATGCTCATCGGCGCGAGCACCGCACCGGCCGCGCCGCCGACCAGCATCGCCACCGCGGTCACCCGGCCGAGCACCCGGTGCACCACCGGCCACCGCCGCCGCACCCCCGCCGACAGCTGAGCCGGGCTGAGCAGCAGCGCCAGGCCGCTGCCGACCATGTGCGTGTAGAGCACGGCGTGCACCCACGGCGGTTTGGCCGCGTAGTGGCTCGCCAGTCCGCTGTCCCCCATCTCCGACAGCGGTGACCCCAGGTAGGGCAGCGGCGCGTACACCGCGATGGCGACCGCCGTCAGGGCCAGCCACCCGAACCCGATCCTGCGCCGGGCCGTGAGCACGGTTGCCACCGGAACGTCCTCTCTCGTCAAGGGATCGCACAACGCCGACAGGCGTCCGCCGGGAACGTTAAGGACGAGCCCGCGCGCCGTCGCCCCTCGAAGACAGCCGACGCATCTCCCTCTCCAGAGGGATGCGTTGTCCTCTTAAGAGCGTTGGCCACGCGCGGTGCGCCGGGAGACGATGGGCCATGCCCACCCGCTCGGACGCCTGGCTCGCCGCCGGGCTGGTCGTCGCGTCGTTCGTGGCGGCGCTGCTGGCCGGGTCCGGGCCGCCGCACCGGCCGACGGACGCCCTGGGCCTCGGCCTGGCCGTGCTGTCCGCGTTCAGCCTGCTGTGGCGCAGCACCGCGCCGGTGTCCGTGACCGCCGTGACCGGGACCGCCGTCGTGGTCAACGCGGCGGCCGGCTACCCGCCCACCGTCGTGCAGTGGCCCGCGTGGATCGCGGTGTTCACCGTGTTCGCCAACTACGGCTGGCGGATGCGGCTCGCGGGCGCCGCGATCACGCTGCTGTCCGTGGTCGGGTACGTGCTGTTCGACCGGGACGCGATCGGGTCCGCCGAGCTGTTCAGCGTCAGCATGTGCTTCCTGATCTCCACGGTGGCCGGCGAGGCGACCCGGGCCCGCCGGTTCTGGGCGGAGGCGTCCCAGGCGCGGCTGCTGGCCGAGGAGCGGACCCGGCTCGCCCGCGAGCTGCACGACGCCCTCGGGCACGCGGTGAACGTGATGGTCATGCAGGCGGGCGTCGGCCGGCGGGTGTTCGCCGACGACCCGGGGTTCGCGCGGGAGGCGCTGGGGCACATCGAGACGGTGGGCCGCGACGCGCTGGGCGAGCTGGACCGGCTGCTGCGCGTGCTGCACAGCGACGACGACGACACCCCGCCGGACCTCGGCGAGCTGGCCGCGCGGGTCCGCGCGGCGGGCCGGGACCTGCGGCTGACCACCGCCGAGGTGGACCTCGCGCCCGGCGCGGCCAGGGCGGTGCACCGGATCATCCAGGAGGCGGTGACCAACGCGTTGCGGCACACCGAGAGCGGGCGCATCGACGTGGACCTGGCGCAGGTCGGCGACTCGGTGGTGCTCGAGGTCGCCAACGAGGGCGGGCACCTGCCGGTGCCGACGCCGGGACGCGGCCTGGTGAACATGCGCGAACGGGCCCGCCTGGAGGGCGGCGCGTTCGAGGCCGGACCGGTGGACGGCGGGTTCCTGGTCCGGGCGACCCTGCCGGCGCGGGGGAAGCCGTGATCACGGTGCTGCTGGCCGACGACGACTCGCTGGTGCGCGGCGGGCTCAAGGCGCTGCTGCGCGGCGAGCCGGACATCACCGTGGTCGGCGAGGTCTCCAACGGGCGCGACGCCGTGGCGAGCGCGCACGCGCTGCGGCCCGACGTGGTGGTGATGGACATCCGGATGCCGGTGCGCGACGGCGTGTCCGCCACCCGCGAGCTGATGTCCGCCGCGCCCCGGCCGCGCGTGCTGGTGCTGACCACGTTCGACCTGGACGAGGTGGTGGACGACGCCATCGCGGCCGGCGCGGACGGGTTCCTGCTCAAGCGCGCGTCACCGGAGGAGCTGGTCGCCGGCATCCGCACGGTCGCCGCCGGCGACGCGGTGATCGCGTCCTCGGTGACCCGCCGGCTGTTCGAGGCGCACGCCGCCCGCACCCCGGCCGACCGGGGGCGGACCGTGCGGCTGACCGACCGCGAGGCCGACGTGCTGCGGGCGATGGCCGGCGGCCTGTCCAACACGGAGATCGCGCGGGCGCTGCACCTGTCCGTGGAGACGGTGAAGACGCACGTGAAGCACGTGCTGACCAAGCTGGAGGTGCGGGACCGCACGCAGGCCGTGGTGTGGGCGTACCGGACGGGCTTCGCCTACCGGAAGTGACGCCGCCCTACGCCTGCGGCCCGCCCCCGTCCGGTGTGGCCTCGACCGGGCCGCCCCCGTCCACCGCCGGCGTGGCCTCGGCCGGTGCCGGCGCGGCGGCCTTGCGACCGGGCCGAGCCTCGTCCCGCCCGCGCAGCCGCTGCGAGATCACCTGGCTGATGCCGTCACCGCGCATCGACACGCCGTAGAGCGCGTCCGCGATCTCCATCGTCGGCTTCTGGTGGGTGATGATCAGCAGCTGTGACCGCTCGCGCAACTGCTCGAACAGCCCGATCAGCCGGTGCAGGTTGGTGTCGTCGAGGGCGGCCTCGACCTCGTCCATCACGTAGAACGGCGACGGCCGCGCGCGGAAGATCGCCACCAGCATGGCCACCGCCGCCAGCGACTTCTCGCCACCGGACAGCAGGGACAGCCGCTTGACCTTCTTGCCCGGCGGGCGGGCCTCCAGCTCGATGCCGGTGGTCAGCATGTCGTCGGGCTCGGTCAGCACCAGGCGGCCCTCACCGCCCGGGAACAGCACCTTGAACACGACCTCGAACTCGCGCGCGACGTCCTCGTAGGCCGACGTGAAGACCTCCAGGATCTTGTCGTCGACCTCCTTCACGACGGTCAGCAGGTCGCGGCGGGTCGCCTTGATGTCCTCGAGCTGGTTGGACAGGAACTTGTAGCGCTCCTCCAGCGCCGCGAACTCCTCCAGCGCCAGCGGGTTGACCTTGCCCAGCAGCGACAGGTCGCGCTCCGCGCGCTTGGCCCGCCGCGCCTGGGTGTCGCGCTCGAACGGGATCGGCTGCGGCGCGGTCACCGCCTCGCCGCGCTCCTTGGCCGCCTCGTACTCGGCCAGCTCCTGCGGCGACGGCGGGATGAACACGTCCGGGCCGTACTCGGCGACCAGGTCGTCCAGGCCGATGCCGAAGTCCTCGGCGACCTTGGTCTCCAGCTGCTCGATGCGCATCCGCTGCTCGGCCCGCAGCACCTCGTCGCGGTGCACGGCGTCGGTCAGCTTCTCCAGCTCCACCGACATCTCCCGGACCAGGCCGCGCACCTGGGCGAGGAACGTCTCGCGCTGCGCCTTGCGCTCCTGCGCGACGTCCCGGTCGCGCGCGGCGCGGGCCAGCGACTCCCCGATCCGGGTCAGCGCCACCTCACCGCCGCGCACCACGGCCTTGGCGACCACCGCGCCCCGGGCCCGTGCGGCGTGCGCGCGCTGCGCCCGTTCGCGGGCCTCCCGCTCGGCGCGCGCGGCCCGGCGCAGCCCCTCGGCCCTGCCCTGGAGGGCGCGCGCCCGCTCCTCGGCGGTGCGCAGGTGCAGCCGGGCGTCCACCTCGCCCTGCCGGGCCGACGCCAGCTCGGCGGCGGCCTCGTCGCGCTGGGCGGTGTCCGGCTCGTCGTCCAGCGGCTGCTCCTCGGCGACCAGCAGGCGCTCCTCCAGCTCGCCGAGCCGGAGCAGGTTCTCCTCGCGGTTCGCCTCGACTCTCCCCCGCTGCACGCGCACCCGCTCGACCTCGGCCTCCGCCGAGCGCACGGCGGCGGCCAGCCGGTTGAGCCGCTCGGAGGAGCGGGCGCGGCGCACCTTGGCCTCGTTGAGCTGCTCCTTGAGGCCGTGCACCTCGGCCCGGCGGGCCTGCTGCTCGGCCCG
This sequence comes from Actinosynnema sp. NPDC050436, assembly GCF_040655415.1. Taxonomy (NCBI): domain Bacteria; kingdom Bacillati; phylum Actinomycetota; class Actinomycetes; order Pseudonocardiales; family Pseudonocardiaceae; genus Actinosynnema; species Actinosynnema sp. NPDC050436. The sequence goes on along the minus strand of NZ_JBFAJV010000013.1, from coordinate 160,583 downwards.
CGCGCCCTCCAGCGCCGCCGCCGACTGCTCCAGCGCGCGTTCGGCCAGCGCCAGCTTCTCCGACGCCTCGTCCACGGCGGCCTGGACCTCGATCACGCTCTGGCTGCGCCCCGACCCGCCTACCGCCCAGTCCGCGCCGAACACGTCACCCTCGCGGGTCACCGCGCGCACCTCGGGGTGGGCCGCCACCAGGTCCCGCGCGCCGGCCAGGTCGTCCACCACGGCCAGCCGGTCCAGCGCCCGGTGCAGCGCGGGCCGCAGCGCCTCGGGCGACTGCACCAGCTCCACCGCCCACCGCGCGGCGGGCGGCAGGGCGGGCCACGACGGCCGGTCCTCGGGCACCGACCCGCCGACCAGCACCCCGGCCCGGCCCGCGTCCTGCTCCTTGAGCAGCTCCAGCGCGGCCAGCGCGTCGGCGCCGGACTGCACCGCGACGGCGTCCGCGACCGGTCCGAGCGCGGCGGCGAGCGCCACCTCGAACCCGGGTTCGACGGTGAGCAGCGCGGCGACCGACCCGAGCAGGCCCGGCAGCCGGGACGCCAGCAGCGCGCCCGCGCCGTCCTTGCGGGTCAGCCCGAGCGACAGGGCGTCCACCCTGGCCTGCCACGAGGCGATGTCGCGCTCGGCGCCGCGCTCGGCCTTGACCAGCTCCTCGACCCGGCCGCGCGCGGCGGCGTCCGCCTCGACCGCGTGCCGGTGCCGCTCGTCCAGGCCGACGTCGTCCTCGTCCTCGGTGCCGGTGACCTCGCGGGCCTCGGCGAGCTCCTGCTCGACCACCTCGCGGCGTTCGACGGCCTCGGCGAGCGCGACCGACATCCGCTCGATCTCCTCGGCGGTAGCGGACGTCTTCGACCGCAGCGCCTCCACCTGGCCGGACAGCCGGGCCAGGCCCTCGCGCCGGTCGGCGATCGCCCGCACCGCCGCCAGGTGCGCCTTCTCGGCGGCCTGCACCAGGCGTTCCAGCTCGGCGCGCGTCTCGACGGCCTCGGCCAGGCCGACCCGGGCCTCCGTGACGCCGTCCTGCAACTCCTGCTCCAGCAGCGCGGTCTGCTCGGCCTCGGCTTCCAGCTCGTCCGGGTCGCGCCCGCCGCGCGGCGCCTCGACCGACGCCGTCAGGTGCCGCTCCCGCTCCACGGCCAGCCGGACCGTGCCGCGCAGCCGCTCCTCCAGCGCCGAGAGCCGGTACCAGGTGTCCTGCGCCTGCTGGAGCTTCGGCGCGTCGGAGGCGACCTGGTCCTCCAGCTCGTTCTGCTGGAGCTGCGCCTGCTGGAGGGACTGCTCGACCTCGGCCCGCCGGGCGCGTGCGGTGGCCTCGTCCTGCTCCTCGCGGGCCAGCGCGGCGCGCTGCGTCACCAGGTCGTCGGCCAGCAGGCGCATCCGGGCGTCGCGCAGCTCGGACTGGACGACCTGGGCGCGGCGGGCGATCTCGGCCTGCTTGCCCAGCGGCTTGAGCTGGCGGCGCAGCTCGGCGGTCAGGTCGGTGAGGCGGGTCAGGTTCGCCTGCATCGCCTCCAGCTTCCGCAGCGCCTTCTCCTTGCGCTTGCGGTGCTTGAGGACGCCGGCGGCCTCCTCGACGAACGCCCGGCGCTCCTCCGGCTTGGACTCCAGGATCGCGGCGAGCTGGCCCTGGCCGACGATCACGTGCATCTCGCGGCCGATGCCGGAGTCCGACAGCAGCTCCTGGATGTCCATCAGCCGGCACGAGCTGCCGTTGATCTCGTACTCGGTCGCGCCCTCGCGGAACATCCGGCGGGTGATCGACACCTCGGTGTAGTCGATCGGCAGCACGCCGTCGGAGTTGTCGATGGTCAGCGTCACCTCGGCGCGGCCCAGGGGCGCGCGGCCGGACGTGCCGGCGAAGATGACGTCCTCCATCTTGCCGCCGCGCAGGTCCTTCGCGCCTTGCGTGCCCATCACCCAGCGGAGCGCGTCGAGCACGTTGGACTTGCCGGACCCGTTGGGGCCGACGACGCACGTGATGCCCGGCTCGAAGCGGAGCGTGGTAGCCGAGGCGAAGGACTTGAACCCCTTCAGCGTCAGGCTCTTGAGGTGCACCGGGGCAGCCTACCCAAGGTCGGTCCGACCGAGTCGCCGGCACGCCGCGCCGCAGCTCAGGCCCAGTGCGCAGCACGGTCGGAGGTCGTCACGGCGGCCGGACCGAGACCAGCACCTCCCTGTCCGCCACGAGGTCCAGCCGCTCGATCTGGTCCAGCCGGAACGACGTGGAGCCGGGGACGCGCTCGTCCTCGCCCCGGTCGCCGCCCCACCAGCCGGCCACCTCCGCCCGGGGCGCCGCCGTGGTCAGCCACAGCTCGGTGCCCCACGTCCTGCCGACCAGGTCCGCCCGCGCGGACACGCCGGTGCCGCCGCCGACCGCCGCCCAGGTCACCGGCGCGATCCCCGCCGGCCGGAGCACCAGCACGCCCGCCGCGACCAGCCCGGCGACCACGACCAGCCCGGCCACCAGCACCCCGACCCCGGCCGGCACCGGCCACCGGCGGCGGGGCGGCGCGGCCGTCCCGGGCGCGGGCCCGGTCAGCGGGCGGAGGTCCGGGTCGGGTGCCGGGTCCTCGAACGGGAGTTCCAGGTCCTCCAACCGGACCTGGCCGAGCAGGCCCGGCAGCGGGGCCAGCCGGAGCACCTCGCGGCGGCACGTGGCGCAGCCGCGCAGGTGGCGCTCGAACGCCGAGCGCTCCGCCGGTTCCAGCGAACCGAGCAGGTACGCGCCCAAGGCAACGGTGTGCACGCAGCTCACGACGTCACCCCGCGCTCGTCCAACGCGTCGCGCAGCGCGCGCAACGCGTAGAAGCAGCGCGACGTGACCGTGCCGGTCGGGACGACGAGGGTTGCCGAAGCCTCGGTGACGGTGCGGCGGCGGTAGTACAGCTCCACCACCACGGCCCGGTGGGCCGGGCTGAGCGCGCGCAACGCCTCGACCACCTGCCAGCCCTGCAAGGCGCGCTCCGCCTCGTCGGTGGGTGGTGGCGGTCCGACCGGGATCCGGGAGTCTCGCCCGCCGCGCCGCCGGAGACCCGACACGACCAGGTCGCGCGCCACCGCGTGCAGCCACGGGCCCGCGTCCTCGGGCGTCACCTCGTCGGCGTGCTGCGACGCTCGCAGCAGCGCCTCCCGGACGACCTCCTCCGCGTGCTCGTGGTCGCCCCCGATCAGGCGCAGCACGTAGCCGTGCAACGGGCCGCGCCAGCGGTCGTACAACCGCCTGACCACCTCTTCGCCCGGGTCCACACCGGTTGACTACGCCACCGGACCCTTACCCGTTCAACGCTCGGCGAATCCGGTCAGGCCACCGCGCGGCTCCGACCAGCGCTCCACGACCGAGTCCACCCGACCGGGGGTACGGCCGGAGCGCAGCGCATCCACCAGGGAGCGGCACGCGGCCTCGGTTCCCTCGGCGTTCACCTCGACCCGACCGTCCCTCAGGTTCGACGCGCTGCCGACCAGGCCCAGCTCAAGCGCCCTGGCGCGGGTCCACCACCGGAAGCCGACGCCCTGCACGTGGCCGCGCACCCACGCGGTCAGGCGGACGGCCTGCTCTGCTCCTGCCACAACTTCCATCCTGACATTTCACCCGTTAGTGGTACGGTGCGCGACCGTGACTGCACGGCGCGGTAACCGATCCGTGATGGGCGTGCTGGTCGGGCTGATGCTCGGAGCCGCCGGCGCGACCGGTGTCGCCTTCGCCGGCCCGGAACAGCTCGCCCCGTTCGTCGCCGCGCCCACCACAGCACAGGACGGCAGTGGCGACAACACGGGCGTCGGGGGTGTGGGAGGCGTCGGCCTGCCCGCGCGCACCACCCAGCCCACCGCGCCCGCGCCGACCACCACCGAGACCACGACCACGACCACCGCCGCACCCACCACGACCACCACCACCGAGACGACGACCACCACCACGACCGCCGCACCCACCACCACGCCGCCGACCACCACGGTCGCACCGCCGGTGTCGGAGACCCAGCGGGTCGTGGACCTGGTCAACGAAGCACGCGGCGCCGCCGGGTGCGGCCCGGTGCAGGTCGACGCCCGCGCGACGAAGGCCGCCCAGGGCCACAGCGACGACATGTCGGCGCGCGACTACTTCTCGCACGACACGCCGGAGGGCGTCGACTTCGCGCAGCGGATGCGCGCGGCGGGCCACCCGAGCCCCGGCGGCGAGAACATCGCCAAGGGCCAGCGCACGCCGGAGTCGGTGATGAAGGCGTGGATGAACTCCGACGGGCACCGTCGCAACATCCTGAACTGCGGGTTCACCGCGATCGGGGTGGGCCTCGCCGTCGACGGCTGGTACTGGACCCAGAACTTCGGCTGGTAACGAGGAGTGCGAGTGACCGACGGGCTGTACGAGACCCCGGAACCCGACCGCCGCCGGCCGCGCGTGTCGCCCAACGTGCTGCTGGCCGCGTCCGGCGTGCTGGTGGCGACGATCTTCGCCTCCGTGGCCACGATCGCCGGCGCGTCGCAGGAGGCCGGCCCCGCCAAGCCGACACCGCGCGAGGACGTCGTGTCCCGCAGCACCCTGGTGACCGCGACGACGACGTCGGCACCCGCGCCCACCACGACGCCCGAGGCGACGACCACCACCGCCGAGACCACGACGACGACCACCACCACGACGTCCAGGCGCACCCGCGTGACGACCGTGACCAACCCGGACGGCACCACGACCACCACCACGGTCGAAGACATCCCGCCGGGCACCCCGAACCCCACCACCACGACGACGCCACCTCCGGTGACGACGACGCCGCCGCCTGACACGACCACAGTGCCGCCCACGACGACTGTCGCCACGACCACCAGCACGAGCTGACCTGCCGGTCGACGCGCGGCCAAACGAGAGCGCCGTTCTGCGGTGACGGACCGCTACACGAAGGTGTGGAGGAACGCCCGAACGATTCGCCTGCCGCCGCCTCCCGCCGATAACCCGGACACCTGACCGTCCGACCGGGTTCCCCACAGGGAGATGGCGTGTTCGAGCAAGAGCATCAGGCGTCGCCGAGGAGGAAGGCGTCCTCGGTGGCCCTGCTGGCCGGCGGCGGCGCGGTCGTCGCCACGGTGATCGCCGCGCTGGCGTCCGTGCTGGCGATGGACGACGACCCGGAGCCGGTGCCGCCGGAGCCCCGCGCCGACGTGCAGGCGACGGTCGAGACGTCCGTGCAGGTCGCCGCCGACGGCAGCACGTCCACCGTCGTGGTCACCGTCCCGGCGCGCGCGACGAAGCCGTCCACCACGGCGACGACCACGACGGCGGCGAAGGAGCCGGGTCCCGCCGGTCCGCGCCCGGACGAGCCGGAGGTGGAGCCGACCACGACCCCGTCGTCGGTCGCCCCGACGACGCAGCCGCAGAGCAACCCGCCGACCTCGTTCAGCCCCACGTCGGCGTCGTCGTCCAGCGCGACCACGACGGCCGACCCCACGCCCACCTCCGGGCCGTGATCACCGGAAACCGGGGGCGGCAGGCCCGCGCGGTCGCTAAGGTCCGGTCGGGTGAGCGACTTCACCGCACTTCCGGTCGACCCGTCGAACAGCGCGCAGCTCGAAGCCTGGGACGGTGAGCAGGGCGATTTCTGGATCGCCGAGGGCGACCGCCTGGAACGGGGGCTCGTCCGCTACCACCCGGCGTTCTTGGCCGCCTCGGCGCTCACGCCGACGACGGACGTGCTGGACGTCGGGTGCGGCAGCGGCCGGACCACGCTCGACGCGGCCCGCCGGGCGCGGTCGGCCCTCGGCGTCGACCTGTCGTCGCGGATGCTCGACCTGGCCCGCGCACGGGCCGCGCGCGAGGGCGTGGCCAACGCCGCGTTCGAGCAGGCCGACGCGCAGGTCCACCCGTTCCCGGATGCCGCGTTCGACGTGGTGGTCAGCCGGTTCGGCTCGATGTTCTTCGGCGACCCGGTGGCCGCGTTCACCAACCTGGCCCGCGCGCTGCGGCCGGGTGGCCGGGTGGTGCTGCTGACCTGGCAGCCCTTCCTGCGCAACGACTTCTTCACCACGTTCCGCACGCTGCTGGCGGCGGGCCGGGAGCTGCCGGACCCGCCGACCGACACGCCGAGCCCGTTCGCGCTCAGCGACCCGGACCGGGTGCGCCGGGTGCTGACCGGGGCGGGGCTGACCGACGTGTCGCTGACCCCGTTCGACGAGCTGATGTACCTCGGCCGGGACGTGGAGGACGCGTTCGGCTACGTCTCCGCGCGGCACGAGAGCCTGATCCGCGCCCTCGGGCCGGAGGAGCTGCCGGGCGCGCTGGACGCGGTGCGGGCGAACCTGGCGGAGCACGTGACGCCCGAGGGCGTCGAGTACGGCTCGGCCGCCTGGCTGGTCGAGGCCCGCAGGCCCTGACCCGCCTACCAGACGTCGCCCTCGCGCCAGTCGCAGGCCAGCGGGCCGTCCAGGTCCGGCACGACCTCCACGGGCAGCACGAAGATGCCGCCGTCGTCGTCCTCGGTGCGCTCCGGCCCGGTCGGGGTCAACACCGAGGTCGGCCCGCGCCAGAGCTGCCAGCCGCGACCGGCGTAGAAGTCCAGCGCGGTGTCCGCCGACGCGAGCGCGCCGACCTGGTAGGCCCGCCGCACCACGTCCTCCAGCGCGCCCATCACGGCTGCGCCGTACCCGCGCTGCCGCCGGTCCTCCCGGACCGCGACGGCCTCGACGTACCCGGCCCGCCACGCCCGGCCGCCGTGCACCAGCCGGCGCTGCACCACGGCCCCGTGGCCGACCAGCACGCCGCTTTCCCACACGAGCGCGTGCACACCGCCCAGCGCGTGCTCCCAGTCGTCGTCGCTGAACTCGCCGTCGAACGCGTCGTTGCACAACGCGCGCGCCGCTTGGAGCACCACCGGGTCCACTTCGGACGTGTGGGCCGTGGTCATCTCGGTCATCGAGCCGCCAATCGTCGTTCACGAGCACACCGCACGTGGTGACAACGGCCCGTCCACCCGCGAAGTGCCCGCCGGCGCGACGCCCCTCGTGACACGGAACACAACGGGCCGCTGTCACGCACGGGAGCCCCGCCCCGCTCCCCTAGCGAGGAGAGGACGGGGACATGGCAGAGCACATCGTGGTGATCGGCGCGGGCTACGCGGGGTTGGCCGCCGCCAAGCTGGCGGCGAGGTGGACCGACGCCGACGTCACCCTGGTCAACGAGCGCGACCGGTTCGTCGAGCGGGTCCGGCTGCACCAACTGGCCGCCGGGCAGGCGCTGCGCCACCTGCCGCTGGCGGACCTGCTGGCGGGCACGCGGGTGCGGCTCGTGGTCGGCCGGGTCACCGCCGTCGACCCGCAGGCCCGCGAGGTCCGGCTGGCCGACCGCGCGCTGACCTACGACCGGCTGGTCTACGCGCTGGGCAGCCACGCCGACCTGGACTCGGTGCCCGGCGTCCGCGCGCACGCGCACACCGTGGCCACGGCGGACGAGGCCGAACGGCTGCGCGCCGACCTGGCCGGCGCCGAGGTGGTGGCGGTGGCGGGCGGTGGCCTGACCGGCATCGAGGCCGCCGCCGAACTCGCCGAGAGCCTGCCGCACCTGCGGGTCGCGCTGGTGACCGGGGGCGGACTCGGCGAAGCGCTTTCGCCCAAGGCACGGCGCTACCTGCGCGCGACGTTCGACCGGCTGGGCGTCGGGGTCCGCGAGCACGCCCGCGTCACCTCGGTCGACGCCGAGGGCCTGGCGCTGGCCGACGGCACCCGCGTGGCCGCCGACACGGTGGTGTGGACGGCCGGCTTCCGGGTTCCGGAGCTGGCCCGCGACGCGGGGTTCGCGGTGGACGGCACCGGCCGGATGGTCGTGGACCAGACCCTCACGTCGGTCTCGCACCCGGAGGTGCTGGGCATCGGGGACGCCGCCGCCATCCGCCGCCCGGACGGGCTGGAGCTGCGCATGGCGTGCGCGACCGGCCTGCCCACCACCCAGCGGGCCGTGCGGGCGCTGGCCGACCGGCTGCGGGGCCAGGAGCCCGAGCCGTTCCGGTTCTCCTACGTCAACCAGTGCGTGAGCCTCGGCCGCCGGCACGGCCTGATCCAGTTCGTGCGCGGCGACGACAGCCCGCGCGACGCCGTGCTCACCGGCCGCCTCGCCGCCCGCTACAAGGAGGCGGTCGTGCGCGCCACGGTCCTGTTCGAGCGCCACCCCCGGCTGCCGGTCGGCTGAGCACGACCGGGTCACAGCTCGAAGCGGTACCCCATCCCCGGCTCCGTCACCAGGTGCCGGGGGTGCGACGGCTCGGGCTCCAGCTTGCGCCGCAACTGCGCCAGGTACACCCGCAGGTAGTGGGTCTCCTTCGCGTACTGCGGCCCCCACACCTCCTGGAGGAGCTGCTTCTGCGCGACCAGCCGGCCCCGGTTGCGGGCCAGGATCTCCAGCAGGCCCCACTCGGTCGGCGTGAGGTGCACCTCCGCGCCCTCCCGGACCACCTTCTTGGCGGCCAGGTCGACCGTGAACGACGACGTCTCCACCACGGCGTCCTCCCCGTCGACCACCGAGGAGCGGCGCACGGCGGCGCGCAGCCGGGCCAGCAGCTCGTCCATGCCGAACGGCTTGGTCACGTAGTCGTCCGCGCCGGCGTCCAGCGCCTCCACCTTGTCCGCCGAGTCGGTGCGCGCGGAGAGCACGATGATCGGCACGGACGTCCAGCCGCGCAGCCCGGCGATGACCTCCGTGCCGTCGACGTCGGGCAAGCCCAGGTCGAGCACGACGACGTCCGGCTTGCCCTCGGCGGCGGCCTTGAGCGCGGCGGTGCCGTCGTGGGCGGTGAGCACCGAGTAGCCGCGCGCGGACAGGTTGATCCGCAGCGCGCGCACGATCTGCGGTTCGTCGTCGACCACGAGCACCTTCGTCACGGTCCGACACTACGTCCTGCACGCTCCGGCGTGTTGTCCCCGACTCGGCTCCGACGCCTTTCTGATGGCGTCTTGATGCCCCCGACCACGGCTTTTATGCCTTTCTAACGGATAGGGGGACCGCACCGGTGCGGATACTGTGAGTACATCCGGGTGCGAATGAATCGGTTCGCTGGACACCGGTACACCAATAGTGCGAATGTCCTGTCCGAATTCGGACACTTGCTCACGGTCGGTGAGCCACGAGGAGGTCCTCGATGACCACCAGTGTGACCAACCAGGATGCGTTACAGCTCGTGGTCGCCGTGCACCGGCTGATCCGGAGCCTGCGCCAGTCGGCGCCCGTCCGGCGGTTGCAGCCCACCCAGCTGCTCGTGCTCGCCGAGCTGGCCGCGCAGGGCCCCATGCGCATCGGCGAGATCGCCGTGCGCGCGCTGTGCTCCCAGCCGACGGCGACCACCGTGGTGACGGGCCTGGAATCCAGCGGCCTCGTGCGCCGCGAGGCGGACCCGGCGGACGGCCGCGCCACGATCGTGGAACTGACCGGCGCGGGCCGCGAAACCATCCTGTCCCTGGCGCACGGCGAAGCGGAACTGCTCTCCGAGCGGATCTCCCGGCTGTCGGAGGAGGAGCGCGGCCACCTCCGGTCGGTCACGCCGCTGCTGCGCCGGCTCGCCGAACCGAAATCGCGCTGACCGCTTACCTCTCGGGCGTACGAACCGAGGCCGTCATGCCCCGCGCGGCCTCGGTTGGCATCGCGGGCACGAGTACGACGAGCGGTTCATGAAGGGCTCTCGCACAATCGCCGTTCCGCACCGCGCACACGGCCGGTTCTCCTGCCCGTAAACGTTCAGCGCGCGGTCGAAGTAGCCGGATTGGCCGTTCACGTTGACGTAGAGCGCGTCGAACGACGTGCCGCCCTCGCCCAACGCCTCGCGCATCACGTCGGTGGCGTGCGCGAGCAGTTCCGCCGTTTTCCCGGACGTCAGCTTCTCGGTGGGGCGCAGGCCGTGCAGGCGGCTGCGCCACAACGCCTCGTCGGCGTAGATGTTGCCCACGCCGGACACCAGCGTCTGGTCCAGCAGCGCGCGCTTCACGTCCGTGCGCCGCCTGCGCAGCGCGGCGACGGCGGCAGCGGGGTCGAACGCGGGGTCCATGGGGTCGCGCGCGATGTGCGCGACGGGCTCCGGCAGCGGCGTGCCGTCGACCACGACGATCTCGGCCAGCGCCAGCCCGCCGAACGTGCGCTGGTCCACGAACCGCAGCTCCGGGCCGCCGTCGGCGAACCGCACGCGGACCCGCAGGTGCTTCTCGTCCGGGGCGTCGGCCGGCTGCACCAGCATCTGCCCGCTCATCCCGAGGTGGGCGAGCAGGGCGTCCCCGTCGGACAGGTCCACCCAGAGGTACTTGCCGCGCCGCCGCGCCCCGACCATGGTCCGACCGGCCAACCGGGACGCGAAATCCGCCGCACCCGGCAGGTGGCGGCGGATCGCGCGGTCGTGGAAGACCTCGACCTCGGTGACGGTCCGGCCGGCGACGTGCTCGTGCAGACCTCGGCGGACGACCTCTACCTCAGGCAGCTCGGGCACGTGGCGGGATCAGTCCTCGGTCTCGGCCCCGGCAGCGGACTCCAGCTCCTCCAAGAGCTCGTACGCGGCGGCCTGCGGCTTGGTCGGCTTCAGCATCCAGCCACCCGCCTGGGCGGTGTCGCGGACCAGGACGAGACCCTGGATACCACCGCTGCGGGAGGCGTTCAACGGACGGGAGCGGCGGTGGTGGTCGCGCACGCGCCGGTTGGTCCGGACGTTCGTGGCATACATCGGCGTCAGTCTTCCTCGGTGGGTGAGGTCTGCGGTGGTGCCGGCTCCGGGGCGCGGCCGTTCCCGGACGCGGCTTCCTGCTCCGCGCGGGCCCGCTCCGACAGCACCCGGTAGGCGGCGGCAGCCGCCTTCTGCTCGGCTTCCTTCTTCGTGCGGCCATCGCCGGCGCCGTGGGGCTGCCCACCGACGAGCACCGTTGCGGTGAACTCCTTGCGGTGGTCGGGCCCCTGGTCGTCCACCCGGTACTCGGGCACGCCCAGCCCCGCCGATGCGGTCAACTCCTGCAAACTGGTCTTCCAGTCCAGCCCCGCGCCGCGCAACGGCGCCTCCGCCAGCAGCGGGTCGAAGAGGCGGTGGACGAGTTGACGCGCGGTGTCGATGCCGAACTGCAGGTACACCGCGCCGATGACGGCTTCGAGGCCGTCCGCGAGGATGCTCGCCTTGTCCCTGCCCCCGGTCAGCTCCTCGCCGCGACCGAGCAGCAGGTGCCCGCCCAGACCGTCCTCGCCCAGACCCCTGGCCACGCCCGCCAGCGCGTGCATGTTCACCACGCTGGCACGGAGCTTCGCCAGCTGCCCCTCGGGCAGGTCCGGGTGGGTGCGGTAGAGGTGGTCGGTGACCACCATGCCGAGCACGGCGTCTCCGAGGAACTCCAGCCGCTCGTTCGGCGGGAGCCCACCGTTCTCGTACGCGTACGAGCGGTGGGTCAGGGACAGCGTCAGCAGCTCGGCGTCCACGGGGACGCCGAGCGCTTGGAGCAACGGGGCGCGGTCGGCGGACCGACCGCGCGACGACCTACCCCCCACAGTGCGACGCTACCTTCGCCTTGATGAGGATCAGGCCGGCTGGACGACCTGGCGGCCGTCGTACTGGCCACAAGCCGGGCAGGCGACGTGCTGCGGCTTCGGCTGGCGGCAGGCGCGGTTCGAGCAGGCCACCAGGTGCACGGCAGCGGTCTTCCACTGAGCGCGGCGCGAGCGCGTGTTCGAGCGCGACATCTTCCGCTTCGGGACGGCCACGACTAGTTCTCCTCTGGATTGTCACGATTCCCGTCGAACCGCTCCTGAAGGGCGGCCCACCGGGGGTCAATCGTCTCATGCCCGTGATCGGGGCCGAGATCGGCCAGCCTGCCGCCGCAGTCGACGCACAGCCCGAGGCAGTCCGGCGAGCACAGCGGCACCTGCGGCAGCGCGAGGACGAGGGCGTCCCGCACCACCGGTTCGAGGTCGACCAGGTCGTCCCGCAAGCGGCTGACCTCGTCCTCCTCGGTGGTCTCGTCGGTGGCGCTGTCCGGGTACGCGTACAGCTCGGTCAGCTCCACCTCGACCTCGGCCGACAGCGGTTCCAGGCAGCGCGAGCACTCCCCTTCGACCACCGTCGCGGCCGTGCCGGTCACCAGCACGCCCTCGACCACGGACTCCAGCAGGAGGTCGAGTTCGACGACGCCACCCGGGGGCACCGCGATCACACCGAGCAGGCCGAGGCCCTCCGCGGGAACCGAGCGCCGGTAGGCGCGGCTGGAACCCGCGCGACGACCGAGGTCCCTGGTGTCGATGACCCAGGGCCCGGTGGCTGTGGAACGCGTGGACGCGTGACGGTGCTCAGACATGATGTTTGGTGTTTGCCGACGGGTGACTTACCACGGCCAGCCGGTCAAGGGTACGGGACAACCGGCGCTGACGTGAAATCGGCAGGTCCGGCCTGGTCCGGTCGGGTGTCGCGGTCGCTTCAGGACCGAGCGGTCTCGTGGTAGTCGAACGGGGCGGCGGCACCCGCCACCCCCGGGCCCCGCAGGTGCGAGCGCCCCTTGCCGACCGAGCGCAGCGTGTGGGCGAGCAGGTCCTCGAAGTCGGCCAGCTTGCCGTCCACGTAGGCGTCGCACTCGCTGCGCAGCCGGATCGACTCGGACTGCGCGGCGTCCAGCAGGCGGGCGGCCTCGGCGTGCGCGGCCTGCACGACCTCGGTCTGGTCGACCAGCCGGGTCTGCTCGGCACGCCCCTCCTCGATCGCCCGCTCGTAGTTGGCGCGGCCGGCCTGCACCATCCGGTCGGCCTCGGAGTGCGCGCGACCCACCAGGTCCTCGTACTCCTGGCGGCCGGCGGAGATCGTCCGCTCCGCCTGGTCCTGCGCCTCGGCCACCATCCGCTCGGCCCGCGAGCGCGCCTCGGACAGCATCCGCTCGGCCTCGTGCTGCGCCTCGGAGACCATCCGCTCGGCGTCGGAGCGGGCCTTGCTGGCGCTCGCCTCCAGCTCGTGCTGGGCCTTGCCGACCAGCTCGTCGCGGTGGTCGAGCACGTCCTGGGCGTCGTCCAGCTCCGCCGGGATCGCGTCGCGGACGTCGTCGAGGAGTTCGAGCACGTCACCGCGCGGCACGACGCACCCGGAGGTCATCGGCACGCCACGCGCTTCCTCGACGATCGTGACCAGCTCGTCGAGGGCCTCGAACACCCGGTACACGGCACACTCCCCACGCCCACACAGCGGTACCCGTCCCAGTGTGCCCTGCCGATCACCCGGCCGCGGGTAGATCGGCAGGGCGTGTCCCCGCCCCGCCGGGTGACAAGCCCGGCGGGCGGGGTGCCGGCCGGTTCAGCGGGAGGTGTCGACCAGCACGAAGCTCGCGTAGTGGTCGGCGGTGTAGAAGTACAGCTTCGGCGAGGCGTTCCCGGTCACGATCCGCCGCGCGCCGCGCGTGGAGCTGCCCGGCGTCTTGACGGTGTACTCGCGGTAGTAGCCGGTGGAGCACGCCGGGAGGACCCGCTCGCGGTTCTGGAAGGTCTGGTCGTCCTGCGGGTACGGGTAGGGCCCGCCGCGCTGGATCAGCCGGACGGTGTCGGTGGCCTGGGCGGGCAGCCCGGAGAGGGCGACCCGGCGGAACCCGGAGGTGTCGCCGCACGCCGCCTGGCGCGCGGACGTCGTGTTCATTGCCCCGGCGACCGCCGGGGTGACGGAGGTGGCGGTGCCGAGGAGGACCAGCAGCAGGGAGAGCAGTGCCCGGGCACCGCGCTTTGTGATCTCGCTCATGCGCTCGACGCTAGTCACGTCGAGTGAGGAGACGACCACGGTGGGGTGAACCCACCGTGACCGGTCAGCGGCGTTCGGCGAGCCGCTGCGTGAGCCGGGCCAGGATCGACGGCGGCAGCAGCGTCGACACGTCGCCGCCGTAGGTCGCCACGTCCTTGACCAGCGAGCTGGCCAGGAAGCTGTAGACCGGGTTGGTCGGCATGAACAGCGTCTCGACCCCGGTGAGCTGGTGGTTCATCTGGGCCATCTGCAGCTCGTAGTCGTAGTCGCTGACCGCGCGCAGGCCCTTCACGATCGCCTGGATGTCGTTCTCCCGGCAGTAGTCGACCAGCAGGCCGTGCCACGAGTCGACCCGCACGTTCGGCCACTGCGCCGTGACCTCGCGGAGCATCTCGGTGCGCTCCTCGACGGAGAACAGGGTCTTTTTGTTCTTGTTGATGAGCACGGCGACGACGACCTCGTCGAAGAGCTTCGCCGCTCTGCCGATGATGTCCAGGTGTCCGTTGGTGGCCGGGTCGTAGGAGCCGGGGCACACGGCACGCGTCATGGTTTCGGACGGTAGCACCCGATCGGACGCGTCCACTCCGGTGCGTGGTCGGCATCACCCATGGGTGCCAACGTACTCCGCCCAGTACAGCGCCGTGTCCCCATAACGCTTGCTGCGCAACGATTCCAGTGCACGGGGCCAGATCGGTTCAGCGCTGCGCGCGGCGCGCTCCACCACGATCACCGACCCGGTCGAGAACCAGCCGTGCCGGACAAGCCCGTCGAGCACCCGGCCGAGCTGCTCGTCCGTCACCGCGTACGGGGGGTCGGCGAACACCACGTCGCACGGCTCGTCGGCCGGGTCGGCGACGGCCGCCTCGGCGGTCCGGGCGACCACCGTCGCACCGGGCAGGCCGAGCGACTTCGCGTTGGCCTTGAGCACGTCGGCGGCCCGCTTGTCGGACTCCACGAACACGGCGGAGGCCGCGCCCCGGGACAGCGCCTCGAAGCCGAGCGCCCCGGACCCGGCGTACAGGTCGAGCACCCGCGCCCCGTCGAGGTCGACGAGGGCCTCCAGCGAGCTGAACAACGCCTCCCGCACCCGGTCCGAGGTGGGCCGGGTGCCCCTCGGCGGCACTTGCAGCCGACGCCCGCCGGCGACGCCCGCGACGATCCTGGTCACCCGCCCATCGTCCCAGGCCCCCGCACGCCGACCACCGCCGACCACCGAACCCGCCGGCGCGGCTCAGCACAGCTCGCGGTGGGCGAGGTCGGGGAAGTAGGTGCTCCACTGGGCCGGTGTCAGGTTCGCGGACGGGGTCGCGCACACCGCCGCGACCGCGTCCTCCGGGTCCAGGCTCCAGCGGACGGTGCTGACGGTCAGCGTGTGCTTGAGCGCGTGCACGCTCTGCCCGTCCGGGGCGAAGCGCAGCCCGGTGAAGCCGGAGCCCACCCGCACCGGGTCGGACTTGCGGCGCAGCGCCTGCGGGCTCGGGAAGCTCCACAGCACCAGGTCGCCGGTCGAGCCCACGGTCACCACCGAGCGCTGGTCCGGGCTCACCGCCGCCGCGTTCACCGCGCCCCGGTGGGCGGAGTCCAGCACCACCATGCGCGGGTCCGCCGGGTCGGCCAGGTTCCAGAACCCGACGCCGCCGTCGACGTCGCCCACGACCAGCCCCCGGTAGCCCGCGAACGCCACCGCGCTGATCGAGCCGACCATGTCGTTGTCCACGCGGCCCACGACGTGCGGCGACCCGGGCGCGGCGAGGTCCCAGACCTCCAAGTCCTGGTCGTAGGGCGTGCCGGCGGCGCGGTCCAGGTCGAGCGTGACGAGCAGCCGACCGTCACCGCTGAACTCGAACAGGGTGTTGGCGCCGGGCAGCGCGCCGAGCGGGCGCGGCACGCGCGGGTCGCGCACGTCCCACAGCCGGCCCGACCGGCCCGGCACCCAGTCCGTGTCCCGGCCCTTGATCACCGGCACCACGTCGACGGTGACCAGCAGGTCGCCGACCGGGCTGAACCGGACGACGCGGTGCCTGCCGGGGATCGCGCCGAGCTCCACCGGGCGGGCCGGGTCGGCGACGTTCCACAGGTGGATCCCGTCGCGGTCGTGCACCGCGACCACCCGCGAGTCCGCGCTGAAGACGGCCTCGCCCTGCCCACCGGGCAGCGACGAGACCGGCGTGGCGCTGTCGCCGTTCGGGACCACGAGGCTGGTGACGTCCGTCGCCCGCCGCGACACGGCGGCCAGCCGCCCGTGCGGCGCGGTGGTCACCGCCGAGTTCGACTCGTCGGCCATCCCGACCGTGCTGACCAGGCCCGAAGCGCTCACCAGCGCGGTCGCCGTCTTGTCCGAGGGGTTCAGCCGGTAGGCGGCCAGCAGCAGGCTGGACGCGAGCACCGGATCGGTGTCGGACAGCCGCGCCGCCGTCTCCACCGCGTCGTCGGCGAGCGCGACGGTCTGCTGGCGGGTGGCGGCGCGCTGGGTGTTCGTGGCGTAGACCGCCGTCAGCGTGGCGAACACCGCGAACACGACGACGAGGGCGGCCAGCGCCCGCACGAGCCGGACGTGCCGGCGGCGTTGCGTGCGCTCGCTCCGGTCGGCGGAGACGCCCGCGTCGAGGAACTCGCGCTCCACCCGGTTGAGCGGGCCGCCGGTCCGCGCCCACTCCGACGTCTGCGTCAGCAGGGCGCCGCGCAGCAGCAGGTCGGGGTCGCGCCGGTGGTCGCGCCACAGGGTCGCGGCGTCGGTGAGCCGGCGGTGGGCCCGTCGCCCGTCGCGGTCCTCGTCCAGCCACCCGCGCAGCCGGGGCCACGCGTCGATCAGCGCTTCGTGGGTGATCTCGGCCCGGTCGCCGGACAGCACCACGAGCCGTGCCGCCGCCAGCTCGCCCAGCACCGCGTCCACGTCCGGGTTGTCGTCCAGCTCGGCGCGGTCCACCCGGCGCCGGGTGTCCTCGCCGTCGTCCCCGGACGCGACCATGCGCAGCAGCAGGTCCTTGGCGACCGCGCGCCGGTGTTCGTCGAGCGCGGAGTAGACCGCCTCGGCGGAGTTGGCCAGTGCGCCGTCGATGCCGCCGGTGCGCTGGAATCCCGCGAGCGTCAGCGTGTTGCCCTTGCGCCGCAGCCACGTCTCCCGCAGCGCGTGCGATAACAGCGGCAGGACGCCGATCCGCCCGTGCACCTCGGCGACCAGGGCGGCGACCAGCGCGCCCTCCACCACGCAGTCGGCGCGCTTGGCCGGCTCCACGATCGCGCACCGCAACTGCTCGACCGTCATCGGCCGGATGTCGAGCCCGCCGTGGTCGAGCACGGCGGCCAGCTCGCCGTCGCGCAGGCAGCGGGCCCGGAAGTCGGCCCGGACACCGAGCACCACCCGGCAGCGGCCGTGGTCCGCACGGGCGGCCCGGACCAGCGCGGCGAGGAACGCCGCCCGCACCGACTCGTCCCCGCACAGCGTGAACAGCTCCTCGAACTGGTCGACGACGAACACGACCTGCCGGTCCGGCGGCTCGTCCACCAGCGCCTGCCGGACGAGCCGGTGCAGGTTGCCCGGGTCGGCCGCCAGCTCCGCGCGCACCACCCCGGCCGTCGTGCCCAGCCACCGCGCCAGGTGCGCCGCGCACTCCCCGAGCGGGTCCGCGCCGGGCGTGCACAGCGCGATCCACGTCCCGTCCGCCGCCAGCGCGGGCACCAGCCCGGCGCGCAGCAGTGACGACTTGCCCGCACCGGACGCGCCGAACACGGCGGTGAACCGCCGTTCGGCGACCTGGGCGACCAGCTCCTCGACCAGCGCCTCCCGGCCGTGGAACCACTCCGCGTCGTCGGCCTGGTACGGGGCCAGGCCGAGGTAGGGCGCGGCGGCACCGTCCTCCGCCGTGGGCGGCTCCGCCAGCTCCGTGCTCAGCGCACGCCAGCGCCGTTCCCACTCGGCCTCGTCGCCACCGCACGCCCGCACGAACGCGGTCGTGACCGAGAGGCTCGGCATC
This sequence comes from Actinosynnema sp. NPDC050436, assembly GCF_040655415.1. Lineage (NCBI taxonomy): Bacteria > Bacillati > Actinomycetota > Actinomycetes > Pseudonocardiales > Pseudonocardiaceae > Actinosynnema > Actinosynnema sp. NPDC050436. The sequence continues at coordinate 142,909 of NZ_JBFAJV010000013.1, read as the reverse complement.
TTCTTGCCGCCGGCGGCGTCGGACAGCGTGGTCGGCGAGTAGAGCGCCCACCGGGCGAGCTGCCGGTAGCTGGGCGTGCCCGCCTGCGCGCGCAGCCGCCGCAGGCCCAGCGCGAAGTCGGTCAACGCCGACCCGTCGGGCTCCAGCGGGCTCTCTCCTCGTGGCACAGCCGTCGGCCCCCTCCGGTTGTGGTGCCCGGATTGTGCTCCGACGACGGCACCCGTTGGCCGGGACGCCGCCCGGATAACTCGTTCGGACCAGTGAACACCCTCGGGCCGCATCGACCCGTGGGATCACCGGCTGACCGAGCGCACCACATACTCGCCCACGACCGTCCTCACAGGTCACAGGCGTGCACCGGCAAACCCAGGCACCGACTCCCGCACCATCCCGAGATCGGCGGCAGTGTCAGCGACCCAGAGCGGCACCCCCGTTCACAGCGATCACCTGGCCGGTGATGTGCCCCGCCTCCGGCGACACCAGGAACGCCACCGCCGCCGCCACGTCCGCCGGCGTGCCCGGCCGGCCGTTCGCCGTCTGCGACACCAAGGTCTCGCGGCGCTGCGGCGTCATCCGGTCACCGAAGAACTCGGTGTCCTCGACGTACCCCGGCGACACCACGTTCGCCGTGATCCCCCGCCCGCCCAACGTGAACGCCAACTCGGCCGTCCACGCCTCCACGGCCGCCTTCGCCGCGCCGTAGGCATCGCCGCCGCGCCGCCCTGCGATCGAGCCGATCGTCACCACCCGCGCCTGGTCGGCCAACCTCGGCTCCAGCGCCGTCGTCACGAGGACGGCGGTCACCACGTTCGCCTCGTAGTTCGCCAGCCACCGGGAGCGCAGGTCGGCCCCGTCGACCGCGCCACCGGCGTTGTTCACCAGCACGTCCACTGTGGACGGCAGCTCGGCCAGCGCCGCCTCCACCGCCCGGGGATCGGCCGCGTCGAACGCCACCGCCCGCGCGCCGACCTCCTCGGCCGCCGCCGCCAGCACGTCGGCGCGCCGCCCGGTGATCACGACCTCCAGGCCGCGCGCCACCAGCTCGGCCGCGATCGCCCTGCCGATCCCGGTACCGCCGCCCGTCACCACCGCAGTCCTCATGCGAGCGCCTGCCACCAGCCGTCGACCGCCGGCGGGTCCGCCACGTCGACCCGTTCGCCCGGACGCGGCACGCACAGCGGGACCTCCCACGCCTTCGCCTCCCGCCACACCCGGTCGACCGGTTCCGCCCAGTCGTGGAACGCCAGGTTGAACGTCGCCCAGTGCACCGGGATCAGCAGCCCGCCCCGGAGGTCGCGGTGCGCCGCCACGCCCTCCTCCGGGGTCATGTGGATGTCCGGCCAGCCCTCGCCGTACGCGCCGACCTGGATCAGCGAGGCGTCGAACGGCCCGTGCTGCTCGCCGATCCTGCGGTAGCCGTCGAAGTAGCCGGTGTCCCCGCTGTAGTAGACGCGGTGCCGGGGGCCGAGGATCGCCCACGACGCCCACAGCGTGGTGTCGCGCCGCAGCCCGCGCCCGGAGAAGTGCTGTGCCGGCAGGGCGACCAGCCGGGTGCCGGCCACCTCGTGCGACTCGTCCCAGTCCAGCTCGACGATGCGCTCCTCGGGCACGTGCCAGCGGCGCAGGTGCGCGCCGATCCCCAGCGGCACCACGAAGACCGCGTCGCCGATGCGGGTCAGCTCCCGCACGGTCGGCAGGTCGAGGTGGTCGTAGTGGTCGTGCGAGATCACCACCGCGTCCACCCGGCCGACCTCGGCCAGCCGGTGCGGCACCGGGTGCAGCCGCTTCGGCCCGACCACGCCGGACGGCGAGCAGCGCTCGCTCCACACCGGGTCGAGCAGGATGCGCGCGCCGTCGACCTCCACGAGCGTCGACGCGTGCCCGTACCAGGTGATGTGCAGGCCGTCCGCCGACCGGACCGGTGCGGCCGGCACCAGCGGCACCTCCCCGGCCGGGTGCCGCTGCTGGCCACCGAACAGCAGCTCCCGCGCCATGTCCCCGGTGCCGCCCGGCGGGGCGGTGCGGGTCCGCACGGCGTTGTGGAACCTGCCGTCGCGGAACTGCGGGGAGCGCCGGACGCGTTCCCCGCGCGGTGTGCCGCCCAGCGCGACAGGCACGTCGCGCAACGCCCACGCGACCGCTCCCGCCGCGACGCCGAGCAGCGCTGCGGTGACCTTCTTCATGGCTCCTCCAACGGCCGTCCCGACCTGGGGGTTCCCGTGGCGGGAGAGATCAACCGGTCGAGTGACGTGTGCCGGAAACGGCGGGCGCGGTGCCCGGACCGGCACCCCGGACCGTCCCGGCAATCGTCGCCGGAGCCGCCCGAGCCGGCCACCCGGACCGACCACTCAGGGGTGCCGGGTCACAGGCTGGGCCGAGGCAGCCACCCGGGCGAACAGCCCCACGACGCACCACGGGCCGGACACCCTGAGGGTGCCCGGCCCGTGCGCGCGTCGAACGCTAGTCGAGCACGATCAGCAGGTCGCCGCCTTCCACCTGCTGCACGCCGCGCACGGCGAGGCGCTTGACCCGGCCCGCCTTCGGCGCGGTGATCGCCGCCTCCATCTTCATCGCCTCGATGGTCGCCACCGTCTGACCGGCCTCGACCTGCTCGTCCTCCTCGACGTTCGGCGTGACGACACCCGCGAACGGCGCGGCCACGTGCGCCGGGTTCGTCCGGTCCGCCTTCTCCGCCACCGGGACCTCGGCCGCGATCGAGCGGTCGCGCACCTGGATCGGGCGGAGCTGGCCGTTGAGCGTCGCCATGACGGTGCGCATACCGCGCTCGTCGGCCTCGCCGATGGCCTCCAGACCGATCAGCAGCCGCACGCCCGGCTCCAGGTCGACCGAGTACTCCTCGCCGGCCCGCAGGCCGTAGAAGAAGTCCTTGCTGCGCAGCACGCTGGTGTCGCCGTACGCGTCCCGGTGCGCCAGGAACTCCTTCGTCGGCGCGGGGAACAGCAGGCGGTTCAGGGTCGCGCGGCGGGACTTCTCCAGGCCCTCGCGGTCCTCGTCGGTCAGCTCCGCCACGCCCTTCGGCGCGGCCCGCCCCTGCAACGCCTTGCTGCGGAACGGCTCCGGCCAGCCACCGGGCGGGTCGCCCAGCTCACCGGACAGGAACCCGACCACCGACGCCGGGATGTCGAACTTGTTCGGCTCCGCCTCGAAGTCCTTCGGCGACACGCCCGCGCCCACCAGGTGCAGCGCCAGGTCGCCGACGACCTTGGACGACGGCGTCACCTTCACCAGCCGGCCCAGCATCCGGTCGGCGGCGGCGTACATCGCCTCGATCTCCTCGAACTTCTGGCCGAGGCCGAGCGCCACCGCCTGGGTGCGCAGGTTCGAGAGCTGCCCGCCGGGGATCTCGTGGTTGTACACGCGACCCGTCGGAGCGGGGATGCCGGACTCGAAGGGCGCGTACACCTTGCGCACGGCCTCCCAGTACGGCTCGATGTCGCACACCGCCTGGAGGTCCAGGCCGGTCTCGTGCTCCGTGTAGTCCGTGGCCGCCACGATCGCCGACAGCGGCGGCTGCGACGTGGTGCCCGCCATCGACGCCGCAGCGCCGTCCACCGCGTCCACGCCCGCCTGGATGGCCGCCAGGTACGTCGCCAGCTGACCGCCTGCCGTGTCGTGCGTGTGCAGGTGCACCGGGAGGTCGAACTCCTTGCGCAACGCCGTGACCAGCCGCGCGGCGGCAGGTGGGCGCAGCAGGCCCGCCATGTCCTTCACGGCCAGCACGTGCGCGCCCGCGCCGACGATCTGCTCCGCCAGCTTCAGGTAGTAGTCCAGCGTGTACAGGCGCTCGTCCGGGTTGGACAGGTCCGCCGTGTAGCACAGCGCCACCTCGGCGACGGCGGTCCCGGTCTCCCTCACCGCCTCGATCGCCGGACGCATCTGCTCGACGTCGTTGAGGGCGTCGAAGATGCGGAAGATATCGATGCCGGTCTTGGTCGCCTCTTCGACGAACGCGTTCGTCACGGCCTCCGGGTACGGCGTGTAGCCCACCGTGTTCCGACCGCGCAGCAGCATCTGGAGCGTGATGTTCGGGACGGCTTCCCGCAGCGCGGCAAGCCGCTCCCACGGGTCCTCGGCCAGGAACCGCAGCGCCACGTCGTAGGTGGCCCCGCCCCACGCCTCAAGGGACAGCAGCTGCGGCGTAAGACGCGCCACGTGCGGCGCTACGGCGAGCAGATCCTTGGTCCGCACCCGGGTCGCCAACAGCGACTGGTGCGCGTCGCGGAACGTCGTGTCGGTGACCCCGAGCCGCTTGGACTCCCGGAGCCAGCGCGCGAACCCCTCAGGGCCCAGCTCGGTCAGCTTCTGCTTCGACCCCGCCGGCGGCTCGACCGCCAGGTCGGTGTGCGGCAGCTTGTCCTTCGGGTCCACGGCGGCCGGGCGCGCGCCGTTGGGCAGGTTCACCGTCACGTCGGCGAGGTAGGTCAGCAGCCGCGTGCCCCGGTCGGCGGAGTGCCGGGCGGTCAGCAGCTCCGGGCGCTTCTCGATGAACGACGTGGTGACGCGGCCCTCGTAGAAGTCCTCGTCGTCCAGGACCGCCTGGAGGAACGGGATGTTCGTGGACACGCCCCGGATGCGGAACTCGGCGACCGCGCGGCGGGCGCGCGCCACGGCGGCGGAGAACGTCCGGCCGCGACAGGTCAGCTTGACCAGCATGGAGTCGAAGTGCGCGCCGATCGCGGTGCCCGCGCCGGTCGTGCCGCCGTCCAGCCGGATGCCCGAGCCACCCGGCGACCGGTAGGCGCTGATCATGCCGGTGTCCGGGCGGAAGCCGTTGGCCGGGTCCTCGGTGGTGATGCGGCACTGGAGGGCCGCGCCGCGCAGGTGCACCGTGTCCTGGCTGAGGCCGAGGTCGTCCAGGGACTCGCCGGACGCGATGCGCATCTGCGACTGCACCAGGTCGACGTCGGTGACCTCTTCGGTGACCGTGTGCTCGACCTGGATGCGGGGGTTCATCTCGATGAAGACGTACTTGCCGCGCGGGTCGAGCAGGAACTCGACGGTGCCCGCGTTGCGGTAGCCGATGTGCCGGGCGAACTTGACCGCGTCGGCGCAGATCCGGTCGCGCAGCTCCGGGGAGAGGTTCGGCGCGGGCGCGATCTCGATGACCTTCTGGTGCCGGCGCTGGACCGAGCAGTCGCGCTCGAACAGGTGCATGACGTTGCCCTCGCCGTCAGCGAGGATCTGCACCTCGATGTGGCGGGGCTCGACCACGGCCTGTTCGAGGAACACCGTGGGGTCGCCGAACGCCGACTCCGCCTCGCGGGAGGCCGCTTCCAACGCCTCGCGCAGGGCGTCGGGCTCGTCGACCTTGCGCATCCCGCGACCGCCACCACCCGCCACGGCCTTCACGAAGACCGGGAAGTCGATCTCCTTGGAAGCTTCGAGCAGGGCTTCGATGTCGCTGGAGGGCGCGCTGGAGCGCAGCACCGGCAGGCCCGCTTCCCGGGCGGCGGCGATGGCGCGCGCCTTGTTCCCGGTCAGCTCGAGCACGTCCGACGGCGGGCCGACGAACGTGATCCCGGCCTCGGCACAGGCTTTGGCCAGCTCGGGGTTCTCCGACAGGAAGCCGTAGCCGGGGTAGACCGCGTCGGCACCCGCTTTGCGCGCCGCCTTGATGATCTCGTCCACGGACAGGTAGGCGCGCACGGGGTGGCCGGCCTCGCCGATCTCGTAGGACTCGTCGGCCTTCAGCCGGTGCAGTGAGTTGCGGTCCTCGTGGGGGAAGACGGCAACCGTGCCGGCGCCCAGCTCGTAGGCAGCGCGAAAAGCCCGGATCGCGATCTCGCCGCGGTTGGCGACAAGAACCTTGCGGAACATTCGGCGTTCCCTCCCAGGTCACTCGGCGGTCAATCAAGGCACGTTACCGTGCGCGTCCCGCCCCTCGGGAGTTCCATCCCACGTGACGGACGTCATCGTGATCGTTCACTCACCCGGTCAAGGGCGGTCCTACCTGGGGCGCGACCCGAGGATTGTCCCTTGCGGGCCGACTCGGCGCAGCCCCCTGACGGCGGGCTCACATTTACCGTTCACGCCGGCCGGGACCCTCGCCCCGTTCACCCGGAAGTGATCTTGCCGGCGGTCGAACGCCTGTTCGATACTTGACGGGCACGACCCACTGCCGCGAATCACCCGGACCGACCGAGAGGAGCAGTGCATGACAGCAAGCGCCGGCGTGACGGAGTCGCCCTCGAACGCCCCGAGGCCCACCCCCGACCGCTTGAGCCGACCATCGGGCCAAGCGCCCGACCCACACCACGGCACGTGGGCGCGCGGTCGCGCCTCCGACCGGTCAGGGCGTACCGACCGGAGGCGCGACACGACCACTTCCTCACTGAAGGGTGGTTCCCGGTCAAGCGTCTCCGGGAACCGTTAGATCGGCCACTGCGAGAGTGATCGACTGAGTGGCGGCGGTGCACCGGACGTGGTCGGGCGCGGGGTGGCATGGCGGGTTCCGGCAGGCGGCCGAACCGCTGTGGTGACCGGAAGATCCCAGGTCCGAGGACTCCTCACGATCAAGTGGCCGTGTCGTCGCCATCAGCGCACAATCACTGAGCCGTTACAGTGCGTTCGCTGTATCGGGTGACAGACCGTGTCGACTTCTCGGTAGGGTTGGTCATATGGCCGGGGCTGAAGGGACTGGGCAGCCTGCTGCCCGCACCCACTTCGACGTTGTTCTGCGCGGGTACAACCAGCGGCAGGTCAACGAACGGGTGACACGTCTGGAGTTCGACCTCAAGAACTCGACCAGGGCGCGCGACGCGGCGGCGGCCCAGGTCGCCGAGCTCACCAAGCTCCTCGGCACCACCCGCGCCGAACTGGACAAGGTCAAGGCGCAGCTCGGCAACCTCGCGGCCAGCCCGGTCAGCGCGTCCAACGTCACCGAACGCGTGCGCGTGATGATGACGCTGGCCGAGGAGGAGATCGCCGACATCCGCAAGGACGCGGTCGACCAGGCCAACGCGACCCGGGCGGAGGCCGAGCGCTTCGCCGCCGAGGGTCGGGCGGTGCACCAGCGGGCGATGGGCGACCTCGAAGAGCGTCACAAGCAGTTGGAGGCGGCCTTCCAGAAGCGGGGGAGCGACCTGGAGCAGCAGTACCAGGACCGCCGGGCCGAGCTGGAGCGGTCCCACGAGGAACTCCGGGTCAAGCTGGCCGCCGAGCACGAGGCCCTGCTGGCCGAGACGCGGGCGGACCGCGACCGGGTGGCGGCCGAGTTCGAGGCCAAGAGCACGGCGCTGGACGAACGCCGGATCGAGCTGGACGCCAAGTACAAGGGCTACCACGACGACCTGGACAAGGAGTACGACGAGCTGCGCACCACGCTCCGCAAGGAGCACGAGGGGCACGTCGTGGAAGCCAAGGCCGAGGCCGCCCGACTGCTGGAGGTCGCACGGGCCGAGGTCGGCACGCTGCGCGCCGAGTCCGACAAGCAGATCGCCGAGCTGGAGTCGGAGGCGCTGGCCAAGTCGGAGAAGGCCGTCGCCGACGCGAACAGCTACGCGGAGAAGACCACGTCCGAGGCCGACGCCAAGGCCGAGAAGACCCTCGCGGACGCCACGGCCAAGGCGGACAAGACGGTCACCGAGGCCAACGCCCACGCCGAGAAGACCCTCGCGGACGCGGCGGCCAAGGCGGAGAAGACGATCACCGACGCCGACACGCACGCCGACCGCCGCATCACGGCCGCCGACCAGAAGCTGACCGAGCTGCACACCGTGCACAAGGCGCTGTCCGAGCAGTTCGCCGCAGCGCAGGAGGCGGTGACCCGGGCCGTGGCGACCCTGGTGCCGCTGGACGGCGAGAGCGACTCGGACAACGAGTTCGGGCGGGACGCCGCGAGTGGCTCCACGGGTGATTCCGCGAGTGGCTCCGCCGAGCAGCCGAAGGGGAAGCCTCAGGCGGAGGCGAAGGCGGACGCCCGTTCCGACCGGGACGGCGAAGAGCCGACCGCGCAGCTGCCCATCCCCCGCACCACCTGAGCCCCGCACTGGCCGAGCCCGAACCAACTGAGCCCGAACCAACTGAGCCCGACCCGACCGACTACGGCTCGACCGACTTGGGCCAGACCGCCGCTCGCTCCGGCGGCCACCGTCCCGACCACCGCGCAGGCCGCCGGTTCGGGGTCACTTCGGGACGGTCGGGTTACTTCGGGAGCTGGTCGGCGGGGACGACCTCGGCCGGTGAGGGCGTGGGGAAGTCGAGCTGCGCGCCCCACTCGGTGAAGCGGGTCGAGGACTGCTTGACGACCTTGCCGTCCAGTTCGAAGCGGTACTCCGCCTTCTGCGGTGCGCCGGTGTCGTCCACCCACACGGCAGCCCGGATGGTGATGCCGAACTCGGCCAACTGGGTGTGCTGGAGCTGGATGTCCGGGTTGTCGATGACCTTCGCCATCTTCATCGGGTCGACCACGAGGTCGTAGCGGGTGGTCGGGGTGCCGTCGAGCTGTTCGGTGGCCCGGTTGACGATGAGGGCCGCGCGGGGCTGGACGTAGTCGAGTTCCGCGCCGACCGTCGCGCCCGGACCGAACCCCCGGAGCAGGGCGTCGATCTCGCCGCTGTTCTGCCGGGTGTAGAAGCCCCACTTCTTGCCCTCGGGCATGGGTGCGCCGTCGACGTGCACGTAGACGCCGTCGCGGGTCATGACCATGTCCATCTTGCGGGTCTGGGTCCCGGTCGCGGGCTGACCGGACGGCGGCTGATCGGACGGCGGCCGACCGGTGGAGGGGTGGGCGGCGGGTGCCTGCCCGGTGGACATCGTCATCGACATCGAGCCGGTGACGCCCTCCGGGTCTTGGCGGAGGATGCCGTCCACGGTGTTGCGGACCTCGGTGGCGCTGCCGTCCGAGGCGAAGCCCTCGGTGTGGAAGCGCGCGGTCTTGAGCTCGGCCCTGCGTTGGTCGAGGCGTTCGGCCAGGACTGCCAGGTCGCCCTTCGGCGGTGAACTCGGCGGCGGTGTCGCGCCCTCTCCGGACGTGCACGCGACCAGCGCGGACAGGACCAGCGCGGTCGAGGTCAGGGCGAGCAGCAGGCGGCGCACAGTACGGCGACGATACCCGAGCCGGTCGGCCCGCTCGTGCGGCTGCCGGGTCACGGCAGGAGTATCTGCCACTCCTCGCGCACGGGTGGGAGGGTGAGGCGTTCCTGGATGAGGAAGTCCTGCCGCCACGTCCCGCGTTCGCGCGCTGCGTGCAGGTAGTACACCGTCCCCGTCACCACGCAGGCCACGGCGGCGATTGCGGCCAGGCCACCCAGCCAGTCGCCGGCCGTCCACGCCCGCACTGCCACCAGGACCGGCAGTACCAGCACCGCCAGGTCGAACAGCCTGCCCAGGAGGTTGCGCCACCACGGTCTCGTGGTGAGGCGCACGCCCGCGTCCTCCAGCGTGTCGCACTCGTCCGGGCCGTGTTCGCGCAGCCGGGTCGCCTCGACCCGGCGGGTGCGGATCTCGGTCAGCACGCCCCACAGGGTGGCCAGGCCGAGGACCAGCAGGAGCAGGTCCACCACGTGGTAGTACCACGGGGCCGTCAGGTTCGCGGCGTAGGACGCCAGTGCGCCGGCCAGCATGACCGCACCGGCTCGTTTCAGCGACCACAGGTACTGCTTGGCCAGCCAGGTCGGCAGCAGGGACCGGACGACCTTGTCGCGGACGTCGGGGCGGGCGGCGCGCAGGGCGCGGGCCTCTTCCCGGGCCCTGAGCAGTTCCGGGGCTCGGTTGCGGGTCGGGGACAGCGCTCGCATCTACGCCTTCTCCAGGTATTCCGCCCGTTCCTCGTCCAGCAGGCCGGCCACCAGCGTCGCCAGGCCCGGGTGCGCGGCCAGCTCCGGGTCGGCGTCCACGACCTGGGTGGCGACCACCCGGGCTTCGGCGATCACGTCCTCGTCGCGCAGCAGCGACAACATCTTCAGGCCCGACCTGGTGCCGGACTGGGCGGCCCCGAGGATGTCGCCCTCGCGGCGCAGCTCCAGGTCGAGCTGGGCCAGTTCGAACCCGTCCAGGGTGGATTCCACGGCGCGCAGCCGGGCCATCGTGGCGGTGCCGTCGGGCATCTCGGTGACCAGCAGGCACAGGCCCGGCGCGCTGCCCCGGCCCACCCGGCCGCGCAGCTGGTGGAGCTGGCTGACGCCGAAGCGGTCCGCGTCCATGATCACCATGACGGTGGCGTTCGGCACGTTCACGCCGACCTCGACCACCGTGGTGGCGACCAGGACCTGGACCTCGTTGGCCGCGAACGCGCGCATCACGGCGTCCTTCTCGTCCGGGGGCATCCGGCCGTGCAGGATGTCGACGCGCAGGCCCTTCAGCGGGCCTTCGGCCAGGCGCTGGGCCACGTCGACCACGGCCAGCGGCGGACGGCGGTCGGACGCGTCGTCCTTGGGCGGCTCGTCGCCGGACGGGTCCTCGGACTCGCCGTCGCCGATGCGCGGGCAGACGACGTAGACCTGGTGGCCCTTGCCGACCTCCTCGCGGATGCGCTGCCAGGCCCGGTCGAGCCAGGCGGGCTTCTCCGCCATCGGGACGACGGACGTGCTGATCGGTGAGCGGCCCTGGGGCAGTTCGCGCAGCGCGGACACCTCCAGGTCGCCGTAGACGGTCATCGCCACCGTGCGCGGGATCGGGGTCGCGGTCATCACCAGCACGTGCGGGGTGGACCCGCCGGCCCGGCCGCTGAGGGCCGCCCGCTGCTCCACGCCGAAGCGGTGCTGCTCGTCCACCACGACCAGGCCCAGGTCGTGGAACTCGACCTTGTCCTGGATCAGGGCGTGCGTCCCGACGACCACGCCCGCCTCGCCGGTGACGATCTCCAGCAGGGCCCGCTTGCGCTGGGCGGTGGGCATCGAACCGGTGAGCAGGGTGACGCGGGTGGCGTGCTCCGCGCCGCCCAGCTCGCCCGCCTGGCCGAGGTCGCCGAGCAGGTCGCGCAGCGACCGGGCGTGCTGGGCGGCGAGCACCTCGGTGGGTGCGAGCATGGCGGCCTGCCGCCCGGCGTCGACCACCTGGAGCATCGCGCGGAGGGCGACCATCGTGTTGTGGGTGACGATGAAGTGGTCGGTCACGTACAGCCGGGACGGGTGGTCGACGGAGATGCACCGGACCGGCTTGGGGCCGACGAACTCGACCCGCTCGATGTAGCGGGCGGGCGGCGCGGTGCGGTCCAGCGCGTCCCGGAACGGCGGGAACTCCTCGGGCAGCCGGACAACGACCTCGTGCTGCTCGTAGCCGTAGCCCACCACTCCCGTGCCGCCCAGCGACTCGGCCAGCTCGCTGACGTACTCGGCGAGGTTCTCCGACTCGGTGCGGAAGACGACGTCCACGCCGTCGCACGCGCCGCCGGTGCTGAGCAGGCCCTGCAACAGCTCGTGCCGCTCCTTGACCGGGGCGAGCTCGACGCAGTCGACGTCCGGCGCGACGACCATCGGCAGCCGCCACCGGGTCGTCCCGTCGTGGCGCAGCAGGTCGTCCCGGATCTCGCGCAGGGTGCGGACCTCTCCGTCGTGGGTGGCCCACAGGTGCTCCAGGTCGCACTCGACGGACTTGCCGTCCGAGAGCACCACCCGGAAGACCTCGCGCTCGCCCTGCGGGAACACCCCGGTGACCTCGGTGGCGGTGCCGTCCTGGGTGATCACCTGGTCGCCGACCCGGAGGTCGCCCATCGGCACGAACCCCTCGGGTGTGAGCACCAGGGCGTCCAGCGGCTGCGCCTTGCCGGAGCCGACCTCGCCCTGGAGCAGGCGGTTCATCGGCTGGTCGGCGGACAGGTCGGCGGCGATGCGCTCGCCCACCTCGCGCTGGCCGGCGGTCAGCTCGAACGGCAGCCGGGCGTCGAACGCGTCGGCGACCAGGCCGGGCCGGGGCGGGCACGCGGGGGCGGGGCGGGCCGTGGCCGACCGGCGGCGCTGGGCGAGGGCGAGCTGCACGGCCATCGCCTCGTCCCACTTGAGCCGCTGCTGCGCCACCGCGATCGCCGCCCAGCCGTCGGGCCGGTGGATGTCGCGCAGGGCCTTCTCCAGCGGCACCAGGCCGCGCTCCTCGCGCAGCTCGGCGGGCAGCGGGTCCTCGGTCACGCCGTCCCACAGCGCGAGCACCTGCTCGACGCAGTTGGACACGTTCCACGACTGGATGCCCTGGGCCGCCGGGTAGACCGGGATGAACGCGCCCGCGAACCTGGCGGCGGTCGCGTCGTCCTGCGCGTCGAGCACCTGGTAGTCGGGGTGGGCGAGCTGGAGCTTGCCGTTGAACATGCCGACCTTGCCCGCGAACATCGCCTCGCGGCCGGGCAGCAGCTCCCGCTCGACGGTGCGCGACCCGCGCCCGAAGAACACCAGGTGCAGGTCGGACGAGCCGTCGGTGATCACCGCCTCCAGCAGCTCGCCGCTGCGGCTCTTCATCCGGCGCTGGCGGGCGCTCTTCACCCTGGCCTGCACGGTGGCGTGCTCGCCCAGCTCCAGCCCCTTGATCTCGGTGAGCTTGCCGCGTTCGTCGTAGCGGCGCGGGTAGTGCCGCAGGAGGTCGCCGACCGTGGTCAGGCCGAGACCGCTCTCCAGCGCGTCGGCGCTCTTCTTGCCGAGCACCGACACCAGCTTTTCGTCGAAGGTCGTCATCCCGGCCTATTCAACTACTCGACACCGACGATGAGCACGGCACCGGGCTGTCCGCCGTGATATGCCGCCAGATCAACCTCCGGATGGGCGACACGCAGGTGCTCCTCCAGGAGGTCGGCGAGGCCGTCCGGGGCGTCCTCGCCGAGCAGCGCGGTGACCAGCTCGCCGCCGCCGCCCAGCATCCGGTCGACCAGCCGCCGGGCCAGCGGGCCCACGTCCGCCGGGCCGGGCTCGACCGCGACGACCTCGCCGTCGAGCATCCCGAGCAGGTCGCCGGGGCGGCAGCGGCCGACCCAGGTGATCGCCTCGCGCTCGGAGACCTTGACCTCGCCGCGCCGGGTCGCGGCGGCGGCCTCGGCCATGGCCACCACGTCGTCGCCGGGGCGGCGGGACGCGTCGTGCACGGCGAGCGCGGACAGCGCCTGCACCGGGGACGAGGTGGGCACCACGACCACGTCCTGGCCGGCCTCGGCGGCCTGGGCGACGACCGCGTCCAGCGGGCCGCGCAGGTCCGGGTCGCCGGGCAGCACGGTGACGTGCCGGGCGCGGGTGCTGACCACGACGGCGAGCAGGTCGGCCGGGTCGGCGGTGGGTTCGGCGACGACCGCGCCCTCGGACCGGAACAGCTCCTTCGCTCCGTCGCCCTCGACCAGCACGACGACCGCCCGGTCGCGGACGAACCGGGGTGCCTGGGCGGCGATCTGGTCGGCGAACCGGGCGACCGTGATGCGGTGCGGCCGGCCCGCCTCGACGCCCGCCTCGACGGCCGCGCCGACGTCGTTGCAGTGCACGTGGACGGTCCACAGCCCGAAGCCGTCGCCGACCACCGAGACGCAGTCGCCCAGCGCGGTGAGCCGCTGCTTGAGCGCGTCGGGGTCGGGCGACCCGTCGAGCAGGTACATGACCTCGTACTCGTACTCGGCCGACCCGGCTTCGCGGGCCGTGGTGAGGGCTTCGGCGGTGCGCGCCGGGCTCGGTCGGGCGGCCGGTTCCAGCGGCCGGCCGGTGATCACGGCGGCGAGGGTGTCCAGCAGCAGGACCAGGCCGCGCCCGCCCGCGTCCACGACGCCCGCGCGGGCCAGCACGGCCAGTTGGCGCGGGGTGTCGGCGAGGGCTTCGGCGCTCGCGCGGGCGGCGGCGGTGACCACGTCGTCCAGGGCGTCCGAGCGGCAGTCGCGGGCCGCTTCGGCGGCGGCGTGCAGGACGGTGAGCACCGTGCCGGGCACGGGCCGGGAGACGGCGGCGGTGGCCAGTTCGTCGGCGCGGCGCAGGGCGGTGCGCATCGCCTGGCCGCCGGCGGTGGACGCGCCCTGCGCGGCTTCGGCGAGGCCCCGGAGCACCTGGGACAGGATGACGCCGGAGTTGCCCCGGGCACCGGCCAGCGCGCCCCGGGCGAGCGCGGCGAGCGCCTGCCCGACGGAGTCCGCCGGGGTCCGCAGGAGGGAGTCCTGCGCGGACCGCATGGTGTGCGAGAGGTTCGTGCCGGTGTCGCCGTCGGGGACCGGGAAGACGTTGATGCGGTCGATGTCGTCGCGGTTGGCGTCCAGGGAACGGACGCAGGCGTCCGCCCACCGGCGCACCGCGACCGCATCGAGTACCTGCATGGCGGGGAGGGTATTCGACCCGGTTTGGTGGCGTCGCGGCCCACCGGCTACCCTGTCGTGGTTGCCATGCCCGGCTGAGGCTTGTGCACGCTTGCGCGCCCGCCGGGGCGTGAGTACCGAAGGACAAACCTTAAGGAGTGGCTGACGTGGCTGCCGTGTGCGACGTCTGTGGCAAGGGGCCGGGCTTCGGCAAGTCGGTCTCGCACTCCCACCGGAAGACCAACCGCCGGTGGAACCCGAACATCCAGACCGTGCGCGCGAAGGTCTCCCCTTCGCAGCGGCAGCGGCTGAACGTCTGCACCTCGTGCCTGAAGGCGGGCAAGGTGGTTCGCGGCTGAGACCGCGTTCGGTTGAGCGTTGCGAAAGGCCCCTGGAACCCGTTCCAGGGGCCTTTCGCCGTTGCGCCGACGCCGGCAGGCTTCCGGGAGGAGCCGCCGCCCCACCGGGTGGCTCAAGGGCTGCACCGACGGCTCACGGGCGACGGGCGCGGTCAGCCCCGGGTGTTCACGGGAACGGCGGGCAGCGTGTCGCGGATGGTGGTGGAGATGTCCTGCAACGGGCCGGTGCCCGCGTCGGACGGCACGGTGAGCGCCACGTACGCCGGGCGGTCCACCACGTACCAGGTGGAGTTGCCGCCCTCGCTGAGCACCAGCCACTGGACGTCGGAGATGCCGCGCAGCTCCGAGGTCGGCTTGAGGTCGGCGGGCCGGTCGAGGCCGCACCGCAGCACGACCGGCTCGTGCTTGGCGTCGCCCCACGCCACCGCGCCGGCCGGGGCGGGTGCCGCGAGGTCGCGCCGGGACAGCGCGGCCCCGTTCGACACCAGCTGCATCGGCAGCTTGCTCAGCAGCGCCCGGCACTGCTCGGACTCGGCGGCCGGCGCGGGCACCGGGACGAGCGCGAGGGGTCCGGAGCGGTCCGACGCCGGGTCCCCGGCCTCGTCCTGGCCGCCCGCACCCAGCAGCAGCCCGGCCGCCGCCACGCCCGCCGCGAGCAGCGCAGGCAGGCCGATGGCCACGGCGAGCAGCGGTCGGGGCAGGAGCGAGGTGGGTTCGGGTTCCTGTGCCACCCGGCTATGACAGCACGCGCCTACAGGTGGACCACCGGGCAGGTCAGTGTTCGGGTGATGCCCTCGACGTTCTGGATGCGGGCGACCACGAGCTGGCCCAACTGGTCGACGGTGTCGGCCTCGGCGCGGACGATCACGTCGTACGGGCCGGTGACGTCCTCGGCCGTGGCCACCCCGGCGATGCCGGAGATCTCGGCCGCGACGGCGGCTGCCTTTCCGACCTCGGTCTGGATGAGGATGTAAGCGTGCACCACGGCGTGCCCCTTCGTCGCAACAGGTCGGATCGGGGTAGGAACGTGGTCAGCAACGTACCCCAGTCGGGGTTCCGAATGCTCAGAACGGGAGGCAATCTTGCGTCCGGAGCCGCCGCGGAACGCGGACACGGTCGCTGAGGTGGGTGAGTTCGGTCTCATCCGCCGGGTGACGGCCGGTCGGACGCAGCCGCCCACCACCCTGCTCGGGCCCGGTGACGACGCGGCCGTGGTGGCCGCGCCGGACGGGCGCGTGGTGGTGTCCACCGACGTGCTCGTGGAGGGTGTCCACTTCAGACTGGACTGGTCGTCCCCCGAGCAGGTGGGCCGCAAGGCGGCGGCCGTGAACCTGGCCGACGTGGCGGCGATGGGCGCCCTGCCCACGGCCCTGCTGATCGGCCTGGCCTGCCCGCCGGACACGCCGTCCTCGGTGGTGGAGGGCATCACGGCCGGCCTGTGGCAGGAGGCGGCCGTCGCGGGCGCCGGCGTGGTGGGCGGGGACATGGTGTCCTCCGCGACACTGGTGATCTCCGTTACGGCGCTGGGCGACATGGGCGGTTTCGAGCCGGTCACCCGGTCGGGGGCCCAGGTGGGTGATGTCGTGGCGGTGTGCGGGAGGTTGGGCTGGGCGGCGGGCGGGCTGGCCGTGCTGGGGCGCGGGTTCCGGTCCCCGGTGGCCGTCGTAGGGGCGCAGCGGAATCCCGAACCCCCTTACGGCGCGGGGCCGCAGGCCGCCGCCGCCGGCGCGACGGCGATGATCGACGTGTCCGACGGGCTGCTGGCCGACCTGGCGCACATCGCGGAGGAGTCGGGCATCGGCATCGACATCCGCACCGAACTGCTGGAGGTCCACCCGCGCCTGCTGGACGTGGCGTCCGCGCTGGGCGCCGACGCGCGGCACTGGGTACTGACCGGCGGCGAGGACCACGCGCTGGCCGCGACGTTCCCGGAGCCGGCGGCGGTGCCCGACGGGTGGCGCACGATCGGCACCGTGCGGCACGGCGGCGGGGTGACCGTGGACGGCCGCCGCTACGAGAAACCCCCTGGTTGGGAGCACTGGCGCTAGGTAGTCTCCCCGGCGTGGAACTATTCACGCGAGCGTATGACCATCCGGACTCGGTGAAGTTGATCGCCGAGCTCCAGCAGGTCTTCGTGGTGCGCTACGGCGGCGAGGACGACACGCCCGTCGACCCGGCGCAGTTCGCCGCGCCGCTGGGCCACTTCGTCGTCGGCTACCTGGACGGCGTGCCGGTCGCGTGCGGCGGCTGGCGCGCGCGGGACGGGGCGGACGACCCGCTGCGCCCCGGCGACGCCGAGATCAAGCGGATGTTCACCACCGGGTCGGTGCGCGGCAGGGGTCTGTCGCGGGCGGTGCTGGCCGGGTTGGAGTCGTCGGCGCGCGCCGCCGGCCGCACCCGGGTGGTCCTGGAGACCGGCCTGCCGCAGCCCGAGGCGATCGGGCTGTACCAGTCCAGCGGGTACCGCAGGATCGACAACTTCGGCTACTACCGGGAAAATCCCGACAGCCTGTGCTTCGCCAAGGAACTCTAGGAGGACGTCGGTGGCGATCTACGCGTTGGGCGAGCACGAGCCGGTGATCCACCCGGACGCGTACGTGCACCCCGACGCCACCGTGATCGGCGACGTGCGGATCCACGCGCACGCGTCCGTGTGGCCGCAGGCGGTGCTGCGCGGCGACTACGGGCGCATCGAGGTCGGCGCGCGCACTTCCGTCCAGGACGGCACCGTCGTGCACTGCACCGAGGTGCACCCGGTGGTGATCGGCGAGGAGTGCGTCATCGGGCACAACGTGCACATCGAGGGCGCGACCATCGCCGACCGGTGCCTGATCGCGTCGGGATCGGTGGTGCTCAACGGTTCCGTGGTGGAGACCGGCGCGATCGTGGGCGCGGGCGCGGTGGTGTCGTTCAACGGCCACGTGCCGAGCCGGTCGATGGCGCTGGGCGTGCCGGCGAGGGTCCGCGAGGGGTACGTGGTGCCCGAGGGGGCGTGGCAGTTCGCCGTCGACAAGTACGTCGACAACATCTCCGCCTACCGCAAGGATCTCCGCCGCCTGGACTGAGATAGGGTCCTCGCTCGTGGCACGTCCGCTTGAGGAAGTCATGGAAGCCGGCTGGGCGCGGGCACTCGCGCCGGTCGCCGATCAGATCGCGAAGATGGGCGAGTTCCTCCGAGAGGAGGTCGCCGCCGGTCGCACCTACCTGCCGGCCGGGGAGAACGTCCTGCGCGCGTTCCAGCAGCCGTTCCACGGTGTGCGCGTGCTGATCGTGGGCCAGGACCCGTACCCGACACCGGGGCACGCGGTGGGGCTGAGCTTCTCGGTGTCGCCGGAGACCCGGCCGATCCCGAAGAGCCTGGGCAACATCTACCGCGAGTACGTCGAGGACCTGGGTCACCCCAAGCCCTCCAACGGCGACCTCACCCCGTGGACGCGGCAGGGGGTGCTGCTGCTCAACAGGGCGCTCACCGTGCAGCCGGGGAAGTCGAACTCCCACCAGGGCAAGGGCTGGGAGGCCGTCACGGAGCAGGCAATCAAGGCCCTGGCGGCGCGCGAGGAACCGCTCGTCGCCATCCTGTGGGGCCGCAACGCGCGCAACCTGAAGCCGGTGCTGGCGCCGTACCCGTGCGTGGAGTCGGCCCACCCGTCCCCGCTGTCGGCGGCGGCGGGCTTCTTCGGCTCCAAGCCGTTCAGCCGGGCCAACGCGCTGCTGGTCGAGCAGGGCGCCGAGCCCGTCGACTGGAAGCTGCCGTAGGACGATCGCGGCGCGTGCCGTCGTGGCACGCGCCGCACCTCCGGCTCGGTGTGCTCAGCGCAGGCCGGTGCCCCGCGCCAACGCGGTGTCCACCAGGGTGGTCAGCAGCGTCGGGTAGTCGAGACCGGTCTCGGCCCACATGCGCGGGTACATCGAGATCGGGGTGAAGCCCGGCATGGTGTTGACCTCGTTGACGATCAGCTCGTCGTAGTCGGTGACGAAGAAGTCGACCCGGGCCAGGCCCTGGCAGTCCAGCGCCTTGAACGCCGTCACGGCCATCTCGCGCAGGCCGGCGGTCACCCGGTCGTCCAGCCGGGCCGGGATGTCGAACTCGCACACGTCGTCCAGGTACTTGGCGTCGAAGTCGTACCAGTCGACCGCGCCGCCGACCACGCGCAGCTCGGCCGGCAGCGACGCCTCGACCCGGCCGTCGGGGAACTCCAGCACGCCGCACTCGACCTCGCGGCCGGACACCGCCGCCTCGACGATGACCTTCGGGTCCGTCTTGCGCGCCAACGCGACCGCGCTGTCCAGGTGGGACCAGTCGACCACCTTCGAGATGCCGACCGAGGACCCCGCGCGCGCGGGCTTCACGAACACCGGCAGGCCCAGGCGCTCGCGGTCGGCGTCGGACAGGGTCTCCTGGTCGCGGCGCAGCACCGCGTAGTCGCCGACCGGGAGGCCCGCGCCGCCCAGCAGCCGCTTGGTGAACTCCTTGTCCATGGCGACGGCCGATGCGAGCACGCCCGGCCCCACGTACGGGATCGACGCCAGCTCGAGCAGGCCCTGGACGGTGCCGTCCTCGCCCCACGCGCCGTGCAGCACCGGGAACACGACGTCCACGCCGCCCAGCGCCTCGTCGGGCGTCACCGGGACCAGCTCACCGCCGGACACCGGCACCAGCGAGCCGACCGTCGGCAGCTGCCGGTCGCGGACCTCCAGCGCCCTGGTGTCGTCGGCGCCGATCACCCACCGGCCCTCGTCGTGCGTGATCCCCACGGGCACCACCTCGAACCGGTCCCGGTCCAGGTGCGGGAGGATGCTGCCGGCGGACAGGCAGGAGACGGTGTGCTCGCTGCTGCGCCCGCCGAACACCACGGCGACCCTGGTCTTGCGTCGTGTCATGGTCCGCGACCCTACCCGGATGGCGCAACGGAGGAACTCAGCAGTTCCGCCAGCACCGGCAGGGCGGCGGTGAGCTGCTCGCGCGAGCACGCCCCGTACCCGATGGCGACGCCGAACACCTTGGGGCGTCCCGCGTGGTGCCGGCCCAGTCCGTCCACCCGGTACCCCCGGGCCTCGGCGGCGGCCAGCAGCGCCTGCTCCGCCGGGGCGTCGGCGAGCAGCACGACGACGTGCGCGCCCGCGTCGTCGCCCAGCACGGGCACCCCGGCCGACGCGAGCGCGGACACCACCAGCGCCCGCCGCTCGGACAGCTCGCGCCGCAGCCTGCGCAGGTGGCGGCCCAGGTCGCCGGTGCGCGCCAGCTCGACCAGGACGCGCTGGCCGGCGGCGGACGGCGCGGTGCCGGTGCGCTCGCGGTGGGCCAGCACCTCGGCGGCGATCGGCTCGGGCGCGACCATCCAGCCCGCGCCGAGGGTCGGGGTGAGGATCTTGCTGGTGGTGCCCAGGTGCACGACGACGTCCGGGGCGAGCGCGGCGAGCAGCGGCAGCGGCGCGACGTCGTAGCGCAGCTCGCCGTCGTAGTCGTCCTCGATGACGAGCCAGCCCTCCCGCCGGGCCCGTTCGACCAGCGCGACCCGGCGCGCGGCGGACATCCGGCCGCCCATCGGGTACTGGTGCGCGGGCGAGCAGTAGACGCCGCGCACGCCGTCGGGCACGCCGTCGACCAGCAGCCCCTCCTCGTCCACCGGGGCCTGCACGACCTTGATCCGCGCGGACCGCAGCGCGCTCACGGCCCGCTGGTAGCCGGGTTCCTCCACGGCCACGACGTCGCCGGGGCCCAGCACGGCGGCGGCCAGCTCGACCAGGGCGGCGGTGGTGCCGCCGGTGGCCAGCACCAGTTCCTCGCGCAGCCCGCCGCGCACGGCCAGGCCCCGGTGGCGCAGCAGGTGCTCGGCGACCACGGCCCGGTACTCGGGCAGCCCGCCGCGCTGGGGCCGGAACAGCGGCAGGGCGTCGGCGGCGGCCCGCCACGCCCGGCGCCACGCGGCCCGGTCGAGCCCCTCGGCCCACGGGGCGCCGGGTGCGAGGTCGACCACGTCCGCGGCGGGCGCGGGCGCGGCGGCCCGGCGCGGGCGGCCCTTGAGCGAGCCGGGCGGGGTGGTGGTCACGTAGGTGCCCGAGCCGTGCCGGCCGGCGATCCAGCCCTCGGCGTGCAACTGCTCGTATGCTGCTGCCGTCACGGTCCGGCTGACGCCGAGCCGCTCGGCGAGCGCCCGGGTGGACGGCAGCCGGTCGCCGCTGCGCAGCCGGCCGTCGGCGGCGGCGGCCCGCAGCGCCTCGGCGAGCTGCACGGCCAGCGGTTCGGCCGACTCGCGGTCCAGCGTGACGGGCAGCGCGGTCTCCGACAAAGTGGCCTCCTCGGATAGCCCCAAATTGGCACTTGAGGAATGCCACTTTACCCGTGAAGCTGACCGCATGACGTTGTCACCGACGCCCCGGAGCACGATCAAGCGCGGGCGCAAGCGCGCCGTGACCGAACGGGACGCCCTGCACGCCGTGCTCGACGCCGCCCTGGTCTGCCACCTCGCCGTGGTGGTGGACGACGCGCCGCTGGTCCTGCCGACCGGGTACGGCCGCGACGGCGACACCCTCTACCTGCACGGCTCGACCGGCGCGCGCAGCCTGCGCGAGGCCGCCCTGGGCGTGCCGGTGTGCGTGGCGGTGACCCTGCTCGACGGCGTCGTCTACGCCCGCTCGGTGTTCGACCACTCGATGAACTACCGCGCCGCCGTCATCCACGGCACCGCCGTGCCGGTGACCGACCCGGACGCGAAGACCCACGCGCTGCGGGTGCTCACCGAGCACCTCGCGCCCGGCTCCTGGGACTACGCCCGGCAGCCCACGCCCAAGGAGCTCGCCGCCACGTCGGTGCTCGCGCTCGACCTCGCCGAGGCGTCGGTGAAGATCCGCACCGGCCCGCCCGGTGACGAGGACGACGACGTCGCCGCCAACGAGAAGTGGGCGGGCGTGCTGCCGCTGCGCACGTCGTGGGGCGAGCCGGAGCCGGACCCGCTGCTGGTCGGCGAGTGGGACGTGCCGGCGCACGTCACCGCGCGCGGGTAGTCCCCTCGACCGGGTCGAACCGGAAGGGCCGCATGGTGCGCCCGCCGTCGCGGTAGACGTGCACCGTGATGGCGGGGTCCGGCCCGTCGTTGCGCACCTGGTGCACGTAGTCGGGGCCGAACACCCGCGACTGGCCGACGCCCAGGTGGTGCAGCACCTGGGTCCGGCCGGACGTCACGATCTCCGTCAGCGTGCCGCTGACCAGCGTGAACGCCCCGGTGCTGGTGCCGTGGTCGTGGAGGTCGGTGTGCTGGCCGGGCAGCCAGCTCATCAGCCACACCTCCTGCTCGTCGGTCTTCTCGACCAGCGCGGAGAAGCGGCTCTCGGGGTCGTAGCGCAGCAGGTGGGCCCAGCGCTCGCGCCGCGCCGCCACGTCGAGCGCGATCCGCACGGGGTGCAGCGCGGCGCGCGACTGGGGCAGGGCGATCGTGTTCTCCGGAACGGCGAACATGGTTCCTTCTCGGTGGGTGGGTGCGGTGTGGTGCGGGCCTCTAGCGGCTCGCGGGGCGCAGGTCGATCACCGGGAAGGACAGAGCGCGCTGGCCACCAGGCCGAGGTCGATGTGACCCCGACCGGCGGTGATGGCGCGGTAGGACATGCCGGAAAGACTGGCAGGGCCGGCCCCGGACGGGCAACCGCGTTCCAGGAATTGGAACGATTCGCACACGTCAGAGTGAGTTCATCACGTCGGCCACGAGATCGGCGGTGTCCTCGCAGCCGGCGGACATCCGCACCAGCCCCTCGGGCACCGGGTCGCCCCACCGCGCCCGCCGGTCCAGGGTGGTGTGCAGGCCGCCGAAGCTGGTCGACGCCGACACCAGCCGGGAACGCCCGAGGAACGCCTCGACCGCGTCGGCGTCGCGCAGCACGAACGTGAGCACCCCGCCGAACCGCCGCATCTGCCGCGCCGCCACCGCGTGCGCCGGGTCGTTCGCCGCACCCGGCCAGCGCAGCCCGGTCACCTCCGGGCGGCCTGCCAGCGCCGCGTGCAACGCCGCCGCGTTCTCCGCCTGCCGGGTCAGCCGCAGGTCCAGCGTGCCCAGGCCCCGGTGCGCGAGCCACGCCTCGAACGGGCCGGGGATCGCGCCGCCGACCGTGCGCGCGGCCCGCACCCGCTCCGCGAGCGCCGGGTCCGCGGCGGACACGTGCCCGAGCAGCACGTCGCTGTGCCCGGCCACGGCCTTGGTGTCGCTGCTGAGCACCACGTCCGCGCCGAGCTCCAGCGGTCGCTGCCCCAGCGGGGTCGCGGTCGTGTTGTCCACCGCGACCAACGCCCCCCCGGCGTGCGCGGCGGCGGCCAGCGCGGTGATGTCGCACACGTCCAGGCCCGGGTTCGACGGCGACTCGACCAGCACCAGCCGGACACCCGCGAACGACGGGTACGGCCCGGCCGTGGGCGCTTCGAGCACCGTCACCGGCATCTCGGCGACCAGGCCCCGGGTCAGGTAGTAGCCGTCCGAGGGCAGCACCACGGTGTCACCGGGCCGCAGCACCACCCGCAGGAACGTCGAGATCGCCGCCATCCCGGACGGGAACAGCACCGCCTCGCCGCCGTCCAACGACCCCAGCGCGCCTTCCAGCGCGCGCCACGTCGGGTTGTGCGAGCGCCCGTAGGTGTCCTCGCCGCCCAGGTGGTACGCCGACGCGAACACCGGCCCCGCCAGGAACGGCTCCCCCGCCCGCGCCGACACCGTGTGGACGACCCGGGTGCCGTCGCCGTACTCCGGACCGGCGGCCGGGCTCACTGCCGCTCCGCCTTGCGCTCGCGGCCCAGCAGCGCCGCCGTGAGCGCGCGCGGGTCCAGCCCGTCGTGGCACACGCCGTGCACGCCGTCGGTGATCGGCATGTCCACGCCGATCCGCGCGGCCAGCTCCCGGATCGACGAGCACGACTTCACGCCCTCGGCGACCTGCCCGTGCGCCGCCTCCTGCGCCTGCGCCACGGTGTCGCCGCGCCCCAGCCGCTCGCCGAACGACCGGTTGCGCGACAGCGGCGACGCGCACGTCGCCACGAGGTCGCCCAGCCCGGCCAGCCCGGCGAAGGTCAGCGGGTCCGCGCCCAGCGCCGCGCCCAGCCGGGCGGTCTCGGCCAGGCCCCGGGTGATGATCGAGGCCATGGTGTTGTCGCCGAAGCCCAGCCCGGCGGCCATCCCGCAGGCCAGCGCGATCACGTTCTTGCACGCGCCGCCCAGCTCGCAGCCGACCACGTCGGTGTTGGTGTAGGGCCGGAAGTAGGAGTTCGAGCACGCGTGCTGGAGGTCCACCGCCCGGTCGTGGTCGGTGCACGCGATGACCGTCGCGGTGGGCTGCTCGGCGGCGATCTCCTTGGCCAGGTTGGGTCCGGACACCACGGCGACCTGGTCCTCCGGCACGCCGGCGACCTCGCGGACCACCTCGCTCATCCGCTTGAGCGTGCCCAGTTCCACGCCCTTGGCGAGGCTGACCAGGGTGGCACCGGCGGGCAGCGCGTCGCGCCACTGCGCCAGGTTGTCCCGCAGCGTCTGGCTCGGCACGCCCAGCACCACGGCCTGCGCGCCGGCCAGCGCCTTCGCCGGGTCGTGCGTGGCGGCCAGGTTCGCGGGCAGCACCGTGCCGGGCAGGTAGCCGGAGTTGGTGCGGGACCGGGTGATCTCGTCGGCGACCTCCGCCCGCCGCGCCCACAGCACGACGTCGGTGCCCGAGTCGGCCAGCACCTTGGCGAAGGCCGTGCCCCACGACCCCGCACCCATCACCGCGACGCGTCCCACGTCAGCCCTTCTTCGCCTGGTAGAAGCCCTCGGGCGCGGTCTCCTGCCGGATGTCGGCCAGCAGGCCCTTCACCTCGCCCATGAGCACGTCGGTCACCTCGCGCAGCACCGAGATGCTCTGCGGCACGGCGCGGTAGGCGGACAGGTCGACCGGCGGGCCGACCTTGGTCACCACGGTCTTGCGCGGGAACGGCCGGAACCTCTTGCGGTAGTGGTCGTAGAGGTCGCGGGTGCCCCAGCGGGCGGCCGGGACGACCGGCACGTCGTGCTCCAGCGCGAGCCGGGCCACGCCGGTGCGCGAGGCCATCGGCCAGCCGTCCGGGTCGCGGGTGATGGTGCCCTCCGGGTAGATGACCACCACCAGCCCCCGGTCCAGGGCGTCGTGGGCGGCGCGCAGGCTCTGCCGGGCGTCGGCGGTGCCCCGGTAGACGGGGATCTGCTTCGCGCCCTCGATGACGGTGCCGAGCACGGGGACCTTCCACAGGCTGTGCTTGGCCAGGAAGTGCGGCACCCGGCCCTGCCGGTGGGTGAACACGGCGTCGTAGACCGGGTCGAGGTGGGACACGTGGTTCATCACGACCAGCGCGCCGCCCGTCTTCGGGATGTGCTCCGCGCCCTCGTCGCGCCGCCGCGCCATCAGCGCGGTCGACGGGTAGAACACCGTCGCGGCGAGACCCACCCAGAATCCGCCCTTCTCCCTGCCCACGTGTTCTCCCTCTCGTCACCTTCGGCTCGCCTGGAGTCTTCCCCGCGTCGGGCGGCGGGGTCCAGTCGACATCGGGGAGTATGGCCGTGTGCGTGCCGAAGTGGACTTGGTGGTGCCGGTCAAGACCCTGCACCGGGCGAAGACGCGGCTGGTCGGGGTGACCGACGACCGGCCGGCGCTGGCGCTCGCGTTCGCGCTGGACACCATCGCCGCCGCGCTGCCGGTGGTGCGCGGTGTGCTGGCCGTCACCGAGGACGCGGCGGTGGCGGCGGAGCTGCGGGCGATGGGCGTGGCGTCGGTCGCGGGGCCGGAGGGGCTCAACGAGGCCCTGCGGTTCGGCGCGGCGGTGCTGCGCGCACGGGACCGGGGGTCGGTGGTGGGCGCGTTGCAGGCGGACCTGCCGGCGCTGAGGACCGACGAGCTGGCGGCGGCGCTGGGTGCCGCGCGGGGCCGGGCGTCCTGCCCGGACCGGCAGGGCACCGGGACCACGCTGCTGCTGTCCGCGCCCGGCGGCGACCTCGACCCGAGGTTCGGCGCGGGCTCCGCGCGGGCGCACGCGGCGGACGCGCAGGTGCTGCTGGGGCCGTGGCCGTCGCTGCGCTGCGACGTGGACACGGCGGAGGACCTGGAACTGGCCACCGGGCTGGGGCTGGGGCCGCGCTCGGCGGCGGCGCTGTGCCCGGTGGGCGGCTGACACCGCCCACCGGACGTCACCTCAGCAGCAGGCTGAGCCTTCCCCGCAGCCACCACCGCGCAGCATCGGGCACGCGTACCCGTAGTCGGGGTCCGGCGCGAGCGGCAAGCGCTTGCGCGGGCTGTCCGCGCTGCGCGCGGACTCCTTCACGGGCGCGGTCTTCAACGTCACGTTGGTGTGCGTGTCCTGCGCGTCGTACGCGCCCTTGGTGAGCTTCAACACCTCGACACCACGGCCGAAGTCGGCCACGTAGACCCGGTCGCGGTGGAAGTACGGGGCCCACGACACGGCACCCTCGGGCCGCCAGTACGCCACCTGGATCGGCTTGGCCGGGTCGGTGATGTCCAGGAACCGGGTGCCCTGCTCGTACCAGGAGTAGGCCACGATCCGCTTCTGGACGTCGAAGTAGTGCGCCGAGCAGAAGACGTCCGGACCGGGGATGGTGCCCTCCTGGTCGTCCGGGCTCCACACGCCGACCGTCTTGAGCGTGAACGGCTTGTCCGGCGTGGCCCGCCACGACTCGCCGTGCGTCGAGCCCTGGAGCGAGGAGATGACGAACCGGCCCTGGTCCTTGCACGTGGGCGAGTCGAACGCCTCCTCGGTGTGCAGCAGCAGGCTGCCCGCCGGGTTCTCCCGGGTGGGCCGGGGACCGTCCTTGACCGTGTCGCCGACCGGCCGGAACGAGTTGTGCGAGAACGACGTCGGCATGTCCAGCTTCGGAGCCGCGCCACCCGCGTAAGGCACCGGGTCGTACGCCGTCGCCTCACGCACGCGGCCGGTCAGCGGGTCGCGGTGCCACCCGCGCGTGTAATAGCCGCGCGTGCCGCCCGTGCCCGCCACCCACGCGACACCCTCGGCGTCGACCTGGACGTCGTGGGTCATGTGGGTCTCGCCCTGGTTGCGGTTGAGGTCCACGTACGTGGTGAGCGTCTTGGGGTTGCGCGGGTCGCGCAGGTCGGTCACGAACACCTTGCCGGAGCGCCGGTAGGAGTCCGGGTCGGTCGGCGGTGTGCCGTCGTAGCCGGTCGTCCACAGGTACTGGCAGTCGTTGATGCACGTGGTGATGTGGCCGGTGCCCATCGAGGCGAAGTTCAGCAGCTCCAGCTTGCCGGGGTCGGCGGCGGAGATGATGTAGACGCCGGTCGGGCGCTCGTTGCCGGGCTGGCGGCCGAACGCGTTGCGCTCGCGGGCCAGGAAGACCAGCTTGCGCTTCGGGTCGACGGTGACGTCCTCGTTCTCCCAGAACCGCTGCTCCGGGTCGTCGCCGGGCAGCGCCAGCTCCGGCTTGGTGAGGTGGTCGAGCAGCTTCGGCTCGTCCTGCCGGGTGACGTCGTAGCTCTTGAGCCCGAACGTGCCGCTGACGAACATCACGTCGCGGTGCCGGTACTGCACGAAGTTGATCGAGATCGCGCCCGCCGTCTCCGGGATCGTCTTGCGCAGCTCGACGTTGCGCGCCGCCGCCGCGAGCCCCCCGCCCTGCGCCGCTTCCTGCCGGACGGGTGCGTCGGGGACCGGTGCCGCCGTCGCGGTGCCCAGGCCCGTGAAGGCCAGCACCACGCCCGCGACCACCCCTGCCAGAACCCTCATGGCCCGCCACTCCTTTCGGTAATGAGGCTGTCGCGGAGCGTCGCAGGTGCGCGTCGCGGGCCACCACCCCCGATCGGCTAGCGTTGCCCGCCGTGCCCGAAGAGCAGGCGGCCGAACAGGCGACGGTCAGCGCCCACCACGACGACGGCTCGGCGACCGTGCTGCGCGACGACGGGGTGCTCGTCGACGTGCCCGCGCCGGCCGTGGCGGCGGGCGGCTGGCGGGTCCTGCGGCCCGGCCAGCGGGTGACGCTCGACCGCGCCCCGGACGGCACCGTCACCGCCGCGCGCCGCCCCGTGTGACACGCCGCCCGAGGGGGTGTGACGGAGGGCTCGCCGTTACGCGCCGACGTGTGACGCGGAGTTCATCTCATCGTCGACCGCGATCGGCGCGGTGCGGCCGGATGTGAGGAACAATGCCTTCGTGAGCACGGACAACACTCCCGAGCAGCCCGAGCCGAAGCGCCGCACCCGGACGCCTCGGACCCAGCCGACCGCGAGCGCGCCACGCCGTCGCCCACGTCCGGCCGTGCGCCGCGACACCCCCAGCGCCGAAGCCACCGAGGCCGCCGAACCGGCCGCCGGCACGCCGGCACGCGCCTTCCCCGGCGCGCCGCCCGCCGTCACCGCCGCCGCCGAGGAGCAGGCCGACCTGCCCGACGACCGGTACTTCAACCGCGAGCTGTCGTGGCTGGACTTCAACGCCCGGGTGCTCGCGCTGGCCGAGGACTCCTCCCAGCCGCTGCTGGAGCGCGCGAAGTTCCTGGCGATCTTCGCCTCGAACCTGGACGAGTTCTACATGGTGCGGGTCGCCGGCCTGAAGCGCCGCGACGACACCGGGCTGTCGGTGCGCAGCGCGGACGGGCTCACGCCGCGCGAGCAGCTCGCCGCCATCTCCAAGCGCACCCAGGAACTGGTCGAGCAGCACGCCCGCGCGTTCATCGACCACGTCCAGCCGGAGCTGGAGAAGCACGCGATCAGCATCGTGCACTGGGCACAGCTCACCGACTTCGAGAAGCTGCGGCTGTCCAACTACTTCAGCGACCAGGTGTTCCCGGTGCTCACGCCGCTCGCCGTGGACGCCGCGCACCCGTTCCCCTACATCTCCGGCCTGGGCCTCAACCTGGCCGTGACGGTGCGCGACCCCGAGGGCGGCGCGGAGCGGTTCGCCCGCGTCAAGGTGCCGGACAACGTGCCGAGGCTGGTGCGGGTGGAGCACGACCGGACCACTCCCAGCGCGACGTTCCTGCCGTTGGAGGAGCTGATCGCCGCGCACCTGGGCGAGCTGTTCGCGGGCATGGACGTCATCGAGTGCCACGCCTTCCGGGTGACCCGCAACGCCGACCTGGAGGTCGAGGAGGATCAGGACGAGGACCTGCTCAAGTCGCTGGAGCGGGAGCTGGTGCGGCGGCGGTTCGGCCCGCCGGTCCGGCTGGAGATCGCCGACGACATGACCGAGCACATGCTGGAGCGGCTGCTGCGCGAGCTGGAGGTCGACCCGCACGACGTCGTCCAGGTGCCCGGCCTGCTGGACCTGTCGTGCCTGTGGCAGCTCTACAGCGTGGACCGCAAGCAGCTCAAGGACGCGCCGTTCGTGCCGGCCACGCACCCGGCGTTCGGCGAGCGGGAGACCCCCAAGAGCATCTTCGCCACGCTCCGCGAGGGTGACGTGCTGGTGCATCACCCGTACGACTCGTTCTCCACGTCCGTGCAGCGGTTCATCGAGCAGGCCGCCGCCGACCCCCGCGTGCTGGCCATCAAGCAGACGCTCTACCGCACGTCGGGCGACTCCCCGATCGTGGACGCGCTGATCGACGCCGCCGAGGCGGGCAAGCAGGTCGTGGCGCTGGTGGAGATCAAGGCCCGGTTCGACGAGCAGGCCAACATCAAGTGGGCGCGGGCGCTGGAGAAGGCGGGCGTGCACGTGGTCTACGGCCTGATGGGCCTCAAGACGCACTGCAAGACCTCGCTCGTGGTGCGCCAGGAGGGCTCGCGCATCCAGCGCTACTGCCACATCGGCACCGGCAACTACAACCCGAAGACCGCCCGCCTGTACGAGGACATCGGCATCCTGACCGCCGAGCCGACCATAGGAGCCGACCTCACCGACCTGTTCAACGTGCTCACCGGCTACGCCCGGCAGGACCACTACCGCAGCCTGCTGGTGGCGCCCTACGGCGTGCGGCGCGGGATCGTGGAGCGGATCGAGCGGGAGATCGAGCTGGCCCGCGCCGGCGAGCCCGCGGGCGTCCGCATCAAGGTGAACTCCCTGGTGGACGAACAGGTCATCGACTCGCTCTACCGGGCGTCCCAGGCGGGCGTGAAGGTCGAGATCGTGGTGCGCGGGGTGTGCACGCTCAAGCCCGGCATCACGGGCCTGTCGGAGAACGTCCACGTCCGGTCCATCCTCGGCCGGTTCCTGGAGCACTCCCGGGTGGTGCACTTCGTCGGCTGCGGCGAGTACTGGATCGGCAGCGCCGACATGATGCACCGCAACCTGGACCGCCGGGTCGAGGTGCAGGTCCGGGTGACCGACCCGAAGCTCACCGCGCAGCTCGGCGACATCCTCGACTCCGCGCTGGAGCCCACCACCCGGTGCTGGGTGCTGCAACCGGACGGCGAGTGGGAGGCGTCCCCGGCCGACGGCAGCCGGGTGCGCGACCACCAGACCGAGCTGCTGCGCGCCCACCGGGCCCTCGGGTGATCCGGGCCGCCGGCGCGGTCCTGTCGCGCGAGGACGGCCTGGTGGCCGTCGTGCACCGCCCCCGGTACGACGACTGGTCGCTGCCCAAGGGCAAGCTCGACCCCGGCGAGACGGTGCCGGCGGCGGCGGTGCGCGAGGTGCGCGAGGAGACCGGTTTCGACGCCGTCCTCGGCCGGCACCTGGCCACCACCCGGTACACCGCGTTCGGCCGGCCGAAGACCGTCGACTTCTTCGCCGCCCGCGCCACCGGGGGTTCCTTCGCCCCCAACGACGAGGTGGACGAGCTGCGCTGGGTCGCGGTGGCCGAGGCGGCGGCGCTGGTCACCCGGGACACCGACCGGGACGTACTGGCCGCCTACGCGGCCGAGCCGACCGACCTGGCGGTGGTGCTGC
Organism: Actinosynnema sp. NPDC050436; assembly: GCF_040655415.1. Taxonomy (NCBI): domain Bacteria; kingdom Bacillati; phylum Actinomycetota; class Actinomycetes; order Pseudonocardiales; family Pseudonocardiaceae; genus Actinosynnema; species Actinosynnema sp. NPDC050436. The sequence continues at coordinate 112,513 of NZ_JBFAJV010000013.1, read as the reverse complement.
TGGTGCGGCACGCGAAAGCGGGCAAGCGGGACAACTGGCCCGGCGACGACGACCTGCGCCCGTTGAGCGCGGCGGGCCGCAGGCAGGCCGAGGGGCTGCGGCGGCTGCTGCCGCTGTGGGGCCCTTCCCGGGTGCACTCGGCGCCCAGGGTGCGCTGCGTGGACACGGTCCGGGGCGTGGCCGACGACCTGGGCGTCGACGTGCTGGCTGAGCCGCTGCTGTCCGAGGAGGGCTACTGGCCCGACAAGGAGGCGGCCCTGGTCCGGCTGCTGGAGATCGCGGGCGGTCCGGGCGTGCCCGTGGTGTCCAGCCAGGGCGGCGTGATCCCGGACCTGGTGACCGCGCTGGCGTGCCTGGGGGGCGTGCCGCTCGCCGAGGTGCCGTGCAAGAAGGCCGGCACGTGGCTGCTGGCGTTCCGGCGGCCCGGCCCCGGCGGATCCACTTCGGACGGCGGCGCGGGCCGGCTGCGGCTGGTCGGCGCGCACTACCTGCCCAGCCCCCTGCCCGCTCCCGTCCCGTAGCGGTCCGCGCCGCCACCCGCCGACCGGGCGGGTGCGTTCGGGGAATCGCTGGGCCGAACGAGTGGACGGCCGTCCGCGCGCCCTTTCTGTGCGTGCCCGGACAAGTCCTCCGGGACTTGTCCGGGCGGGACCGCGCATTCGCGGTCCCGCGCACTGCGGGAAGCGTTCGGAACACCGCACCGCGATATCCGACAACGCCCCGCCGACAGCCCGCCAGGAGGCGCGGAAGCGCCGGGCGGGCTTCCGGGTCCACCGGTGGCCGGCCCCGCCGTCAGAAGCGCCCACAGGCGCGGGACCACCCCTGCGCGGTGGTGCTGCCAGAGCCCGGAACGTGCGACGACCCGGCACGCGACCGTGCCGGGTCCAGGTCACGCCAAGGGCCCGGTACGCGTCCGCACCGGGCCCTGAGCGCATTCACCGCTGTCCGCGCCGGGCGTCCACCCGGCGTGGGTTCACTTCTTGGCGGCCGGCTTCTTCGCGGCCGGCTTCTTGGCCGCGGGGGCCTTCGCCGTGGTCGCCTTGGCCGTGGTGGCCTTCGCCGTGGTCGCCTTGGCGGCGGCCGGCTTCTTGGCGGCAGCCGCCTTCGGCGCGGCGGCCTTCGCCGTCGACGCCTTGGCCGCGGTCGCCTTGGCGGCCGGGGCCTTGGTGGCGGCCGGCTTCGCGGCAGCGGTGGTCCGCCGGGTCGCCGGGGCCTTGGTCGCCGCAGCGGCCGTGCGCGCGGTGGTGCTGCGCGCCGTGCGCGTGGTGGTGGTGCGCGCGGTGGTGCTGCGGCTCGCCGGGGCCTTGGTGGACGCGGCGGGCTTCGCAGCGGCGGCCGGCTTGGCGGCGGCAGCGGCGGGCTTGGCGGCGGTGGCCTTCGGCAGCTTCTTCGTGCCGCTGATGACGTCCTTGAACGTCGAACCCGCGCGGAACGCGGGAACGTTGGTCTTCTTGACCTTCACGGTCTCACCGGTGCGCGGGTTGCGAGCGGTGCGGGCCGCGCGGGCACGCTTCTCGAACACGCCGAAACCGGTGATGTTGACCTTCTCGCCCTTGTGGACGCTGCGGACGATGACGTCGACGAGCCCGTCGACGGCGGCGGCTGCGTTCTTCTTGTCGCCAAGGCGCTCGGCGAGCGCCTCGATGAGCTGGGCCTTGTTCACCTTCAGTCCCTCCCAGGACGCTCACGGCCCTAGTCGGGCCGACTGAAGGCCACGGTAAGCCCATATGCAAGGAAATACCAATCGCCACGCCAGATTTTTCGTTGTGGCGTGGGCAATTACGACCTGTCGAGGGACACCGGAAGGCCCCTTCGGGCCCCGCTCGGGACCGGATTCCCGCTGGCAGAGGGGGAATCCGGCCCCTGCGGACTAGCCGGCGGGCACCTGTTCGGTGGTGGGCAACCAACCCGGCCGGTTCCGCTCGAACGTGGTGATGTCATCGGCGTGCCGCAGGGTCAGCGCGATGTCGTCCAAACCCTCCAGCAGCCGCCAGCGGGTGTACTCGTCCACGAAGAAGGGGGCGGTGAAGTCCTTCGCCACAACGGTGTTCGCGGACAGGTCCACGGTCACCTCGGTGCCCGGGTCGTTCTCCAGCACCTTCCAGAGCAATTCGACATCGGACTGCTCGCACTGGGCGGCCACGAGCCCCTGCTTGCCGGCGTTGCCCCGGAAGATGTCGGCGAACCGGGAGGAGACGACCACCCGGAAGCCGTAGTCCATCAACGCCCAGACGGCGTGCTCGCGGGACGAGCCGGTGCCGAAGTCGGGCCCGGCGACCAGCACGCTGCCCGCCTTGAACGCCTCCTGGTTGAGCACGAACTGCTCGTCACCTCGCCAGGCGGCGAACAGGCCGTCCTCGAAACCCGAGCGGGTCACGCGCTTGAGGTAGACGGCCGGGATGATCTGGTCGGTGTCCACGTTGGACCGCCGCAGCGGCACGCCGACCCCGGTGTGGGTGGTGAACGCTTCCATCTCGCTAGCTCCTAGAGGCCAGGTCGGCGGGGGACGACAGGGTGCCGCGCACGGCGGTCGCGGCGGCCACGAGTGGCGAGACCAGGTGGGTGCGGCCACCCTTGCCCTGCCTGCCCTCGAAGTTCCGGTTGGAGGTCGACGCGCTGCGCTCGCCGGGCTTGAGCTGGTCGGGGTTCATGCCCAGGCACATCGAGCAGCCGGCCTGCCGCCACTCGGCCCCGGCCGCCAGGAACACCTCGTGCAGCCCCTCCGACTCGGCCTGGGCGCGCACCCGCATGGAGCCGGGGACCACGAGCATCCGGACGCCGTCGGCCACCCGGTGGCCGCGCAGGACGTCGGCGGCGGCCCTCAGGTCCTCGATGCGGCCGTTCGTGCACGAGCCGAGGAAGACGGTGTCGACGTGGATGTCGCGCAGCGGGGTGCCGGGCTCCAGCCCCATGTACGCGAGCGCCTTCTCGGCGGCCACGCGCTCGTTCTCGTCGGGGATCGCCTCCGGGTGCGGCACCCGGTCCCCCAGCGGCAGCCCTTGGCCCGGGTTGGTGCCCCAGGTGACGAACGGCGTCAGCTCGTCGGCGTCGAGCACCACCTCGGCGTCGAACCGCGCGCCCTCGTCGGTGCGCAGCGACTTCCAGTACTCCACGGCGGCGTCCCACTCGGCTCCGGTCGCCGCGTGCGGGCGGCCCGCCAGGTAGTCGAACGTCGTCTGGTCGGGCGCGATCATCCCGGCGCGCGCGCCGGCCTCGATCGACATGTTGCACACGGTCATCCGGGCTTCCATGGACAGCGCCTCGATCGCGCTGCCCCGGTACTCCAGGACGTAGCCCTGGCCGCCGCCGGTGCCGATCTTCGCGATGACCGCGAGGATGATGTCCTTGGCCGTCACGCCGGGCCGCAGCGCGCCCTCGACGGTGATCGCCATGGTCTTGAACGGTTTCAAGGGCAGCGTCTGGGTGGCCATCACGTGCTCGACCTCGGACGTGCCGATGCCGAACGCCAGCGCGCCGAACGCGCCGTGCGTGGAGGTGTGGCTGTCACCGCAGACGACGGTCATGCCGGGCTGGGTGAGGCCGAGCTGCGGCCCGACCACGTGCACGATGCCCTGCTCCGCGTCGCCCATGGGGTGCAGCCGGACGCCGAACTCGGCGCAGTTCTTGCGGAGCGTCTCGACCTGCGTGCGCGACACCGGGTCGGCGATCGGCAGCTCGATGTCGACCGTGGGGACGTTGTGGTCCTCGGTGGCGATGGTCAGGTCGGGGCGGCGGATCGGCCGACCCGCCAGGCGCAGGCCGTCGAACGCCTGCGGGCTCGTCACTTCGTGCAGCAGGTGCAGGTCGATGTAGAGCAGGTCGGGCTCCGCGCCACTGCCGTGGCGCACCACGTGCGCTTCCCACACCTTCTCCGCGAGCGTGCGGCTCATCGCTTCTCCCAGGATCTGGACAGTCGATAGATCTGGACTTCCCAGACAGTGGGAAGTTAGTATCGGCTTGTGGGACAGCATAGCGGGATCGGCGTGCTGGACAAGGCAGTGGCTGTCTTGAACGCCGTCGCAAAGGATCCGTGTGGGCTCGCCGAGTTGTGCAACCGGACGGGCTTGCCCCGCGCGACCGCGCACCGGTTGGCCGTGGGGCTCGAAGTGCACCGGTTGCTGCGACGGGGTTCGGACGGCCGCTGGCGTCCGGGCGCGGCTTTGGCGGAATTGGCGGGCGGGGCCACGGACCCGTTGCTGGACGCGGCGTCCTCGGTGCTGCCGAGGCTCCGGGACATCACCGGGGAGAGCGTGCAGCTGTACCGGCGCGACGGGATGCAGCGGATCTGCGTGTCGTCCGCCGAGCCGCCCAGCGGCCTGCGCGACACCGTCCCGGTGGGGGCGCGGCTGCCGATGACGGCGGGCTCGGGCGCGAAGGTCCTGGCGGCGTGGTCCGACCCCGGCACCCAGCGCTCGGTCCTGGCGGACGCGGTCTACGGCGAGCGCACCCTGCTGGAGGTCCGCCGCAGGGGCTGGGCGCAGAGCGTCGCGGAGCGCGAGCCGGGCGTGGCGAGCGTCTCGGCCCCCGTCCGCGACAGCACCGGGGCCGTGGTGGCCGCGGTGTCCGTCTCGGGCCCCATCGACCGCATGGGCAGGCGGCCAGGAGCCCGCTGGGCCGCCGACCTGCTGGCCGCAGCAGAGGCCCTACAAGCCCGCCTCTAACACCCAAACACCCCCTTCCCCCCGACGCCCCCTTCCCCCGGCGGCACCCTTTCCCCCTCAACGCCACCACCAGCACAAGCGGCCTCCGACCCCGAAGGGTTCGGAGGCCGCGACGTGCAAGGGGGCCTCGGGGGCAGAGCCCCCCGAGACGGGGCCCGGGGGCCGTGCCCCCGGTGACAATGCGAAAGATCCCCGTGACGGCAACGCCGTCACAGGGATCTCCGAGATCTGTAGCCCCGATGGGATTCGAACCCACGCTACCGCCTTGAGAGGGCGGCGTCCTAGGCCGCTAGACGACGGGGCCCTAGGGATCTTGCCTTTGTTTCATTCAGTTGTCGTTCTGTCTGCCTGCGGTAGCTTAGCACATCTATTTTCTACCGCTTGCAGCTGGGGTACCAGGACTCGAACCTAGACTAACTGAACCAGAATCAGTCGTGCTGCCAATTACACCATACCCCATTGGCTTTCCGATCAACTTCCCCGTGACCACCGGTCCGAGGGGCTGTCCGTTCCGCCGGGAGGAATAGTAGACCAAGAGCCCGGCGGAACGGAAATCGGGGGTCAGGCAGAGGCCGCCGACAGCTCGCAGACGAGGAGTTCGGGCAGCTCAGACAGGCTGCTGATGGCCGAGATGCCGGACGGCAGCGCGCCCTCGCGCGGCCCCTGCCGGTTGAGCCAGACGCCCTTCATGCCGGCGTCGCGCGCCCCGATCGCGTCGGCGTGGAGGCGGTCCCCGATGTGCACCGTGTCGTGCAGCGGCACCCCGAGGTCCGCGCACGCGGTGTCGAAGATCACCCGGTCCGGTTTCGCGGCGCCCACCTCGCCGGCGATCAGGACGGTGTCGAAGTACTGGGCCAGGCCGAGCGCGGCGATCTTCACGCGCTGGTGCTTGCCCGAGGCGTTGCTCACGGCGGCGAGGGGCAGGCCGGTGGCGCGCAGCCACTCCAGGCAGGGCACCACGTCCGGGAACAGCCGCCAGCCCGACGCCAGCACCCCCTGGCGGAACAGCTCGCGCCGGGTCGCCTCGGCGAGGTCGATCTCCTCGCCGAGCGCGGCGAAGAACGCGCGGGTGCGGACGTTGCGCATCGACTCGTACGCCAGCTCACCCGAGAGCAGCCGGGCGCAGTGCTCATCGGTGATGCGCTGCCACAACGACCAGTTGTCGGCGTTGCCGACCATCGCGGCGAGCGCGGCCCGCGACGAGCTGCTGTAGTCGACGAGCGTGTCGTCCACGTCGAGGCTCACCGCGCGGATCTCGCCGGTTCTCCGGGGGGTGAAAGTCGGGGCTGCGGTTGTCACCCAGTGAGGCTAGGTGCGGGCAGCCCCCGTCCGACTCGACCAGAGAGGTGATATCTCGCGGTTCTTGCACGGTCAAGCACCGCTGAACCGTCCGAACGCACCAGTCAGATTGATCCGAGCGCCCTGCGCAAGCGCCCGATCGAGCGATCCCGGCCGACCAACTCCAGGGATTCGTACAGCGGTGGCGAGACGGTACGGCCCGTCACGGCGACCCGCACCGGGGCGTACGCCTTGCGCGGCTTCAGGCCCAGTCCGTCCACAAGGGACACCTTCAGCGCCTCCTCGATCGAGGCCGCCGTCCACTCCCGGACCGACTCCAGAGCGGTGATACTCGCGGTCAGCACGGGGCGGGCGTCCTCGCCCAGCGCCTTGGCCGCGGACTCCGCCTCCGGGACGAACGACCCCTCGTCCGTGAAGAGGAACCGCACCATGCCGGACGCCTCGGACAGCACGACCAGACGCTCCTGCACGAGCGGGGCCACTCCGCGCAACGCGGTCAACTGCTCCTCGGTCGGGTCGACCAGGAGGCCGTCCGCCGCGAGGTGGGGCAGCACCCGGGAGACGAACTCCTCGACGGGCAGCGCGCGCAGGTGCGCGGCGTTGATCGCCTCGGCCTTCTTCAGGTCGAACCGGGCCGGGTTCGCGCTGACCTTCTCCAGCGAGAACGCCTCGACGAGTTCGGCCACCGAGAAGATGTCCCGGTCGTCGGCGATGGACCAGCCGAGCAGCGCCAGGTAGTTCAACAGCCCCTCGGGCAGGAATCCCCGCTCGCGGTAGAGGAAAAGGTTGGACTGGGGGTCCCGCTTGGACAGCTTCTTGTTGCCCTCGCCCATCACGTAGGGCAGGTGCCCGAATCGCGGCGTGAAATCAGTCACGCCGATTCGCCGCAGTGCGGCATAAAGGGCCAACTGGCGCGGGGTGGACGGCAGGAGGTCTTCGCCGCGCAACACGTGCGTCACGCGCATGAGCGCGTCGTCCACCGGGTTGGTGAACGTGTAGAGCGGGTCCCCGTTGGCGCGCACCAGCACCGGGTCGGGCGTCGCGCCGGCCTTGAACGTGATGTCGCCCCGGACCAGGTCGTCCCAGGTGAAGTCCTCGTCCGGCATCCGCAGGCGCAGCACCGGTTCGCGGCCGTCGGCGCGGAACGCCGCCTTCTGCTCGTCGGTCAGGGCGCGGTCGTGGCCGTCGTAGCCGAGCTTCGGGTCCTGGCCGGCGGCCTTGCGGCGGGCCTCGATCTCCTCGGCGGTGGAGAAGGACTCGTACAGCTCCCCCGCGTCGAGCAGCCGCTGCGCGATGCCGGCGTAGACGTCACGGCGCTCGCTCTGCCGGTACGGGCCGTCCGGGCCGCCGACCTCGGGGCCCTCGTCCCAGTCCAGGCCGAGCCACCGCATGGCTTCCACCAGCATCTCGTAGGACTCCTGCGAGTCCCGCGAGGCGTCGGTGTCCTCGATGCGGAAGACCATCGAGCCGCCGGTGTGGCGGGCGTACGCCCAGTTGAACAGGGCGGTGCGGATCATGCCCACGTGCGGCGTGCCGGTCGGCGACGGGCAGAAGCGGACGCGGACCTCTGGGGTGACTGCGGATGCGCTCATGACCCGATCAGCGTATCCGGCTTGACCGGCGTCGCCGACAGGAGCATCCTGAACTTATTCAACTGCCGTTGAAAAGAGGTGGGGATCATGGAGAGGACCACGGTCGCGGTCGTCGGCGGAGGCCCGGCGGGGATGGTGTTCGCGCTGCTCATGGCGCGGGCGGGCGTCGAGGTCACGGTGCTGGAGAAGCACGGCGACTTCCTGCGCGACTTCCGGGGCGACACCGTGCACGCGTCGACGCTGACGCTGCTCGACGAGCTGGGGCTGGGCCCGTCGTTCGCCGAGGTGCCGCACCAGCTCGTGGAGGTGGCCCAGGTGATCACCGAGGACGGGTACGCCACCGTGGCCGACCTGAAGCGGCTGCCCGGCCCGCACAAGCACATCGCGTTCGTGCCCCAGTGGGACTTCCTCGACCTGCTCGCCGACGCGGGCAAGCGCGAACCGACGTTCCACCTGCGGATGAACGCCGCGTTCACCGGTGTCGTCAAGACCGGCGGCCGGGTCACCGGGGTCCGCTACCACACCCCCGACGGCGAAGCCGAGCTGGCCGCCGACGTGGTGGTCGCGGCGGACGGCCGCAGCTCGTCGGTGCGCGCCGAAGCGGGCCTGGAGGTGCGGGCGTTCGGGGCGCCCATGGACGTGTGGTGGTTCCGCATCCCGCGCTACGAGGGCGAGCCGGTCGGCGGCACGGGCCGCTTCGTGCGCGGCACGGCGCTGGCGATGATCCCGCGCGGCGACTACTTCCAGTGCGCCTTCCTGATCCGCAAGGGCATGGACCGGCAACTGCGCACCGAGGGCGTCGAGGCGTTCCGCGCGCGGGTGGCGGAGCTCGTCCCGTGGCTGGAGGAGCGGATGGCGACCGTCGAGTCGCTGGACGACGTGAAGCTGCTGGACGTGAAGCTGGACCGGCTGCGCCGCTGGCACGACGAGGGCGTGCTGTGCATCGGCGACGCCGCGCACGCGATGTCGCCCATCGGCGGGGTCGGCATCAACCTGGCCGTCCAGGACGCCGTGGCCGCCGCGCGGATCCTGGCCGCACCCGCCCGGCGCGGCCGGATCACCTCGGCCGTGCTGGCGAAGGTCCGCAGGCGGCGCTGGCTCCCGACGGTGGTGACCCAGGCGGTGCAGCGGCGCATCCAGGACTCGTTCCTCAAGCCCGTGGTGAACGGCGACCGCCGGCCGGCGACCCGCCGGGTGCCCCTGCCGATCACCGTGATGCGGCGGCTGCCGTGGCTCCAGGCGATCCCCGCCTACCTGGTGGCGATCGGCCTGCGCCCCGAGCACGCCCCGGACTTCGCCCGCCGCGCCCCGGAGAAGATCACCAGGAGCTGACCAGCACACCCCGGGCGACTCCGCCAGGAGCCGCCCGCCACCCCCACCGGGTCAGCGGTTGGTCACCGAGTTCGTCAACGTCCCCAGCCCCTCCACCGTCACGGACACCGACTGCCCCGCCCGCAACGGCCCGACCCCGGCGGGCGTACCGGTGAGGATCACGTCCAGCGGGCGCAGCGTCATCACCGCCGAGATGTACTCGATCAGCTCCGGGATGTCGTGCAGCAGCAACGAGGTCCGCGAGTCCTGCCGGACCTCGCCGTCCACCTCGGTGCGGATGGCCACGTCCGACGGGTCGAACTCCGTCTCCACCCAGGGCCCCAGCGGGCAGAACGTGTCGAACCCCTTGGCGCGGGTCCACTGCCCGTCGCTCTTCTGCAGGTCCCGCGCGGTGACGTCGTTGGCGATCGTGTAGCCGAGGACCGACTGCCGGGCGCGGGACGCCGGGATGTCCCGCCCACCCACGCCGACGACGACCGCCAGCTCACCCTCGAAATCCACCCGCTCGGACACGGCGGGCAGCTTGATGTCCGCGTTCGGACCGATCACGGCCGTGTTGGGCTTGAGGAACAGCAGCGGTTCGGCCGGCACGTCGTGCCCGAACTCGGCGGCGTGCTCGGCGTAGTTGCGGCCGACGCACACGATCTTGGGAGGCAGGAAGGGGGCCAGCAGGCGGACGTCCGCGAGCGGCCACCTGCGGCCGGTGAACGTCGGGTTGGCGAAGGGGTCCTCGGCGATCTCGACGGCGGTGAGGTCGTCACCGTCGCCCTCGATCGAGGCGAAGGCGAGGCCGTCCGGTTGGGCGATACGGGCAATGCGCACGGCAATCACCCTAACCGGCGGCTTGCCACACCACCCGCCGTGCCTAGCGTCGAAGGATGAGAACCCTGCTGCCGGCCTCACTCACCCTGCTGGCCCTCCTGACCCCCACCCCACCCGCCACAGCGACCCCCGCCACGCCCACCACTTCCACCACAACCACCGCTCCCATCCCCCTGGAAGCGGGCACACCACTCACCTCACCCCCGAACGCCCGCTGCGTGAACGGCTTCAACGTCCAGGGCCACCTGCTCGTCTCGGTCCGCTGCGCCACCCACACCAACCCGGTGACCGGTCCGGGCGGCGGCCGGATCGGCCCGGTCCTGCGCATCCGCGACACCTACGCCGTGGTGAAGGTCCTCGACCCGGCGAGCTGGGACCAACTCCCCCGACTGGCCGGCTACGCGACCCCGATCACCGGCTCCGCGGAGGCGGCGATCGGGGCGACGGTCTGCGCGGGAACCAGGTCGACGGGTTGGCGCTGCGGCACCGTTCAGGCGAAGAACCAGACCGTCAACCACGGCACCGGCGCGATCACCGGCCTGACCCGCACGAACCTGTGCGTCCATTCCGGCGACGACTGGGTGCCCGTGGTCAGCGGCAACCAGGCGCAAGGCCACCTGCTGGGCGGCAGCGGCAGCGGCTCGGGCAACTGCACGTCCTTCTTCTACCCGATCAACCGCATCCTGAAAGCGGAACAGTTCACCCTCACAACCGCCCACCCCCTATAACCCACTCACGACTCCACTCTCACACCGCGACCCGCGTCGCTTTATGCACCAATGCGTCGCACAACGCCAACCAACTGGCCTCGACGATGTTCCCGTGGACACCGACCGTGGTCCACTCGCGTTCCCCGTCCGTCGACTCCACCAGCACGCGGGTGACGGCGTCGGTGCCGTGCTGATCGGTGAGGATGCGCACCTTGTAGTCGTTCAACTGCACGCTGTCCAACCAGGACAGGTGCGGCAGCAACGCCTTGCGCAACGCAGCGTCCAGCGCGTGCACCGGCCCGTTGCCCTCGGCCGTGGCGATCACCCGCTCCCCCGCGACGTGCACCTTCACCGTCGCCTCCGACACGATCGCCCCGTCGTGCGTGTGGTCGAGCACCACGCGGTACGACTCCAGCGTGAACGGCGGCGCGTCCAGTTCGGACAGCTCGTCCTTCAGCAGCAGTTCCAGCGAGGCGTCGGCCGCTTCGAACGACCAGCCGCCCGCCTCCAACTCCTTGACCTTGCGCACCACGGTGGTGAGCGTGTCAGGCCGGCGGGTCAGGTCGATCCCGAACTCACGTCCCTTGAGTTCGAGACTGGCCCGACCCGCCATCTCGGTGACCAGCACCCGCATGTCGTTGCCGACGGTGCCCGGATCGATGTGGTTGTACAGCTCCGGGTCGACCTTGATCGCGCTCGCGTGCAGACCCGCCTTGTGGGCGAAGGCCGACGACCCGACGTAAGCCTGGTGGGAGTCGGGTGCGATGTTGGCGATCTCGGCAAGGGCATGGGAGACACGGGTGAGCTCGGTCAGCGACTCGCGCGGTAGCACGTCCAGGCCGAGTTTGGTCACGAGGTTCCCGACGACGGCGAACAGGTCCGCGTTGCCCGCTCGCTCGCCGTAGCCGTTGGCGGTGCACTGCACGTGGGTCGCCCCCGCCTGCACCGCCGCGATGGTGTTGGCCACGGCGCAGGACGTGTCGTCCTGGCAGTGGATGCCGACCCGGAAGCCCGTGCGGGCGACCACGTCGGCCACGGTCTCGGCCAGCCCCAACGGGAGCTGCCCGCCGTTCGTGTCGCAGAGGACGACGACGTCGGCGCCACCCTCCACAGCGGACTCCAGCGTGCGCAGCGACGTGTCGGGGTCGAACGCGAAGCCGTCGAAGAAGTGCTCCGCGTCGAGGAACACCCGCCGCCCCTCGTCCACGAGGAACCGGACGGTGTCGCGCACCATGGCGAAGTTCTCCGCGACGTCGGTCCGCAACGCGCGTTCGATGTGCCGCCGATCGGACTTGGCGACCAGCGTGACCACCGGCGCCTGCGAGTCCAGCAGGGCGCGGACCTGCTGGTCCTCGTGCACCTTCACACCGGCTTTCCGCGTGGCCCCGAAAGCGACGAGCTGCGCGTGTTTCAGCGTCAGATCGCCACCGGCGGCCCGTGCGAAGAACTCCGTGTCCTTCGGCAGCGCCCCCGGCCAACCACCCTCGATGAACCCGACGCCCAGCCCGTCCAACAGCCGCGCGACGGCGAGCTTGTCGGTGACCGAGTAGGAGATGCCCTCACGCTGGGCACCGTCCCGCAAGGTCGTGTCGTAGACGTGGAAGGAATCGCCGAGCGTGGTCACGGGGTCTCCTTGGAAAGATCACGGAAAACAAAAAGACCCCCCGCAGGATGCGAGAGGTCAGCGCGCCGGGTGCTTGGGAAGCACTTACCCGGCGCGCTCAGCAATAATGATCACGGCGAAGAGAGCCACGTTCCGAATACTGCCACAGCCCAGCGACGATTACCAAGCCACGGACGGGTGTTCCCACACTGTGAGCACCTCAACGCCCACCCGCCACCCCACACGCCCCACCCCGCACGCCCCACCGCCCACGCCCACGCCCACCGTCTCGCGTCTCGCGCACACTCCACCCACCGAGTCGTGTCATCCCCGTGTGGCCCGCGCGCCAGCGAACCGCGCTTGGCCAGGTCATGCAAGCACGCCCTTCGCTTGCACGACCTGGCCAAGGGTGGTTGTCTCCCGACCGGGCCACACGGGGATGACACGACGACCCGCACTTCCGTCATCCTCGGCGGTTCGCCCGTCCGGCGAGGACTCCCTAGAACCCCCACCACCCCACCGCAGCCAAGGCACCCCGATCCCCGAGTGACTCAGCCCTGCGCCAGGAACCGCGCGAAGGACTCGATCGCAGCAGGGTTCCGAGGCGACTCCACCAACGCCGCGTACGGCAGGACGAAGAACCGCTTGTCCCGCACCGCCGGCACCTCCCGCAACGCCGGGTACGTCTCCAGGAAGGCCCGCTTCTTCTCCGGGGTGTTGGCGTCCGCGTCCGCGTAGTCGTTGATCAGGATGACTTCCGGCGCGCGGGACACCACCGCCTCCCACCCGACCGTGGTCCAACTGTCGTCCAGGTCCCCGAAGATGTTGTCACCGCCCGCCTTGCCGATGATGTCCTGCGGGGCCGCGTTCTTGCCGGCCGTAAAAGGCTGGTCCAGACCGCTGTCGTACAGGAACACCTTCGGCCTCGGCCGTCCTGCCAACAACTTCTCCGCGTCGGCCACCTGCTTCTGGTAGCCGGAGATCAGCTTCTCCGCCCGGTCCGACACGCCGAAGATCGCGCCGAGGTTGCGCAGGTCCGTGTACAGCGCCTCCAGCGGCGGCATGATGCCGCGTTGCTTGCCGACGCCGTTCAGGCACGCTTCCGTCAGTTGGTAGGTCGCCACACCCAACTGTCGCAGCGCTTCCGGCGTGAAGCCGGTGCTCTCCGAGAAGCCGTAGTTCCACCCGGCGAACACCAGGTCCGCCCCCGCGCCCTGCACGACCTCCTTGTTGATCTCCCTCGCCAGCTTGGGGACCTTCTCGAAGTCGGCCTTCCACGGCGAGCTGTCGATGTCGCCGTTCTGGCTCTCACCGACCACGTAACCCGCCATCCGGTCGCCGAGGTCGAGCGCGAACATCAGCTCCGCGATGCCCGTGTCGTTCGTGACCACCTTCTTCGGCGCGCGGTCATACGTGACGTCGACCCCGCAGTTCCGCACCGTCACCTTCTCGCCGTCGGAAGGCGTCTCGGCAACCGTCGCCCCGCACCCCGCCGTCAACCCCAGCACAGCCGCCACCACAGCGAACCTCTTCACCGCACTCCCTCTCACGACCGACACACGACCAACTCGTCCGCCCGGCTCACCCGGCTCACCCGTCCACCCGGTGTTCGAACAACAACTGCGGGACTCCGCTGACCGGGTGCGGCACCACGTGGGCCTTCACCCGGAAGACCTCCGACAGCACCTCGGGCGTCAGCACCTCGGCGGGTTTCCCGGACGCCACCACCAGCCCGCCGTCCATCACGTGGATGCGGTCGCAGTACGCCGCCGCCAGGTTCAGGTCGTGCAGCACGGTCAGCACCGTGATGCCGAGCCCGCGCACCAGGCCGAGCACCGCCAACTGGTGGTTGATGTCGAGGTGGTTGGTGGGCTCGTCCAGCACGAGCACCTTCGGCTCCTGCGCCAGCGCCCGCGCGATCAGCACCCGCTGCCGCTCCCCGCCGGACAGGCTCAGGAAGCTCCGGTCGCGCAGGTGCGCGGCGTCCACCCGGGACAGCGCCGAGGCGCAGACCTCCCGGTCGCCCGCCCGCTCGCCGTCGAAGCCGGACTGGTGCGGCAGCCGTCCCATCGCGACCACCTCGGCCACCGTGAAGTCGAACTCCACGTGGCTGTCCTGGGTCAGCGCCGCCATCTCGCGCGCGCTCTCCCGCGAGGTGTACTCCGCCAACGCGCGCCCGCCCAGCCGGACGACCCCCGCGCTCGGGTGCAGCACCCGGTACACGCACCGCAGGGTCGTGGACTTGCCGCTGCCGTTGGGCCCGACGATCCCGTGCACCTCGCCGGCACCGACCGCGAGCGTGACGCCGCGCAGGATCCCGGCCACCGCGACCGCGTCGACCTCAACGTCCACCAGCCACCTCCCGCATCACTTGCCGCCGAACACGTAGCCGCGGCTGCGCATCAGGAACACGAAGCACGGCACGCCCAGCGCCGCCGTGATCACCCCGAGCGGCAGCTCTTCCGGCGCGGCGAGCAGCCGGGCCGCCACGTCCACCCAGATCAGGAAGCACGCGCCCGCCAGCGGTGCGATCGCCAGCACCTTGCGGTGGTCCGCCCCCACCACCAGCCGCACCAGGTGCGGCAGCATCAGCCCGACGAACCCGATCGCCCCGCTGACCGCCACCAGCACGCCGGTCATGGCGGCCGTCACCACGAACAGCACCTTGCGCAGGCGCGCGATGTCCACGCCGAGCGTCGTCGCGGTCTCGTCGCCCATCGACATCGCGTTCAGGTTCTTGGCCTGCAACCGCAGGTAGGCGATGCCGCCCAGCACCACGACGGCCGCGATCGGGAGCGACATCCAGGTCACCCCGCCGAGGCTGCCCAGCAGCCAGAACATCGCCGCCCGCGCCGCCTCCCCGCGCGGGGCCTGGAACACCAGCAGCATCGCGATCGCGGAGAACCCGTAGGCCATGGCCGTCCCGGTGAGCACGAGCCGCAGCGGGGTCAGGCCGCCGCGCCGGGCCGCGAGGTACACCAGCGCCATCGCGGCCAGCGCCGACAGGAACGCCGCCGTCGACAGCGCGTAGATCCCCAGTGCGGCGAACAGGCCGGTCGTGGCGACGGCCGTCGCGCCGACGCTCGCGCCGGACGAGATGCCCAGCACGTACGGGTCGGCCAGGGCGTTGCGGACCATCGCCTGAATCGCCACGCCCACCACCGACAACCCCGCGCCGACCACGGCGGCGAGCAGCACGCGGGGCAGCCGGATGTCCCAGACGATCCGGTACGCGCCGGCTTCCGAGGCGTCGATCACCCCGCCCGCGAACGCCGCCCGGAGGAACCGCACCACGTCGGGGAACGGGATGCTCACCGGTCCGAGCGCCACGCCGCACACGATCGACAGGGCCAGCAGCGCGATCAGCCCGGCGCACAGCCGTTTGGTCACCGGTCGCCTTTCGGACGGGTGGCCGTGCGGCACGCAGCCCGAGGACCGTCGCACCCGTCCCGCAGACCACGGCAGGAGGTGGAGCTCTTTCCGCCACCTGCGGGTGATCGGGCTCGCCCTCCACCGGAGGGCCTACCGCTGCGGGTCAGCGCCGGACTTCGACCGGACTTCCCCCGCCGGGGGCTGGGCCGACCCTACGTCGTGGACCAGCCACTCCGCGATTCCCGTGTCCTGGCTCACGCCCCCACCCCCACCCACACGCCACCGCCGCCGTCAGCACCACCCACACGCCACCGCCGCCACCACCACCCCAGAACCCAACCCCGCGAAAACGCCGGAGGCCGCTCCGACCCCACGGGGTCGGAGCGGCCTCCGGAACAACTCGCGGCCGTCAGGCCCCGGTGCGGACGTTGGAGCTGACCAGCGCGGCGAGCCGGTCGCCCACCGCGTAGGTCGCGCCCGGCGAGGCGTGGTCGCGGGTGGCCAGGTCGAACGCCACCGACGCCTCGATCCGCCGCGCCGCCTCGCCCTCACCGAGGTGGTCGAGCATCAGGGCCACCGACAGCACCGCCGCCGTCGGGTCCGCGATGCCCTGCCCGGCGATGTCCGGCGCGCTGCCGTGCACCGGCTCGAACATGCTCGGGTTGCGCCGCGTCACGTCCAGGTTGCCGCTGGCCGCCAGTCCGATGCCGCCCGTCACCGCCGCCGCCAGGTCGGTGAGGATGTCGCCGAACAGGTTGTCCGTGACGATCACGTCGTACCGGGCCGGGTCGGTGACCAGGTGGATGGTCGCCGCGTCGACGTGCTGGTAGGCCACCGTCACGTCGGGGTGCTGCAACGACACCTCCTCCACCACGCGCGACCACAGCGACCCGGCGTGCGTGAGCACGTTGGTCTTGTGCACCAGCGTGAGGTGCCTGCGGGGCCGGTTCGCCGCGCGGGCGAACGCGTCGCGGACGACCCGCTCGACGCCGAACGAGGTGTTGATGGACACCTCGGTGGCGATCTCGTGCGGGGTGTCCTTGCGCAGCAGGCCGCCGTTGCCCGCGTACAGGCCCTCGGTGCCCTCCCGCACGACCACCATGTCGATCTCCGGCGGGTCGGCGATCGGGCTGCGCACCCCCGGGTACAGCCGGGCCGGGCGCAGGTTCACGTGGTGGTCGAGTTCGAACCGGAGACGGAGCAGCAGACCGCGCTCCAGGATCCCGCTGGGCACCGACGGGTCGCCGACCGCGCCGAGCAGGATCGCGTCGTGCTGGCGCAGTTCGCCCAGCACCGACTCCGGCAAGAGCTCACCTGTGGCGTGCCAGCGCGCCGCGCCGAGGTCGTAGCGGGTGATCTCAGCCGCTGGAACGACCTCACCGAGCACCTTCAGGGCCTCGGCGACGACCTCGGGCCCGATCCCGTCTCCTGGGATCACTGCGAGCCGCATCCACACACCTCCCAGGTATCAGTCCCATTGCGCGGGACTAGTTTCCTTTGCGAAAGGCTACCGGTCGCAGACCCGTTCGCCGCACTCGGAACACACTTCAGTGGTCATGTCTCCCGTACTGCGGGACACCCGAACGGTTCAGTACCCCCGTTCGGCCGTCACCCGATGTGCTTAAACGGCTCTGGCCGGCCGGGGCAACCCCCGACCGGCCAGAGCGACGCACGCAGGTCAGTCCGCTGAGCGGTTGCCCTTCGCGGCCTTCACCTTCACCACGTCGGCCTTGTCACCGGTGGCGTTGTGGTGGTTGAGCACGAGCAGGCTGTCCGCCCCGTCGGCGGCCAGTGCGGCTGCGTCGCGGTTGACCACCAGCGCGGTGCCCGGACGGGCCACGTAGGACAGCGCGGCGTCGCCGCCGCCCTGCACCCACAGGCCCGGCTTGAGCGGGTCGAACGACGACGGCGTGCCGATCGAGTCGATCAGCCCGTTCGTCGTGCCCGGCGCAACGTAGAAGCCGGCCACGCCCGAGGTGTAGGAGATCCGCGACGTGTCGGCGTTGGCGTCGATGCCCAGCGCCGACAGCAGCACCGGCAGGACGACGACGTTGGTGTCGAACACGTTGGTGTCGACGTCGCCGAACTGGCCGTTGATGCCCTGGATGTCGACGGTGGCGCCGGTCCGCAGGTCCTGCGTGACCGCCACCAGCAGGTCGGTGTCGGTCAGCTTGTTCGCGTAGACCTCGAAGTCCGGGACGCCGTCACCCGTGGTGTCGATGTCGACGAACGGCACCGTGTTGTTGCCCAGGTTGTACCAGTTGCCCCAGGTCGCGAGGCCGAACGCGAGCAGCGCGTTCTCCGGCTCGCCCTGCGCCCTGGCCAGCGGCGCGGTGGACGCGGCACCCACGTACCGCAGGTCACCGCCCTTGGCGGTGTCGTTGAGCGTGCAGTTCGTCGTCACGTTGCGGCGGCACTCGCGCAGCTTCGGCGAGGTCTGCTGCAACTCCAGGACGCTGACCAGCGACTTGTACGCGCCCTGGTTGACGCCCCGGCCGGCGAGGTTGAGCACCGACTGCTTGGCGTTGCCCTTGAACGTCACCTTGTCCGGGGTGGAGATGTCGGCCACCGGCTTCGGGGCCGAGTACACCGGCACCCGCAGCGCGACGGTGGAGCCGCTCTTGGGCGTGAGCACGACCCGGCCGGACGCGTCGGCCAGGAACTGGCGCGGCACGTCGAGGTGGTTCGCCTCGACGGTCGGGTCGACGGTCTTGCGCAGCGCCTTCGGGTCGTCGATCTTCAGCGTGACCTTGACCTTGGCGATGCCGCGCGGGCTGAGCCGCACGGTGCTCTGCGACAGCTCGTACTTGACGCCCGGGATGGTGGTGAGCGCCTCGTAGTTCACCGCGTAGTCGACCCACTTGGTGGACTTGTTGACCACCTTGATGGTCTTGGACAGCGCGACCGGCTTGGCCACCTCGACCACGCCGAAGGACGCGCTGACCGCACCCGGGTCGTCCTGCACGTAGGCGAGCACCTGGTTGTCCAGCGCCGCCTTGCCGTCGATCCGGCCGGCACCCACGCGGTTGGGGGCGTAGGTCTTGCCACCGGCCTTCACGTCGGCGGACGCGCTGTTCATGATCGCGGCCTTGACCTCTTCCGGGGTCCAGTCCGGGTGGGCCTGGCGGACCAGCGCGGCGATGCCCGTGGTGTGCGGGGCCGCCATGGAGGTGCCGCTGAGCACGGAGGTCTTGTTGCCGGAGCCGACCGCCGCCGAGGAGATCGTGTCACCGGGCGCGGCCACGTCCGGCTTCACGACCGGGCCGCGCACGCCGCGCGAGGTGAACGAGCTGGGCGTGTCGGTGATCGACTGGTCGTAGGTCGGCAGCGAGGTGCGCAGGTCGCCCGCGAGGCGGACGGTCAGCGTGCCCGCGACGACCGCCGGCCGCACCGACGCGGTCGCGCCGCCGGTGAGCTGGATGACCGGGATGGCCGCGTTGCCGCCGATGCCCGCGCTGAAGTTCTCCAGGGTGGAGGTGAAGATCGCACCCAGCGCGCCGGCGGCGGTCGCGTTGTTCGCCCGCACCGCCGAGCCGCAGCGCCGGCTGGCGTCGTTGTCGTCCCACTCCAGCCACGCGATCTTGCCCGCGACGGCGGCGGCGTCGGCGGCCGAGAACGGCAGGCAGCCGTCCTTGTTGCCGGCGTCGCCCAGCGCGCGGACGGGCGCGGTGACCGACTTGCCCTCGTAGTTGTAGTTCTGGCTGTACTGGCCGGCCTTCAGGCCCGCCGAGCCGGCGGGCGCGGTCGCCTCGGCGGCGTCGCGCAGCACGTAGGCGTCCCGGGTGCTGGCCACGGTCAGCGACTCGGGGGTGCTGCCCGGCGAGCCGCCGATGTCGTACAGGTCGCCGCCGTTGCCCGCCGAGAACACCGTCACGACGCCGGAGGCGTTGAGCTTGCGGACGAACAGCGAGTCGGGGTCGTCCGGGGCGCCGTAGTCCGAGCCCAGGGACAGGTTGACCACGTCGAGGTGGTCGGAGAAGTCGCCGTCGCCGTCCGGGTCGAGCGACCAGTCCAGGGCCTGCGCGGTGACGTTGGTCGAGCCGGTGCAGCCGAAGACCTTCAGCGCGAACAGCTGGGCCTTGGGCGCGGTGCCGGGGCCGATGCGCATCGCGTTGAGCGCTTCGCCGTCGAGCTTGGTGTAGTCGCCCTTGAACGTCGAGCCGTCCGCGTTGACGCCGAAGCCCGCCGACGTGCCGGCGACGTGCGAGCCGTGGCCGTTGCAGTCGATCGGGTTCGGGTCCGGCTTCGGGGTGTTGACGGCCGGGTCGGTGCTCGCGCCGTCGTAGCCGTTGCCGACGAAGTCGTAGCCGCCGACGACCTTGGCGGTCGGGAAGTACGACGGGTCGACCTTGGTCTCGTCGATCGCCTCGAACGCCGGGATGGTGCCCGGACCGCCGAAGTCGGCGTGCGTGTAGTCGATGCCGGTGTCGATGATGCCGATGCGGGTGTCGTCACCGAGCTTGCCGTACTGCTGCCACACCTTGAGGGTGTTGGTGAGCTGGACGGCCGAGGAGTTCTGCGGGGTCTTGGGGACCACGGTGCGGACGGACTTCACGTCCGGGCGCTGCGCGATCTCCCGCACCTTGTCGGCGTCGGCCGTGACGACCACGCCCACCACGCCGTTGGCGGTCCGGTAGACCTCCTTGGTCGCGGCGTCCTTGCCCTTGAGGTCGCGCACCACGGAGTCGACCACCTTGGCGGTGTCGTTCCTCGTGGCCTTCGCGGCCTCCTTGGCCTGCTGCTTGGTCGCGCCCTGGCTGGTCTTCTCGGTGTAGGTGTCGACGGCCGGCTTGGCCTCCAACTCCACGAACGCGGTGACCTGGCCCCGGGCGGCGGACAGCCGCTTGCCCACCTTCAACTGCAACGCGCCGGCGTCGAGTCCGTGCGCCGCGGCGACGGACTCGGCCGGCTGATCCTCCGCGCCCAGCGCGGTCCCGGCGGTCGAACCGGCGACGAGGATCGCCGCCAACACCGGTACCGCTGATCTGGCGACAACGCGAGATCGGCTCACAACGTGCCCCTACCGAGGTCTGATTCGACCCGGCGGGCAGCACCGCTCGAATCGGTAGGGGTGGAACTGCCCGCGCGGTGCCGTGCCCTCTACGGCACCGGGTCAACCTCGTGAGGGGAACCTAATCGCTCCACCGAGCCGATCATTTAGACCGAAAGGGTGACGGCAACCACAGATTTGAGGACCAACAGTCAACTCGTGACACGGCCGGGACCTGCGGCGATATCCACAGAACACCGTTTTCGCCGCTTCGCCACGCACAGCACCGGGCCGGAGGCCGCCGACCTGCGGGAACCGGGTGGGACGACCCCACCCGGCGCACCGCACGCGACCCCCGGCCCGGCCAGGGCACACGCCCCGGAGGGCACTGGTCGAAAACCACCGCCGGAACGACCCCGGGAGCGCCCGGGGAATCCGGACCTCAGCCGAAGTCGACCGCGCGCACGGTGTGCGCGCCCACGGCCGCACCGATCGGGTCCAGCACCGCCGTGTCGACCGGCCGGTCCACGCGCAGCAGCATGAACGCGTCCGCGCCGTCCTTGGTCTGGCTGATCTGCGCCGCCTCGACGTTCACGCCCGCCTCGCCCAGCAGGGTGCCGACCGCGCCCATCACGCCCGGCCGGTCCGGGTACTCCAGCAGCAGCACGTTGCCCTCGGCGCGCAGGTCGAAGCTGCGACCGTTCACGCCCACGAGCTTCTCCACCTGGTCGAGGCCGGTGAGCGTGCCCGACACGGTGATCACCGCGCCGTCGGCCTGCACCGCGCGCACCGTCACCAGGCTGCGGTGGTTCGCGCTCTCCGGCTCCTTCACCACGTCGACCGAGACGCCCAGCGACGCGGCGAGGCTCGGCGCGTTCACGAACGTCACCTGCTCCTCGACCACGCTGGAGAACACGCCGCGCAGCGCGGCCAGCGGCAGCACCGCGACGTCCTCGGTGGACAGCTCGCCGCGCACCTCGACCGTGACGCTGGTCGGGGCCTTCGCGGACAGCGCCGCGACGACCGCGCCGAGCTTCTGCACCAGCGGCAGGTAGGGGCGGACCTCCTCGCCGACCACGCCGCCGCCCTGCACGTTCACCGCGTCCGGCACGAAGTCGCCCTGCAGGGCGAGCAGCACCGACTTGGCCACGTCGGTGCCCGCCCGGTCCTGCGCCTCGGTGGTGGACGCGCCCAGGTGCGGCGTGACGACCACGTTCGGCACGCCGAACAGCGGGCTCTCGGTGGTGGGCTCGGTGCTGAACACGTCGATGCCCGCGCCGCCGACCTGGCCCTCCTTGACCGCCTCGGCCAGCGCCTCCTCGTCCACCAGGCCGCCGCGCGCGGCGTTGACGACGATCACGCCGCGCTTGGCCTTGGCGAGCTGCTCCGCGCCGATCAGGCCCTTGGTCTCGGGGGTCTTGGGCAGGTGGATGGAGATCGCGTCCGCGCGCTCCAGCAGCTCCTCCAGGCTCACCAGCTCGATGCCGAGCTGGGCCGCGCGCTGCTGGCTCACGTACGGGTCGTAGGCGATCACCTCGGTGCCGAACGCGGCGATCCGGGCCGCGAACAGCTGGCCGATCTTGCCCAGGCCGACCACGCCGACGGTCTTGCCGTTGATCTCGACGCCGTTGAACTTGCTGCGCTTCCACTCGTTGTTCTGGAGGGTGGCGTGCGCGGCGGGGATCTGCCGGGCGGTGGCCAGCAGCAGCGCCACGGCGTGCTCGGCGGCGCTGACGATGTTCGACGTCGGCGCGTTGACCACCATGACGCCGCGCTCGGTCGCCGCCGGCACCTCCACGTTGTCCAGGCCGACGCCCGCGCGGGCCACGACCTTCAGCTTCGTGGTGGCCTGGAAGACCTCCCGGTCCACCTTGGTGGCGGACCGGACCAGCAGCGCGTCCGCGTCGGCCACGGCGGCGAGGAGCGCGGGGCGGTCGGTGCCGTCGACGTGGCGCACCTCGATGCCCTCGCCGAAGACGTCGAGAACGGACGGGGCGAGCTTCTCGGCGATCAGGACAACGGGCTTGGTCACGGACGTGCTCCCGGTGGTGTGCAAGGCGGGTTGGGGAGCGCGGGGCCGTCACAGCGAGCCGAGACCCGCGCGGCCGGCCACGGCAATGTGTCCGGGTTGTGAACGAGCATAGCCGGCGGCGGGCCCCCGCCGGTCACCCGGGTGCCCTGTCTCACCTGCTGGTTTCCCGTACGGGTGTCCTATATCCCCGGTCCGGGTGAACGGCGGCGCACCGGGCCGACGCCGGTCCGTCACGACGTCGGCGGGCAGTCGGCGATGCGCCGCCCGGCGGGACGGGCCGTGCGCGGTCCGGGGTATCGGGGCGCGGCCGGCCGGCGTCCGAGGGGTGTGACCGAGAACCCGTTCCGCCCCACCGACCGGGAACGCCGGGAGGGCCTCGCCCTGATCGCTCCCAGCCGCTGCCCGAGGTGCGCGCCTGCACCCGTGACCTGGCGGAATTGCGCACCGCCCGCCGAGACCACGCCACCGGCCACCGGCCCGCACCGATTCGGCGGGACCGCCACGCCGTTCCGCCCAGCCGGGGTGCCCCGCACCCTGACCCGCCCAGAGCAGACCTGCTGGTGGTGCGGCCACCCCGAGTCGTCGTGCGACTGCCCGGTCGGCGAGGCCCGCCGGTTCTGGCGGGGCTGACCGGTCACCAGGGCTCGTCGAACTCCCCGTCCTTGACGCCGAGGATGAACGCCTCCCACTCGGCGGGCGTGAACACCAGCACGGGGCCTTCCGGGTGCGCGGAGTTCCGCATCGCCGTGTAGGTCACGCCGTCGGTGTGCTCGACGAACGCGATCTCGACGTGCTCCTCTTCCTCCTCCGCGCCCTCGTCGCTGCGGATCCAGGCTGCGCCGGTGAGGTCGAGGTTGCCCCGCACGTGGGCCTTGTCGTCGTAGATCGGCGCGCTGTCGCTCATGGGCCTAGATATACCGGAGCCCGCGGCGTCGGTGAACACCGCGGGCTCCGTCCTGGGAAAGGGCCTCAGGCGGTCTCGGTGATGGGTCGGTCCACCCACGACATGAGACCGCGCAGCTTCTTGCCGACCTCCTCGATCGGGTGCTGCTCGCCTTCCTGCTGCAACTTCTTGTAGTTGCCCCGGCCCGCGTCGTCCTCGTTCACCCACTCGGTGGCGAACGTGCCGTCCTGGATCTCGCCGAGGATCTTGCGCATCTCCTCCTTGACCGCGGGCGTGACCACGCGCGGGCCCCGGGTGAGGTCGCCGTACTCGGCGGTGTCCGAGATGGAGTACCGCATCCGGGCGATGCCGCCCTCGTACATGAGGTCGACGATCAGCTTCAGCTCGTGCAGGCACTCGAAGTAGGCCACCTCGGGCGCGTAGCCGGCCTCGGTCAGCACCTCGAAACCGGCCTGCACCAGCGCCGACGCGCCGCCGCAGAGCACCGCCTGCTCACCGAACAGGTCGGTCTCGGTCTCCTCCTTGAACGTCGTCTTGATGACGCCCGCGCGGGTGCCGCCGATGCCCTTGGCGTAGGACAGGGCCAGCGCCTGCGCGTTGCCCGTGGCGTCCTGCTCGACCGCGATCAGCGCCGGCACGCCCTTGCCGTCGACGAACTGGCGGCGCACCAGGTGGCCCGGCCCCTTCGGCGCGACCATGGCGACGTCCACGTTGGACGGCACCTCGATCAGGCCGTAGCGGATGTTGAAGCCGTGGCCGAAGAAGACCGCGTCGCCGTCCTTCAGGTTCGGCGCGATGTCCTGCGCGTAGATGTGCCGCTGCGCGGTGTCCGGCGCCAGGATCATGATCAGGTCGGCCTCGGCCGAGACCTCGGCGGGCGTGCCGACCGGCAGGCCCTCCTCCTCCGCCTTGGCGCGGGACTTCGAGCCCTCGGGGAGGCCGATCCGGACGTCGACGCCGGAGTCGCGCAGGCTCAGCGCGTGGGCGTGGCCCTGGCTGCCGTAGCCGATGACCGCGACCTTGCGCCCCTGGATGACGCTCAGGTCGGCATCGTCGTCGTAGAAGATCTCGACGCTCACTGGTGGTACTTCCTTCCTCCGTGCGGATTCAGCGCACCGCGGTCGCGGTGATGGAGCGGGCGCCACGGCCGATGGCGACCATGCCGGACTGGACGATCTCGCGGAGCCCGTAGGGCTCCAGCATCCGCAGCAGCGCGTCGAGCTTCTCAGAGGTCCCGGTGGCCTCGACGGTCACCGCCTCCGGGGAGACGTCGACCACCTTCGCGCGGAACAGCTGCACCGTTTCGAGGACCTGGCTGCGCACGGTCGCGTCGGCGCGGACCTTCACCAGCAGCAGCTGGCGCTGCACCGACGCGGACGTCTCCAGCTCCACGATCTTGATGACGTTGATCAGCTTGTTGAGCTGCTTGGTGACCTGCTCCAGCGGCAGTTCCTCCACGGAGACCACGATCGTCATCCGGGAGATGTCGGGGTGTTCGGTGCGGCCGACGGCGAGCGACTCGATGTTGAAGCCCCGGCGGGAGAACAGGCCCGCCACCCGCGCGAGGACACCTGGCTTGTCCTCGACCAGAACGCTCAGGGTGTGCCTAGTCATCACTCACTCGTCCTCGTCGAACAGCGGGCGGATGCCCCGCGCGGCCATGATCTCGCTGTTGCCGGTGCCCGCCGCGACCATCGGCCACACCTGGGCGTCCTTGCCGACCACGAAGTCGACGACCACCGGGCGGTCGTCGATCGCCATGGCCTGCTCGATGACGGTGTCGACCTCCGCGCGGGACTCGGCGCGCAGCCCGGCGCAGCCCATCGCCTCGGCCAGCAGCTTGAAGTCCGGGATGCGGTGCTTGTGCGTGCCCAGGTCGGTGCTGGAGTAGCGCTCGCCGTAGAACAGCGTCTGCCACTGGCGGACCATGCCCAGGTTGCCGTTGTTGATCACCGCGACCTTGATCGGGATGCCCTCGATCGCGCAGGTCGCCAGCTCCTGGTTGGTCATCTGGAAGCAGCCGTCGCCGTCGATCGCCCACACCTGGACGCCCGGCACGCCCGCCTTCGCGCCCATCGCCGCCGGCACCGCGAACCCCATCGTGCCCAGGCCGCCGGAGTTGATCCAGGTGCGCGGGCGCTCGTACTTCACGAACTGCGCCGCCCACATCTGGTGCTGCCCGACACCGGCCGTGAACAAGGTGTCCGGCGGGGTCAGCGCGCCGATCCGCTCGATCACGTACTGCGGCGACAGCGTGCCGTCCTCGGGCCAGTCGTAGCCCAGCGGGAACGTGGAGCGCAGCGCGTCCAGCTGCTCCCACCACGGCGTCAGGTCGACCGCGCGGCTCGCGTGCTCCTTCTCCGCGCGCACCGCGTCGATCAGCTCGGCGATGATCTCCTTGCAGTCGCCCACGATCGGCACGTCCGCGCGCCGGTTCTTGGAGATCTCCGCCGGGTCGATGTCGGCGTGCACGACCTGCGCGTCCGGCGCGAACGACGTCAGCTGGCCGGTCACCCGGTCGTCGAACCGCGCGCCCAGCGCCACCAGCAGGTCCGCCTTCTGCATCGCGGCCACCGCCGACACCGTGCCGTGCATCCCGGGCATCCCCAGGTGCTGGCGGTGCGAGTCCGGGAACGCGCCGCGCGCCATCAACGTCGTGACGACCGGGATGTTCGTCTCCTCGGCCAGCCGCAGCAGCTCCGGCGACGCCTCCGCCTTGATGACGCCGCCGCCCACGTACAGCACCGGGCGCCGGGCCGCCGCGATCAGCTTCGCCGCCTCGCGCACCTGCTTGCCGTGCGGGCGCGTCGTCGGCCGGTAGCCCGGCAGGCGCAGCTCCGGCGGCCACGAGAACGAGGTCATCTCCTGGAGCACGTCCTTGGGGATGTCCACCAGGACCGGGCCCGGACGCCCCGTGGACGCCAGGTGGAACGCCTCGGCGATCGCGCGCGGGATGTCCGCCGCGTCCGTGACCAGGAAGTTGTGCTTGGTGATCGGCATCGTGATGCCGCAGATGTCGGCTTCCTGGAACGCGTCCGTGCCGATCAGCGGGCGGGACTGCTGGCCGGTGATGGCGACCACCGGGACCGAGTCCATGTTCGCGTCCGCCAGCGGCGTGACCAGGTTCGTCGCACCCGGCCCGGAGGTGGCCATGCACACCCCGACCCGGCCGGTGGCCTGCGCGTAGCCGGTCGCGGCGTGACCCGCGCCCTGCTCGTGGCGCACCAGCACGTGCCGCACCTTCGTGGAGTCGAGCAGCGGGTCGTACGCGGGCAGGATCGTGCCGCCGGGAATCCCGAACACCACTTCGCAGCCGACCGACTCGAGGGAGCGGACGAGGGACTGGGCGCCGGTCACGCGGAGGGGGGCGCCGCTCGGCGGGGCCGGTTTCGGCCGCGGCCCGGGGCGGGGCGACGTCGACTCACCGGGAGCCGGACGCGAAGTTGCGCTGGTCATCTGTCTGCCTCGTGGGTGTGGAGAATGCACGGTCCGGGCACGAAAAAACCCTCGCCAACCCGAACGGGTCGTACGAGGGTCGCGCGTCGACG
This sequence comes from Actinosynnema sp. NPDC050436, assembly GCF_040655415.1. Taxonomy (NCBI): domain Bacteria; kingdom Bacillati; phylum Actinomycetota; class Actinomycetes; order Pseudonocardiales; family Pseudonocardiaceae; genus Actinosynnema; species Actinosynnema sp. NPDC050436. The sequence goes on along the minus strand of NZ_JBFAJV010000013.1, from coordinate 85,648 downwards.
CAGCCTGTACCTGCCTAGGCGTCGACGCGCCTGGGAAGTACGAGAACGAGGGTGCGCTGCATGGCGGTGACGTTAACCGTCAACCGCGACGGGCGTCAACTGTGCGGGACGGCACTCCCGCATGGTGGACACCACGAGCGGGTGAAACCGGGCCGGGGTCACCCCCCGGACGGGTGTTTGGCAGCATCTCGGCACGTGGACAAGCTCGTCTTCCGGATCCCCGCGCCCGCCCTGATCGCCGCCGCCGCCATCACCATCTGCGCGACCCCGTTCGCGTGGGCGGCACCCGGCCTCCAGGCCGTCTACCTGGTGCCGCTCGGCTTCGCCTGGTGGGTGCTGCGCAACCGGACCACGGTCGACCCCGCGCAGCTCACCGCACGTTCGACGTTCGGCAAGCGGGTCGTGGCCTGGGACGACGTGAAGGCCATCAAGGTCGTGCCCAAGGGGTGGCTCAGCGCCGTGCTCCAGGACGGCTCGCTCGTCCGGCTGCCCGCCGTCCGCGCCGGCCACCTGCCCGCCCTCGCGCACGTCAGCGGCGGTCGCGTGCCTGACCCGAACGCAACACCGGACTCCGTAGAGTCGGCGGAGTGACGTCGAACACTCAGCTCCGGTGGGTGCCCGTGGTCAGCCTCGTGCTGTCCCTCGCGGGACTCGCGGTCTCGATCTACCTGACCGTCGCGCACTACTCGACCGGCGTGCTGCTGTGCGCCGAGGGCGAGGTCATCGACTGCGGCACCGTCACGAGCAGCGAGCAGTCCGAACTGGCGGGCATCCCGGTCGCGGTCCTCGGCCTCGCGTTCTTCGCGTTCCTCACGCTGCTGAGCCTGCCCGTCGCGTGGCGCGACGAACGGTTGCACTGGGTGCGCCTGGGCGCGGTCGGCGTCGGCGTGCTGTTCGTCGTCTACCTCGTCGCCGCCGAGTTCGTGCTCATCGGCAAGATCTGCCTGTGGTGCACGGCCGTGCACGTCATCACACTCGCGCTGGCCGCCGTGCTGGTCACGGCGGCGTTGCGACGGAGTAGCCTCTGAGGCACCGCTCCCGGATTTACGGTGCCCACCCGGCACCCTTCGCACCACGCTTGAGACGCAGATTCTGGAGGAGCCGTGCCACCGCTCCGTTCCCGCACCACGACCCACGGCCGCAACGCCGCCGGGGCCCGCGCGCTGTGGCGCGCGACCGGCATGACCGACAGCGACTTCGGCAAGCCGATCGTGGCCATCGCCAACTCGTACACGCAGTTCGTGCCCGGTCACGTGCACCTCCGGGACCTCGGCGACATCGTGGCCGAGGCCGTGCGCGAGGCGGGCGGCGTGCCGCGCGAGTTCCACACCATCGCCGTCGACGACGGCATCGCCATGGGGCACAGCGGGATGCTCTACTCCCTGCCCTCGCGCGAGATCATCGCCGACTCCGTCGAGTACATGGTCAACGCGCACCAGGCCGACGCGATCGTGTGCATCTCCAACTGCGACAAGATCACCCCCGGGATGCTCAACGCCGCGATGCGCCTGAACATCCCCGTCGTGTTCGTCTCCGGCGGGCCGATGGAAGCCGGCAAGGCCGTCGTGGTCGACGGCGTCGCCGTCGCACCCACCGACCTCATCACCGCCATCGCCGCCTCCGCCTCCCCCGACGTGGACGACGAGGGCCTCACCGCCGTCGAGCGCTCGGCGTGCCCCACCTGCGGCTCGTGCTCCGGCATGTTCACCGCCAACTCCATGAACTGCCTGACCGAGGCGCTCGGCCTGGCCCTGCCCGGCAACGGCTCCACCCTCGCCACCCACGCCGCCCGCCGCGACCTGTTCGCCGAAGCGGGCCGCACGGTCGTCGAACTGTGCCGCCGGTGGTACGGCGAGGACGACGACTCGGTGCTGCCGCGCAACATCGCGTCCCGCGCGGCGTTCGAGAACGCGATGGCGCTCGACATGGCGATGGGCGGCTCCACCAACACCGTCCTGCACATCCTCGCCGCCGCGCGGGAAGGCGAGATCGACTTCACCCTCGCCGACATCGACGCGCTCAGCCGGCGGGTGCCGTGCCTGTCGAAGGTGTCGCCGAACTCGGACTACCACATGGAGGACGTCCACCGGGCCGGCGGCATCCCCGCCCTGCTCGGCGAGCTGTGGCGCGCGGGCCTGCTCAACGAGGACGTCCGCACCGTCCACTCGCCCGACGTGGCGTCGTGGCTGTCGGCCTGGGACGTCCGCGCCGAGGCGCCGTCGGCCAAGGCCGTGGAACTCTTCCACGCCGCGCCCGGAGGCGTCCGCACCACCCAGGCGTTCTCCACCGCGAACCGCTGGTCGAAGCTCGACACGGACGCGGCGGGCGGCTGCATCCGCGACGTCCCGCACGCGTACACGAAGGACGGCGGCCTGGCCGTCCTGCACGGGAACCTGGCCGAGCACGGAGCCGTCATCAAGGCCGCCGGCATCGACGAGGACCTGTGGCACTTCGAAGGCCCGGCGCGGGTCGTCGAAAGCCAGGAACAGGCGGTGTCGGTGATCCTGAACAAGGAAATCCAGGCCGGTGATGTGTTGGTGGTGCGCTACGAAGGCCCCGCCGGAGGCCCCGGAATGCAGGAAATGCTGCACCCGACGGCATTCCTGAAAGGTGCGGGCCTGGGCAAGAAATGCGCCCTCATCACCGACGGCCGCTTCTCCGGCGGCACGTCGGGCCTGTCCATCGGCCACGTCTCCCCCGAAGCCGCGGGCGGCGGCACGATCGCCCTGGTCGAAGACGGCGACCGGATCGTCATCGACATCCACGAGCGCCGCCTGGAACTGCTTGTTCCCGACGAGGTCCTGGCCGAGCGCCGGGCGAAGATGGAAGCGTCGGAGAGGCCGTGGCAGCCCACCGACCGCATCCGTCCGGTGACGGCGGCGCTGCGCGCGTACGCACTCCTGACGACGGATGCGTCAAAGGGAGCAGTCCGAGACGTGAACCGGTAGGCTGAGGTGAACCGACTACCCGCCTGAATCCGCCACACGGCACCCAGGCGGGTAGTCGCTTACCGGGGGTGAAGTCACACGTCCCCTGGAAGGTGGTTGTCGTGCGGAACGGGAACCACTCAATGGAGTGGCCGATTCCGGGCACTTTCGCGCCGCTTTGTTCGTTGCCGTAAACAAGGAGCGCGGCACACGGCAGCGACCCGTCGCCGACCCGGCCCGACGCAGCGTTCGACTCGCGCGCCTGCGCGATGCGGATGACGCGCCTGCGTTATGCGGATGACGCGCCTGCGTGATGCGGATGACGCGCCTGCGTGATGCGGATGAGCGGTGGGCGGGCGCAGGCGGCGGTGTGGTGGGCGGACGCGGCAGGCGGGCGAGCGGACGCAGGCGGCGGTTGCGGCGGGCGGTTGGGCGCGGCGGGCGAGCGGAGGCGGCGGCGGGTGGTTGCAGTCGGTGGGCGGTTGCGGTGGGCGAGCGTGGACCGATGGTCGAGCGATCGTATGCAGCGGCGCGGAGGGCAAGACCTGAAGCGGAGTGTGCGGTGCAGTGAGCGCTGCTCCTGCGCACCGAGGTACTGACCGCTAGATCACTGACTGATAGGTCACCGGACGGCAGGTCACCGGGAGTCGAGTCGAGAGCGGTCAGGTGCGGAAGACGAGGAGCGTGGCGGCTGTCGCACCCGCTGCCAGGAGGAAGCAGAGGAACCCCGTCAGCAACGGGTGCCGGAACCAGCTGCGGTTGTAGTCGATCGCGGCCCGACCCGGACCCGTGAAGACGAGCGCGAACGCCATGGCCGCGTACGCGAGTTCCAGCTCGACGCCATCCGTGTTGAGGAAGCGGCGGAAGCCGTCCGAGGGGAAGAGGCTGCCGCCGTACTTGAGGGCGATGACGTTGGCCATCACGCCCAGGATGCCCGCCGCAGCGAGGGGCGTGAACAGGCCCAGCACGAGCAGAGCTCCGCCGGCCAGTTCGGTGATGCCGGTGACCCACGCGAGGATCTTCTCCTCGCGGTAGCCGAAGTCTGCGAGTTGGCGGGCGAACCCGTCGATTCCCGGGCCGCCGAAAGCGCCGAACACCTTCTGCGCCCCGTGCCCGATGAACACCGCACCGAGCGCGACGCGCAGCACCAGGAGGCCGAGGTCGGCGCTACCGGTCCAGCCGAACGGCCTGCGCTCGTCCTCGTCGTCGTCCAGGTGGGTGGCGGCGCTCTGCCCGAAGGTGTCCACCGGTGTGTAGCCGGAGGTGTCGAAGCTGTTGGTGTCCTTGTTGAAGGCGGTGGTGTCCTTGCCGAACGCCTGGGTGCCGTCGTCGAAGTGGTGTGCTCCTCCGCCCACGCCGCTCGTCGATGTCGAGTAGAAACCGTCGTCGGAGTAGCCGCTCGGGCTCTTCGAGCGATCGTCAGTAGCCACGCACCCGCACGTTAGGAGGTTCGGAGGACCTCCGCGAGCGTCCGTTAAGCAGCCAATCCTCACCCAAATGGTCTAATTTCGACACCTGTCGGAGGGGTATTTGGCGTTCTGCGCTGAGAGCAGGTCGGGCACAGGACAGGCGGGGAGCGCCGGGGGTCGGCCGGAGCGGAGCGTGGGCAGGACGGTCGGAAACCAGGGGCGAGAGCGGGTGGGTCGCGCCGGCACCTGGTGGTTGTGGTCCGGCGCGACTCCGGCGGCCGTGCGGATGGAGGGCGTCCGCACCGGCTGAAAATCGACTGGCCCGCTCAGTAGTCCCCGTGCACCAGGTTCTGCGGTTCCCCACCGCGCGCGAACCGGGCCACTTCCGAAGCCACCACGGCATAAGCCCGCTCCGCGTGCCCCCGACACGAACCCGCCACGTGCGGCGTCAGGAACAGTCCCGGCGCGCTCCACAGTGGATGGTCCTCGGGCAGCGGCTCGGGCTCGGTCACGTCCAGGGCCGCGCGCAGCCGACCGTCGACCAGTTCCGCCACCAGGGCGTCGGTGTCCACCACGGCACCGCGCGCCGCGTTCACCAGGATCGCCCCGTCCTTCATCCGGGACAGGAACTTGGCGTCGACCATCCCGGTCGTCTCGGCCGTCAACGGCACGACGACCAGCACCACGTCGTAGGAGCCGAGCAGCTCGGGCAGTTCGTCCATGCCGCGCACGCCGTCGCGCGCGGTCCGCCCGACGAGCGTCGCGGTGGCGTCGAACGGCTCCAGCCGCCGCCGGAACTGCTCGCCCAGGTCGCCCGCCCCGACCACGAGGACTTCCTTGCCCTGCAACGTGTCCGTCGCGTGGTAGTCCCACCGCCGCTCCACCCGTGCCCGCTCGAACGCCGGGAAGTCGCGGTAGATCGCCAGCAGCGCACCGATCGCCCACTCGGCGGTGCTCCCGCCGTGCGCGCCCCGGCACGTGGACAGCATCACCCCGTCCGGCACGGTCCCGATGAACCGTTCCGCGCCCGCGCTCAAGAGCTGCACGAGCCGCAGCCTCGGCAACCGCTCGAAGAACTCGCGCGGATCGGTGCTCTGCAGGAACTTCGGCACCAGCACCTCGGCGTCGGCGGCCTCCGGCGGCAGGTCCTCCCCCGCCGAGTAGAGCACCGGCCGAACACCCTCGACGCCGGCCAGCGCGCGAATGCCCAGTTCATCTGGAACCAACACGGTAAGCGTCACACCCGCACGCTACGGCACACTGTCGGACCATGCGGGAGCATGACGTCGTCTCCGCCGACGGCACGCGGATCAGGCTGTGGCGCACCGACACCGATGGCCCGGACGTGCTGCTGTGCCCTGGTCTGGGCGCGGCGCCGTCGGTGTGGCCGGAGCTGTCGTCGGCCAGGGTGCACAGCTGGTACCACCGGGGCACGATGGGCTCGGACCGTCCGTCCGACCCGGCGCGCATCACGCTGGGTGATCACGTGGCGGACGCGCTCGCGGTGCTGGACGACGGCGGCGTCGAGCGGTGCGCGGTGATGGGCTGGTCGATGGGTGTGACGGTGGCGGCCGAGTTGGCGCTGCGCCACCCGGATCGGGTGGCGGGTTTGTTGCTGGTGGCGGGTGCGCCGGGTGATTCGTTCGCCGGTGTGCTGGGCGTGCCGGGCCTGCCCGAGGACGTGCGGCGGCTGATCGGTGTGTCGTCGGCGACGGTGCTGCGCCTCGCGGGCCCGCTGCTGGATTCGGTGCTGCACCGGGTGCCGGTGCCGGATGTGTCGTCGCCGGCGGTCGCGTCGCTGCGGCGGTTCCTGAAGCACGACTGGGGCTGGTACTTCACGTTGGCGCTGGCGCTGGGCCGGGCACCGCGCCTGGACCTGACGGGCCTGACCTGCCCCACGACGGTGCTGGCCGGCCGGTACGACTGGCTGACGTCGCCGGACAGCATGGTCGGCCCGGTGGCGGGGCTGCCGCAGGCGCGGGTCCGCGTGCTGCCGAACACGCACTACCTGCCGCTGGAGAACCCGCAGATCATCGTCGAGGAGCTGGATTTGCTGCTCGGACGCGCGCACGCCGTGGAGCAGGCGGTGGAGGACCTGCTCACCTCACGTTCACGGCCGCGCGCTTAGCCTGGTCGGCGTGTCTCGACTCCGTGGGTTGCTGATCGGCTCCGCTGTCGGCCTGCTGGCCGTCGGCTGCGCGAGCTTCCCGGAGCAGCCGGCACCGGCCGGGTGGAGCCCCGCGCCGCAGCTCACCCCGCAGGCCGGGCCGCGTCCCGAACTGCCCGGCGAGCTGCCGAGCAGCCCCGGCCAGGGCCAGCAGCCGGGGCAGCAGGCGACGCCGGTGCCGCCGCCGCAGGGCTGCAAGGACTTCAACCCGGCTGTCGTGGGCACGTGCCTGTCGCCGGTGTCGGGTGTGGCGCTGACGGACGTGAACCAGACGACCGGCGCCGTGACGGCGTTGGCGACCGAGCGGACGACCGGGCGGCTCGTGCGGGTGACGAAGGACGTCGACCCGGTCGTGTTGCAAACGTTCGACGTGGACGCGTCGAGCGACGGCGGCCTGACGAGCGTGACGCTGTCGCCGACGTACGCGGAGGACCAGCTGGTCTACGTGTACGTGACGACCGCGACGGACAACCGGGTGCTGCGCCTCGCGCCGAACGACGTGCCCAAGCCGGTGCTGACCGGCATCCCGAAGGGCCCTTCGGGCAATCGCGGGTCGCTCGGCTACGACCGGACCGGCGCGCTGCTCGTGGCGACCGGCGACGGCGGCAACCCGACGGCGGCGGCGGACCCGGGGTCGCTCGCGGGCAAGGTGCTGCGGATCGACGGCTCGGGCCAGCCGGCGCGCGGCAACCCGACGGCCGGGTCGCGCGTGCTGGCGTCCGGGCTGCGGTCGCCTTCCGGGGTGTGCGTGTCGGGGGACGGCACGAAGACCTGGGTGACGGACGCGGGCGCGTCGGCCGATTTGCTGTACCGGGTGGAGGCGGGCAAGGCGCTGGGCAACCCGGCGTGGACGTGGCCGGACCGGCCCGGGGTGAGCGGGTGCGCGTCGCTGTCGAACGCGGTGTGGGTGGGCACGGCGGGTGCGCCGGGGACGCTGATCCTGCCGATGGGGCCGGATGGCGCGTTCACCGGAAAACCGGAACCGTTCCTGGACAAGGAGAACGGTTTCGGCCGGGTTGGCGCGCTGGTGGCGGTGGACGACAACACGGCGCTGATCGGCACGGTGAACAAGAACGCGGGCGGCACACCGGTGTCCAGCGACGACCGCGTGGTCATCGTCGTGAGGGACGGCGGCGCCGGCGGCAGCAAGGACTGATTGCCGGCCGGTTTGCGGGAACTGTTCGGCGGTGCTCCTCTTCGGCTGACTTACGTGGCCTGACCGCCTTGCCGCTCCGCGGCACATACTGCTGCAAGAGCCGGGACCCGGCTCGCTGCCGCTGCCTCGACCGACACCTCTCCTCTTGACTCTGCCGAGGTTTGTCGCACGCGTCCGGGCAGATGCTGACCTCTGCCACTTCCGGCTTATCAGGCTGCGTGTCGACTTCGCCTCAAGGCGCGGGTTGTGGTCTTGGTATGCCGAGTCAGCACCCTCGGGGCATAGTGGTGATCATGCCCGCCGCGCGCATTCCACCTATCGTGTGACCTCACGATAGCCACAGGGGCGATGTAACATTCAGTCGGCGAACAAGTCTCGCCAGATGGACCGAAAGAGTGGGATCGCGTTGAGATTGGAGTGGCGTTGCTGCAACCGATTTCGACCAGAGATCACCCCTCCGAGCGAACCTTGAAGATGCGGCGCGGATCTGGGCACTTTTGAGATACCGATTTCGTTGCCGTAATCATGGAGCGCGGCACACGGCGAGCTTCGGTCGAGCGCCGGCAGGGATGTCGGCCGGCGGCCGGATACTAAAGGTGGTTGGCCGAGCGGCCGCCGGCCGGGAGCAGGACAGCGGCCGGCGGCAGCGGGACGGCGGTCGGGTAGCGGCGGACGGCGGACGGGTAGCGGCGGACGGCGACAGGGCGGCACAGCAGGACCCCAGCAGGACGGCGGCGGGAACCAGCGGGGCGTCGGTTGGGCACCGGGAGGATGTCGAGCGGACGCCAGTAGGCCGGTCACACCCCGCCGCCCCGGCCGCCGGAGTCTGCGACCGATCGTCGGACGGAGCCTGGGCAGCGGTCGGCGACCGATCGTCAGGCGGAGCCCGGCAGCGGTCGGCGAACGGTCGTCAGCCAGAGCCCAGGCAGACGAAGGGGCGGCGGAGTGGGTCTATGGCTATCGCGTTTGCCAGGGCCACGGCGGGTGAAGCTCCTGCTGCGAGGTTGTGGTGGAAGTCGGCCATGGCTTCGGCTGACTGCTCGTCGCCCACTCGGCTCGATGCGGCGATCACGGTGCGGGCGCCGCCGGCCAGCAGGGCTCCGGCGAAGCCCAGGGGTTCGTCGCCTGGGCGGACTCGGTTGAGGGCGAGTTCGCAGGCTGCCAGCACCACCTGGTGCGGTGGGCGGCGGACTCGGCCGAGTTCGTGGGCGAAGAGTGCTCCGTCCACCAGCTCCAAGCGGGAGAACAGGGCGTTTTCTGGTTCGTGTTCGCCGTGGGCGGCTATGTGGGCCAGTTCCACTCCGTCCAGTGCGTCCAGGACCGAGCTGACCCGGGCGTCGGCTACGCCCAGGAGTTTGGCGTCTCGGTGGTAGCCGGCGAGGCGGTCGATTTCGCCTTGTGCTGCTTGGAGGCCGGGGCCTCGGACGAGGAGGACGCCGGCGGCTCCGGCTCGGTCGGCGCGGGTGGTGAACAGCCACGACGTGGCGGACGGGACGGCTACCGTGGGGCGGCCTGCGCAGGTGGGGAGCACGCCCCACGGGACGACGTGCAGGGCTCCGGTGGGGACCACCACCAGTGGCCGGTCGCCGATCATTTCTGCCAGGGGGGTAAGGAGGAGGCGGTCGAGGTTTTCTGCTTCGCGCCTGGCTGATGCGGAGATCACCTGCATCAGGGGCGGCGGCAGGTGGTCGGGGGCCAGGGCGTTGAGGTCCGCGTGCAGGCGGCGGGCGCGTTCGGTGGCTTCGTCGGCGGAGCCCAGGCGCTTCATGCGGGCCCGGCCGCCGGCCAGCACCACTGCGACCAGGGTGTCGCCGGAGACGGCGAAGCTGACCATGGCGCGGCTGCCGAGCCTCGGGATGATGTCGTCGGCCGTCGCCACGGGGCGGGGTTTGCCCCAGGGGCTCTCGCTCCAGCCCAGGCGCATGGCGTCCCGTTGGCTGGCGGCGAGGCGTTCTTCCAGCGCGGCGGTGGGCAGGCCGTCCAGCCTGGCCCTGAGCAGGGCTCGGCTGAGTTGGCGCACCTCGGTGATCCGCTCGCTCAGCGCGCTGTCCACTGTGGATTCGACGGGGTCGTAGCGGTAGAGCTGGGCCCTGGTGCGCTCCAGCCACGTGAACAGGCGCTTGGCGACGGTCGGCGAGTCGCCGCTCTCCAGGACCAGGCGCACCGCCAGGTCGCCGAGTTCGCGGCCGTGCAACGCCGTGCCGGAGACCAGTTCCAAGCCTCCCATCCGGTCGCGCATCCGGCCCAGTTCGGCGAGGCCCGCTTTGGCCTGGGCCAGGGCGGCTCGGCGGTTGCCCCTGGCCAGCGCGAGTTCGGCTCGGCACAGGCGCAGCAGCATCCGGTGGTCGATGGGGGCGAACCGCCGCGAGGTGGTCACCCTGCGCAGGAGTTCGGCGGCGCTGTCGACGTTGCCGTGCCGGGCTTCCATGCGCGCGGCCAGGACGGTGGCGAGCTTGGCCTGGTCGTGGAGCTTGAGCGCGCTCAGCCGCGTGGCGAGTTCGAGCGCGCGGCGCAGGACGGACGGGGACGAGCGGCGGGATTCCACGGCGTGCAGCGCGTCGACGCGCAGTTCGATGAGGCCGGCGACGGCGGCCCACGCGGGGCTGCCCCGGCGGACGAGCCTGCGCTGGGCGGAGCGGGCCATGCGCCGGGCCAGGGCGAGGTCGCCGTCGGCTAGTGCGGCGGCACCCCGGTACAGCTCGGCTTCGGCGACGTCCTGGCCGATGCGCTGCCGGCGCAGTTCGGGCAGGACCTCGTCGAGCAGGCGGCCGGCTTCGTCGGTGAGGCCGACGCTGATCATGGCTTCGGCCTGGTCGATGCCCAGGCGCAGCAGGAGTCCCGGTTCTAGTTCGCGGAAGGCGCGGTTGGCTTCCTGGTACCGGCGCAGGGCCTGGGGGATGTCGCCGGCCAGGCGCAGCACGTTGCCGAGCGAGTGGGTGGCTAGGGCGGCGCGCAGCGGGATGTCGTGCTCGGTGGCGAGTTCGGCGGCGCGGTTGAGGTCGCGGACGGCGTTGTCGATGCGGTGGATCTCGCCGTAGGCGTTGCCCCGGTTGGTGAGCGTGGTGATCAGCGACTGGACGACGGGGATGGGGTCGCCGCCCTCGTCCTTGGTGCGCTGCAGGAGGCGTTCGTGGTGGGCCACGTCGAGGTCGACGTAGCCGATGCCGTCCTCGATGCGCCCGACGCGGAACAGCAGGACGCCTTGGACGCCGTTGACGAGGCTGGTCAGCTCGTCGCGCAGCGCCCCTTCCGGCAGGCCGGCGGTCTCCTCGCGGGCGTCGGCGAGCTGGCGCAGCCCGTCTTCGAGCCCTTGGGTTTCGGCCAGGCAGAAGGAGAGCGTCATGAGCAGCCGGATGCGGACTTCCTGCCGGCCGACCGGGTCCGCGTCGGCCTGGTCGAGCAGGGCCAGTCCCTGGCGGAGGATGCGGGTGGCGGTCAGGTAGCGGTTGGCGGACGCGGATGCCTTGCCCTTGCGGTGGAGTTCACGGGCATCCCCCACGGGATCGGCGGTCGCCAGAGGCACTCTCATATGAGAGCACAAGCCGGCGGACCGCACTGCCACCCGTCCGGCTGGCAGTGCGGTCCGGCTCGTCAGTTCTGCGCCGCGATCGGCTCGGAGTGCGTCTGGTACGGGCCCCCGGTGGGGGTGACCGGGCCGGTCTTCTGCGGGTCGGGCTGGTGCGGCTGGTACGGGCCCCCGTTGGGGTCGTCCGAGTCGCCGCCGCCGGGCTCGGAGTGCGTCTGGTACGGACCGCCCTGGGGGTCGGCTCCGCCGCCGGTTCCCCCACCGCCGTTGATCATTCCCGTGCGCGCCGCGAGGGCTTCGGCCTCGTGCTCGACGCCGGCTTCGGTCGGGATCGCGTCGATTTCCTCGACGAGCTTCGGATCGGTTTCAGCGGACATGCGTTGTCCTCCCCTACAACGGATCCCGGCGCAGCCGGGACGCTTGGCTGGTGGGATTGATCATTCGGCGGCCCCCCGGCCCTGCCGAACGGCTCAAGCCTGACACAGATGGACGCACCTTTGAGCGGGAAATTCACCGAGAGCGATCGCCAGGCCCACAGAGGGCTGCGTTGACCAGGGCGAAGGCCCTTTCGAGGCGGACGGTACCACTCGATTGGGCGAACGTGTTAACACAGAGGTGGTGTGTCGGGGTCCGCAATAAGGGGACGATCCGACCGCCCGGTCGCGTGGAATGGACACCGTGGGCGCTCCTCCCGTCACTGTTCGCCACCCCGCCGCCGGCGGGGGAACCAGGTGCTTCGAGGTGGAGGAGCGGGCGGGCGCGGACCAGATACGTCCAGTGCCGTGTGGATGATCACTTCGACAGATGTCCAAGTGTTTACCGGCTTTTCCGCGCGGGTCGTCGTGGAACTGCCGCGCGGGCCGGCGAAGAATGCGTCGGGGCAACCCTTCGAATGGTCCCGGAAACGCCGCTGCGGGACAGGCCGGAAGCCTGTCCCGCAGCGGGAGGTGGGACTGCGAGCGGTGGGACTGCGAGCGGTGGGACTACGAGCAGCGGGCGATGATCAGGTCGCGGACCTTCTTCGCGTCCGCCTGGCCCTTGGTCGCCTTCATGACCGCGCCGACGATCGCCCCGGCGGCGGCGACCTTGCCGTCGCGGATCTTCGCGGCCACGTCGGGCTGGGCCGCCAGGGCCTCGTCCACGGCCTTCTCCAGCGCCGAGTCGTCGGACACGACCTTGAGGCCCCGGGCCTCGATCACGGCCTCCGGCTCGCCCTCGCCCTCCAGCACGCCGGTCACCACGTCGCGGGCCAGCTTGTTGGTCAGCTCGCCGGCGTTGACCAGCGCGACGACCCGGGCGATCTGGGCGGGTGTGATGGCCAGCTCGCCGAGCTCGACGCCGCGCGCGTTGGCCTCCTTGGTCAGGTAGGCGACCCACCACGAGCGGGCCTCGGCGGGCGTCGCACCCGCTTCGACGGTCGCGGTGACCAGGTCGACCGCGCCCGCGTTGACCAGGTCGCGCAGCTCGGCGTCGGTGAGCGACCACTCCTGCTGGACGCGCTTGCGGCGCTCCCAGGGCAGCTCCGGCAGGGTGCCGCGCAGCTCCTCGACCCACTCGCGGGACGGGGCGACGGGCACCAGGTCGGGCTCCGGGAAGTACCGGTAGTCCTCGGCGGTCTCCTTGGCGCGGCCGGAGGAGGTGCCGCCGGTCGACTCGTCGAAGTGCCGGGTCTCCTGGCGGATGGTGCCGCCGGCCGCGAGCACCGCCGCCTGCCGCGTCATCTCGAACCGCACGGCGCGTTCGACGCTGCGCAGCGAGTTGACGTTCTTGGTCTCGGTGCGGGTGCCGAACTCGGTGGCGTCCTTGGCCATCAGCGACACGTTGGCGTCGCAGCGCAGCGAGCCCTGGTCCATCCGGACGTCGGAGACGTCGAGCGCCTTGAGCAGGTCGCGCAACGCGGTCACGTAGGCGCGGGCGACCTCGGGGGCGCGCTCACCGGTGCCGGTGATCGGCTTGGTGACGATCTCGATCAGCGGGACGCCCGCCCGGTTGTAGTCCAGCAGCGAGTGGTCCGCGCCGTGGATGCGGCCGGTCGCGCCGCCGACGTGCAGGGACTTGCCGGTGTCCTCTTCCATGTGGGCGCGCTCGATCTCCACGCGCACCACCTCGCCGTCGTCCAGGGTGACGTCGAGCCAGCCGCCGAACGCGATCGGCTCGTCGTACTGGGAGGTCTGGAAGTTCTTCGGCATGTCCGGGTAGAAGTAGTTCTTCCGGGCGAATCGGCACCACTCGGCGATGGAGCAGTTGAGCGCCAGGCCGATGCGGATCGCCGACTCGACGGCCTTGCCGTTGACGACCGGCAGCGCGCCGGGCATTCCCAGGCACGTCGGGCAGGTGTGCGTGTTGGGTTCGCCGCCGAAGAGGTTGGCGCAGCCGCAGAACATCTTGGTGCGGGTGTGCAGCTCGACGTGCACCTCGAGGCCCAGCACGGGGTCGAACCGCTCGATGACCTCGGCGTAGTCCATCAGCTCGTGCACCGCGGTCATGCGTTGCCGTCCTTCCGCAGGGACCGCACGGCCAGGGCCGCGCCGGTGATCGCCACCAGGATGCTGGCGACCGCGTTGACCAGAGCCAGCTTGTCGTTCTTGCCGCGCGCGGACTTCAGGGTGGAGAACGCGCTCGCCGCCGCGCTGCCCGCGCCGAGCAGCGCGAAGATCCCTCGTGCCTTCTTCACCGCGCCACCGCCAGTTCCGGCAGGTCCGCGAGCACGGAGCCGCGGGCTGCCTCGTAGGCTGCCGCCACCCGGTACATCCGGTGGTCCTGCAGCGCCGGGGCCATGATCTGGAGGCCGACCGGCAGGCCGTCCTCATCGGACAGTCCGCTCGGGACGCTCATCGCGGGCGTGCCGGCCAGGTTCGCCGGGATGGTGCAGAGGTCGGCCTTGTACATGGCGATCGGGTCGTCCGCCCGCTCGCCGATCTTGAACGCCGTGGTCGGCGTGGTCGGCGACACCAGGACGTCGACCTTCCCGAACGCCTGCTCGAAGTCGCGCGTGATGAGCGTGCGGACCTTCTGCGCCGAGCCGTAGTAGGCGTCGTAGTAGCCCGACGACAGCGCGTAGGTGCCGATCATGATGCGCCGCTTGACCTCCGCGCCGAAGCACTGGTCGCGGGTGATCGCCATGACCTCCTCGGCGCTGCGCGTGTCGTCGTCGCCGTAGCGGGCCCCGTAGCGCATCGCGTCGAAGCGGGCCAGGTTGGACGACGCCTCGCTGGGCGCGATCAGGTAGTACGCGGGCAGCGCGTAGTCGAAGCTCGGGCACGACACCTCGACCACCTCCGCGCCGAGCTGCTTGAGCTGCGCGACGGCCGCCTCGAACGAGCGCAGCACGCCCGGCTGGTAGCCCTCGCCGCTGAACTGGGTGACCACGCCGACCCGCACGCCGGTCAGGTCGCCGTGCGCGCCTTCGCGGGCGGCGGCGACGACCGGCGGGACCGGGGCGTCGATCGACGTCGAGTCCAGCGGGTCGTGACCGGCGATGACCTCGTGCAGCAGCGCCGCGTCGAGCACCGTGCGCGCGCACGGACCGCCCTGGTCCAGGGACGACGAGAACGCCACCAGGCCGTAGCGGGAGACGCCGCCGTAGGTGGGCTTCACGCCGACCGTGCCGGTGACCGAGCCGGGCTGGCGGATCGAGCCGCCGGTGTCGGTGCCGATCGCCAGCGGGGCCTCGAACGCGGCGAGGCTCGCCGACGAGCCGCCGCCCGAGCCGCCGGGGATCCGGTCCAGGTCCCACGGGTTGCGAGTGGGGCCGAACGCGGAGTTCTCGGTGGAGGAGCCCATGGCGAACTCGTCCATGTTGGTCTTGCCCAGGATCACGATGCCGGCCTCCTTGAGGCGGCGGGTGACCGTGGCGTCGTAAGGCGGCTTCCACGCGCGCAGCATCGCCGACCCGCAGGTCGTCGGCACGCCCTCGGTGGTGAACACGTCCTTGAGGGCCAGCGGGACGCCGGCCAGCGGGCCGACCGGCTTGCCGGCGGCGATGTCGTCGTCCACCCGCTTGGCGGCCTGGAGCGCGCCCTCGGTGTCGACGTGCAGGAACGCGTGCACCGCGCCGTCCACCTCGCCGATCCGGTCGAGGTGGGCCTGGGCGACCTCGGTCGCGGAGACCTCGCGGCTCGCCACCTTCGCGGCCAGCTCGGCGGCGGTGTTGCGGATCAGGTCGCTCATGATTCCGCCTCCGCAGAGAAGAGAACGTCGGCAGCGCTCGTCGCCGCCTCCGCGCAGAAGAGAACGTCGGCAGCGCTCGTCGCCGCCTCCGCGCAGAAGAGAACGTCGGCGGTCATGCTTCCTCACCCAGGATGCGCGGAACGCGGAAGCGGCCGTCCTCGGCGGCGGGGGCGCCCGCGAGCGCCTGCTGCTGACCGAGGCTGGGACGCACCACGTCCTCGCGGAACACGTTGGTCAGCGGAACGGCGTGCGAGGTGGGCGGGATGTCCGCGGTGGCGATGTCGCCCACCGTGGCCACCGACTGCAGGATCACGTCCAACTGGCCGGCGAACAGGTCGAGCTCGTCGTCGGTGACGGCGAGCCGCGCCAGGCGGGCCAGGTGCGCGACCTCGTCGCGGGAGATGCTGGGCATCTCGTCAACCCCCGTGGGTCGGTTTACTCGGATTGGGACCCGCCGAGTCTATTGGCAGGTCAGGGACGAGTCCGACGGGGTTGTCCGGCCCGCGCGCGGGGGTGCGGGATTTTACCGCGTCGCAACGCGGCCGGTGGGTCGGAAAGCGAAGCTGCGTCTGCGAGAATCATCGGCCGAAACTGGCGAACCCCTTGGAGGCGTTGCACCGTGTCCTTCCTGATCCGGGTCCAGCTCCCGGACCGCCCCGGAGCCCTGGGCGCGGTCGCCTCCGCGCTGGGTGAGATCGGGGCCGACATCCTCAGCGTGGACGTGGTCGAGCGCAGCACCGGCGTCGCCATCGACGACCTGGTGGTGGAACTGCCGTCCGGCCGGCTGCCGGACGTGCTGATCACGGCGGCGGAATCCGTCGACGGGGTGGAGGTGGACGCGGTGCGCCCGTACGCGGGCGTGCTCGACACCCACCGCGAGCTGGAACTCGTGGAAGAGGTCGCGGAGGAGCCCAAACGCGGCCTGGAGGTGTTCACCGAGGGCGTGCCGAAGATCATCCGCGCCGGGTGGGCGGTGGTGGTCCGGTCGGACAGCACCGGCGTGCACCGGGTGACGGCGTCGACGGCGGCCCCGGAGACCCGGATGACGAACCCGCCGTGGATGCCGCTGGCGCGCGCGACCGTGCTGGACGGCGAGGAGGACTGGGTGCCCGAGACGTGGCGCGAGCTGGGCACCGAACTCGCGGCGACCCCGCTGGGCAAACCCGACCGGGTGCTGCTGGTGGGACGTCCGGGTGGCCCGATGTTCCGGGCGGCGGAGGTGGCGCGACTCGCGCACCTGGCGGGCATCGTGTCCGTCGTGCTGCCGGACTAGGGCCCGGCTGACCGGCTCTCGCGGTGGGTGGTGGCGGGTCGGTCGGCGGCTAGCGGACGGCGTTGGCCCGGATGGTGCGTTGCGCGTAGCCGACGAGTTCGGCGTTGTCGCGGGTGCGGGTGCCGTCCGGGTTGAGGAGGGTGTCCTCCAGGCCGACCCGGGTGTCGAGTTCGAGGCGGGCGGCGCGGTCGAGGACGGGCCACGCGCTCGCGTCCTCGCCGTGCAGCAGGATCGGCGGGCCGAGCGGTTCGAGCAGGCGGAGCAGGGCTTCGGCGTCGCCGGTGGTGCCGTCGGGCTGCACCTCGGCGAGGATGCGGACCGTGCCGTCCGGGATGCCCGCGCGGCGCAGCGCGTGGGCGGCGGCTTCGTGGAACACGCCGAGCTCGATGCCGACGCCGGCGTCGAGCAGCGCGCGGGCGGCGTCGAGCCAGCCGTCCTCGTGGACGTTCACCGACGCGACGTCCGGACGGCCGGCGGCCAACCCGGCCCAGCCGCGCAGGAGTTCCGCGCGGCGCACCGGGTCCGGCTGGATCCACGCGGCGGTGGTGACCCCGATCTCGGCGTGCGGTGCGGCGAGCCGGGCCACGGAGACGGCGGTCGCCACCTCGGGTCCGGCGAGCACCTCAAGTCCGACCGCGTCGCGCGGGTGCAGGTGGAAGTGTGAGATGCCGAGTTCGGCGAGCGCGCCGACGTCGGCCGCCAACTGCTGCGGCGTGACCGGCAGCGCCGGGTGGCTGCCGGCCTCGCGGGCACCGTTCAAGCAGGCTTGGAGCACGCGGCCAGCCTCGCACGGGCCAAGGGTGGCCGCGACTCGCCGACCCGTTCAGGCGCGTGCCGTTCAGGCGGGCGAACGCCGGATGTGCGCCGGTCAGCCGGGCGCAAGTCGGGCGTGGTCACCGTGGTGGCGCGGCGTGCCGGCACACGATTGCCCGACCCCGTCGAACGCCCGCAACGGGGTCAGGCCAGTTCGAGGAGGAACGCGAAGGCGATCAACCGGACCTCGGGCACCGGACTCCAGTCGCGCTCCGGGAACCGGCGGAAGCCGAGCCGCTCGTACAGCCGGTGGGCGGTGGTCGTGGTTTCCGCGCTGCTCATCACCACGCGCCGCGCGCCGACCTCGCGGGCCCGCGTGATCACCACGCGGACCAGCGCCTCGCCGACGCCCCGGCCGCGAGCGTCGGGGCTGACCGCGAGCATCTGGAACTCCACCTCCCCCGACCGGCTCACCTCCGCGTACGGGGAGCCGGGCAGGGCGATGGTGACGGGCTCGCGTTCCGCCGGGACCTGCCCGACGCGGAGATCCACCTGCTCGACGCCGGCCACTTCGCGCTGGAGGACCAGCTCGACACCATCACCGGCTACGTGCGGGGCTTCCTCGGTCGCACCCTGTAGGCCGCACGGGCACCAGTGGGCGGCGGAGCTGGTGGAGGCAGGCCAGGCCGAGGGCGAGTTCTGCTGCTGTTGCGATCAGCAGCTTCGTCGGGGGTAGGCCGTCCAGGGCGGAGCTCAGGACTCTGGATGCGGCGTACGACAGGTAGGTCAGCGCTCCTACCAGGGATGATGCCGCTGCCAATGGGGGCTGGAACGCTCCTGCCACCACCAAGACCCCGATGGCCACCAGAGCGCCGCCGGGGGCTCGGAGTTCGCTGAGCAGGGCCGCCGAGCCCTCCACGTCGGTTCCCGTCAAGCCGTGGAAGGCCGTGGGAAAAAGGAGGGTCGCTGCGCCGATCAACGCCAGGATTCCGCCTGCCACGAGCAGTATCGCCTTGTGCATGACGTGAGTTTCGGCCGCGTGACCCCCTCCCCGCCATGACCGGGGCTCCTGGGTTCTGTGCCGATCGTCCTCCACCGTGGACCCCGTGTCCGGGCTGGTGCGAGCATCGGCGGCATGAGTGGGTTGAGCCGTCCCTTTCCCGACTCGGCGGACCAGCTCGGGGAGGCGCTGCACCTGTTGCGGCTCACCGGGACCCTGTACTGCCGGGCCGAGTTGGGGGCTCCCTGGGGGATCTCCGTCCCACCCCTCGACGGGTTCATGACGTTCGGGATCGTCACCGCCGGCTCCTGCCTCTGGGAGGTCGACGGGGCCGCTCCGCTCACGCTCGGGCCCGGCACCCTCGTGCTCGTCCCGCACGGCACGCCCCACCTCGTCCGCAGCGCCGCCGGGGTCGCGGTGCGGGACCTGTTCGGGTTGCCGGTCGAGCAGATCGGGGACCGCTACGAGGTGTTGCGGCACGGCGGGAGCGGTGCGGTCACCCAGATCACCTACGGGGTGGTGCGGTTCGACCACGTCGCCGCCCAGCGGCTGGTCGCGCAGTTGCCCCTGGTGCTCCGGGTGGACGCGTGGGACGACGACTGGCTGCACAGCACGCTGCGGCTGATCGCGCGGGAGGCCGCCGCGCCCCGGGCGGGTGGCGAGACGGTGATCACGCGGCTCGCCGACGTGCTCGTCGTGCAGGCGATCCGGGCCTGGCTGGACACCGCTCCCGAGGCCCGGGTCGGGTGGTTGGCGGCCTTGCGCGACCCGCACGTGGGTCGGGCGTTGACGGCGCTGCACCGGTTCCCCGAGCGGGACTGGACGGTGGTGGCGCTGGCCCGGGAGGCGGGGTTGTCGCGGTCGGTGTTCGCGGGGCGGTTCACGGAGCTGGTGGGCGAGCCGGTGATGCGCTACCTGACCCGGTGGCGGATGCAGCAGGCGCAGGACCGGCTCCGGCACACGGCGGAGACGGTGGGCGCGGTCGCGCACCGGTTCGGGTACCGGTCGGAGGCCGCGTTCAGCCGGGCTTACAAGCGGGCGTTCGGGGTCTCGCCGGGGGCCGGGAGGGGGTGAGGGGAGTCCAGGTCAGGGGGTGGGCGGATCGATGAGGGTGCGGAGTTCCAGGAGGGTGAGTGCGCCTTCGGGTTCGGTGAGCGCGGTCTCCACGCGGCCCAGGCGTTCGGCGGCCAGGCGCTCGCCGAGGGTGGCGTCCAGCGGCAGGAACGTCAGGGTGCGGCGTTGGGCGTCGTCCAGGTCGGCGAACAGCGGGTGGTAGACCGCCACGTCCACCAGACCCTCCGAGTGCTGGACGGCCACCCGCACGTCGGCCAGGCGCACGGCTTTCGGGCCCAGGTTGACCGTCACCAGGGTCGGGTCGGGGACCGGGGGCACCGAGTCGTGGTACTCCCAGATCATGTCCTCGGGCGGGGCGGCGGCGGCCCACGCGTCGGTGCGGGGGCGCAGTCTCGGGTCTTCCTGGCCGCTGATCACCAGGGCGTAGATGGCGCGGTGCCCGCGTTCCAGCGAGAAGTGCAGGTCGGGGTGCAGGGCGGCGACCAGGTCGCACAACTGGTGCTCGACCCGGTGGGGTTCGCCGTCGCCGAGGGCCGCGCTGATCTCGGGCAGCAGGCCCAGCCAGCGGTGCCAGAACGCTTCCGCCGCTTCGGCCGGGTTGGGCAGGTGGACGGGCGGGGTGTCGGGTTCGGTGCGGCGGCGGAACCAGCTCATGCCCTCATTGAACTACGCCGGGCGGCGACGGCGAGCAGTTCCGCGGCGGGTCCCACGAGCCGCCGGCCGCCCGGCCACACGGCGCGCAGCACGCGGTGCAGGTCGAGGCCCGGGACGGGGACTTCGACCAGCCGGCCGTCGGCGAGGTCGTGGGCGACGGCGAGCACGGACAGCACGGCGGGGGCGACGCCGGCGACGACCGCGCCGCGCACGGCGGTGGTGGAGCCGAGTTCGAGGGCGGGCGGGACGGCGTCGGGGAGGGCCCGGTCGAACGTGTCGCGGGTGCCGGAACCGCGTTCGCGGACCACGAGCGGGGTGCCGGCGAGTTCGGTGGCGGTGACGGGGCGGCGGGACCAGCGGTGGCCGGGAGGGACGACGACGGCGAGCCGGTCGACGGCGACCTTGCGGGTGGACAGGCCGGTGAGGGTGCCGGGCGCTTCGACGAAGCCGAGGTCGGCGGCACCGTCGCGCAGCAGCCGCAGGACGGTTTCGGAGTTGGTGACGCGCAGGCCGACGTGCAGGTCGGGGTGGGTGCGGCGGAGTTCGCCGAGCCAGCCGGGCGCGAGGTGCTCGGCGACGGTCATGCTGGCGGCGACGCGGAGCCCGGCGTCGCGCTGGGCGCGCAGCGCGTCCGCTCCGGCGAGCAGGCCGGTGACCTCGTCCAGGACGCGTCGGGCGCGTTCGGTGACGACGACCCCGGCGGGGGTGAGGGTGGAGCCGCGCCGGCCCCGGTCGACCAGGGCGAGGCCGAGCCGGCGTTCCAGGGTGGACAGCCGCTTGCTGGCGGAGGGTTGGGCGACGCCGAGTTCGTGGGCGGCGCGGCCGAGGCTGCCGAGTTCCCCGACCAGCACGAGCAGGCGCAGCGATTCCAGGTCGGGCGGCTCGGTCATAGCCCCAGGGTATGAGTTCATGGCCGGTTGCCGGCTACCGGCGGGCGGCCTTTCCGCCGAACGTGGCGGTGTGCTGATCGCCGCGCTCGTGCTGGGTGTCCTGGTGGGTGGCCGGTTGCCGGACCTGGCGCCGCTCACCCGGAAGCTGCTGCGCGCGGGCGTGGTGCTGCTGGGGTTGCAGTTGTCGTTGCCGCAACTGGTGGGGCTGGGGCCGGGTGTCCTGGTGGCGGCGGTGGTCACGGTCGGGGTCACGTTCTTCGGCACGCTGTGGCTGGGCGGGCGCTTGGGCCTGCCGCGCGCCCTGGTGGTGCTGGTGGCGAGCGGGTTCTCGATCTGCGGGGCGTCGGCGATCGCGGCGGTGTCGACCGAGCGCGACGAGGAGCACGTGGCGACCGCGGTGGCGCTGGTGACGTTGTTCGGGACGGTGACGATGGTGGTGTTGCCGTTGCTGGGCGCGTCGCCGGAGTGGATCGGGCTGAGCGTGCACGAGGTGGCGCAGGTGGCGGCGGCGGCACCGGCGTCGGGGGTGGCGACGGCGATGGCGGTGAAGCTGAGCCGGGTGGCGCTGCTCGCGCCGGTCGCGGCGGGGGTGAACCGGCGGCGGGGTCCGCTGGTGCCGCTGTTCCTGCTGGGGTTCCTGGCGATGGTGGCGGTGCGGTCGGTGGACGTGCTGCCGGTCGGGGTGCTGGACGTGGCGAAGGCGGCGACGACCGGGTTGTTCGCGGTGGCGATGTTCGGGTTGGGCACGGCGGTCCGGCCGAGGGGCCTGCTGGCGACCGGACCGCGCGCGCTGCTGCTGGGGTTGCTGGCGACGCTGCTGGTGTGCTCGGTGGCCTACCTGTCGCTGCGGGTGGTGTGAGCGCGCAGCAGGTCGCCGTTCAGGCGGGCGATGGTGGTCAGCGGGATGCCCTTGGGGCAGGCCGGGGTGCACTCGCCGGCGTTGGTGCAGCCGCCGAAGCCGAGCGCGTCGTGCTCGGCGACCATGTCGCGGGCCCGCGAGTAGCGCTCGGGCTGCCCTTGCGGCAGGACGCCGAGGTGGGTGGCCTTGGCGGCGGTGAACAGCATCGCCGACCCGTTGGGGCAGGCGGCGACGCACGCGCCGCACCCGATGCACGCCGCCGCTTCGAACGCGGTGTCGGCGTCGGGTTTGGGCACGGGTGTGGCGTGGGCGTCGGGCGCGCTGCCGGTGGGCACGCTGACGTACCCGCCGGCGGCGACGATCCGGTCGAACGCGCTGCGGTCCACGACCAGGTCGCGCACGACCGGGAACGGGTCGGCCCGCCACGGTTCGACGGTCAGCACGTCGCCGTCCTGGAAGCTGCGCAGGTGCAGTTGGCACGCGGTGGTGGCCTTCTGCGGGCCGTGCGCGACGCCGTTGATCATGACGCCGCACATGCCGCAGATGCCCTCGCGGCAGTCGTGGTCGAACGCGACGGGGTCTTCACCGGCGAGCACCAGGCGCTCGTTGAGGACGTCGAGCGCTTCGAGGAACGACATGTCGGGCGAGAGGTCGTCGAGCGGGTACTCGACGAGCCGCCCGGTCGCGCCGCTCTGCCGCCAGATCCGCAGGGTGAGTTTCACGCGTAGCTCCGGGTGCTCGGCTGGACGTGCTCGAACGTGAGGTCTTCCTTGTGCAGCACGGGTTCGGCCCCGGTCCACTCCCAGGCGGCGACGTAGGAGAACCGGGCGTCGTCGCGCCGGGCCTCGCCGTCAGAGGTCTGGGACTCGGTGCGGAAGTGGCCGCCGCAGGACTCCTCGCGGTGCAGGGCGTCCACGCACATCAGCTCGGCCAGCTCGAAGAAGTCCGCGACCCGCCCGGCCTTCTCCAGCTCCTGGTTGAGGTGCTCGCCGGTGCCGGGGACCTTGACCCGCTGCCAGAACTCCTCGCGCAGCTCCGGGATGCGGTCGAGCGCCTTGCGCAGCCCGGCTTCGTTGCGCTCCATGCCGCACTCGTCCCACATCAGCCGCCCCAGCTCGCGGTGGAACGACTCGACCGTGCGGTCGCCGTCGACCGCGAGCAGGGTCTTCACCCGGCCGCGCACCTCGGACAGGGTGTCCGCGACGGCCGGGTGGTCGGGGGTGAGCGGGGCGAAGGGCGCGTCGGCGAGGTAGTCGCCGATCACACCGGGGAGCACGAAGTAGCCGTCGGCGAGCCCTTGCATGAGCGCGCTCGCGCCCAGCCGGTTCGCGCCGTGGTCGGAGAAGTTCGCTTCGCCGATGACGTACAGGCCGGGGATGGTCGAGCGCAGGTCGTAGTCGACCCACAGGCCGCCCATCGTGTAGTGCACGGCCGGGTAGATGCGCATCGGCTGCCGGTACGGGTCGTCGCCGGTGATGCGCTGGTACATCTCGAACAGGTTGCCGTAGCGCTCTTCGACGGCGTGCGCGCCCAGGCGGGCGATGGCGTCGGCGAAGTCGAGGTAGACGCCGCGCTTCTCGTCGGAGATGTTCTTGGCCGCGCGCGAGGCGATGTCGCGCGGGACGAGGTTGCCGAACGCCGGGTACATGCGTTCGAGGAAGTAGTCGCGTTCGCTGTCGGGGATGTCGTTGGGCGGGCGCGTGTCCTGCGCGTTCTTCGGCACCCAGACGCGGACGTCGTTGCGCAGCGACTCGCTCATCAGGGTCAGCTTGGACTGGTGGTCGCCGCTGATCGGGATGCACGTCGGGTGGATCTGGGTGTAGCAGGGGTTGGCGAACAGCGCGCCCCGGCGGTGTGCCCGCCAGATCGCGGTGGTGTTGCAGCCCTTGGCGTTGGTGGACAGGTGGAAGACGTTGCCGTAGCCGCCGGTGGCGAGCACGACGGCGTCGGCGAAGTGCGTCGACACCCGGCCGGTGACCAAATCGCGCACCACGACGCCCCGGGCCCGGCCGTCGACCACGAGCAGGTCGAGCATCTCGGTGCGCGGGTGCACCTCGACCCGGCCGGCGTTGATCTGGCGCTCCAGCGCCTGGTACGCGCCGAGCAGGAGCTGCTGCCCGGTCTGGCCCCGGGCGTAGAAGGTGCGCGACACCTGGGCCCCGCCGAACGACCTGGTGTCGAGCAGGCCGCCGTACTCGCGGGCGAACGGCACGCCCTGCGCAACGCACTGGTCGATGATCTCGACGCTGACCTGCGCCAGCCGGTGCACGTTCGACTCGCGGGCGCGGAAGTCGCCGCCCTTGACCGTGTCGTAGAACAGGCGGTGCACGCTGTCGCCGTCGTTGCGGTAGTTCTTGGCGGCGTTGATGCCGCCCTGCGCGGCGATGCTGTGCGCGCGGCGCGGGCTGTCCTGGTAGCAGAACGAGGTGACCCGGTAGCCGAGTTCGCCGAGCGTGGCGGCGGCGGACCCACCCGCCAGGCCGGTGCCGACGACGATGACGCTGCGGTTGCGGCGGTTGGCCGGGTTGACCAGGCGGGCGGAGAACCGGCGGCGGTCCCAGCGGGTCTCGATCGGCCCGGCCGGCACCCGCTGGTCGGAGATCGGGTGGCCTTCGGTGTAGAGGGGCATGTCAGCTCACCAATCCGGTGAAGACGGCGAAGGGGACGGACAGGAACCCGGCGCAGATCACGACCGCCGCGACCAGGCCCGCCACCCGCGAGGTGGTGACGCCCAGCGTCCGGGTCGCGCTCCACACCCCGTGCCGGATGTGGAAGCCGAGCGCGAGCACGGCGACCGCGTAGGCCAGCACCACGTACCAGTGCTGGAAGTCGGCGACGACGTTGGCGTGGATGGCGCCGGGAACGCCGTTCGGGTTGAGCCACCCGACCGTGAGGTCGAGCAGGTGGTAGACCACGAACAGGGCGATGATCACGCCGCCCCACCGCATGGTGCGCGCGGCGTAGGAGCCCTGCACGACCCGGCGGTGCTCGTAGCGGCCACGGGCTCTGCGGGCGCGCGCGGTCAACTGGTAGGCGGCGATGAAGTGCAGCGCGACGCAGGCGAGCAGCCCGACCCGCACCGGCCAGACCACCCCGATGTCGCGCAGGAACCGGCCGTACGAGTCGAGCGCGCCCGGCCCGGCGAAGATCGACAGGTTGCCGACCATGTGCGCGACGACGTAGAGGAACAACGCGGCCCCGGTGACCGCCATGACGGCCTTCTTGCCGATCGTGCTGCGGTAAAGCCGGATCGTGTCCACGCAACCGACGCTAGGAACCCGCGCGACGAGTCGTCCAATACATGGTGAGCTGCTTGACGATAGCCTGAGGCTATGACGCTCCAGCAGTTGGCGTACTTCCTGGCAGTGGCCCGGACGCGGCACTTCACCAAGGCCGCCGAGGAGGTGCGTGTGGCGCAGCCCTCACTGTCCAAGCAGATCCGGGCGCTGGAGAAGGAGCTGGGCGCCGAGCTGTTCAGCCGGGCGCGCGGCAACGTCGCGCTCACCCCCGCCGGCGAGGCGCTGCTCCCGGTCGCCAACCGGATCGTGTCCGACGTGGACACCGCGCGGCTGGAGGTCGCCGAACTGGTCGGGCTGCGCCGGGGCCGGGTGCGGGTCGGCGCGACGCCCAGCCTGTGCGGCAGCCTGTTCGCCGACGTGATCAAGCGCTACCACGACGCCTACCCCGGCATCCGGGTGTCGGTCACCGAGGGCGGGTCGCGGGACCTGGTGGCCGCGCTGGAGGCGGGCGACCTGGACCTGGCGCTGGTCATCGAGTCCCCGGCGGACGCGCACCGGGCGCTGACCGTGCGGCCCGTGCTGCGCGAGGAGCTCGTGGTCGCGTCCGCCGAACCGCTCGGCGTGCCCCGGCTGCGCCTGCGCGACCTCGCCGACCACCCGCTGGTGATGTTCCGGCCCGGCTACGACCTGCGGGAGACCACGCTCGCCGCGTGCCGGCAGGCCGGGTTCGAGCCCCAGTTCGCGGTGGAGGGCGGCGAGATGGACGCCGTGCTGCGGTTCGTGGAGGTCGGGTTGGGGGTGGCGATCGTGCCCAGCACCGTGCTGGCCGCCCGGTCGCTGCACGGGACGCCGCTCGCGCCCAGCACCACCCGGACCGTGGCCCTCGCGCACCGCACGGACGTCGCGCCGACCACGGCCGCGCGCGCGTTCCGCACCGTGCTGCTCGGGTTCCTGCGCGGGGCGAAAATGCCGGCGGGCGTGCACCTGGCGGGGCCGTAGGCTCGGCGGATGCTCATCCGACGCGAGACCCCCGACGACGTCCAGGCGATCACGGACGTCACCGACGCGGCCTTCGCGGCCCGCCCCGGCGGCGAGGCGTGGCTGCTCGGCGAACTGCGCGCCGACGCCGGCTGGGTGCCGGAGCTGTCCCTGGTCGCCGAATCGCCGGAGGGTGCGGTGATCGGGCACGTGGTGTGCACGCGGGCCACCCTCAACGACGCGCCGGCGCTCGGGCTCGGACCGTTGAGCGTGCACCCGGACCACCAGCGGCGCGGCGTCGGCAAGGCGCTCG
This sequence comes from Actinosynnema sp. NPDC050436, assembly GCF_040655415.1. Lineage (NCBI taxonomy): Bacteria > Bacillati > Actinomycetota > Actinomycetes > Pseudonocardiales > Pseudonocardiaceae > Actinosynnema > Actinosynnema sp. NPDC050436. Next base: position 59,260 of record NZ_JBFAJV010000013.1, on the reverse strand, counting down.
TGCACGCCGTGCTGGGCGCGGCGGACGCGCTCGGCGCACCCCTGGTCGCGCTGCTCGGCGACCCCGCCTACTACTCCCGCTTCGGCTTCCGGCCCGCCGCCGACCTCGGCGTCGAACCGCCCGTGGCCGAGTGGGGCGCGTACTTCCAGGTGCGGACCCTGCACGCCTACCGGCCCAACCAGCGCGGCGCGTTCCGGTACGCGGAACCGTTCGAACGGCTGTGATCACCCGGGTGCGGTGATCACCCGGGTCCGGTGGCGCGCGAAGGGCTCCCGGCCGGTGCGGCGGGAGCCCTTGCGAGCGGACCTGCGGGCGGTCAGGACAGGGTGAAGGCGATCGCCGCCGTGGCGGTGAAGTCGATCGCCGGCTCCGAGCTGGGCCACGACGTCAACTCGTCCACGAACCGCGACTTCGTCGAGTCGAACTCCTTCGTGTACGGCTTGGCGCACGCGATCGCGCCGGCGGGCATCTCGCCGAGGTCGGCGAACAGGTCCGCCGCGTTCGGCCCGTTGATCACCGCGCCGACCAGCACCCGGCTGCCGCCGTTCGGGTCGCCGGACAGGTTCGCGGCCTGGTGGTGCGGGCACTGCGGGAACCTGCTGCCGACCCCGACCACCAGGGTGGTGCCCCACGCGTTCGCGCCCAGCGTGAAGTTGCGCTGCCGCGCGCCGAACGCGTCGAACGACTTGTCGCCGGTCAGGTCGCGGAACAGCCGCGCGGTGGCGGCGAACCCGAAGCTGCGGGTGGCGGCGTCGAACGCGGCGACGTCGGCGGCCGTGCGGAACGGGCTCCGCGCCGCGCTGTCCACCCCGGACTGGAGCTGGCGGCGCAGGTCGCCGATCACCTGGGCCTCGGTCACCTCGGCGCCCGGGATGCCCGCGCGCAGCAGCTCGACCAGGTCGTAGTGGCCGAGCGCGCTGGTGTTGTAGACGTTGAGCGTGTCGGTGTCACCGCTGGTCAGGTACACCTTGGCCCAGTGCGTGGCGGCCTTGGCCCAGCCGGGCGCGCGCGGGTCGGCCAGCGCCTTGCCGGCCAGCGCGAGCTGCGTCGCGCCGAACTCCAGGTCGTCGGACCACGAGCTCTCCGGGTAGTAGGCGTGCGGGAACGCCGAGACCAGCTCGCCCACGTCGGTCGTCTTGGCCAGCGCGAACAGCGACGCCGCCTGCTCCAGGTAGGAGCGGGCCAGGCTCGGGTCGCGGCGCGCTTCGAGCTGCGCGGCCAGCGCGAACGACGCGGTCACCCGGCCGACCAGGTTCGGGCTGATCTTCTCGCCCGGCTTGTTGGCGCGGAACACCGGGCGGTTCTTGATGAAGTACTTCTCATCGCCCACGCGCACGTCGAGCTTGTCGTCCGCCTCGGGCAGCCGCCACACGTCGTGGTCGCCGACGAAGCCGTGCTCCTCGCTGCCGGTGCCGATGCCGACCTGGGCGTAGAGCACCTTGGCGTCGGCGTCCCACACCTTGTCCAGCCAGCGCAGGCCGAACTTCGACTCGGCGGCCAGCGCCGGGGTCTCCCGGTCGCGCTGGGCGAACAGCAGCGACGCGGTCGCGTAGGCGGAGGCGTGGGTGAACTTGACGAAGTCGCCCGCGTCGAACCAGCCGCCCTCGACGTCCACGGTCTGGTTGGTGGCCTTCAGCGGCGAGGCCAGCTCGTCGCCGCCGTCGCCCCGGAAGACCGGCGTCTCGTAGACGGTCGCCTTGCGGTCGGTCAGGTGGGCGGCCTTGCGGTCGAGCCGGCCCGGGATCACGTCCGCGCCGTCGCGCTGCGCCTGGAAGAACTCGACGGTGTTGTCGGCCACCGGGTCGAACAGGCCGTCGGCGACCTTGAACGACGGCGAGGTCGCGCCGCCCGCCTTGACCCGGTAGGTGCCGGCCTTGGTCAGGCCGGAGAAGTCGATCGGCTGCACCGCGCCGAACTTCGAGCTCCACTTGCCCAGCGTCCTGCCGACGGTGCCGGACAGCACGGTCTTGCCGCCCGCGTCCACCACGGTGAACTTGCCGGACACCGCCTTGGGCACCATCAGGTACGCCTGCTTGGCCTCGGCCGTGCCGTACCCGACCTGGTCCACCCGCACCTGCGGCGCCGACGCCTGTGCGGCGGGGGCCGCCTGGGCGGGCGTCACCACCACCGCCGAGCCGATCAGGGCGAGCGCCAGCACCCGACGTGGCAACCTCATGGAACCTCCGCTCCGGCCGGCGGCGGTGGCCTTAGTAAAGAGACTTCCCTAATTGGAGGGAAGGGTAGCCCCCGACCGCGCCTCCCACCAGCCCTGCGACCGTTCGTTACCCACCGTCGACCACACCGTTCACCAGCGCTTGGGCGGCACGTCACCGCCGCGCCCGGCCGAAGTCCGGCCGCTCGACAGGGCCGGATCGCCCGGCGAGGCCGGATCGCACGGCCGGGCCGGCTCGCTCGGCAGGACCGGATCGCACGGCCGGGCCGGGCCGCCGCGTCACCAGTCCTCGGGCGGCTCCAGGAACGCCTTGCCGGTGTCGCGGGTCAGCGCCAGCGCGCGGCGCACCCAGCCGGCGTCCGCGCCCGCCAGCCCGCAGGCCGGGGTGGGCAGCGCGTGCGTGGCCAGGATCGACCGGGGGAACCCGAGCCGGTCCACCAGGTCCAGCGCCGGCTTCGCCACCTCGCGCAGGGTCGGCGCGCGGTCCGGGTCCAGGCTCGGGATGAGGCCGAGCAGCAGGGTCGCGCGGTCCTCCCACGCCTCACCCACCTCGTCCCACATCCCGGCCTCCAGCACCGACAGGTCGAACGCGACCGCCTTCGCGCCCGCGTCGCGCAGCAGCGAGATCGGCGGCCGGCCCGCGCAGCAGTGCACGACGACGTCCACGCCGACGCCCTCGATCACCGAGTGCAGCAGCTCCCGCGCCTCCGGCTCGGGGACGGCGGCCACCGTGCCCAGCTTCGACGGCGTGGGCAGCAGGCCGCGCAGCACGGCCGGCAGCGTCGGCTCGTCGAGCTGCACGACCACCCGCGCACCGGTCCGCTTGGCGACCTCGGCCACGTGCCGGGACAGGCCCTCGGTCAGCGACGCGGCGAACTCGCGCAGCGCGCCCTTGTCGGTGAGCACGCGGTGGCCGCGCAGCAGCTCGACGCCTGCGGTCAGCGTCCACGGCCCGGCCGCCTGGACCTTGACCGTCTTCGGCGCGAGCCCGTCGGCCGCCTCCTCGAACGCGTCGAGGTCGCGGCGCAGCAGGTCCACCCCCCGCCGGTGGTCCCGTCCGGGGTGCGCGGCGGTCCGGTAGCCGGTCGTCACGACCTCCACCGGCAGGTCGACCAGCAGCGCGGCGGTGCGGCCGATGACGTCCGCGCCGATCCCGCGCGCGGGCAGCTCGGGCAGGTGGGGCAGGTCGGGCAGCTCGCCGAGGACGATCCGCGCGGCTTCCAGGGGGTCCGTCCCGGGCAGCGAACCGATGCCGGTGGCCGCTCCGGCGGGCCAAGGTGCGTCATCCACGGGGACAGTCTCCCACCCCCGGTTTTGACGGGGTGAAAATCGAAAAGGTCTAGACCCATTGACGAGGTGGTCTAGGCCACCTACCGTCACGTTGTCGGTGCTGACAGTTGCGACGGCACCGCACACGACGTGGTGTGGGGGCGTGCCGCGCCCCGCGCTCCCGCACCACTTCCAAACCCCGTCCCCCTGCCACGGGAGCAAGTGCGATGTCGAACAAGCGCAAGACCCTGGCCGCCCTCGCGGCGGCCGTCGCCGCGGCGGTGACCACGGGCCTCGTCCTGGTCGCGCCGGCGGGCGCCGCCGCCACGCCCACCGCCGCCTTCACCCAGGACTCGTCCTGGGGATCGGGCTACCAGGGCAAGTACGCGATCACCGCCGGCAGCACGCCGCTGTCCGGCTGGAAGCTGGAGTTCGACCTGCCGGCGGGCACCAAGCCCGGGTCCTACTGGGACGCCACGCTGGCCAGCTCCGGCAACCACCACACGTTCACCAACCGCGAGTACAACGGCACCGTCGCGGCGGGCGCGACCGCCTCGTTCGGGTTCCTGGTCAGCGGCACCGGCACGCCGGCGAACTGCAAGCTCAACGGCCAGCCGTGCGCGGGCGGACCCACCACCACCTCGCCGAACCCGACCACCACGACCACGTGGTCGACGTCGTCCACCACCACCACCACGACGTCGAGCAGCACCACGACCACCACGCCCCACCCGCCCGGCAGCATCAAGTCCGCGCCGTACGTGGACATCACGATGCCCACGCCGTCGCTGGAGTCGATGGCCCGAGCGACCGGCCAGAAGGTGTACACGCTGGCGTTCGCGCTCGCCGACAGCTCCGGCTGCAACCCGTCGTGGGGCGGCACCATCCCGCTCAACGACAGCCGGATCATCAACGACGTCAAGGCGTTGAAGGCGCTCGGCGGCGACGTGATCGTGGCGACCGGCGGCGCGGCCGGCCCGTACCTGGAGTACACCTGCTCCACGGCCGACGCCCTGGTCGGCGCGTACAAGAAGGTGCTCGACGCGGTCGGCAGCAACCACCTGGACGTGGACGTCGAGGCGTCCATCCCGCACGACCTGGTCAACACGGCGCTGAAGAAGCTCCAGAGCGAGCGCGGGACGGCGATCAGCTACACGATGCGGGTGCAGGGCGACGACTACGGCATGGACCCGTACTCGGTGCAGATCCTGCAGAACGCGGCGGCCAAGGGCCTCACCGTCCTGGTCAACCCGATGACCATGGAGTTCGGCTCGTCCCGGGCCGACTGGGGCGACGCGGTGATCGCGGCGGCCGAGGCGTCGCTCAAGCAGATGAAGACGATCTGGCCGTCGAAGTCCGACGCGGAGCTCAAGCGCCTGCTGGGCGTGACGCCGATGATCGGCCGGAACTACAACGGCAAGATCTTCACCCAGGCGCACGCGAACAAGCTGGTGGCGTGGGCGAACGCGAACCGGATCGGCCTGCTCGGCTTCTGGTCGGTGGGCCGCGACAACGGCTCTTGCCCGGGCGGAGGCATCTCGCCGACGTGCAGCAGCATCTCCCAGTCGCAGTACGAGTTCACCAACATCTTCAAGGGCTTCACCGCCTGACCCGCAAGAATGACGACGGTGGATCTTGCCTGGCCGTCGTCAGGCCGTCCGGGGTCTCCCTGCCTCCTGCGGACGGAACACCCCGTCTGCTGCCGTTCGAGCCCGACCGCTCGAACGGCAGCAGACGGGTGTTTGTTCGGCAAGACCCCCGGTCAGGACAGCGGGGTGAAGTGGACTTTGAACGACGGGTTCGGGGTTGTGCGGGACGATTCCGCGATCCAGTACTCGCCCGGACGCACGACCGTCCCCGCGTAGCAGTTGCGTTCTCCCCCGGTGTCCAGCACGCCCACGCACTCGGTCGGCGGGTTGTGCGGGCCCACCAGGAGTCGGACGTCCGAAGTCAGGCCCGCGTCCACGTAGACAGCCACGAACCCTGGCACGTCCGCCCGGTAGAGGGTGTTCAACTGCCCGTCAGTGCGCGGCCTACCGATGCCCAACGGGGTCGCGCGGCCTTCCAGCGCACTCACCGCGCTGTTCGCCGCCCTGGTCAACTCCGCCACGCGGGTGGTGTCGGCCAGCAGCGGGCGGAGGGCTTCGACGGCGGACGACAGGGTTGCCACCTGGTGTTCCAGCTCCGCGACCCTGGCCTGGAGCGCTTCCGCGCGCCGCTTCGCCCCGAACACGCGACCTCCTAAGGTGCACCCATGGACGGACCTGCTCAGATGCTCGCCGCCGACGCCGCGTCCACCGCGCTCGGGATCAGGCCGCTCGCGCTGGCGGACGGGACGGCGACGCTGTCGATGACGGTAACCGAGCGGATGATCAACGGTCACGGGATCGCGCACGGCGGGTACGTGTTCCTGCTCGCCGACACGGCGTTCGCCTGCGCCTGCAACCGCCCCGGGTCGGTGACGGTCGCGGCGCAGGCGGAGATCGACTTCCTGGTGCCGTGCGGGGTGGGTGACGAGCTGGTCGCCACCGCCGTGGAGCGGGTGCGGACCGGGCGCAGCGGGATCTACGACATCACCGTGCGCCGGGGCGACCAGGTGGTGGCGGAGTTCCGGGGTCGCAGCCGCACCCTGCGGCACCCCCCGGCCTAGGCCGAGCGGCGCAGGCCGACCACCTGGAGGGCGATGAACCCCAGCACGGCGACCGCCTGGGCGACGATCACGCCCACGCCGAGCGCGGTGACCGGGAACCAGCCCGCGAAAGCGGTCAGGAAGCTGTCGACCACCCACACGAAGTTGCCGACCACCACGACACCCACCAGCGGTCGGATCGGCTTGACGCCGAGAGCGAGAACACCGATCCCGTAAGCCGTGAGGAAGATGCCGAGCCCGATCAAGAGCGCTCGGGGCAGACCGAGCGGCGCGTCGATGGCCAGGGCGAGGATGCCCATTCCCCCTGAGGCGACGCCGTCGAGCTTGAGTGCGAAGCGGAGAAGACCGTCGTTGCGGACCTGAGTTGTCGTCATGGCCCTGAAGCTAGGGCCGCGAGCACTGCCGGCACGACGTCGAACACTGCCAACCACTGCCAGTTCCCGCAGGTCGACCTGGGTCAGCTCAGTCCGGCACGCGCGCGGACAGGTCGGCGGCCACCAGCTTGGCCGCGGCGTTCTGCCAGTTGTGCAGGGTGCGCTCGGGCACCTGGTTGACGAACCACGCGAGCGCTTTCCGGGAATCAGCGTCGAGGTCTTCCCGTTTCGTGCGGCGCGAATACGGGCGAATGCCGACCACGTAGTAGAAGTAGAGCGCGTTGTAGTGCCGCCACTCGTCGCTGGTGCCGAACCCGCCTTCTCTCGGCTTCAACCGGAGGATGCTTTCCAGCAACAGCGACTTCAGCTCGGCCGCGCGTTCCAGCGGCTGGTCGGGAACGCCCCGCGCGGCCAGCCTCGCGTCGATCACCGGCAGCCTGGTCAACGGGTTGGCCACCAGCTTGCCCAGGTCGCCGTAGCTGCTCAGCGCGCGCCGGGTCGACTTCACCAGGTCCAGCTCCTCCAGGGACGTCCGCTGGTCGAGCTTGGGCAGCGCCTCGACGGCGTCGCGCAGCTCCGCCCGCTGCGCCGCCACGTCCGGCACGGCCACCCGGTCCACGACCGCCGCCAGCGGGTTCGCCAGCACCTGGAGGGCGATGGCCGCCGCGACCGTGCCGAACAGCAGCGGTGTGAGCCGGTCGTCCAGGAACAGCGCCACCTGCCCGCCGAACACCGCCGCGAGGCCGACCGAGACCAGCGCCGAGCGCGCCATGTCGGCCCGGATCTCCTCGCCCTCGTCGAACGCGTCGCGCAGCGCGACCAGCACCCCGAACACCAGCAGGTCCACGCCGATCGCGGCGACCAGCCACACCGACGGGGTGATCCCGGTCAGCACGAGGGCCGAACCGAGCAGGAACAGGACCGTGGCCGCGCCGAGCAGCGTCCGCGTCCGCCGCACGTGGGCGAACAGCGCCAGGGCCAGGGGCACCAGCACGACCGGCGGCGCGAACCACGCCGCCACCAGCAGCGGAACCGCGCTCCACCGCCACCAGCGGTCGTGGCGCTCCGGCAGCAGGCAGGTGATCGCGCCGGTCCACGCCACCGCCGGCACCGCGAGCACCACCGGCGGGACGGGCAGCGCCAGCGCCGCCGCGTAGGCCAGCAGGCCGGCCGACGCCCGCCGCAGGACCGGCTTGCCGGGATTCCTCGCCACCAGGTACAGGCCCAGCCACCAGGCCAGGCCGAACGCCACCACCGACACCCCGATCACCCGAGGATCCTACGGTTGCGCCCACTGGGACCATGTGGGTCATGCCTGTCGAGCTGACGCTTCGCAGAGCCGCAGAAGAGGTCGAGCGTGGCGATCTGGCCAGCGTCCTGCGCGCCCGGCAACGGCTCGTCGGCCTGGTCACCAGCTACCCGGACCGGCTCGACCTGCGCGACCGGCTCGCCGAGGTCTACCGCGTTCTGGGCGACACCGCGCAGGCGGGCCGCTGGAGCTACCTCGCGGACCGCCGGGACGAGGCCGAGACGGCGGCGTTCGAACGCGCCTACCGCACCCCCGAAGCCCGCTTGGCGTCGTTGAACTGGGTGAGCGGCGAGGCGACGACGGAGACCGCGCGCATCCGGCTGACCGCGTTGCAGGGCGCGGTGTCCGAGCAGGTGCGGGCCGAACTCGCGGTGGCCGACGACCGGGACTCGTCGTGGACCACGAACATCCTGGTGCTGCTGGGCCTGATCTTCGTGCTGCTGTGCTTCGTCGTCGGCCTGGTGACCCTGGTCACGTGGGCGTACCGGGGCATCGCCGGGTAGCCGGGCCGGGCCACCCGCCGGTGGGCCATCCTGGGTGCATGACCCCCGACGTCGCCGCCGCGGCCGACCGCATCCGCCCGCACGTCCGCCGCACCCCGCTGTGGCGGGTCGAGGTCGACGGCCGGCCGCTCGTGCTCAAGCTCGAACACCTCCAGCTCACCGGGTCGTTCAAGCTGCGCGGCGCGGTGAACACGCTGCTCGCGGCCGGCGTGCCGGACCGGGTCGTCACCGCGTCCGGCGGCAACCACGGGCTGGGCGTGGCCACCGCCGCCCGGCTGCTGGGCACCCAGGCCACGGTGTACGTGCCGGTCTCCGCCCCCGAGGGCAAGGTGCGTCGGATCGAGGCGGCGGGCGCGAAGCTGATCCGGGTGGGCGCCACCTACGCGCAGGCGGCCGAGGCGGCGCGCGAGGCCGCCGGGCACTACGTCGAGGCTTACGACGACCCGGTGGTCATCGCCGGGCAGGGCACGGTCGCCGCCGAGGTGGTCGAGGACGCGCCCGACGTGGACGTCGTCGCAGTCGCCGTGGGCGGCGGCGGGCTGGCGGCCGGGACGGCGCTGTCCGGCCTGCGCGTGGCCGCCGTCGAACCCGAGGGGTGCCGCGCGCTGCACGACGCGCTGGCCGCCGGCGAGCCGGTCGACTCGGCGGTGGACTCGGTCGCCGCGTCGGCGCTGGGCGCGAGCCGGGTCGGGGCCGTCCCGTTCGAGCTGCTGCGGGCCGCGCCGGTGACGTCGGTCCTGGTCGGCGACGACGAGCTGCTCTCCGCCCGGGACCGGCTGTGGGAGGAGTTCCGGCTGGCCGTCGAACCGGCGGCGGCCGTGCCGTTCGCGGCCTGGCTGCACGGCCGGGTGCCGGGCACGGCGTGCGTGGTGCTGTGCGGCGCGAACACCGACTGGACGCCCTGACCGGCAACCGGGCGGCGCGTACGTGTCGGGGCGTACGGCGGGGTGCCGCCTCCGGCGGGACGCCGCCGCGCGTGCGGGTGGGCACGATCCGGTGTCATGACTTCGCGTGTCGCGTACCGGGTTGCGGCGGTGCTGTTCCTGGCCGGGTTGTTCCACCTCGGCGTGCACTTCGTCGCCGGCGGGCCGTGGGAGGGGCCGGTGTCGTGGCGCAAACCGGTGACGTTCGGGCTGTCGTTCGGGCTGACGCTCGCCACCTGCGCGTGGGTGGGCGGGGTCGTGCGGCTGCGCAGGACCTGGGTCGGGCTGTTCGCCTGCGCCTCGGTGCTGGAGGTGGCGCTGATCTCGCTCCAGGCGTGGCGCGGGGTGCCGTCGCACTTCAACGAGGCCACCGCATTCGACTCCGTCGTCACCCGCTGCCTCACCGCCGGCGGGGTGGTGCTCGTCGTGTCGGTGGTGGCGCTCGTGGTGGCGGCGTTCCGGGCCTCGCACCTCGCGCCGAGCACGGCGGTGGCGGTGCGGGCGGGGGCGGCGAGCCTGGCCGTGGCGCTGGCGTTCGGCGGTCTGATGGTCGCCGAGCGCGGCGGGTCGTGGAAGCTGTCGCACGGGGTGGCCATGCACGGCGTGCTGCTGCTGCCGGTGCTGGCGTGGCTGCTCACGTTCACCGCGTGGGACGAAGCGCGCCGCACCCGCGTGGTCGGCCTGGCCTCCGGCGGGTACGGCGCGCTCGTCGTCGCGGCGGCGGTGTTCAACGCGGCGACCCTGTAGCGCGGCGACGTCTACCAGGGCACGGTTTCGCCGTGGCGGTCCAGGAACTGGAGGCCGGGTGCGCCGGCCTGCGCTTCGAGGACGTCCACGACGGACGGGATGCTCTCGCGCGGTTCCAGCGGGGCGTCCGGCCCGCCGAGGGCGGTCCGGTTGTGGCCGGGATCGAGGAGCAGCTTGGTGTGCCCGTCGTCGGCGTAGCGGGTGGCATAGCTGCGCACCAACTGGTTGAGCGCGGCCTTGCTCGCCTTGTACAGCTCGTAGCCGTCCTCGGTGTTGAGCGAGACGCTGCCCTGCTCGGACGACATGACCGCGACGGTGCCGCCGGGCACCACCAGCCCGCGCAGGGCCTCCAGGGCGCGCAGCGGGCTCAGCGCGTTGGTGATCATCACCTCGGTGAACACGTCGGTCGGGACGTCCCCGATCGGCAGGTCGCCCCGGTCGATCGCGGCGTTGACGAACAGCAGGTGCAGCGGGCCGGCGACCCGCTCGCGCAGGCCGGCCAGCTCGTCGGAGCTGGTCATCTCCAGCCGCTCGACCGCCAGCCGCCCGTGCGACTCGTCGGCGAGCGCCCCCAGCTCCCCCGCGTCGCGGCGGGCCGTGGCGGTGACCCGCCAACCCCGGCGGACGAGCTCGTCGGCGAGGGCGAGACCCAGACCCCGGGAGGCCCCGAGGACGAGGGCGTGGCGGTCGGACGTGGTGGGCACGGGCACTCCTTCTCAGCACCGGGTCCTGCACGGTGTGGCGTTCGATCGGCGGAGCCATTGTCTAGACGCGACGTTGCGTCTAGACAATATCACGATATCTCGGGGCCGCTAGGGTGTCGGTCATGCCCGAGGTGAACCCCCAGGCCCCCAGGGCGCGCTCCGGCAGCCGCCGCGACGAGGCCGCCCGCCTCGCCGTGCTGCACGCCGCCGACGACCTGCTGGTCGAGCACGGCTTCGGCGCGCTGACCGTCGAGGCGATCGCCCGCCGCGCCGGCGTCGCCAAGCAGACGATCTACCGCTGGTGGCCGTCGAAGGTCGACATCCTCCTGGACACCCTGATCGAGGACAGCGGCAAGCGGCTCCCCGTCCCGGTCGGCGAGCCCACGGCCGAGGCCGTGCGCGGCTACCTGCACGACTTCGCGCGCTTCCTCTGCGACGACCCGGCGGGCAAGGTCCTGCTCAGCCTCTTCGCCGAGGCGCAGCACGACGCCGGCACGGCCGAGAGCTTCCGCCGCCGCTACCTCGACCCGCGCCGCGCGCAGGAGCTCACCCTGCTCACCCGCGCCGTCGACGCCGGCGAGATCGCACCGCCGCTGAGCCCCGACGCGACGATCGACGCCCTCGCCGGCCCGATCGTCTACCGCGCGCTGACCGGGTCGGACGTGCCCGGCGACCTGGTGGACACCCTGGTGGAAGCGCTGCTCAAGCCCCGCACCGCACACCCCGCCCGCCGCGTCCCCACGGCGTAGCGAGGGCGGTCGACGCGGCCGGGTAGCCCTGCCCGGCCGCGGGTCTGCGAGCGGACGGCGGTTGCACGCGTGGCGCGGCTTCCGCGCGAAGGCGGCGGATCCGGGCGCGTGGCAGCGGACTCGGCGTGGGCAACGGGCCGGGCGGGTGGCAGCAGGTCCGGGGCGTGCGGTGCGTCAGCGGGTGGTGCTGATGGTGGCGCTGGCCAGCACCAGGTCGCCCGCCGGGTCCCGCCGGTACACCGCGACCGCCTGGCCCGGTGCGACGCCGCTCAACGGCTCCCGCAGGTGCACGTGGAGCTCCTCACCGACCAGCTCGGCCACGGCCGGCGCGAGGCCGCCGTGCGCGCGCACCTGGGCCACGCACTCCACCGGCCCGTCGAACGCCACCCGGGTCACCGGGGTGCGCGCCACGATCTCGGTCACCGCGAGCTTCTCCGCCGCGCCGACCCGGACCGTTCCGGACACCGGCTCCAGTGACAGCACGTACCTCGGCCGGCCGTCCGGCGCGGGCGCGTCGATGCCCAGGCCCTTGCGCTGGCCGACGGTGAACTCGTGCACGCCGACGTGCCGGCCGAGCACCGCGCCGGTCTCGTCGTCCACCAGCACGCCGGGCTGCTCGCCCAGCCGCCGGGTCAGGAAGCCCCGGGTGTCGCCGTCGGGGATGAAGCAGATGTCGTGGCTGTCCGGCTTCTCCGCCACCTGGAGGCCGCGCTCGGCCGCCTCGGCGCGCACCTCGGCCTTGGTCGAGCCGCCCAGCGGGAACAGGGCGTGCGCCAGCTGCTCGTGGGTCAGCGAGGCCAGCACGTACGACTGGTCCTTGCCGTCGTCGGCGCTGCGGCGCAGCTCCAGCCGACCGTCCACGGTGGACAGCCGGGCGTAGTGGCCGGTGCACACCGCGTCGAAACCGAGGCCGATCGCCTTGTCCAGCAGGGCCTCGAACTTGATCCGCTCGTTGCACCGCAGGCACGGGTTGGGCGTGCGGCCCGCCGCGTACTCCGCGACGAAGTCCTCCACCACGTCCTCGGTGAACCGCTCGGCGAAGTCCCAGACGTAGAACGGGATGCCCAGCACGTCGGCGGCGCGGCGGGCGTCCCGCGCGTCCTCGACCGTGCAGCAGCCGCGCGCGCCGGTGCGCAACGTGCCCGGCTTGGCCGACAGCGCCAGGTGCACGCCGGTCACGTCGTGACCCGCCGCCACCGCCCGCGCCGCAGCGACGGCGGAGTCCACCCCGCCGCTCATCGCCGCCAGCACCCGCATCCCGCTCACACCTCCGCCTTGAGCCGCTTCATCCCCGCGATGCCCGCCGTGCGGGCCCGTTCGACCACCGGTCCGATCGTCCCGGCCAGCTCGCGCACCTCGGCGGGGGTCGAGGTGTGCCCGAGCGAGAACCGCAGCGAGCCCCGGGCCGGCACCGGGTCGACGCCCATCGCCAGCAGCACGTGGCTGGGCTGCGCGACACCGGCCGTGCACGCCGACCCGGTCGAGCACTCGATGCCCTTGGCGTCGAGCAGCATCAGCAGGCTGTCGCCCTCGCAGCCGGGGAAGGTCAGGTGGGCGTTGCCCGGCAGCCGCAGCACCGGGTCGCCGTTGAGCACCACGTCCGGCACCGCGCGGCGCACCTCGGCCACCAGCTCGTCGCGCAGCGCGGCCAGCTCGCCCGCGTGCGCGAGCTGCTCGGTCACCGCGTGCCGCACCGCCGTGGCCAGGGCGACGATCGCCGGGACGTCCAGCGTGCCGGAGCGCACGTCCCGCTCCTGGCCGCCGCCGTGCAGCAGCGGGGTCGTCGGCACGTCCCGGCCCAGCAGCAGCAGGCCCACCCCGTACGGGCCGCCGACCTTGTGCCCGGACAGGGTCAGCGCGCTCGCACCGGACGCGGAGAAGTCGACCGGCACCGCGCCCAGGGCCTGCACCGCGTCGGTGTGCAGCGGGACGCCGCGCGCGGCGGCGAGGGCCGCCAGCTCGGCCACCGGGTTGATGGTGCCGACCTCGTTGTTCGCCCACATCGCCGTCACCACGGCGACGTCGTCGTCCAGCACGTCGGCCAGCGCCTCGGGCCGGATGCGGCCCAGCTCGTCGGGCTCCAGCCAGGTGACCTCGGCGCCCTCGTGCTCGGCCAGCCACTGCACGGTGTCCAGCACGGCGTGGTGCTCGACGCCGGAGGCGACGACCCGGCGCCGGCGGTCGGTGCGGCGGGCCCAGTAGACGCCCTTCACCGCGAGGTTGTCGCTCTCCGTGCCGCCGCTGGTGAAGATCACCTCGGAGGGGCGCGCACCCAGGGCGTCCGCGATGTCCTCCCGGGCCTCCTCGACCGCGCGCCGCGCCCGCCGCCCGGAGGTGTGCAGCGACGAGGCGTTGCCCGTGGTGGACAACGCCCTGGTCATCGCCTCGATCGCCCCGGGGAGCATGGGGGTCGTGGCGGCGTGGTCGAAGTAGGCCATCAGTCCCCCAGGGTAGCCCGGCCCAGCCTCCTCGTGAGCACGGCACCAAGGACCGAGACGCCGGCCATCAGCAGGTCGAACGGGACCACGGCGGCGGTGGGCGCCTCGGCGGACGCGAACGTGGCGACCAGCACACCGCCCAGCCCGACCAGCAGGGCCGACCCGAGCATGTCGCTGATCTGCAGCGCCGCCGAGTTGAACCCCCGGTCCACGTCGCTGGAGGCGGACAGGGTGAGCACGCTCAGGCTGGACATGGCCAGCCCCATGCCGGTGCCGGCGATCGTCCAGAGCACCGGGGTGAGGAACGCCGGCCCCCACTCGGGTGCGACGAGCGTCACGCCCGCGACGCCGATCGCGTTGAGCACGAACCCCCACCGGACCACGGTGGCGCGCGGGACGTCCGGGTTGCGGGCCTGCCACCACGAGCCGGCCGTCCAGCCCAGCGCGGTCACCGTCAGCGGCAGGCCCGCCCAGACCGCCGAGTAGCCGTGCACGGCGGTGAGGGTGAGCGGGATGAACGCCTCGGTGGCGAAGAACGAGCCGGCCAGCAGCCCCCGGGCCAGGATCGTCGCCGGCAGGCCCCGGCGGGCGCGCAGCGTGCCCTTGGGCAGCAGGACGGTCAGCGACGGCACCAGCACGGCCAGCCCGGCCAGCCCCAGCACCAGGTCCAGCCCGGTCGGGTGCTGCGCCGCCCAGCTCAGGCCCGCCACGCCCAGCCCCGCGCCCAGGGCCGCCATCGGCAGGCCGCGCCGCCGGTCCGGGTCCGGGCGGTGCTCGGGCAGCCTGCGCAGCACCGGCACCAGCAGCAGCACGCCGAGCAGCACCAGCGGTGCCAGGCCCAGGAACACCCAGCGCCAGGACAGCGTCTCGGTCAGCCAGCCGGACACCGCCGGCCCCACCAGCGACGGCACCACCCAGGCGCTGGACAGCAGCCCGAACACCGCCGGCCGGTCGCGCTCCGGGTAGACCAGCGCGATCAGCACGTAGACGGCCACCACCTGCGCGCCGCCGCCGAGCCCCTGGAGCACCCGGCCGAGCAGCAGTTGCGGCATGTCCTGCGCGAGTCCGGCGACCACCAGTCCGACCAGGAACAGCGCGGGCCCGATCAGCAGGCTGGGCCGGGGACCCCGGCGGTCGCTGAGCCGTCCGGACAGGACGGTGGCGACCACGCTGGCGGCCAGGAAGGCCAGGAACGGCCACGCGTAGAGGTCGTTGCCGTGCAGTTCGGCGACCATGCGCGGCATGGCCGTGCTGACACCCATGTTCTCGAACGCGAGCAAAGTGACGAGCAGGACGATCCCGATCGTCGGCCCCCGCCGGTCGGGAGCCCAGAGCCTGGCCTTGTTCGTCGTGCCGGGTTCACGTCCCGCGTCGGTGGTGGTCACGCACCCATGGTTCAACCTCGACGGGGGTCGAGGTCAAGGTGATTTGACGCGGAACGGTCCGGGGCGCAACCGGATTGCGGAGTTCAGGCAGGGCGGCGGGGCAGCGCGGGGCGGGCGCGGGGCGGCGGCGCGGGGCAGGTGGGGCGGGGCGGCAGGCGCGGCGGGCGGAGAGGCACGGCGGGGGCGCGTAGGCGACCGCGCCCCCGCCGAAGCCGGGTCCGGGCTCCCCTGCCTCGGTCCGGTCGGGTGCCGAGGTGGTTGCCCGGGGTGGTTGCCCCCCAACGTGGTTGCCTGGGGTGATTGCCCGAGGGGTTGCCCTGTGGGGTTCCGGGTCGGGCCGCCGGTCGGGTCCGTCGGGCTCAGCGGCGTGCGGCGGCCCGCCGCCTGCGCGCCGGCGGCACGTCCACCAGCGACGCGCCCGGTGCCGGTGTGGTCGCACGGCGTGCGCCCGTCCTCGGGCCGGTGCCGTGGACGCGCTGGATCGGGACCAGGACGTCCCCGTACAGCGCGCGTTCCGACGCCCACTGCGCCAGGCCCGCCAGCTCGCGCCGGTCGGCGGCCCGGCCGGGCGCGATCTCGTCCAGCACGTGCACCTCCACCACCAGTCCGCGCAGGCGCAGCACCCGCAGCAGGGACCCGACGAGCGTGTCCGTGCCGACGAAGGCCGCGCGGCTCGTCGACTCGCCGCCGGCCAGGTAGCGCAGCACCACCGGGCGCACCGGCACGCCGGCGTCCAGCGCGGACTGGAACAGCGCCGGCCGGTAGCGGCCGGAGGCCAGGCCGCACCACGTGGTGCCCTCGGCGTGGATGCCGACCGCCGCGCCGTCGCGCAGCGCCGACGCCAGTTCGGCCACCGTGCCCGGCAGCCGGGACAGCCGCTCGCGGTCCAGGTAGACGGTGCGGGCGGCGGTGATCACCCGGCCCAGCACCGGCCAGTCGCGGATCTCCCGCTTGGCCACCAGCCGGATCGGCTGCACCGCGTCGATGGCCAGCTCGTCCAACCAGGACACGTGGTTGGACACCACCAGCACGCCACGGCCGGGCGTGGCCTGGAAGACCGGGCCGCCGACGACGGCGAGCCGCGCGCCGAACGCCCGCACCAGGGCCCGGAACCACCGGCGCAGCACGGCTTCCCGCGACCGGCCCCGGCACGCCAGGGCGAGCGGCGCCACCAGCACCCCGGCCGACAGCACGGTCAGCGCGGCGACCACCCGCGCCGCCAGGCGGACGGCGCCCACCGTCGGCGCCGCGCGGTCCACGCACCCGTCACCGCACGGCGAGCAGGGCATCCACGGGTGGGCGGGGCTCATGACGTCTCGCCGAGGAAGAACTTCAGGTAGCGCTGGTCGACGTGGTCCATCCCGAGCAGCACGAACAGGTCCGCGACGCCGAAGTCCTCGTCCAGCGCGGGCCGGCCGCACACCCACGCGCCCAGCCGCAGGTAGCCCTTGAGCAGCGGCGGCAGGACGGCCTTCGCCGGGCGCCGCACCGCGTCGACGTCCCAGGGGTTGCGCGGCGTCACCCGGTACTGCTCGGGCGCGTAGTGCTTGGCGTGCACCTGGTCCCACACGGCGGCGGCATACGAGCCGCCGTCGTGCAGCGGCACGGAGGCGCAGCCGACCAGCCACGAGTGGCCGGACAGCAGCATGTAGCGGGCGATCCCGGCCCAGACCAGCGACACCACGCCGCCGGTGCGGTGGTCGGGGTGGACGCACGAGCGGCCGGTCTCCACCACGCTCGGCCGCAGCGCCGCCAGCCGCGACAGGTCGAACTCGGTGTCGGAGTAGAGCCGGCCCGCGTCGGCGGCGCGCTCGGGCGGCAGCATCCGGTAGGTGCCGACGATCTCGCCGGTGCGGTCGTCGCGCACCACGAGGTGGTCGCAGAACTCGTCGAACGGGTCGACGTCGTGGTCGGCGACGGGTGAGTGCAGGGTCGCGCCCATCTCGCCGGCGAAGACCTGGTGGCGCAGTCGCTGCGCGGCCACCACCTCGGCGCCGTCCCGGGCGACGAGCAGGGAGTACCGGGGTGCGTCGGCGGCGGCGTCCCCGGTGCTGACAAGCAGTTGAGGCTGCGTCATGGCACTGGTGTACCGACCGGATGGCGACCTCCGGCAGGCCCTTGGGGTGACGCGATAGCGGCGGAACGGTTAAACCCTGGTGTGCTTACGCACGACGAGGGCCGTACCAGCGAAAACGCGGTACGGCCCTCGTCGGCTGCGAGGTCAGCCCTTGCGCTTGGCGACCTCGTCGGTGAGCTGGGGGGTGACCGCGAACAGGTCGCCCACCACGCCGAAGTCCGCGATCTCGAAGATCGGGGCCTCGGCGTCCTTGTTCACCGCGATGATCGTCTTGGACGTCTGCATCCCCGCGCGGTGCTGGATGGCACCGGAGATGCCCAGCGCGATGTAGAGCTGCGGCGAGACGGTCTTGCCGGTCTGGCCGACCTGGAACTGGTGCGGGTAGTAGCCGGAGTCCACCGCCGCGCGGGACGCGCCCACGGCCGCGCCGAGGCTGTCGGCCAGCTTCTCGACCACGGCGAAGCTCTCCGCCGACCCGACGCCGCGACCGCCGGACACCACGACGGACGCCTCGGTCAGCTCCGGGCGGTCGCCGCCCACGATCGGCTCGCGGCCGGTCACCCGGGTCACCTTGGCGGTGCCGGTGGCGGGCGGCTCGACGGGCTGCTCCACGGCGTCGCCGGGCGCCTCCTCGGCCTCCACGCCGCCGGGGCGCACCGCGATGACCGGGATGCCGTTGCTGACCTTGGACTTCACCACGAACGCGCCGCCGAAGACGGGCTGGGTGGCGACGCCCTCGGCGTCGACGTCCACCACGTCCCACAGCAGGCCGGAGCCCAGCCGCACGGCGAGCCGGCCGGCCACCTCCTTGCCCTCGATGGTCCCGGAGACGAGCACGGCGACCGGGGAGGCGGTGCCCGCCACGGCCTGCAGCGCGTCGACCTTGGGCGTGACGAGGTGGTTGACCGCGTCCTCGGACTCGACCGCGTACACCTTGGCCGCGCCGTAGCGGGCCAGGGACTCCTTCACCTTGCCCGCGGTGCCGGGCGGTCCGACCACCACCGCGGCCGGCTCGCCGAGACGGCGCGCGGCGGATAGAAGCTCATGGGTGACCTTCTTGACCTCGCCGTCGACGTGGTCGACGAGGACCAGTACCTCAGACATTCGTTCCCTCGCCTTCAGATGAGCTTCTGGCCGACCAGGTACTCGGCGATCTTCGCGCCGCCGTCACCCGAGTCCTCGACGCGCTGACCGGCGCTGCGCGGCGGCTTCGGGGCCGCTTCGAGCACCTGGGACCAGGCGGCGCCGAGGCCGACCTCGCCCGCGTCCAGCCCGAGGTCCGCCACCGAGAGCGTCGACACGGGCTTCTTCTTCGCCGCCATGATGCCCTTGAAGGACGGGTAGCGCGGCTCGTTGATCTTCTCGGTCACGCTGACCACGGCGGGCAGCTCCGCCTCGATGAACGCCAGGCCCTCGTCGGTCTCCCGCTCGGCCTTGACGACGCCGCCCTCGACGGTCAGCTTGCGCACCTGGGTGACCTGCGGCAGGCCCAGCAGCTCGGCCAGGATGGCGGGGATCGCGCCCGCGCGGCCGTCGGTGGCCTCGTTGCCGGCGATGACGAGGTCGTAGCCCTCGACGGTGCCGATCGCCTTGGCCAGGACCTTGGCGGTGGTCAGCACGTCGGAGCCGTGCAGCGCCTCGTCGGTGACGTGCACCGCCTTGTCCGCGCCCATGGACAGCGCCTTGCGGATCGCGTCGGTGGCGCGGTCGGGACCCATGGCGACCACCGTCACCTCGCCGCCGTGCGCTTCCTGGAGCAGCAGCGCTTCTTCCACCGCGCGCTCGTTGATCTCGTCGAGCACGGCGTCCGCGGATTCGCGGTCCAGGGTGTGGTCGGCGTCGGTGAGCTTGCGCTCGGACCAGGTGTCGGGCACCTGCTTGACCAGGACGACAATGTTCATGGGTCCTCTTCGACCTCCTGCGGACGGGCGGCGGTGTCTCGGGCGAGCCGGTGCGCTGCGACCGACCGCCGGGCAATCAGAGCGTGTCTCGCGACCCTGCCATGTCCTCGCCGCATTGGCATGGTGGTGTCTGCCACCCTGATGTTACCCGCCAGTAGCAGGGCGACAAACTCCGGCGCGGCCCATATCGCGTGACCATCCCCACAAGCGTTATGAGGCCGATTGAACGATATCGTGCCTGCCTGCGGCGGCGTTACAGGCCGACCCCCTGCTCGGCTAGGGTCGGTGGACATGCACCGTCGAGTAGCGATCGTCACCGACTCCACCGCGTGCCTGCCGCCCCAACTCGCCGAGAAGCTCGGCATCACCGTGGCGCAGATCCAGGTCCGCATCGGTGACTGGGTGGACGACGAGGCCCGGGTGCCGCTGCCCCGGCTCCTCGACGCCATGCGCGACCAGCAGGACGTCGCCACCTCGGCGCCCGACCCCGGCGCGTTCTTCTGGACCTACGCCGACGCGGTCTCCGCCGGGGCCGAGGCGATCGTGTCGCTGCACGTGTCCACCGGCCTGTCGCAGACGGCGGAGGCCGCCCGCCAGGCGGCCGGGCAGGTGCAGGTCCCGGTGCACGTGGTCGACACCCGGACCTGCGGCATGAGCCTGGGCTACGCGGTGGTCGCGGCGGCCACCACGGCGGCGGCGGGCGGCGACGTCCAGCGCGTGATCGCCGCCGCGCAGCAGAGCTGCCGGCGCAGCAGCGAGCTGATCTACGTCGACACCCTGGAGTACCTGCGGCGCGGCGGGCGGATCGGCGCGGCGGCGGCCCTGCTCGGCTCGGCCCTGTCGGTCAAGCCCCTGCTCACCATGGCCGACGGCCGGATAGCGCCGCTGGACAAGGTGCTCGGCGCGGACCGGGCGCTGCGCCGGATCGTCGACATCGCGGTGCGCCGGGCCGGCGACGGCGAGGTGGACATCGCCGTCGAGCACTTCTCCGCGCCGGAGCGGGCGCAGTCGGTGCTGGACCAGTTGCGCGCCAAGCTGCCCAAGGTGCGGCGGTTCCTGGTCACCACGGTCAGCTCGGCGATCGGCGCGCACGTCGGTCCGGGCGCGGTCGGCGTGACCGTTTCGCCGGTTTAGGAACTCCCGGCGGGGTTTGCCCGTTGAGCTGCCAGGGAATGCAGACGCCGGAGAGGAGACGACATGCCTTCGCTGTTCAGCAAGCTTTCCGCGCTGGCCCGCAGTCCCCAGGGGCGGCGGGTCACCGAGCAGCTCAAGCACGCCGCCCGGGACCCGCGCAACAAGGCCAGGGTCCAGCAGTTCCTGCGCAGGCTGCGCAAGCGCTAGCCCACCGGGGGACCAGCCCACCTCCGGTGGGGTCAGCGACTCCGCCGCCGCGCCTCCTCGAACGTGCGCAGGTAGCGGCGGCGGAACTCGCCCTGGTCACCCCGTGACCCGACGGAACCGGCCTGCGCGGGCAGTTCGAGCGCGGCGACCACGGTGACGGCGGCCGGTGCGGCGTCGGCGTCCTCGACGACCGGCGCTCCCGGCACCGCGTGCCCCGGTTCCGGCCGGCCGTGCTCCGGTCGGGTGGAGTCGGGCCTGTCCGGCTCGACGCCGTCCCGACCGGAGTGCTGCGGTCGCGCGGGATCGCGTTCTTCCGGCTCGACGTCCTCGGGCCCCGTGGCCCCCGGTTCGGGGAGTGGGTCCTCCACCACGGCGACCAGCGCCGGCACCAGGGTGAGCGCCGGGCGGGCCGGCTCCGGCGGTGGGGCGGCGACCGGCAGGCCCATGACCGGGTTGCGGTGGATGGGCCTGGTCGCGTAGTCCTCCGGCGGCCACGGGAAGTCGAGCCTCGGCTCCTCCCGGACCGGTGCCGGCTCGGGGACGGGTGCGGGCTCGGGATCGCGTCTGAGCATGTACGCCGTCAGCACGCAGCCGGCCGCGAACGACAGCGCGCACAACCCGAAGACGAACGCGACCGCGCCTGACATAACGCTCCTACCCGACGAGCACGTCGACCTGCGGTCCGCCGTCGGACGGCGGGCCCCAGTCCGGGTCGACCACGACCCGCGTGCTGATGGCCTCTTCCGGGACCCCGCGCGCGACCAGGAACGCGCGCACCAGTTCCGCGCGCCGCAGGGCCAGCAGGTCGCAGCGGTGACTGGCGGTCTCGCCGCTCCACGCGTGCGCGACGAGCATCACGACCGCACCGGTCGCCGCGCCCAGCAGGGTCCCCACCCCGTGCTGCACGGCTTCGCCGCGCCCGGCGAACTCGGTGCCGCCGGGGGCGAACGTGATGCCCTTGACCCCGTTGCCGGCGAACAGGCTCGCCAGGTCCCGCCGGACCAGCTCGGGCGTCGGCGGCGCGGGCTCCGGCGCGGCGTCGGGCACCGCGGTGGGCCGGATCGGGACCGGTGACCGGGTCGGGTGCGTCACGACGTGGCCGGGCACCGGGGAGGACGGGAACGGCATCGCGCCGGTGATCTCGTCGCCGTACACCGAGAAGCCGAACGCGGTGAGCGCGGTGGGCACCAGGAGGAGCCCGACGAGCAGGGGCAGCACCGGGGGCTTCCGGGCCATCAGGCACCCACCCGCTCCCCGTCGGCGGTCTGCTCCGGCGCCGTCTGGGCGGCGGTCTGCTCCGGGATCAGGCCCGGCACCCGGTCCGCCGCCGCGTCGAGGGCGGCGCGGGCCGCACCGAGCTGGGCGGCCACGACGCGGCGCAGCTCGCGCAGCTCGTCCGCCCGCTGGTGGATCTCGGCGATCCGGCGCTGGGCCTCCCGCCCGGCCACCTTGATCACGAACGCGGCGCGCGCCCGCGCCAGCTCCTCCTGCTCGGCGAAGTGCTGGGCGGCCTCGTTGCGCCGGCGGGTCATGGTCAGCTCGAAGTAGTTGTGCGCCTTGGTGCGCCGGTCCTCGGACTCGGACTCCAGGCGGTTGCACTGCCCGGCGGTCTCGCGCAGCAGGTGGTCCGCGTCGTCCTGGGCCTGCGCCATCGCGGCGGCGCACTCGGCCTCGACGTGCCGGGTGCGGTCGGCGAGGTGGGCCTCGGTGTCGGCGCGGCGGCGCTCCAGCTCGACCTCGCGCTGGTCCAGCTCGGCGGCCCTGCGGGCGGCGGCTTCGCGCAGCTCGCGGGCGTGCTGCTCCTCGGCGGCGCGCAGCGCGGACAGCTCGGCCTCGGCCTCGCGGCGCAGCTCGGCCAGCTCCACCTCGGTGCGCTTGCGCAGCGCGTCCACCTCGCGCTCGGCGCGCAGGCGCAGCTCGGCCGACTCGTCCTCGGCCAGCAGCAGCATCCGGTGCAGGCGCTCGGTCGCGCCCGCCGTCGTGGCGGGCGACATCTCCAGCCGCTCGACGCGCGCCCGGGTCTCCTCCAGGTCGCCCCGGGTCATCTCCAGCAGCTTGCGCAGGTCGGCCGCCTGGGCGAGCGCCTCGGCGCGGTCCACGCTGGTGTACCGGAGCTGTTCCTCCAGGTTCTCGATGTGCTCGATCACCTGTCGGCGGTGGAAACCGCGGTAGACGACGTCGAAACCCGCGTGCAGCGGAACAATCTCCGGCTCTTTGGCACCCATGGCCGCCCCACTCGTTTGAAGATTGACCGAGGATACCGACCATTAGAGTGGCCAACCACCGTGGAACGGGCTCCGCCGGCTCCGGCGCGACGCCCGACAGCAAGCCTCCTCGCAGGGCAAACAGCGGAATAAGAGATCAACACTGCACAGCCGGAGGTCACCCGATGGTGTCATTTTCGCGTCACGGCCCGGCCGACGAACAATCGGTCGCGCGCCGACTTCCCGTAATCGATACCGGCAAGTTCACACGAAACAGTGACACCTGATGGGCCGGGCGCTGCCTACCGGCGAGTAACGAGCGACTACGCTGGCCCGGTGACCGTCGAGCCGCTGCCCCTCACCGGCGAGCGCACCGTGCCCGGTATCCCCGCCGAGAACTACTGGTTCCGCCGCCACGAGGCCGCGTACCTCGACCTGGTCGGCCACTGCGCCGGCGCGGTCGTGCTCGAGGCCGGGTGCGGCGAGGGCTACGGGGCCGCCCTAATCGCCCGGCACGCCGCCCGCGTCGTCGCGCTGGACTACGACGCCACCACCGCCGCGCACGCCGCCCGCGCGTACCCGGAACTCGCCGTCGTGCGCGGGAACCTGGCCGCGCTGCCGCTGGCCGCCGCGAGCGTGGACGTGGTGGCCAACCTCCAGGTGATCGAGCACCTGTGGGACCAGGAGGGCTTCCTGGCCGAGTGCGCGCGGGTGCTGCGCCCCGGCGGGCGGCTGATCGTGACCACGCCCAACCGGATCACCTTCTCCCCCGGCCGCGACACGCCGCTCAACCCCTTCCACACCAGGGAGCTGGACGCCGACGAGCTGGCCGGGCTGCTGACCGGCGCGGGGCTGCGGGTCGAGCTGCTGGCCGGGCTGCGGCACGGCCCCGCGCTGCGCGCGCTCGACGCCCGCTTCGGCGGCTCGCTGATCGACGCCCAGGTAGCCGTGGCGGTGGCCGGGCGGCCGTGGCCGGACGACCTGCTGGCCGCCGTCGCGGGCGTGCGCAGCGAGGACTTCGAGATCACCGCCGACGACCTGGACGCGAGCCTGGACCTGGTCGCGGTGGCGGTCCGGCCATGACCGAGGGGACGTTCTGCCTGGTGCTGCACAGCCACCTGCCGTGGCTGGCGCACCACGGGGCCTGGCCGGTCGGCGAGGAGTGGCTCTACCAGGCGTGGGCGCACTCGTACCTGCCGGTGGTGGACCTCCTGGAGCGGTTCGCCGCCGAGGGCCGCGAGGACGTGCTGACGCTGGGCGTGACGCCCGTGCTCGCCGCCCAGCTCGACGACCCCTACTGCCTGCGCGGCGTGCACGCCTGGCTGGGCGACTGGCAGTTGCGCGCGCACGGCGCCGCCCGCCGGCTGCCGGACCTGTCGGCACGCGAGCACCGGGCGTCCCGGTGGGCGTTGGAGACGTTCGAGACCCGCTGGCGGCACGGGTTCTCCCCCGTCCTGCGGGGACTCGTGGACAGCCGGGTGGTGGAGCTGCTGGGCGGCCCGGCGGCGCACCCGTTCCAACCGCTGCTGGACCCGGCGCTGCGGGCGTTCTCCCTGCGCACCGGCCTGGACGACACCCGGCTGCGGCTCGGGTCCGCGCCGGAGGGCATCTGGGCGCCGGAGTGCGCGTACGCGCCGGGCATGGAGGACGGGTACGCGGCGGCGGGCGTGCGGCGGTTCCTGGTCGACGGCCCGTCCCTGCACGGGGACACGGCCGCCGCGCGCCCGGTGGGGTCCTCGGACGTGCTGTGCTTCGGGCGCGACCTGGAGGTGTCCTACCGGGTGTGGTCGCCGAAGGTCGGCTACCCCGGAGACCCGGCGTACCGGGACTTCCACACCTACGACCACCCCAGCGGGCTCAAGCCGTCGCGGGTGACCGGCGTGCGGGTCGCGCCGGAGGACAAGGCGCCGTACTCGCCGGAGGACGCCGCCTCGGCCGTGCGGCGCGACGCGGCGGACTTCGTGGACGTCGTGGTGCGGCGGCTGCGGGCGCTGCGCGAACGGCACGGCAGGCCGTCGCTGGTCGTCGCCGCGTACGACACCGAGCTGTACGGGCACTGGTGGCACGAGGGCCCGGCGTGGCTTGAGGCCGTGCTGCGGGCGCTGCCCGAGGCGGGCGTGCGCGTGACGACGCTGCGCGGCGCGGTCGAGGCCGGGCACGTCGGCGCACCCGTGGAGATCCCGCCGTCGTCGTGGGGCGCGGGCAAGGACTGGCACGTGTGGAACGGCCCGCAGGTCGCCGACGTGGTGGACCTCAACGCGGGCGTGCAGCGCGAGCTGCTCGCGCTCGACCTCGCCGGCCGCACCCGCGACCCGGTCGCCGACCAGGCCGTGCGCGAGGCGCTGCTGGCGCTGTCCAGCGACTGGGCGTTCATGGTCACCAAGGACTCGGCCGCCGACTACGCCCGCTACCGCGCAAAGGTCCACGCGGACCGGTTCGCCGAGCTGGCCGCCCTGCTCCGCCGGGGGCGCGGGCAGGCGCGGGCGGCCGAGCTGCGCGCCGTGGACGGGCCGTTCGGCCACCTCGACGCACGGGGGCTGGCCTGATGCACCCGCCGGGCGCAGGACCGTCGCGGCGGTGCTCCACCGGGTCCGGGGCACCGGGGTCGCCGACCCGCCGGGTGGCCCCCTCGGTGCGACCGGGGACGTCCACGGGATGCGAGGATGCGACATGCGCGTGCTGATGTTGTCGTGGGAGTACCCACCGGTCGTGGTGGGCGGGCTGGGCCGGCACGTGCACGCCCTGGCGACGGAGCTGGCCGGGCAGGGGCACGACGTCGTCGTGCTGTGCCGCCAGCCCGCCGGGTCGGACGCCCTCACCCACCCGACGTCGGACTCGCCGGCCGAGGGCGTGCGGCTGGTCCGCGTCGCCGAGGACCCGGCGCACCTGGTGTTCGAGCGCGACCTCGTGGCGTGGACGCTGGCCATGGGCCACGCGATGACCCGCGCCGGGCTGGCGCTGCTGCGCGGGTGGCGGCCGGACGTCGTGCACGCGCACGACTGGCTCGTCACGCACCCCGCGATCGCGCTGGCCGAGGCCGCCGGCGTGCCGCTGGTGGCGACCGTGCACGCGACCGAGGCCGGCCGGCACAGCGGCTGGCTGTCCCAGACGCTCAACCAGCAGGTGCACTCGGTGGAGTGGTGGCTGGCCAACCGGGCGGACTCGCTGATCACCTGCTCGTCGGCGATGCGGACCGAGGTGGCGCACCTGTTCGAGGTCGACCCCGGCGGGATCACCGTGCTGCACAACGGGATCGAGCCCCGGCGGTGGCGGGTGCCGCCGGCCGGCGTGGCGGCGGCCCGCGCGGAGCACGCCCCGACCGGGCCGCTGCTGCTGTTCTTCGGGCGGCTGGAGTGGGAGAAGGGCGTGCAGGACCTGATCGCGGCGCTGCCCCGCATCCGGCGGGCGCACCGGGGTACGCGGGTGCTGGTCGCCGGCGGCGGGACGCACCGCGACTGGCTGGTCGAGCAGGCCCGCAAGCACCGGGTGCTGCGGTCGGTCGAGTTCGTCGGGCACCTGCCGGACCGGGCGCTCGCGGCCGTGCTCGCCTCGGCCGACGCGGTGGTGCTGCCCAGCCGCTACGAGCCGTTCGGGATCGTGGCGCTGGAGGCGGCAGCCGCCGGGACGCCGCTGGTCGCGTCGACCGCCGGCGGGCTGGGCGAGGTCGTGCTCGACGGCGTGACCGGGCTGTCGTTCGCCCCGGGCGACGTGGACGGCCTGGCGCGGGCCGTGCGGTCGGTGCTGGACGACCGGCCCGCCGCCGTGCGCCGGGCGAAGGCCGCGAAAGCCCGCCTGGCCACCGACTTCACCTGGGCGCGCATCGCCTCGGACACCGTGGAGGTGTACCGGGCGGCGGCGACCCGCGAGCACGGGCCGCTGGGCCGCCCCAAGATCCCCACCGGGAACGCCTTCCTCTGAACGCCCGACCGCCGCCCCGGCCGAGTCGGACCGCGCACCTCCGCCGTCAGTCGGCTTCCCGCGACTTCTCCAGCGCCTCACGGGCTTTGCGCGCCATGTCCGCCACGGCGGCGCGGCGCACGGCGTCCGCCTCGTAGTCCTCGCGCCGGTCCTTCACCACCCGCGCCGGGATGCCGACCGCGATCTTGTAGTCCGGCACGTCGCCGCGAACCACCGCGTGCGCGCCCAGCACGCACCCGCGCCCCACCCTCGTTCCCCGGGTGACGGTGACCTTCGTGCCCAGCCAGCAGTCCGGCCCGATCCGGACCGGCGACTTGACGATGCCCTGGTCCTTGATCGGCAGCGCGACGTCCGCCGTCACGTGGTCGAAGTCGCAGATGTACACCCAGTCGGCGACGAGGGTGGCCGCGCCGATCTCGACGTCCAGGTAGCAGTTGACGGTGTTGTCCTTGCCGAACACCGCCTTGTCGCCGATCCGCAGCGACCCCTCGTGGCAGCGGATGGCGTTGCCGTCGCCGATGTGCACCCAGCGGCCGATCTCCAGCCGGCCGTAGCCGGGGCGGCAGTGCAGCTCGACCTTCTTGCCGAGGAACACCATGCCGCGCAGCACGACGTGCGGGTTGGCCAGCCGGAACCGCAGCAGCCGCCAGTACCGGACCAGGTACCACGGCGTGTACGCGCGGTGCCGCAGGACCCACCTCAGCGACGCCAGGGTGAGGAACCTCGCCTGGGCCGGGTCGCGCCGCGCACTGCCCCACCTGGTCCACACGGGCGCACCCCACATGCTCGTCACGCGGGGCACTCTAGCCGGCACCCGGAGGACCGCCGCCGGTCGGTCCACGGGGTCCTCCGGCCGCTGTCGGGCAGGATGGGCGCACGTGACGACCCCCCTCATCATCGACACCGACCCGGGCGTGGACGACGCGTTCGCGCTGGCCCTCGCGGCGGCCAGCCCCGAGGTCGACCTGATCGGCGTGACCACGGTGTTCGGCAACGTGTCGCACGAGCTGACCACCCGCAACGCGCTGCGCGTGCTGGCCCTGCTCGGCCGGGAGGACGTGCCGGTCGCGGCGGGCGCGGCGCGACCGCTCGTGCACGCCCAGCCGCACGTGTCGCGGGCGCACGGCTCGGACGGCCTGTCCGGGTTCGCCGACACGCTGCCCGAACCGACCCGGGGTCCCGACGAGCGCGACGCGGTGACCCTGCTGCGGGACCTGCTGACCGCCGCCGACGAGCCGGTGACGATCGTGCCGATCGGGCCGCTGACCAACATCGCGCTGCTGCTCGCCGCGCACCCCGGCCTGCGGGACCGGATCGCGCGCCTGGTCGTGATGGGCGGCGGCGTCCGGGGCGGGAACGTGACGGCCGCCGCCGAGTTCAACCTGTGGTGCGACCCGGAGGCGGCCCGCCGGGTGCTGGTGGGCGCGGAGGTGCCGGTCACGCTGGTGCCGATGGACCTCACCCGGCGCTGCGCGGTGAGCGCGGCGTGGCTGGACGAGCTGGGCGCGGCCTCGCCGGTCGGCGCGAAGCTGGTCGGCCTGACGCCGGACTACCTGGCCACCTACCGGAAGTTCCTCGGCTGGGACGGGATGGCGCTGCACGACGCGGTCGCGGTCGCCGAGGCGGTGCGGCCGGGCATCCTGGAGGCGCGGCGGTTCCCGGTGGACGTGGAGTGCTCGTTCGGGCCCGGCCGGGGCGCGCTGCTGGTCGACGAGCGGCTGGAGCACGCCCACCGCGACGGGGTGGACGTCGCCGTGGACACCGACCTGGACGGCCTGCGCGGCTTCGTCCTGGACCGGCTACGTGCGCTCGGCGTGCGCGAGTAGGTAGGTCGGGGTGCGGCCGATCCTGGTCAGCACGACCGTGGCCTCCGCGCCGCCGGCGGGCTTGAGCCTGCGGCGCAGCGCGTTCGGGTCGACGTCCAGGCCGCGCACCAGGATCTCCAGCCGGCCGACGTCGTGCGCGCGCAGCACGCCGCGCAGCGCCTTCTCGCTGTAGTGGCCGTGCTCGACCACCCGGAACGCGCGCACGCCCGGCGGCGGCGTCGGACCGGTCAGGTAGGCGATGCGCTCGTCGAGCTGGGCCAGGCCGTGGCGGGCGGCGTAGTGCCGCACCAGGCCGGCCCGCACCACCGCGCCGTCCGGGTCGACCAGCCAGCGCGCGGGCGGGGTGACCGGGCAGTCGTCGGGCTCGGCGTCGGTGATCGTCCAGCCCGGCCCGTCCGAGGTCAGCACGGACGCCCGGCGGGTGACGCCCGGCGTGGCCAGGCCGCGCGTCCACAGGCACGCCTCGCGGACCTGGCCGTCGAGCGAGACGAGCTCGACCTCGTCCGCCCACGGCGCGACCGCGAAGTCCGCGCCGGGCGCGCACTTCACGGCCAGGTCCCGGCCCGCGTAGGCGGCGGCGAGGGCGTCCAGCGGCGGCGCGAAGTCCCCGGGCCGCCAGGTGCGCCGGCCGGCCGCGTCCCGGCGGGCCGGGTCGGCGACCACGGGGGTGTCGCGGGAGACCGGGTGCAGCGCGTCCGCGCGCAGCAGCGGCACCGCGTCGCCCAGGTTGTGCCGGGCCATGGCCAGCCGCACCGGGTCCAGGTCCGAGCCGACCGAGCCGGGCGGCAGCGCGGCCAGGTCCGCGCCGACCGAGCAGGTGACGTCGTGCACCGGCCGGCCGCCGAAGCGCCGCGCCCGGTGCTCCGCGACCGGCCGGGGGGTGGCCTGCTGCAACGCGTCGTCGGTGTACAGCCCGTCGGTGAAGTCCACCTTGGACGGTGCTTTGCGCCGCAGCAGCAAGGTTTCCAGCACGGCCGCGAAGTGCTCCGGCGCGACCCGACGGGCCCGCTGCACGTCGGTCAGGCGGGACGCCGGGGTCAGCGGCAGCTCCGCCAACGCCGACAACGCGGCGCACCCCGCGTCGGAACGCAGGTACGCCACGTCGTCGAGGCTGAACGCGTACCCCACTCAGGCGACCGGCTTGCGGCCCGTCACGGAGACGTTGTAGAACACCTCGCGCGGCAGCACCTTCGACAGCACGTTCTCGTCCACCCAGGACAGCCGCTGCCAGGTCCGGTAGGCGAACATCGCCCAGCCCAGGCCCAGCTTCCCCCTCGGCACGGCCGCCTCGAAGGTGCGCACCGGCCAGCCGAACAGGGCCGCCGACAGCTCCTCGGTCACCGCCCGCACCTCGGTCGCGCCCGCGCCCCGCGCGGTGCGCTCCAGGTCGGCCGGGTCGAAGGTGTGCAGGTCCACCACGGCTTCCAGCGCGGCGGCGCGCGAGGACTCGTCCAGCTCCTCCTGCGGGCGCCGCCAGTCGTTCAGCGGCGCGAACCTGGTCACGGTGGTGGTCAGCCACCACGTCAACTGGCCGAGCTTGCGGGCGTAGAAGTTGCCGATGTCGGTCGGGTCGCCCGCGAACACGAACCGCCCACCGGGCTTGAGCACCCGCTGCACCTCGCGCATCGCCGCCGCCACGTCCGGGATGTGGTGCAGCACGGCGTGCCCGATGACCAGGTCGAACGTGTCGTCGTCGTACGGGATGCGCTCCGCGTCGGCCACCCGGCCGTCCACCGGCAGGCCGAGGTCCTCGGCGTTGCGCAGGGCGACCTCGACCATGCCCGGCGACAGGTCGGTGACCGAGCCGCGCTGGACGACCCCGCCCTGCATCAGGTTCAGCAGGAAGAAACCGGTGCCGCAGCCCAGTTCCAGCGCGTGGCCGTAGGGGCCGACGCCGCCGGACACCGCGCGGAACCGGTCGGTGGCGTAGGTGATGCAGCGCTCGTCGTAGGAGATCGACCACTTCTCGTCGTACGTGCCGGCTTCCCAGTCGTGGTAGAGCACGTTGGCGAGCTTGGGGTCGGAGTAGGCGGCGCGCACCTCCTCCGCCGTGGCGTGCGGGTTCGGCTTCGGGTCGACCCGGGGGCCGCCCGCCGAGGGGGTGGGGTCCGCCGGGACCTCGGGGTCAGCGACCACTGAACTTCGCCTTTCCGGGGCCGTGCTCGATGAACGAGGCCATGCCCGCCTTCTGGTCCTCGGTGGCGAACATCGCCGCGAAGAGCTGGCTCTCCAGCTTCAGGCCGTTGCCCAGGTCGGTGTCCAGGCCGCCGTCGATCGCGGCCTTGGCCGCCGCGTAGGCGCGCACCGGGCCGTTCACGAACTGGCCGGCCCAGCGCTTGGCGGCGGCGAACACGTCGTCCGGCGCGACGACCTCGTCCACCATGCCGATCCGCAGCGCTTCCTCGGCGCCGACGAACCGACCGGTGTAGATCAGGTCCTTCGCGCGGGACGGCCCGATCAGCCGGGGCAGCCGCTGCGTGCCGCCCATGCCGGGGATGACGCCCAGCAGCACCTCCGGCTGGCCGACCTTGGCGTTGTCGCCCGCGATCCGCCGGTCCGCGCACAGCGCCAGCTCGAAGCCGCCGCCCAGCGCGTAGCCGGTGATCGCGGCGACGGTCGGCTTCGGGATCTCCTCGACCGAGCGCAGCGCGGACTGGAACGACCCGGCGCGCGCCGCCATCTCGGCGTAGGTCAGCTCGGCCATCTCCTTGATGTCCGCGCCCGCCGCGAACACCTTGGGTCCGCCGTGGACGATCACCGAGTAGACGTCCTCGCGCCGCGCCGCCTCCAGCGCCGCCGCCCGGATCTCCTCCTGGACCTGCCGGTTCAGCGCGTTCATCGGCGGGCGGTCCAGCCGGATGACGCCGATCCCGTCCTCGACTTCGAGCTTCACGAACTCACCCACAGGTCCTCCTCGACCTCCGTCGGTAGCGCCTCGCAGGTTACCCCTGGGTAGCTTTGCGGCGCGCGAAGTACCGGTCGCCCGCCCGCTGGAGCTCCAAGGACTGGTCGAAGGTCTTGGACAGGTTCTCCTCGGTGAGCACGTCGTCTAGCAGGCCCTGCGCCACGATCCCGCCGTCGCGCAGCAGCAGCACGTGCGTGAAGCCCGGTGGGATCTCCTCCACGTGGTGGGTGACCAGCACGGTCGCCGGCGCGTCCGGGTCGAGCGCCAGCTCCGAGAGCCGGGCCACCAGGTCCTCGCGCCCGCCCAGGTCGAGCCCCGCCGCCGGCTCGTCGAGCAGCAGCACCTCGGGGTCGGTCATCAGCGCGCGGGCGATCAGCGTGCGCTTGCGCTCGCCCTCGGACAGCGTGCCGTACGTGCGGTCGGCCAGGTGCTCGATGCCGAACTGGCCGAGGAGCTGCCGCGCCCGGCCGGTGTCGAGCCGGTCGTACTCCTCGCGCCACCGGCCCAGCACCGCGTAGCCGGCGCTGACCACGAGGTCGAGCACCTTCTCCTCGGCCGGGATGCGCGTGCCGATGGCCGCCGAGCACAGCCCGATGCGCGGGCGCAGCTCGAACACGTCGGTCCGGCCGATGCGCTCGCCCAGCAGGTGCAGGACGCCCCTGGTCGGGTGCAGCTCCGCTGCGGCCAGCCGCAGCAGCGTCGTCTTGCCCGCGCCGTTGGGACCGAGCACCACCCAGCGCTCGTCCAGCTCCACGGCCCAGTCGACGTCCCCGACCAGCGTGGTCCTGCCCCGTCGAACCGAAACACCCTGCATGTGGATGACCAGATCTTCGTTTTCCACGCCTGCCCTCGCCCCGTCGATGCCTCGCCGCGCCCATTCTCGTGCAATGCCCGACGCGCGGGGGCGGCAGGGCCGTCGTCCCCACTCCGGGGCCGGATGCTGGGAAGATCGGGCCATGGCCCTCGACTCGTCCCCGCTCGCAGGTCGGCCGTTCCCGCTCGGTGCCCACCCCGAGGCGGGCGGCGTCCGCTTCGCGGTGTCCGTACCGCCCGCCACCGCCGTCGAGGTGTGCCTGATCAGCGACGACGGCGTGGAACGGCGCGTGGAGCTGACCGAGCGCACGTTCGGCGTCTGGCACGGCACCGTGGCCGGCATCACACCCGGCCAGCGCTACGGCTACCGGGTGCACGGCCCCTACGACCCGTCGCGCGGGCTGCGCTGCAACCCGGCCAAGCTCCTGCTCGACCCCTACGCGCGGCAGATCACCGGCACGGTCACCTCGCCGGACGCGGCCCTGGGGTACGTCGACGACCCGATGCTGGGCCCGCCGTCACCGGTCGACTCGCTGGGCGCGGTGCCGCTGTCCGTGGTGGCCTCGCCGGGCGGCTCGGACACCGGGGTCAAGCCCGAGGTGCCGTTCGAGGAGGCGGTGATCTACGAGCTGCACGTGCGCGGGTTCACCCGGCGGCACCCCGACGTGCCCGAGCACCTGCGCGGCACCTACCTCGGCCTGGCGCACCCGGCGGTGGTCGAGCACCTGGTCCGGCTGGGCGTCACGTCCGTCGAGCTGCTGCCGGTGCAGGCGTTCCTGGACGAACCGGCGCTGGTCCGCGAGGGCAGGCACAACTACTGGGGCTACTCGCCGCTGAGCTACTTCGCGCCGCACCCCGGCTACGCCGCCGAACCGGGCCGGGAGGTCGAGGAGTTCCGGACCATGGTGGCCGCGCTGCACGCAGCCGGCATCGAGGTGCTGCTCGACGTGGTCTACAACCACACCTGCGAGGGCGGCCCGGACGGCCCGACGCTGTCCTACCGGGGCTTCGACGCGCCCGGCTACTACCTGCACATCGAGGGCGGCGGCACGCTCGACATCACCGGCTGCGGCAACACCCTGGAGGCCGGGTCGCCGCAGGTGGTGCGGCTGGTCACCGACTCGCTGCGGTACTGGACCACCGAGCTGGGCGTGGACGGCTTCAGGTTCGACCTGGCCTCCACGCTCGGCCGGCCCGGCGGCGGCCGGTTCGACCGGGCGTCGGCGCTGCTCACCGCGATCACCTCGGACCCGGTGCTGTCCCGGTGCAAGCTGATCGCCGAACCGTGGGACGCCACCGGCGACGGCTACCGGGTGGGCGACTTCGGCGTGCAGTGGGCCGAGTGGAACGGGCGCTACCGGGACACCGTGCGGGACTTCTGGCGCGGCCAGACCGGCGTGCGCGACCTCGCCTACCGGCTGTCCGGCTCGTCCGACCTGTACGCCGACGACCTGCGCCGGCCGTGGCAGTCGATCAACTTCGTCACCGCGCACGACGGGTTCACGCTGCGCGACCTGGTGTCGTACAACGAGAAGCACAACGAGGCCAACGGCGAGGACAACCGGGACGGCACCAACGACAACCGGTCCTGGAACTGCGGCGCCGAAGGGGAGACCGACGACCCCGAGGTGCTCGCGCTGCGCGCCCGCCAGGCCCGCAACCTGCTGGCCACGCTGCTGCTGTCCACCGGCACGCCGATGCTGACCGCCGGCGACGAGCTGTGGCGCACCCAGGGCGGCAACAACAACGCCTACTGCCTGGACGACGGGACGTCGTGGGTCGACTGGGACGCGACCCCCGAGGGCGAGTCGATGCTCGCGTTCGCCCGCCGGGTGATCGGGCTGCGCGCGACCAGCCCGGCGCTGCGGCAGCCCGAGTTCTTCGACGGCCGCACCACCCCCTCCGGCGCACCGGACCTGGTGTGGTTCCGGGCGGACGGCGAGGAGATGGCCGAGACCGACTGGTTCGACGAGGGCCGCCGGTTCCTCGGCATGTGGATCGACGGCTCCACCTCGCTGTCGCGCAGCCGCGACGGCGAGCTGGTGTCGGACGACTCGTGGCTGTTGCTGCTGCACGCCGGCGCGGACCCGGTCACGGTCGCGCTGCCCGGCGTGGAGTACGGCGAGCGGTACGAACCGGTGATCGACTCGACCACGCGGGACGGGTCGCCGGCGCGTCCGGGCGCGCTGGAGCCGGGTGCGCCGCTGGAGCTGGGCGCGCGGTCGCTGCTGTTGCTGCGCGTGCCCGAGACGGGGCGCGCAGCACGCTGACCACCTCGGGGTCCGACACAATCCTGGCTGGTGGGAGCCCATGCGGGGCCCTGCGCCGGCGTGGCACCATGCAGGCGTGGCCCGTCAGTTGCTCACGTGGTGCGACCGCACGATCGACCTCCTCCTGGTGGCGTCGTGCGGGTGTAGCCGGACGCGGCGCGGCGGCTCGCGCTGACCCCACGGGCGGGTGCCCCGCCCCGGTGAGCCGACCGGCCCGCGCCGCGTCTTGATCGCTACCCCGTACGCCCCGTAGCCATCAGGAGCGACCTTTGACCTCCGCACTCGCACGCGCCGACGTGCACCCGACCCTCGACCTCCCGCTGTTCCGCGACCTGCTGCACCCCTCGCGGGAGCTGTGGACGCCCCGCGAACTCCGCGAACTGACCTCCTACGTGGCCGGCGAGCTGACCACGCCGCTGCTGTCCGTCCTCGACTTCGACGCCGGGCAGCGCTGGTGGGCCCGGCTCGGCCTCACCGAGGGCGTGGAGCTGTGGCTGCTGTCCTGGCTGCCCGGCCAGGGCACCGAACCGCACGACCACGGCGGCGCGGCCGGGTCGTTCACCGTGCTCACCGGCGAGCTGTCCGAGGACTACCGCTACCCGGGCGGACCGGTCCGCTCGACCGTGCGCGGGGTCGGGTCGTCGATCGGGTTCGGGGCCGGGCGGGCGCACCAGGTGACGAACAGGGGTCGGGTGGGCGCGTCCAGCGTGCACGCCTACTCCCCGCCGCTGGTGCCGACCCGCGAGTACCCGAGCCTCGCCGACATCCCGGCCGACATCCCGCCGCTGCCCGCCCAGCGACTGCCGCTGGACCGGCTGCGCGAGCTGGCCGACCAGGAGGGGCCGTGAGCGCGGAGGCGGTGCTGGCGCGGGCGCGGGCCGGGCTGCGCCGGGTGGCGCCGCACGAGCTGGCCGGCTTGTCCGACGTGCTGGTGGTCGACATCCGGCCGCACCACAACCGGCTGGCCGAGGGCGAGGTCCCCGGCTCGGTGCCGGTCGAGCGGATCGTGCTGGAGTGGCGGCTGGACCCGACCGGCGAGTACCGGATACCGGGGTTCGGTGCGGAGACGACCGTGGTCGTGCTGTGCAACGAGGGCTACGCGTCCAGCCTCGCCGCCCGCGACCTGCAGCAGGTCGGGCTGCCCAACGCCACGGACCTGATCGGCGGGTTCCGCGCGTACGCCGAGGCCGGCCTGCCGATCCGCGAGGGCGCCACCCCGGCGGTCGTCTGACCCGCGCGGCGCCGGCCGCGTCGAGGGGTGTCGCTCCGGCAGGTTTCCCGGATCGGGGGCAGGGCCCGGTCCGGGACGCCTGCCGGGGCGGCACCCCGCCGGGAACCTCCCGCCGGCGGGTAGCGTCTGGGGTTTTGTGTGGATCGTGCTGACGGCGCTGGTCGTCATCGGACTGGTCGTGTGGGAGCCCGGGTTCTGGGCGGAGAGCCTCGCCGGGGCGACCTGCGGTGCGCTGGCCGCCCTGGCGCTGCTCCAGGTCGGCCTGCTGCTCGGCGCGCTGCTGTGGCAGGTCCGGGTCTCGCTGGTGGTCGTCGGGGTCGGCGGTGAGCTGCGCACCTGGACCACGCCGCGCCGCCGCGTCGTGCTGCGCACCGTCCCGGTGGTGATGTCGGTCGGGCTCACGTCGGTGCGCGCGCCGGTCCGCCGCCGGCTGTGGCTGACTTCGCTGGTCT
This sequence comes from Actinosynnema sp. NPDC050436, assembly GCF_040655415.1. NCBI lineage: Bacteria > Bacillati > Actinomycetota > Actinomycetes > Pseudonocardiales > Pseudonocardiaceae > Actinosynnema > Actinosynnema sp. NPDC050436. Next base: position 23,098 of record NZ_JBFAJV010000013.1, on the reverse strand, counting down.
CCGTCCTGCTGACCGCGCTCGTGGTGGCCGCCTGCTGGGCGTTCCCGCCGGCCACGGCGTTCGGCACGGGGTTCGCGGTGGCGGCGACCGCCGTCGTGCTGCACGGCCTGGTGCCCCGGCGCGGGGCCGGCACGACGTCGCCGGGCTGGTTCCTGTTCCGGCTGCCGTTCCTGACCGGCCGGGTGGTCGCCGAGATGGAGGCGACGCCGATGGTCAACGAGGTGTCCGACGCGCTGTCCGCCGGCGACCTGGACCGCGCCGAGGAGATCGCCGGGCGGCTGGTCGAGGCGCACCCGACGCTGCTGGCCGCGATCGGCTCGCAGGTGGCGGTGCTGACCATGCGCACCCGGTACGCCGACGCGCTGCACCTGGTCGGCACGCTGGTCGGGCGGACCGACCTGGACCAGCGCGACATGGCGTTCGTCATGGCCGAGATGGCCAGCTCCACGGCCAACGCGATGGAGGCCGGGCAACTGCCGCTGGAGGTCGGCATGGGCGCGGCGCGGCGGGCGTCGGAGGGCGCCGTGCAGCTCGGCTACCCCCGCTACCGGTGCACCGCGACGCTGGCCCAGCTCGCGCTGCTGGAGCAGGACACCGACCTGGCCATCGAGCTGGCCGGGCAGGCCAAGCGCAGCAGCGAGAGCGCACTCGGGCGGGCCGACGCGCTGGCCACCATCGCCCGCGCGCAGATGGCCGCCGGCGACAACGCGGCAGCCCGCCGCACCCTGGCCGAGGCGACCGAACTCGCCGGCTGGATGCCCAGGGTCGCCGAGACCAGCGCCCGCCTCGACGTCCGCTGACCCGCTCCGCCCGGTGCCCCGCCGTGCCTTCGGGGACGCGCAGTGCGGGCCGGTTGTTCGCGGGCCGGATCGCCCGGGGAAGCCGCTCGCCGGACGGGCCCCTTGCGGGCCTGCTCACCGGCGAGCGGCACGTCGGCCGCCTGTGTCCGGGACTAGCCGGCCAGGACCACGCGGCCCAGTTCGGCCGGTGAGGCCAGCAGGTCGTGGCGGGGCAGGACGCGGACCGTGTAGCCGACCGCGCCGGCGTGCGGCAGGGGGACCTCGATGTCGTAGTTGCCGTTGCCCGAGTACTGCATCACGTGCGTGACGACGTCGTACAGCTCGTCCGAGTCGCCGACCTTGCCCAGCACCACCTGCACGTCCACCTCGGACGGTTCCAGGCCGGCCGGCTCGATCCGCGCCCGCACCCCGACCGGCGTGCCCAGCGACGGCACCGCCGAGCCGTTCAGCGTCATCTCCGAGTCGAGCACGCGCACCCGCGTCCACGACGCGCGCAGGCGCTGCCGGTAGGCGGCCAGCTCCTTCGCGCCCCGGTAGCCGTCGCCGACCACGGCGCCCGCCGAGGACGCGGCGGGCGCGTAGAGGTTCTCCACGTACTCCCGGACCATCCGCGACGCCTGCACGGCCGGGCCGAGCGAGGCCAGCGTGTGCCGGACCATGGCCAGCCAGCGGGTCGGCACGCCGGTGTCGGAGCGGTCGTAGAACAGCGGCGCGACCTGGCTGCCGAGCAGGTCGTAGAGGGCGGCGGCCTCCAGGTCGTCGCGGCGGGTGGGGTCGGTGACGCCGTCGGCGGTCGGGATCGCCCAGCCGTTGCTGCCGTCGTACAGCTCGTCCCACCACCCGTCCCTGATGGACAGGTTGAGCCCGCCGTTGAGCGCCGACTTCATGCCGGACGTGCCGCACGCCTCCAGCGGGCGCATCGGGTTGTTCAGCCACACGTCGCAGCCCCAGTACAGGTAGCGGGCCATGGACATGTCGTAGTCGGGCAGGAACACGATCCGGTGCCGCACGCCCGCGTCGTCCGCGTACCGCACGATCTGCTGGATCAGCGCCTTGCCGCCGTCGTCGGCCGGGTGCGACTTGCCGGCCACGACGAGCTGCACCGGCCGCTGCGGGTGCAGCAGCAGGGCGCGCAGCCGCTCCGGGTCGCGCAGCATCAGGGTGAGCCGCTTGTAGGTCGGCACCCGGCGGGCGAAGCCGACGGTCAGCACGTCGGGGTCGAACACCGAGTCCGTCCAGCCCAGTTCCAGGGCGGACGCGCCGCGCTGGAGCCAGGACAGCCGGGTCCGCCGGCGCACCTCCTGCACGAGCTTGCCGCGCAGGTCGTTGCGCAGCTCCCAGAGCCGCTGGTCGGTGACCGGCTCGAACCCGCGCAGGCCGACGCCCGCGTCGTCGGACTCGCCGAGCAGCCTGCTCATCTCGGTGGCCGCCCAGGTCGGGCCGTGCACGCCGTTGGTGACCGAGCCGATCGGCACCTCGGTGACGTCGAAGCCCGGCCACATGCCCCGGAACATGTCCCGGCTGACCTCGCCGTGCAGCTTGGACACGCCGTTGGCGCGCTGCGCGAGCCGCAGGCCCATGTGCGCCATGTTGAACAGGCCGGGGTTCTCCTCCGCGCCCAGCGCCAGGACGCGCTGCGTGCTCACGCCGGGCAGCAGCGCCTCGGAGCCGAAGTAGTGCTGCACGAGGTCCACCGGGAACCGGTCGATGCCCGCCGGGACGGGGGTGTGGGTGGTGAACACGGTGCCCGCGCGCACGGCGGCCAGCGCCTGGTCGAAGTCCAGCCCCGCGCCGGTCACCAGCTCGCGGATGCGCTCCAGGCCGAGGAAGCCCGCGTGGCCCTCGTTGGTGTGGAACACCTCCGGCGCCGGGTGCCCGGTCAGCTCGCAGAACGTGCGCACCGCCCGCACGCCGCCCACGCCCGCCAGGATCTCCTGCCGGATGCGGTGGTCCTGGTCGCCGCCGTAGAGCCGGTCGGTGACGCCGCGCAGGTCCTCGTCGTTCTCCTCGACGTCGGAGTCCAGCAGCAGCAGCGGGATGCGGCCCACCTGCGCCTTCCAGACCTTGGCGCGCAGCACCCGGTCGCCGGGCATCGCCACGTGCACCAGGATGGGTGCGCCGGACGGCTCGGTGAGCAGCTCCAGCGGCAGGCCGCGCGGGTCCAGCACCGGGTAGTGCTCGATCTGCCACCCGTCCAGGGACAGCGCCTGCCGGAAGTAGCCCGACCGGTAGAGCAGGCCCACCGCGATCAGCGGCACGCCCAGGTCGGAGGCGGCCTTGAGGTGGTCGCCGGCGAGCACGCCGAGGCCGCCGGAGTAGTTGGGCAGCGCCTCGGTGACGCCGAACTCCATGGAGAAGTAGGCGATCGCCGAGGGCAGCGGGCTCAGCTCGAAGTTGCCGTGCTCACGCCGCTGCTGCACCTCGTCCTGGCGGCGCTGGAACCAGCGCGGGCCGGTGGTGTAGCGGGTGAGGTCGTCGGCGAGCGCGCGGGTGTGCGCGAGGAACTGCTCGTCGCGGGACAGCGCGTCCAGCCGCTCCGGGTCGACCGTGGACAGCAGGCGCAGCGGGTCGCCGCTGTCCGACCAGCGCGCGGGGTCGATCGAGGCGAACAGGTCCTGGGTCGGCTGGTGCCACGTCCAGCGCAGGTTCGTGGCGAGCGTGCCCAGTGCGGACAGCGGCTCGGGCAGGCTGGCTCGGACGGTGAACCGGCGGAGTGCTCGCATGGCGTCGGACCTTATCCCCCATCCAGCGGTGCGGGGCAACGGTCACCCGGACCGATGCAGGGACCGATCCAGTTCCACCAGCGCGGACGGTCCTCCCGTGTTCTTTCGTACACAACCGCCCGGCGTTACCGCAACGCGCCGGCGGGCCCGCCGCTGTGCCGGTCGGCGGCCGGCGGCCGGTCCCGGCGGCGGCGCGCGCACCGCCGACCGGACGGCCCGCGCGCCACCCGCCCGGCGGTCCCGCCCGCCGGCTCACCCGGTGCGGGCGTGTCCGCAGACCCGATCGAGCGATCTCCGCGCGGGTCCGCCCCCGGCCGGCCGCAGGCGTGGCGGCGGCGCACACCGGCTACCGACTTTTGGCCCGTAGTTCTCTTCGGTGACACCGAAGTGGGCGACCGACCCGACAAGATCGTCCACCAGGGGCCGACCGCAGGTCAGCACCGCCGTCATGATCGACTGTTCGGGTGACACCCGCTCCGGGGACTGGGATGGACGTCCCCCATGACGAGACCGGGATCACCGCCACGTGTGCGATCCGGTTGTACGGGGTAGGAACACCAAGTACGTAGTCCCCGGTGACGACCTGCGCGATCAGGACGGGCAAACTTGACCAAGCAAGCGTCACACCAGGTGAGAGGGGCGCTGCCGATGAGCGGACGACTCGGTATCGACGACGTCTCCCCGACCGTCAGCTGTGGCCGGTACCCGGCCAAGGCCGTGGTCGGTGAGCACGTCCCGGTGGAGGCGACGGTGTGGCGCGAGGGCCACGACGCCGTCGCCGCCACCGTGACGTGGCGGGGACCGGGCGACCGGGTCGCAAGACAGACGCGGATGGTCCCGCAGGGCGTCGGGCTGGACCGCTGGGCGGCCACGATCGTCCCCGACGCCGAGGGCGCGTGGACGTTCCGGGTCGACGCCTGGTCCGACCCGTGGGCCACGTGGCTGCACGCCGTCGAGGTGAAGATCGCCGCCGGCCAGGGCGCCGACGAGCTGCACAACGACCTGGAGTCCGGCGCGCGGCTGATCGACCGCGTCTCGCGCCGCCCCGACCGCCGCCGCGACAAGCCGCTGCTGGCGAACGCCGCCTCGGCGCTGCGCGACACCGACCGCCCGCTGGCGGAGCGGGTCGCGCCCGCGCTCGCCCAGGACGTCCGGCAGGTCATGCACGACCACCCGGTGCGCGAGCTGATCACCAAGGGCCGCCCGCAGAAGGTGTGGGTGGACCGCACCCGCGCCGCGTTCGGGTCCTGGTACGAGTTCTTCCCGCGCTCCACCGGCGGCCTCGACGAGGCCGGCGTCCCGGTGCACGGCACGTTCACCACCGCCGCCAAGGCCCTCGACCGGGTCGCCGCGATGGGGTTCGACGTCGCCTACCTGCCGCCGATCCACCCGATCGGCCGGGTGAACCGCAAGGGCCCGAACAACACCCTGGTGGCGACCGAGGACGACCCGGGATCGACCTGGGCGATCGGCGCGGACGAGGGCGGGCACGACGCGATCCACCCCGAGCTGGGCACGATCGAGGACTTCGACGCGTTCGTCGCACGGGCGTCCGAGTTGGGCCTGGAGGTCGCGCTCGACCTCGCCCTCCAGTGCGCGCCGGACCACCCGTGGGTGCTCAAGCACCCGGAGTGGTTCACCACCCGCCCGGACGGCTCGATCGCCTACGCGGAGAACCCGCCGAAGAAGTACCAGGACATCTACCCGGTCAACTTCGACAACGACCCGCAGGGCATCTACAACGAGGTGCTGCGCGTGGTGCGGCACTGGGTCGACCACGGGGTGCGCATCTTCCGGGTGGACAACCCGCACACCAAGCCGCCGGACTTCTGGGCGTGGCTGATCTGGGCGGTGAAGGACGAGCACCCGGACGTGCTGTTCCTGTCCGAGGCGTTCACCCGACCGGCCCGGCTCTACGGCCTGGCCAAGCTCGGCTTCACCCAGAGCTACACGTACTTCACCTGGCGCACGACCAAGGAGGAGCTGACCGAGTTCGGCTCCGAGCTGGTCGCCCACTGGGACGAGGCCCGGCCGAACCTGTTCGTGAACACGCCGGACATCCTGCACGAGTCGCTGCAGCACGGCGGTCCGGGCATGTTCGCGCTGCGCGCCGCGCTGGCCGCGACGCTGAGCCCCACCTGGGGCGTGTACGCGGGCTACGAGCTCTTCGAGCACCAGGCGGTGCGGGAGGGCAGCGAGGAGTACCTGAACTCGGAGAAGTACCAGTTGCGCCCGCGCGACTTCGAGCAGGCGGTGGCCGAGGGCCGGTCGCTGGAGCCGTGGCTGCGCAAGCTCAACACCATCCGCCGCGCGCACCCGGCGCTGCGGCAGATGCGCACGCTCCGCTTCCACCACGTCGAGAACCCCGCGCTGATCGCCTACTCGAAGCAGGACCCGGGCAGCGGCGACACGGTGGTCGTGGTGGTGAACCTGGATCCGCACAACGCCCAGGACGGCACGGTCTGGCTCGACCTCCCCACGCTCGGCTTCGACTGGCACGAACGCCTGATCGCGCACGACGAGGTGACCGGGGAGACCTGGGACTGGGGCCAGGCCAACTACATCCGCCTGGAACCGTGGCGCGCGTCGGCGCACGTCGTCGCCGTGCAGCGCAGGTTCAGCAGCTAGCAGCGGACCAACCCCCGACACGAGTCCCCGCGCGCCGCAGCGCGAGGGACCGTCGACCGTACCCCCGAAGAGGTGGGACGAGGTGGAGCACATGGCAGAAGAACCCCGACCCGACGCCGCGCTGACCGGACTGGACGGCGTGCCGCACACCGGTGAGGCCATCGGCGCGGACGGCCTGCTGGTCGAACCGCAGGCCGAGGACTTCCGGTCGGCGAAACTCGCGCCGCGCGAGCCCGACTGGTTCAAGGGCGCGGTGTTCTACGAGGTGCTGGTGCGCGCCTTCACCGACTCCAACGGCGACGGCACGGGCGACCTGCGCGGGCTGGCGTCCCGGCTGGACTACCTGGAGTGGCTGGGCGTCGACTGCCTCTGGCTGCCGCCGTTCTACGCGTCGCCGCTGCGCGACGGCGGGTACGACATCTCCGACTTCCGCAGCGTGCTGCCGGAGTTCGGCACCGTCGAGGACTTCGTCTACCTGCTGGACGAGGCGCACCGCCGGGGCATCCGGGTGATCACCGACCTGGTGCTCAACCACACCAGCGACGCGCACCCGTGGTTCCAGCAGTCGCGGGCCGAGCCGGACGGGCCCTACGGCGACTACTACGTGTGGGGCGACGACGACCAGCGCTACCCGGACGCGCGGATCATCTTCGTCGACACCGAGTCCTCGAACTGGACCTACGACCCGGTGCGCGGCCAGTTCTACTGGCACCGGTTCTTCTCCCACCAGCCGGACCTGAACTTCGAGAACCCCGACGTCCAGGAGGCCATGCTGGACACCCTCCGGTTCTGGCTGGACCTGGGCATCGACGGCTTCCGGCTGGACGCGGTGCCCTACCTGTTCGAGCAGGAGGGCACGAACTGCGAGAACCTGCCGCGCACCCACGACTTCCTCAAGCGCTGCCGCAAGGTGGTCGACGACGAGTACCCCGGTCGGGTGCTGCTCGCGGAGGCCAACCAGTGGCCGTCGGACGTCGTGGAGTACTTCGGCAACCCCGAGGTGGGCGGCGACGAGTGCCACATGGCGTTCCACTTCCCGCTGATGCCGCGCATCTTCATGGCCGTGCGCCGCGAGTCCCGGTTCCCGATCTCGGAGATCCTGGCCCAGACGCCGCAGATCCCCGACGGCTGCCAGTGGGGCATCTTCCTGCGCAACCACGACGAGCTCACGCTCGAAATGGTGACCGACGAAGAGCGCGACTACATGTACGCCGAGTACGCCAAAGACCCCCGGATGAAGGCCAACATCGGGATCAGACGGCGGCTCGCCCCCCTGCTGGAGAACGACCGCAACCAGCAGGAGTTGTTCACGGCGATGCTGCTGTCCCTGCCCGGATCACCCGTCCTCTACTACGGTGACGAGATCGGCATGGGCGACAACATCTGGTTGGGGGACCGCGACGCCGTCCGCACACCGATGCAGTGGACCCCGGACCGCAACGCGGGGTTCTCCTCCTGCGACCCGGGGCGCATCTACCTGCCGGTGATCATGGACCCGGTCTACGGCTACCAGGGCCTGAACGTGGAGGCACAGCTGAACAACCAGTCTTCGCTGCTGAACTGGACGCGGCGGATGATCGAGGTGCGCAAGCAGCACCACGCGTTCGCCGAGGGCGACTTCACCGACCTGGGCGGCTCGAACCCGAGCGTGCTGGCCTACCGGCGGCGGTGGCGGCGGCCGGACGGGCACGAGGACATCGTGCTCTGCGTGAACAACCTGTCCCGGTTCCCGCAGCCCGTCGAGCTGGACCTGTCCGAGCACCGCGGTGCGCGCCCGGTCGAGCTGACCGGCGGGGTGCGCTTCCCGACCGTGGGCGACCTTTCGTACCTGCTGACGCTGCCCGGTCACGGCTTCTACTGGTTCCAACTGGTCGAAGCGGGCGACGAGGGCGAGACGAGGTGAACCCGGTGACCGAACCGCAGGACCTGGTCGACAAGGTGATGACCGAACTGCCCGCGTGGCTGCCCGCGCAGCGGTGGTTCGGGGGGAAGGACCGGCCGGTCACCGCCGTGCGCCCGCTGCGCAGCACGGTGCTCAACGCGACCGAGCCGCTGCTGGTGCACCTGGTGGTGGAGGTGGAGCAGCAGGACCGGCGCGCGCCCTACCAGCTCCTGCTCACCGACCTGGTGGAGAACTACGACGCGACCGGCGAGCCCGAGCTGACCGGCCGGCTGCTGGACCTGATCGCGGGCAACGCCTCGGTCGACGGCCTGGCCTTCGCGCACGAACCGGGCGTGGAGCTGCAGACCGGGCTGCGCGGCCGGCCGATCACCTCCGAGCAGAGCAACACCTCGCTGGTGTTCGGCAGCCAGTACATCCTCAAGCTGTTCCGCAAGCTCAGCCAGGGCGAGAACCCCGACCTGGTGCTGCAACGCGCGCTGCACGAGGTGGGCTGCGAGCACGTCGCGCAGCCGCTGGGCTCGATCACCGGCACGCTGGAGGGCGAGCCGACCACCGTCGGGATGCTCCAGCAGTTCCTGCCGGACGCGGTGGACGGCTGGGCGATGGCCACCACGAGCGTGCGGGACCTGATGGCGGAGGGCGACCTGCACGCCGACGAGGTGGGCGGCGACTTCGCGGGCGAGGCGCAGCGGCTCGGGCAGGCGGTGGCGACCGTGCACGCCGACCTGGAGCGGGCGCTGGGCACGCAGCACGCGGACGCCGAGGACATCGACCGGACGGTCCGCGCGATGGTGGCCCGGCTGGACGCGGTGGCCGAGGTGGTGCCGGAGCTGCTGCCGTTCGCGCCGGCGCTGCGCGAGGCGTTCGAGCAGGCCCGCGACACGCCCGGCGCGATCGCCATCCAGCACATCCACGGCGACCTGCACCTGGGCCAGGTGCTGCGCACGGTCCAGGGCTGGCTGCTGATCGACTTCGAGGGCGAGCCGGGCGCACCGATCGCGGAGCGCACCTCGCTGCGCTCTCCGCTGCGCGATGTGGCCGGGATGCTGCGATCCTTCGACTACGCGGCCCACCAGCTCCTCGTCGGCCGGCCGGAGGACCACCAGCTGGCCGTGCGGGCGCTGGAGTGGTCGCGGCGCAACCGCGCGGCGTTCACCGAGGGCTACGCGGAGGCGGCGGCGTCCTCGGTGGGCGACCCGCGTGCCCGCGGGTACCTGCTGCGGGCGTTCGAGCTGGACAAGGCGGTGTACGAGGTGGCCTACGAGTACGCGAACCGGCCGGAGTGGTTGACGGTGCCGCTGTCGTCGATCGCCCGGATCACTGGAGAGGGAGCACGATGACCGAGGACGTCGACCGGTTGCTTTCCGGGTCGCACCACGACCCGCACTCGGTGCTCGGCGTGCACCACCTGCCCTCCGGCGAGGTGGTCGCGCGCGCGTTGCGGCCGGGCGCGTCCTCGGTGTCCGTGCTGGCCGGCGACAAGCGCTTCGAACTCGACCGGGTAGCCGACGGCCTGTTCGAGGGCGGGCTGCCCGAGCACCCCGGCGACTACCGGCTGGAGGTCTCCTACGGCGGCACGGTGGTCGAGGTGGACGACCCGTACCGGTGGCTGCCCACGGTCGGCGAACTGGACCTGCACCTGATCGGCGAGGGCAGGCACGAGCGGCTGTGGGACGTGCTGGGCGCGCACTTCCGGGCCTACGACACGCCCGACGGCACGGTGACCGGCGTGTCGTTCGCGGTGTGGGCGCCGACCGCGCGCGGCGTGCGGGTGTGCGGCGACTTCGACAGCTGGGACGGCCGTGCGACCCCGTTGCGCTCGCTGGGCTCGTCGGGCGTCTGGGAGGTGTTCGTGCCGGGCATCCCGACGGGCACCCGGTACAAGTTCCGCATCCTGGGCCGGGACGGCGGCTGGCACGAGAAGGCCGACCCGATGGCGTTCGCCACCGAGACGCCGCCCGCGACCGCCTCGGTCGTCACCGCCTCCACCTACACGTGGCGCGACGAGGAGTGGGCGGCCAAGCGCGCCGCGACCGAGTGGATCAACGCGCCGATGAGCGTCTACGAGGTGCACCTCGGCTCGTGGCGGCACCGGGAGGACGGCCGCAGCCCGGACTACCGGCAGTTGGCCGAGGAGCTGGCCGCCTACGTGGTGGAGGCCGGGTTCACCCACGTCGAGCTGATGCCGGTGGCCGAGCACCCGTTCGGCGGGTCCTGGGGCTACCAGGTGACCTCCTACTACGCCCCGACGTCCCGGTTCGGCTCCCCGGACGACTTCCGGCACTTCGTGGACGTGCTGCACGGCCACGGCATCGGCGTGATCATGGACTGGGTGCCCGCGCACTTCCCCAAGGACTCGTGGGCGCTGGCCCGGTTCGACGGCACCGCGCTCTACGAGCACGAGGACCCGCGCCGGGGCGAGCACCCGGACTGGGGCACCCTGGTGTTCGACTTCGGCCGCAACGAGGTGCGCAACTTCCTGGTGGCCAACGCGCTGTACTGGATCGAGGAGTTCCACATCGACGGCCTGCGGGTCGACGCGGTGGCCTCGATGCTGTACCTGGACTACTCGCGCGAAGAGGGCCAGTGGCTGCCCAACCAGTACGGCGGCCGGGAGAACCTCGACGCCGTGCGGTTCCTCCAGGAGCTGAACGCGACCGTTTACAAGCGGCACCCCGGCGTGGTGATGGTGGCCGAGGAGTCGACCGCATGGCCCGGCGTGACCCGGCCGACCCACCTGGGCGGCCTCGGGTTCGGGTTCAAGTGGAACATGGGCTGGATGCACGACTCGCTGCACTACCTCTCGCGCGAGCCGGTGCACCGGTCGTTCCACCACAACGAGATCACCTTCTCGCTGGTCTACGCGTGGAGCGAGAACTTCGTGCTGCCGCTGTCCCACGACGAGGTCGTGCACGGCAAGGGCTCGCTGTGGCAGCGGATGCCCGGCGACGACTGGAACAAGGCCGCCGGCCTGCGCTCGCTGCTGGCGTTCATGTGGGCGCACCCCGGCAAGCAGCTGCTGTTCATGGGTGGCGAGTTCGGCCAGCGGGGCGAGTGGTCGGAGTCGCGCTCGCTGGACTGGCACCTGCTGGACTCGCCGCTGCACGCGGGCGTCCGGTCGCTCGTGGCGGACCTCAACGACGTCTACAAGGACAGCCCCGCGCTCTACAGCGCGGACGGCAGGCCCGAGGGCTTCTCCTGGATCGACGCGAACGACTCGGCGGGCAACGTGCTCAGCTTCCTGCGCGTCGGCGAGGACGGCTCGGTGCTGGCGTGCGTGGCGAACTTCTCCGGGATGCCGCACCACGACTACCGGGTGGGCCTGCCCTCGGCGGGCCGCTGGCGCGAGGTGGTGAACACCGACTCGGTCGGCTACGGCGGTTCCGGCGTGGGCAACCTGGGCGGCGTGGAGGCCGAGGAGGTGCCGTGGCACGGCCGCCCGGCGTCGGCGGTCCTCCAGCTCCCGCCGGCCGGCGTGCTCTGGCTCGTCCCCGCGTGAGCGCGGTCGCGGTGGCCGGCGGGAGCGCCGCCGACCACCGCGACCTCGGCCGGGACCTCAGCCCCGGGCGGTCTCCGGCGTGCCCGAGCCGTCCGCCGGCACGGTCCAGGTCGCGCCGTCCAGCCCGTAGCCCACGGTGTCGGCGTCCGGCCACACGGCCTGGTCGTCGACGCTGCGGGTCTCGGCCAGCGGCGTCTCCGCCATGGTCGCCAGGTCCAGCACGTGCAGCCGCCACGGGCCCGGGTCGACCTTCTTCTTGAACGCCAGCCGCGTGCCGTCCGGGGACAGCGACGGGCACTCGACGTTGTCGCGCAGCGCCTCCGCCTCCCACGCCCGGTAGTCCGCGCGGATGAGGTGGGTGCGCCCCCGGCTCGCCGCCGTCGCGTAGAACGCGCTGTCGTCGGCGGTGAACGTGACACCCCAGAAGTTCAGGTCGGGCGCGAAGTACCGCTGCCCGCCCACGGTCAGCGGGATGTCCTCGATCGACTTGCGCACCTCGTCGTTCGAGGTGTCCAGGATGCCGGTGCGCGTCGAGAACCCGGCGGTGTTGTAGGAGTCGCCGGACACGAACACCGTCCACGACACCATCCGCCCGCTGGGCGACACCTGGAGCCGGCTCGGGATGCCCGGGACCTCGTGGCGCGTCTCCCGGCCGCCGGCCGTCACCACCAGCTCGACCACCGGCGGCAGGCCGGGCAGCGCCCGCAGGCACGCCGAGGTGCCGGCCGCCGAGGACCGCCGCTTGCACTCGTCGGACGCCCCGACCGCGTGGCCCCGGGCGTAGAGCACGTAGCCCGCCGCCGCCAGGATCAGGACGACAGCGGCCGCAACACCGCTGCGCCAGCCAAGACGACGGCCAGTGCGGTCAACGACACCGTCAACGCCGTCGACACTCCCCAGATCGTCCACAACGCTCCAAACAGGACAGAGGACACGAGTTTCGCCAACGCCTGCCCGGTCTGCAGCACCGCCATGCCGCTGGTGCGCAGCGCGGCGGGCAGCAACGGGCCGGCGGCGGCCGGCAGCACGCCGTCCGTGGCGGCGTAGAACAGGCCGTGCAGGGCGAGCACGGCGACCACGTTGACGTACGGGGTGAGCAGCAGCCCGAACGCCGCCGCCAGCGCCACGTGCCCGGCCAGGAACACCGGCCACCGGCCCACCCGGTCCGCGAGCTTCCCCAGCGGCACGGCCAGCAGCAGGTAGACCGCCGCCGTGCCCAGGGCCAGCAGCGGGAAGTGCACCGCGTCCAGCCGGAGCTCCTGCTGGAGCAGCAGGTACAGGAAGCCGTCGCCGACCGCGACCACGCCGAGCAGCGCGGCCCAGCCGACGACCCGGCGGAACTCCCGGGTCCACAACGACCTCAGCCGGGGCCGGGTCGCGGCCGGCGACTGCTTGTCCCGCACCAGCAGCGCCAGCAGCGCCACACCCAGCACGGCGAAGCAGAAGCTGGTGACGAACACCGCGTCGTACGAGCCGAGGCTCGCCCACAGCACGAACATCGCTGCCAGCGGCCCGATGAACGCGCCGACGGTGTCCATCGCCCGGTGCACGCCGAACGCCCGCCCCAGCCCGTCGGCCGGGCTGCTCAACGAGATCAGCGCGTCCCTCGGCGCGGTCCGCAGGCCCTTGCCGGTCCGGTCCACGGCGAGCACACCGCCCAGCGCGACCGGCGACGACACCACCAGGAACCCGATCTTCGCCGCCGCCGACAGGCCGTAGCCCGCCAGCGCCACGGCCTTGCGCCGCTGGAACCGGTCGGCGACGTGGCCGCCCAGCAGCCGCACCACCGCCGTCACCCCGGAGTAGAGCCCGTCCAGCACGCCGAACAGCAGCGGGCTCAACCCGAGCGCGACCACGAAGTAGAGCGGCAGCACGGCCGTGACCATCTCCGAGGAGATGTCGGTGACGAGGCTGACCAGGCCGAGGGCGAGCACGTTGCCCGCCACCCGGCCCCCGCCCCGGGCGCCCTCCGGCGCCTGACGTGCGGTCGAGAGGTACATCAGTGGCAGTCGTAGGTCGGCGTGCTGTCGACCGGCTTCCCGTCCAGGCCCAGGTACTGCCAGGAGTAGGTGCTGTCGGTCAGGGTCAGCTTGAGCACGCCGTGGACCGACTTGGCGAACTCGGTGACCGCCGGGTTGGCGGACACCTTGTAGAGCGACGCGCCGCCACCGCCGCCGATCACCGAGCGGGTGCCGTTCGGGTCGGCCTTCCCGGCGGCGTTCAACGGCTTGAACCGCTCGTAGTGGTGGTCGTGGCCGGACAGGACCAGGTCGGTCTTGTTGGCCACCAGCGTCTCCCACAACGTGGCGCTGCTGGTGTTGTTGCCGTGCTCACCGGAACTCCACCGGGGGTGGTGGAAGTACGCGGCGACGCAGCCCTTGCGGTTGCCGGCCAGGTCCTTCTTCAGCCATTCGAGCTGCGCGGAACCGGGCTTGCTCGACTCGTTGGAGTCCAGGGCGACGAAGTGCCAGTTGCCCTGGTCCCACGAGTAGTAGGTCTTGCCCTGCGGCGTGGCGATCGAGCCGAAGTAGTCCTTGTACCCGGCCAGCGGCGGGCTGTCGTAGGTCTCGTGGTTGCCCGGGATCGGCTTGGTCTTGGACTTGAACTTGCCCCACGTCTTGTCGTAGTACTTCTGGAAGTCCGACAGGTGGGCGTCGTCGTACTGGTTGTCCCCCATGGTGATCACGGCCACGGGGTTCATCTGCTCGACCAGCTTGGCGGTCTTGGGGTGCACGCAGGACGAACTGCTCGCCGTGCACTGCTCGGCGATGTCACCCGCCGCCGCGACCACGAACGACCCGGAGCCGGCCCCGGTCGTGGCCCGCACGACGTTGCCGGACCCGGAGGTGTTCCCGGCCGCGTCCCGCGCCCGCACCGCGTAGTCGTACCCGGTGCTGGGCGCGAGCCCGTTGTCGGTGTAGGACGTGCCGTTCGCCGTGCCGACGACGACACCGTCGCGCAGCACGTCGTAGCCGGCCACGCCCACGTTGTCGGTGGCGGCCGTCCAGGACAGCGACGCGCTGCTGGACGTCGTGCCGGTGACCTTCAGGTTCGTCGGGATGCTGGGGGCGACGGTGTCACCGCCGCCGCGAACCCCGTACACCTCCAGCTCCCAGATCGAGTACCCGTAGGTCGTGGCCCGCGCGGTGCCGAGGATCCGCAGGTAGCGGCCGGTGCCCTGGAGCCCGGCGTGCGTGTCGGAGTCGCCGTCACCGGTGGTGCGGCTGCTGATGTCGGTCCAGGTGGAACCGTTCGCGGAGAGCTGGACCTTGTACTTGGTGGCGTAGGCGTCCTCCCAGCGCACGATGACCTGGTGCACCTCGGAGGTGGCGCCGAGGTCGACGGCGAGCCACTGGGGGTCGATGCCGGGCGCGCTGGCCCAGCGGGTGTCGGTTCGCCCGTCCACGGCGAGCCGACCGTCGAAGCTGGAGTCCTCGACCGACGACGTGGTGACGGGTCGGCCTTGGGAGAGAAGGGAATCGGCTGGTGCGCTGGCGGCGGTCAGCGGCTGTGCGAGCAACAGAAGCACAGCCGCCGACGCCAACGGGGCGACACGGCGCACGGTGTTCTCCTCACGGTCCGGGGCGGCGGCTCGGGAGCAGAATAGTAAAGAATGTTTACAATTGGCAGGCTAGCCCCGACCCCCGACCGGAGTCAACGGCCATCCGCCCAATGCGAGGTGAACACCACCCGCCACCACCCGACCCCCCTCAGCAACCACCCCAGCCCCCTCCCCCGCACTCCCACCCCTCCCTCCCCCTCTCCTCCACATGGACCGGTTCACCTCCTCCAAGGGGTCGAAAGTCGGCGCTTTGGCGGCACAATGGACCGATGCAGCACGCTTCGGCTCGACTGATCCTGCTGGTAGCGGTGGTCTCGACGGCGCTGGTCGCGTCGGCGTGCACCCGGTCGGTCACCGGGCGGCCGGTGGCCGGCAAGGTCGTGACCGAGGGCGGCGTCGACCCGAGCTTCATCAAGGGCACCGACGGCGGCGACATCGACCGGCTGGGCGCGACCGCGATCACCGACGTCGACCAGTTCTGGGAGCAGGCGTTCCCGGCCACCTTCGGCGAGCCGTGGCGGCCCGTCCAGGGCGGCATCTACTCCGTGGACACCTCGGACCCGGCGGCCAAGCCGCCGCCGTGCACCGAGAAGGCCGGCGACGTCGAGGGCAACGCCTTCTACTGCCCCAGCGCCGACGCCATCGCGTGGGACCGCGCCGCGCTGCTGCCCGTGCTCCGCGACGGCTACGGCGACGCGGCCGTGGTGATCGTCCTGGCCCACGAGATGGGGCACGCCGTGCAGCGCCGGATGGGCATCACGCCCGAGGCCGAGCGCGCGAACCCGCGCAAGTTCCCGACCATCCTCACCGAGGCGATGGCGGACTGCTTCGCGGGCAGCTTCGTGAAGTGGGTGAACGACGGCAAGTCGGAGCACCTCGACATCGGCACCGACACCCTCGACTCGGCCCTGGGTGCGCTCATCTCGTTCCGCGACCCGGTCGGCACCTCCCCCTCCGACAAGGCCGCGCACGGCAACGCGTTCGACCGGGTGTCCGCCTTCCAGGACGGGTACCAGGAGGGCACCAAGTTCTGCGCCGCCATGACGGTCGAGAACCGCCAGTTCACCCAGCAGGCGTTCACCAGCGTCGACGACCGCGACCGGGGCGGCAACCTCCCGTTCGACGAGATGCTCAACGCCATCACGCCCGACCTGGACAACTACTACAAGGCGCTGGTCACCGCCAAGGGCAAGACCTGGACGCCGCCCAAGACCACCCCCACCCAGGAGGAGCCGGACTGCTCCGGCGACCAGGGCCCGGTCGCGTTCTGCCCGGCCGACAAGTCGGTGCAGGTCGAGGTCGCGCAGGACCTGCCGAAGCTGCACGCCAAGATCGGCGACTACGCGACCGGCATCCTGCTCGCGTCCCGGTACGGCCTGGCGGCGCGCGCGGCACTCGGCAAGGGGGTCGAGGGCGACGAGGCGGCGGCCGGCGCGCTGTGCCTGGCCGGTGCCTACACCCGCGAGGTGTTCAGCCGCCGGCAGGGCTTCGGCCTGTCCCCCGGCGACCTGGACGAGGCCGTGAAGGTGCTGCTCGCCTACGACTACGCGGCCCGCGACGGAGCCGGCGGCGCGACCGTGGCACCGGGGTTCAAGCGGGTCGACGTGTTCCGCAGCGGCGTGTTCACCGGCGACAAGGCGTGCGGGCTGGGGTAGTTCCGGTCACGCCGACCGCACCGGACAAGTAGTGTTCGGCACGGACCGCACAGATCGGGATGGTGCTCGGACATGGCTCGACGGGTGTTCACGGTCGCGGCGCTGGTCGCGGTCGCAGCGTTGTCCGCCGGCTGCTCGCAGAGCGTGCACGGTTCGGCGCGGGCGGTGAAACCGGACGTGTCCAAGGTGTCGGGCCTCGACATCACGACCGGTGACAGCGGCCCGAAGCCGGGCGTGCCGGACGCGGACCTGCGGGTGGAGAACGGCGACGGCGGCGAGATGGACCGCCTGGCCATCAACACCCTGGCCGACGTCGAGGAGTACTGGGCCGAGCAACTGCCCAAGAACTTCGGCGGGAAGAAGTTCGAGCCGGTCAAGCGCCTGGTGTCGTACGACTCCAACGGTGCCGGCGTCGAGATCTGCCGCACCAACACCAGGGGCGTGGCCAACGCCTTCTACTGCTCGCTGGACGACAGCATCGCGTGGGACCGGGGCGAGCTGCTGCCCATGCTGGACGACGCCTTCGGCCCGATGGCCGTGGTCACCGTCCTCGCCCACGAGATGGGCCACGCGGTGCAGTACAAGCTGGGCCCGGACAGCGGCGTCACCCAAGGCACCCCGTCGATCATCAAGGAGCAGCAGGCCGACTGCTACGCGGGCAACTTCTTCCGCTGGGTGGCGGAAGGGAAGTCGAAGCACTTCCGGATCTCGACCGGCCCGGGTCTCAACCAGGTGCTGGCGACGATGTTCTTCATCCGGGACGCGGCCGGCACGTCGGCGGAGAAGCAGGGAGCGCACGGCAGCGCGTTCGACCGCGTCGCCGCGTTCCAGTTCGGCTTCGCCGGCGACCCGAAGCGCTGCGCCGAGATCGACGAGCAGGAGATCAAGACCCGGATCACCCAGGAGAAGTTCGACGCGCTGGACGTCGACACGGGCCAGGGCAAGGGCAACGTGAAGGTGGACGACAAGCGCTACCTGGACCTGCTGGAGGAAAGCCTCCGCAAGGCCTACAACCAGAGCGGCGCGACCCCGCCCACCCTCAAGACGGGTGACGCGAAGTGCACCGACGCCCAGGAGACCAGTCCCGCCGCATACTGCCCGTCGACCAACGCCATCACCATCGACCTGCCCGACCTGGTGAAGATCGGCACCCCGCCGAAACGCGGCCAGAAGGGCGGGATCGGGGATTTCGCGGCTTTCGCCGAAATCGCGTCCCGCTACGCCCTGTCCATCCAGAAAGCGACGGGCTACTCCCTGGAAGGCCCGGCGGCGGGCCTGCGGACCGCGTGCCTCACCGGAGCCTGGGCCGGCACCACCACCGAGTCGAAAGCCACGCTCCGCCTGTCCTCGGGTGACCTGGACGAAGCGGTGGCCGAACTCCTGGCGGACAAGAGCCTCATCGCGGCAGACGTGAACGGCCAGGTGGTCCCCTCGGGCTTCGCCCGCGTGGAAGCCTTCCGAGACGGCTTCTACGACGGCTCGGGCCTCTGCACCCGCAAGTACTCGGACTGACCACCCTCTACACGCGCAACCACACCGACCAGCGCGCCAGCGCACCAGCACCCAAGCGCGTCGTGTCATCCCCGTGTGGCCCGCGCGCAGCGAACCGCGCTTGGTCAGGTCATGCAAGCACGCCCTTCGCTTGCATGACCTGACCAAGGGTGGTTGTCTCCGACCGGGCCACACGGGGATGACACGACGACCCGCACTACCCGTCATCCTTGGCGGCTCGCCCGTCCGGCGAGGACGCTTTTATCTTTTGAGATTTACAGACACTCAGAACAACGCACTGGCCAACTGACGCCGAGCCACCGTCACCCGCGAGTCATCAGCCGGGAACAGCTCGAACAGCCCGACCAGGTGCTCCCGCACCCGGTCCCGGTCGTCGCCGAACACCCGGCGGACGAGGTCGATCAGCCGGGCGAAGGCGCGCTCGACCTCCTGGTTGGCCAGTTCCACGTCAGCGGCGGCCAACTGGGCGTCGACGTCGTCGGGGCGCTCGTCCGCAGCGGTCACGGCGTCGGCGGACAGCCCCTCGGCCCGAGCCGTGAACCGGACCTGGGCGAGTGCCGCCTTGGCGTCGGCGTTCGCGGGCTCGGCCGACAGGATGGCCTCGTACGCGGCGATGGCCTGGTCGAACTCGCCGCGCTCGAACGCCTCCTCGGCGGCCACGAAGCGCGGGTCCTCGGGCTCCTCCAGCGGCTCGCCGGAGCCACCGGCCTCCGCCGCCTTGATCCCCGGCAGGCGGTCCCGCAGGGCGTCCAGCAGGCGGGCGATCCACTGGTCGAACTCGGCGGCCGGCATCGGTCCGACGAACGCGTCCACCGGCTGCCCGGCGGCCATCGCCACCACGGTGGGCACCGACTGCACGCCGAACGCCTGCCCGACGCGGGGACTGACCTCCAGGTCGACGCGCGCCAGGATCCACGCGCCGCCGCCGGCCCGCGCGGCCTGCTCCAGGACCGGGGAGAGCCGGCCGGCCTCGGGACTCATGGCGGCGGTCAGCTCGACCACGACCAGGACGTCCAGCGAGCGCTCGACGACGGACTGGAACGTCGCCTCCGTGACGTCGAGCACCCACGGGCTCTGACCACCGTCGGAGGCGGCCGAGGTGGGCGGCGCGGTGGTCCGCTGACGGGCGGCGTCGGCCCGTGCCTTCAACGCGCCGAGGTCGACAGCCCCGGACAGCGCGGCGGACAGTGCTGCGGTCTTGCGTGGGTCTGGCCTTGTCACGCTTCCATCCTGGCACGAACCCCCGACCTGGCTGCGCGCGACCCGCGCCTGGTTTCACCCGCTCAGCTCGCGTACCGGGTCGATGGCCATCGGGTTGGTGCGCATGGCGTCGTTCTGCTCGGCGATGGTCAGCGCGAGCGGGGTCACGAGTTCGACGAACCGCGCCGTCCTGGCAGGTCCGAGCGCCTTCCACGGGCCCGCCGCAGCCTGGTCGGTGCGCTGCTCGACCTCCCGGCGCAGCGCTTTGCCGTCCTCGGTCAAGCCTCCGTCGTAGAGGCCCCGGTCCTTCAGCGACGCTTCGGCAACGGCCCACTCCGCGTCGCTCCACCCCCTGGCCGCCCGCAGGTAGGCCGCGTCCAACCCCTTCTCCGCGCCGAACAGCACCAACGTCTCGCACGGCGTCAGGTCCGCCGCCACGAGCGCCGCGATGTGCCCGTCGCCACGCAGCTCCCGCAACGTGGTGCACGCCTGCCACAGGGCGAGGTGCGGCTCCTCGGGCAGCGCCAGCGCCGCGTTGGCCGCGCCCAGGGTCCGTCCGGCCAGCGTCGCGCCTTCCACGGCCTCCGCAGCCAACTGCGCAGCCTCTCCGATCCTCTCCTCTGTCCGGTCCGAGGACAGACCAGAGCCAGGACCAGAGCCAGGACAAGAGCCAGAGCCAGAGCCGAGCAGCATCCGCCGCAGCGCCCCGTCCACGCCCCGCAGCCGCGCTTCGAGGAAGCGCTCAGGCTCAGCGACGCCCCAGGCGTCCGGCAGCGCTCGCGCCACCATCCACGGGGCGAAGCTGTAGAAAGCCGCCGTCACGGTCTGCGGCGGCGCGGCCCCCAGCGGTGCCGCGCGCATGGCGAAGTAGCCCATCCAGCCGCCCTTGCACCCCAGGTCATCGGTGACGGCTCGGGATTCGGGCGTGAAGTAGGTGACGTCGTGGTAGGTCTCGAACCGGAGCCACAGATCACGCGGTGTCATCCACCCGACTTTAGGTGGAAATCCGACTGCTTTCCAGCCGAACTAATCCTCCGAGGCCAGGTGGCGCTCCACGCGTTCGACCTTCGCCCGGAGCTGCCCCGTGTAGCCGGGCCGGATGTCGGCCTTGAGCACCAGGCCGACCCGGGGAGCCACCGCCTGGACCACCTCGGTCGCCTTCTTCACCACCGCCATCACCTCGTCCCACTCGCCCTCGACCAGCGTGAACATCGCGTTGGTCTCATTGGGCAGCCCGGACTCCCGGACGACCCGCACGGCCGCCGCGACGGCCTCCGCGACGCTGTCCGACTCCCCGCCGAGCGGGCTGACGCTGAACGCGACGAGCACAGTTGCCTCCTGGTTTCCCGGTATCCACTGATAGCTTCGGCGCATGACGTCCCAACCGCTGCCGTTCGACCCCATCGCGCGCGCCGCCGAGCTGTGGGAGAAGCGGATCGGACCGTCGACTGCGATGGCGGCGGTCACGAGCGTCATGCGAGTACAGCAGATCATCCAGTCCGCCGTGGACGCCGCCCTCAAGCCGCACGGCCTCACGTTCGCCCGGTTCGAGGCGTTGGTGCTGCTGACGTTCGCGCGCACCGGCAGCCTGCCGATGCGGGTGATGGGCGAGCGGCTGCAACTGCACCCCACGAGCGTGACCAACATCGTGGACCGGCTCGAAGCCGACGGCCTGGTCCGGCGCAACCCCCACCCCACGGACCGGCGCACGACCCTGGTCGAGATCACCCCCGACGGCCACGCCCGGCGCGAGGCGGCCACCGAAGCGGTGACCGAAGTGGAGTTCGGCCTGCGCGGGCTGACCGAGCGGCAGACCGAGCAGCTCACGGACCTGCTGGCGAAGGTCCGGCGGGCGGTCGGGGACTTCACCGACTAGCTCTGCTCCCCGCCGCAGACCCCAAACCACTCGACGCCGGGCCGGCCGGTCGAGCACCCTGCACGACATGAGGGACGTCGTGGCGTTGGTGACGGTCGGCGGGGAGCACCTCGGTTCGGTCGGGTTCACCGTGGACAGCCCGTGGTGGAACGACGTCGAACCGGTGGTGACCCGGCTGGACGCGATGCTGGGCGTGCCCACCAGCGTGCTGCGGCTGATCTCGGCCACGGGCTCCGGGATGCGCGGCGGCACGGTCACTTACCTGGTCGAAGCTGCTTCACGCCCTTCTTCTTGGGGCTCCAAGGCGCTCGAAGGCAACGAGCCGATCGTAGGTTCCGAGCAGTTCGCGAAAAGCGATCCCCTACGGATGCCGTGGGCCGAGCCCGGCGGACCGGCCGACCTCGTGGCGTGGGCGGGCGCTCGGCTTGAGGGAGTGGGCCGGCAGGTTCGGAAGGCGGTGCAGGTGAAGACGTGGAACCTGTCGTGCCTGTACCGGCTGGAGACCGAAGGCGGGACGTTCTGGGCCAAGGAGATCCCCGCGTTCATGGCCGACGAGTCCGCCGTGATCTCGATGGTGCGCTCGGTGGACCCGGGGCTGGTGCCGGACGTGGTGGCGTCCGCGCCGCAGCGGGTGCTGATGCGCGCGGCCTCGGGGGTCGACTGCTGGCAGCCCTCCGCCGAGGTGATCGCGGACATCGTGCCGCGCTGGGTGGCGGTGCAGGCCGCTCTCGGTGCACGAGCCGAGGTACGAGGGCGAGGGCTCAGGAAGAGAAACGTGCACGTGCCCTCGTTCGGGCTTCCGGACACGGTGCTGCACGGGGACTTCCACCCCGGCAACTGGCGGTCCGGCGGAGTGGTGCTGGACTGGGGCGACGCGCACTGGGGGCACCCCGCTCTGGACGCCGCCCGGTTGATCGGGTTCGTCGGGGACGACCTCGGGATCGCGGAGGTCTGGGCCGATGCCTGGTTGCGACACCGGCCCGACAGCGATCCGCAGGCAGCCCTGAAGTGCGCCCGGCCGGCCTCGCACCTGGTGGGCGCGTTGGTGTACCAGGAGTTCCTGGACCGCATCGAGGAGAGCGAGCGGGTCTACCACCTCGGCGACCCCGAACGCGAGCTGCGGACGGCCCTCAGCTTCTGAGCGCTCGCCTTGTCAGCGCTCGGCTCGCAGGGCTCGGCTCGTCAGGGCTCGGCTCGTCAGGTGGCGGGGGTCAGCTTGTTGTGCTTTGCGGCCCAGCGCTCGAAGAAGACGGTGCCGAAGGGCGGGATGCTCGCGATGAGCGCCCACAAGGTGGTGCGGCGGTCCCAGCGGCCGGCGAGCATGAGGGTGACCAGGACGTACCCGACGAAGATCGCGCCGTGGATCGGGCCGAAGATCTTGACGCCGATCTCGGGGCCGATCGCGTACTTGACGAACATCCCGATCAACAGACCTGCCCAGGACACGGCCTCGGCCATCGCGAAGAGACGGAAACGACCTACGGGGCTGGAGAGCATGTCACCCATTGTGGTGAGTGACGGGGGTCACGTTGCTTGGGGGTCCGTTTTGGGCGGTTCTGTGGGCGTTCAGGGAAGAAAAAGATAAAGGCGTCCTCGCCGGACGGGCGAGCCGCCAAGGATGACGGGTAGTGCGGTGGTCGTCGTGTCATCCCCGTGTGGCCCGGTCGGAGACAACCACCCTTGAGTGGGTAGTGCAAGCGAAGGGCGTGCTTGCACTACCCACTCAAGCGCGGTTCGCTG
>NZ_JBFAJV010000012.1:0-266524 GCF_040655415.1 Actinosynnema sp. NPDC050436 | reverse complement strand
CGGGTTGGCGTTGGCGTTGGCGTTCGTGCTCACTCCGGCCAGGCCGCCGGCGGCCCCCGGTTGCGAACGGTGCCGGACCGGATCCGGGTTCCCGGCCCGACCGGGAGGCCGCGCACCCGTCCGGACGCGGTGGCCGCGGACAGGGGTGTGCTCCTCCAAGGCCAACCGGGCCTACCTGCGTCGCCGCCGGATCACGGCCGTGATCCCGGAGAAGACCGACCAGCGGGCCAACCGCAGGAAGAAGGGCTCCGCCGGAGGCCGCCCCGGGTCGTTCGATCCCGTGCGCTACCGGCGGCGCAACACCGTCGAACGCTGCTTCCAGAAGATCAAAACATGGCGCGGGCTGGCCACCCGCTACGACAAGACACCGCAAAGCTACGAGGCCGGACTGCATCTACGAGGAGCGATCATGTGGCTGAAGGCCCCGACCTCAACCACATGATCCAAACCCCAAACAGCTCCTAGACCAGGTAGATGTTCCACTGCTGGTCGGCGCGGTCCGCATCGCACGTGGCGAGCACCAGCGGGCCCGCCGGTCCGGTGTGGGTGATGCAGTCGTCGCCGCCCGCGTTGGCGAACAGGGACGGGGTCGTGTTCGGGTCGCCGGTCGGCCGCCGCTCCCACTGCTGGGCATCCACGTCGTCGCACGGCGCGAGCCCCAGCCCGCCACCGGAGGCGGCCAGGCACTGGTCGCTCGCCGCGTTGCGGAACGTCTCCACGTCGAGATCCCAGTACCAGTGCTGGGGCGCGGTGTCGGTGAACTCGCCGAGCGTGACGGCCGTCCCGCCGGTCGCGTCCCAGACGCCCGTCCCCACGTCGACGCCGGCCAGGAAGACCAGGTGCTCAGCCGCGTTCGCCGTGCCCGGCGCGGCGGTGAGCAGGGTGGCGGTGAAGACGACGGCGGTGGTCGCGGCGAGCCTGCGGTGTGCCATGTGCGGTGCTCCCGTCCGTGCCCGGTTCCTGCGCCAAGCGCGTCCCGAGGATGTGCCCCGAGTATGTGCACGGCCTCCGGCGGATGGCCATCCCCGTCCCCCGACCGTGTCGGGAGACCACCTGCCGGGCTCACTTCGCCCCGGTCGGCGGGCGCTGCGGTTCCCGCGTCCGGGCTCTGAGCACGTCGAACTCGCACCCCGGCGCGTCCGGGTCGAAGCCGTGTTCGATCAGCCAGCGCGACGCGACCAGGCTGCGCAGCGACCACCAGGCGCGGATCACGTCCCGGTCGGCGTCGGGGCCGTAGCCCGTGAGCAGGTCGTCCAGGCGGTCTTCGTGCCCGAGCGTGAGGGTGGCGAGGTCGTACATGGCGTCACCGGGGGCGGCCTCGGACCAGTCGATGATGCCGGTGACCTCGTCGCCGTCGACGAACACGTGCGCGATCTGCAGATCGCCGTGCACGAACACCGGCTCCCACGGCCGGAGCGCGGCCTCGGCGATCTCGCGGTTGCGCCGGACCACCTCGGCGGGCAGGACGTCGTGGGCGAGCAGCCACGCGCACTCGCTGTCCAGTTCCGCGACCACGTCATCGAGCCGGCGCCCCGGCCACGGCGGCAGCGGCGCGTCGTGCAGCTCCCGGATGGCCGCACCGACCGCAGCCCAGGCCGCCGGCGACGCGGTCGACGGTCCACCGAGCAGTCCGAGCACTTCACCGGGAACGGCGGCGATCGCCAGGACCGGCGGCTCGTGCCAGAGGATCGTCGGGGTGGGTACCGGGGCCATGGCCATCGCCCGCACCTCGACGTCGGCGTGCGCCGGGTCGCCGTCCACCTTCAGGAAGACGTCGCCGACGCGCAGGGTCGCACGCCGGCGATGGGCGACGACGATTTCGACTTCCCCCACACCGGCCATCCTCGCCGGGAACGGCCGCCGATGCCGCCGGATTTCGCGCGGCGGGACGGTGTCGGTGGACCTGTGTCCCGCCACGCGGGACGGGACCGTTCACCAGGTCTGGTCGGCGGGCCGGACCAGCAGCTCGTTGACCGCGACCCGCCGGTCGCGGGTGACCAGGTAGGCGACCGCGTCGGCGACGTCCTCGGTCAGGAGGGGGTCGATCCGAGCCATGCGCTCGTCCATGTCCCGTCGCGCGGCGGGGTCGAGGTGGTCGTAGATCTCGGTGTCGACGGCACCGGGCTCCACCACCCCGACCCGCACCCGATGCCCGAGCAGTTCCTGGCGCAGCGACTCGGCGAAGGCGTTGGTACCGGACTTGGTGAGGCTGTAGACCGCGCTGCCGGGCCAGGTGACGCGGCCGGCGACGGAGCTGACGTTGACGATGTCGGCGACCCTGCGCGGCGCGTCGGCGGCGGCGCGGACGAGGTGGGGGAGGGCGGCGTGGGTGATGTGGAGCAGGGAGCGGACGTTGAGCGCGAGCATCCGGTCCCAGTCGTCGGTGGCGGCGTGCAGCGCGTCGCCGACGGTCATGGTGCCCGCGTTGTTGACCAGGACGTCCAACCGCCCCAGGCGCTGTATGGCCGCGTCGACGGTGGTGGTGGCCTGCGCGGGGTCGGTGAGATCGGCGGGCAGCACGTGCGCTTGGGCGATGTCGGCGGCCACCTGCTCCAGCCGGTCACGACGACGGGCGACGAGGACGACGGCCGCCCCCTCGGCCCCCAACCGTCGGGCGGTCGCCGCACCGATCCCGCTGCTGGCCCCGGTGACGAGCGCGACGGTGCCGGCGAGCGGTTGTCGTTGGGTGGACACGGAGGACTCCTCACGGACGGGGGAGACGTGGCCCTCCCGACTCTGCCCGCCTCTACCCGCAACCACCAGCCGCCGGCCGTCCGCTGGTCGTCCGTTCCGCCCTCACGCAGGGTGCCTGCCGAGCGCTGTCGTGTAACGCTGACGTCGCCCTGCCGCTCTTGGCTTGGCTGCCACAGCGGCATTCCCGGTCGGCCGTCATCTAGGTGCTGTGGCGCGCACCAGCGACGAGCGGACCGCTGTAGTCGTTCGGTGGTCCGTGCCCAGCTGACGTTCGCAGTAGGCGAGAAGGGTTTCGTACAGAGGAACGGCACGTTCGTGGTGATCGTGTGCCAAGTAGGTGTCGGCCAGTGCCTTCCTTGTCAACAGGGTGTCCGGGTGGTCGTGCCCCAGCACCTGCTCCCGGTCGACGAGAACCGCCTCCCACAAAGGTATCGCGCGCTCCGGTCGATCCGTGGTGGCGTAGGTGTTGGCCAGTTCGTTGAGGGACAGCAGAGTGTCCGGGTGGTCGGTGCCGAGCACGCGCTGCCGATCGGCCACCGTGGCCTGGAGTTGCGCGATCGCCCGATCGGAATCGCCCCTGAGGTCGTAGCTGCACGCGAGGTTGTGGCGGACGGTGAGCGTGGAGGGGTGGTCACGGCCCAGCAGCCGTTCGGTGTCGACCAGCGCCTGCTCGTACAGCGTGATGGCACGCTCCACGTCACCCGCAACCCGATAGGCGCCGGCGAGGTTGTTGCGGGCCAGTGCGGTGTAGGGGTCGTCCGGGCCTCGCAGCCGTTCGGAATCGGCCATCGTCCTCTCGTACAACGGTGTTGCGCTCTCAAGATCGCCGATTTCCTGGTAGCCGGTGGCGAGGTTGTTGCGTGAGGCGAGCGTGTCCGGGTGGTCCGGCCCCAGCACGCGTTCGCGGTCGGCGAGGGTGATCTCGAACAGTCGGATCGCGCTCTGCGGATCACCTGCGCGCTGGTAGGCGACGGCCAGGTTGTTCTGTGCTGTCAGCGTGGTCGGGTGCTCGGGCGTGTGAAGCCGGGACAAGCTGCTCGCCGCGCGGACGAGGAAGTCGACGGCCGTCGTCGCGTCGCCCCGGTCGCTGAGGTGGTTGCCCAGGCGGGCGGCGAGGACGCAAGTCTCAGGCAGGTCGTCGTCCGGGCGGGTGTGGGCGAGCAGGGCGCGCGTGTGGGGCAGGGCCACCTGGAAGACTTGCCGGTCCTCGGGCGATACGGGGTCGCGGCCGGTGATGCTGTCGGAGAGCAGGACGGTGGCGGTAGCACGGGCACGGGCGATGTCCTCGGCCTGTCGACAAGGGTCGGCGGGGTCGGGGGTCCGGGTGACGGCTTGCACCAGCGGGTGGACGTCGAGGGTCTGCTCCCTGAGGGTGATCATGCTGTAGGCGGCCAACCTGCCGAACGCGCTGAGCACGGCCGGGTCGTCGGCATAGCGGTCGAACAGCGCGCGGGGTATCGAGTCGGGTGCGTACCAGGCCAGCACGTGAAGGATCTGACCCGCGAGCGGGGTGTCGGCAAGGCGGTCGAGGGTGACCTTCCAAACCCGGGCGATCGTGCGCTGCGGGTCCTCGCCTTCGGCCAGCGCCGCGTAGGTCTCGGCCGGGAACCGGGCCAGCAGTTCGAGGTAGGCGGTCGGCGTGACGCGGGTCTGGGCCAGGTAGGCACCGGCCTGCTCGATCGCCAGCGGCAGCCACCCCAGCTCCGCGCACAGGCGCTCCCCGTCGCGGAGCCGCGCCTCGGGCCACTCCGCGCGCACGACCCGTGCCAGCATCTCCGACGCCTCGTCGGCCGCGAGCACGCCCAGCGGTACGGTGGGAACCGACCGCCACCCGCGCCCGTGCCGGCTGGTGATCAGGATCGAGCCCGTCCGCACGCGCTCCAGCAGCTCCACGGCGTCGGCCGGACCGGTCACGTCGTCCAGCACGAGCAGCCAGTCGTCGTGCGAGGCGAGCCACCGCAGACCCAGTTCGACGCGCTGCTCCAACGGCAGGGGAGCCGCCTCGGGTGCCAGCGCCACCGCCAGCCGGGCCACGCCCGTCCCGATCGCGGCGGGGGAGTCCGCAGCCACCCACCACACCAGCGCGAACCTGTCGGACCGCCGCTCCGCGAACCGCGCCGCCAAGGTGCTCTTGCCGACCCCGCCCAACCCGTGGATCACGGCCACACCGGCACGACCGGACGGCGTCAGAACCGCGTCCAACCGCTTCAATTCCGCTGCGCGGCCCACGAACACACCTGAACCGACCGGCACCCGCCTCACCGACACCGGCGGTGACAGCGTTTCCATCGCGGGGACCCTCGTCGCGCAGTCGACCTGCACCACAACGGCATCCCGCGCGGCCTGCACCACCGTCGACCGGTCGGCCTCGACCTCGAAGTGGTTCCCACCCTCCACCGTGTCGTCACCACCAGCCAACGGTTGATTCACGGAACACGAGCCCTCACCTGAGCACCACGTCCCACGAGAGCCCACCAACCCGAACCCGGCAACGCAGAACTGCGGACCCCGACCGGTTAGGCTTCGTCGCCGACCACGCGGACGACGAGGAAGCAGGCCCGATGACCACGATCCCCCCGCTGTCCGACGGTGCGGCCCGGGATCTTTGGGCCGGCGGCCGTCCTGCGCGCGACGAGTACTTCTTCACCACCGTCGCCGCCACCGGGACTGTGTGGGCGTGGGACTTCGACACCGGGCTGATGGAGATCGACGACCAGGACAACGCGCTGGTCCCGCTGTGGCCGCACCCCCGGCTGGCCGCGATGGCCGCCGAGGCGATGGGTTTCGAGGACGCCGGTCCGGCGACCCCGGTCGACGCGGACGTGCTGCTGGAGGACGAGTTCGAGCGCTTCCACCAGGAGGGGCACGAGATCGCGGTCCTGCCCACCGACGGCCACTTCACCACCATCCTGTCGTTGGAGCGGTTCCGGGTCCGGGTCTTCGAGGCGCGGTTGCGGGCCGCCGGACCGACCGACGAGGTCGCCCGCTCCCTCCGGGAGGAGTTCCACGCGGACCGCCTCCGGCGCGCGGACCGGCGGCTCGGCCTGGGGCCGGACGACCGGCACGCGCTCGTGGAGCACCTGCGGGGACGCCTGGCGGGTGCCGGGTGCGAACACCGGCCCACCTTCCCCGCCACCCGGGAGTGGGTCGAGGCCCGGGGACTGTCCTGGGACCTGCTGTCCCGGTCTGCGTTGAAGGTGCTCAGCTCCTGCGACTGCGAGGCGCTCGACCACTTCCGGCAGCACCCCGACCGAGCCGACGCACGTCCGGCCGGCGCGGGAACCTGACCGCCCGGTCGGCCGTCATCCTCGGGCCTGGTCGCGGCTCTCGGTCAGCTTCCGGGCCTGGTCGCGGAGCACCTCCGTCGTCCTGGTCGCCCAGTCGGCGATGAGCTGCTGCTGTTCGGGGCTGTAGCGGGCGGTCACCTCGCCCATGGCCTCGTTCAGGCCGGCGAACAGGGGGCCGAGCGCGCCGCCCACGGCCTTGACCAGGACGCGCCGGCGGTCGGCGGGGTCGGGGTCGCGCCGGGCCAGGCCGGCTCGTTCCAGGCGGTCCACGACTCCGGTCACCGCGCCCGGCGTGAGGTTGATCCGCTTGGCGAGGTCGCCCGCCGTCATCGGGCCGTGGCGGCCCACGAGGGCGAGAGCGCGCTGGTCGACGGCGGTGACGCCGAGGTGCGCGCCCACCGCTTCGTGAAACGCCACCACGGCGGTGCTCAGCTCACGTCCGAGGTCGCTCATGGCAGGCACTTTACCGCTCCCGATATTTCAGTACACTAAACTAAATAGTTCGACGGGGGAGGTAACTGGTGGAGATCTGGGTCGCGGAGCTGAAGCTGGCGCTGGAGGTCCCGCGCTGGACGTGGCGGTTCTACCTGCGGCACCTGCCGCTGATCGCGGGGTTGTCGCTGATCCCGTCCACACAACGGCTCATCGCCGTGAACTGGGGCATCCCCGGCGCGTGGGCGGCGGCGTCGGAGGTCGTCGTGATGGTCGTGCGGGTCGGGCTCGTGCTGGCCGTCGGGTGGCTCGCGCTGCGCGGCGGTCGGGCGACGTGGGAGCGGTTCACGGCGTTCGCCACGGCGCACTGGCGCAGCCTGGTCTGGCAGGGCGTGCTGCTCGGCGTCGCGTTCCTGGTGTTCGACGTGGTGGCGGAGACCATCGTCGGCGGGCTGCTGCCGGCCGAGGCGCGGCAGGGCTACCAGGCGGTGCTGCTGTTCGTGAAGAACCCGACGATCATCGCGCTGACGCTGGTGTGGTGGGTCGGGCTGGTGCGCCGGACCTCCTGGGCGACGCAGGAGCGGCCAGTCGCGGTCTGAAGGGCCGGGCACGGCCCGAAAATGCGTTGACCGGCGGTCGGCAAGGTGCACATCATGGCCGCCATGCAGCAGTGACCAGTGATGCCCGGAGAGGACCACGGCGGGTTCGAGCGACTCCCCGCCGCTCTCCGCCGTGCCGCTTGAAGCCCGCACCGCGTGATCGGTGCGGGCCGTACGCCACTGGTTCCGAGGCGGTGCACCGCACGCCTCCTGCACGAGCACTGGAATCCGGAGACCATGAGCCACCTCCGCCGTACCGCCCTGCCCGCCGACGACCGCACAGCACTGTGGACGGTCGACGCCCTGCCCGTCGTCCGGACACCGACGACGTCCCTCCGCGAACGCATTCCCGTCCCGCTGGCAGGACGCGACCGGCGGCGGATGTTCACGAGCGCCGAACACCCGCACGGCCCGTCGTCCGGCCACGGACGCCACGCTTCCCGGCAAGGCCGCGTGCGAGCCCGACGGGAGCGACACCTGGGCACCGGGGCCCGGTACGCCGCGCTCCGCGCCCGGCTGCGGGGTCGGGACCGCCGCCGGCTCTGACCGGCTCTGACCGCGCTGCCGGCCGACTTGACGTCGTGCTCTCACTCGTTCGTCGGAGCGGCCGGCAGCGCGGTGGCTTCCCGTCACCTCTGCTGCGGCGTTGGTGTGATTCTCCGCAGCCGGGATGCGGTGCGCACCGGTGATCGTTAGCTTGGGATTCGCCGGTGCGCCAGGGTGTGCGCCGGATCTGCCGGGTGCCGGGGGGTGCTCGGTCCACAAGGGGGTTTGCAGTGGGACGCGATGTTTCGCGGGGTTTTGCGCTGCGCGTTTTAACCAGTGCGGTGATCGTCGCCTCGGTGGCGGGCGGTGTGGTCGCCGGTGTGGCGACGGCCGATCCGGCGGACGCCCGGGTGGTGGCGGCCCCGGAGACGTGGACGCCGCCGCAGGAGGTCGCCCGCACCCCGGTCGGCGGCCCGCCGCCCGATCGGGCCCGGGTGCCGTCCGGCGGCGAAGCGCCGCGGGCGGGCGGGCAGGTCGCGCCGCTGACGAGCACGTGCACGAGCGACTACGCGGGAATCCTGCCGTGGTACACGATGGAGCGGCACGAGGTGAGCGACCGGTTCGAGGTGCTGGTCAACCTCTACAACCGCAACGTGGTGCTCGCCTACCGCGAGCTGACGGTCAAGGGCACGGGGCTGAACCTCTCCCACGGCCGGTTCTACAACAGCGAGAACAGCAACGGCACCTGGCTGTCCAGCTACGCCGCGATCGGCCTCTCGCACTGGTCGAACGGGACGATCCTGGAGGGCCCCAACGGGTACTGCGTGTTCTTCGGACTGAAGTCAGACGGCACCTTCGCCCCGTCGAACGGGTTGCACGCCAAGCTGACGAAGACGCCTGACGGCGGGTACGTGGTGTCGTTCGACTCCTCGGGCGAACGGTGGCTGTTCACCGCTTCCGGGTGGCTGGTGTCCCAGTCGGACCGCAACGGCAACGCCATCAACAACCGGTACAACACCGACGGCACGCTGGCGTCGGTGACCGACACCCAGGGCCGGGTCACGACGTTCGCCTACGACGGGCAGAAGCGCCCGAAGTCGATCACCGACCCGTCCGGCCAGACGTTCGGCGACTACGTCTACGACGGGCTGGGGCACCTGAGCGAGTTCACCGACCGCGCGGGCGGCAGGATCAAGGTGACCTTCGCCGACGAGTACCCCTACGTGCCGACGTCGGTGACCGACGGCCGGGGCGGCGTCTACCGGTTCGAGTACGACGCGCAATGGCACCTCACCAAGCTCACCGAGCCCACGCCGGACGGTGCCGGTGCCTCCACGACGTACACCGCCGACGGGAAGGTCACCGACGCCAACGGCGGCACCTCCACCTACGAGTTCGACTACGCCCGCCAGACCAAGGCAACCGACGCGCTGGGCCACGCACGGGCGCAGACGTGGACGGCGGCCGGTGACGTCAACTCGACCACCAACGCGACGCAGCACTCCACCACCTACCAGTACGACTCGGGCAACAACCTGATCGGCACGAAGCTGCCGACCGGTGCGCAGAACGTCGTCGGGTACACCAGTTCCGCGCACCCGCACCTGCCCACGCAGATCACCGACGGCTCCGGGAACCAGGTCACCCGCCAGTACGACACCAACGGCAACCTGACCGGGGTCCGCTCGGTCGGGCTGGGCGTCGACATCGGGACCTACACCTACAACCGCAACGGAACGGTGGCCACGCGCAAGGACGGCAAGGGCGCGGTCACGTCCTACACCTACGACGGCTCGGGCAACCTGACCAAGGTCACCCCGCCCGCACCCGCCTCGCCGACCAGCTACTCCTACGACTCGTTGTCACGGCTCACGAGCGTGACCGACGGCAACAACGTGCGCATCGACTACGGCTACGACCGGCTCGACCGGGTGGTGTCGGCCAAGCACGGCACGACGGTGGTGCAGGCCAACACCCACGACGCCAACGGCAACCTCACCTCGACGCAGGTGCCCGGGGTGACGCGGACCTTCGACTACGACACCCGCAACCAGCTGACCAAGGCCGCCCGGGGCACCGAGGTCCTGACCTACACCTACGACAAGGTGGGCAACCTCAAGACCCTGACCACCCCGACGGGCACCGCGACCTACACCTACGACGCGGCCCACCGGCTGACCTCGCTGGCCGACGCCTACGGCGGCACCACGACCTTCGGCCACGACGACAACGACCGGCGCACCACCACGTCGTTCCCCGGCGGGGCGGTGCAGACCACCGGCTACGACAACTCCGGGCGGCACACCTCCATCACCGTCGCCAAGTCCGGCGCGCAACTGCTGAAGGCGACCTACCGCTACACCCGCTCCAACGGCACGGACACCGACAAGACGCAGTCCAAGACGACGTCGAGCGTCAACAAGATCACCGTGACCCACGACTACACCTACGACGCCCTCGGCCGCCTGACGAAGGCGGGCAACCGCACCTACGGCCTGGACAACGCGTCGAACGTGCTCACCGGCGAGGGCAACACCTACACCGTCAACGCCGCCGACCAGTACACCAAGGTCAACAACACCACGGTATCCTTCGACGGCGCGGGCAACCTCAAGTCCACCGCCAACCCCGACACCAGCTTCACCTACAGCCCGACCAACCAGGTGCTGACCGGTGACGCCGGCACGACGAAGGTGCTGGACCTCGCCTACGACACCAGCGACCAGACCCAACCCCGCACCATCACCGAAACCCCCAACGGCGGCACCGCCACCACCCACGTGTTCACCCGCAGCGCGTTGGGGGTATCAGAGACCGTGGACAACGGGCAGCGCTCCAGCTACACCCGCGACACCAAGGGGTTGCTGATCGGGCTGAAGGACGCGGCAGGTGCCCGCTACGGCGCGGTCACCGACCACCAGGGAACCGTCCTGGCGCTGGTGGACACCAGCGGCACCCTCGCCGCCGAGTACGACTACTCGGCCTACGGGACCGTCACCGCCAGCGGTGCGGCGGCGGCGTCCAACCCGTTCCGCTTCCTGGGCGGCTACCAGCTCCAGCGCGGTCAGCAGCTGCTCGGCTTCCGGCTCTACGACAGCGCCACCGCGCGCTTCCACTCGCCCGACCCCACCGGCCAGGAGCCCAACCCCTACAACTACGCCCAGGCCGACCCGATCAACAACAGCGACCCCACCGGGGCCACCACGCTGGGCGGCATCAGCGAGCTGACCAAGGCCGTCGGGTACGCCGTCGTCGCCGGGGCGGCGGTGGGCGTGGGCTGCACCGCGACCGCCGCCGTGGGCTGCGTGGCGGGCATCGGTGCGGGGATCGTCGCCTTCGGCTCGGGGTTGAAGGCGGTCAACGACGCGTACAAGGAGTTCCATGAGTAGAGGGATGCAGATCGCTGTCGCCGTGACTTCGGGGACCCTGGTCGTCTTCGCGTCGACCGCCGCGCTGCTGATGGCCGACCAGGCATCGAGCGACGCGGTGGAGGCGATCTCCAGCGGTCTCATCGTGCTCGGGGTGCTGGTGGTGCTCGCCGCCGGCGTGATCCTGCTCAAGCGCAGGCGCTGAACCTCCGATCGCAGACCCGTCACCGGTCGACCGTGCCCGCACGGCCGACCGGTGACGGTCCGCTGCGACCGTCGTACATGACCCCTGCGCCACAGCGCACGGCTGCGCCTCAGGCAGGTGCAGCGCCACGAACCGCCGCAGTGGCGCGGAAACGTCGGGCGAGCAGCACTGCGGTCGCGGCGAAACCCACGCACAGGCCCGTCCACACCCCCCAGCCGCCCCAGCCGAGCGCGTAGGTGCACAGCGCCATGGCCGGCACGCCGACCAGCCAGTACCCGACGAGCGTGCACCGCAGACCGGACACGGTGTCGCCCAGCCCGCGCAACAGGCCGACCAGGATGTTCTGGCTGCCCTTGCTGAACTGCTGCGCGACCGCGAACAACAGCAGCGTCGACGCCGTGCCCAGCACCGCCGCGTCCGTCCCCTCCTGGAGGAACGGCCACAACATCGCCTGCGGCACCAGCACGTAACCCAGGCTCACGACCGCCATGAACGTCCACGACAGCGTCAACGCACGCCGCGCGATCGCCGGTGCCATCCCGGGCTCACCGTGCCCCAGCGCGCGGCTGACCAGGATCGAGGAGCCCTGGGACAGGCCGATGTTGCACTGGTAGACGATGTACGCGAGCTGGTTGGCGACGTTCGACGCCGCCAGCATCGCCGGACCGAACACGCCCATCAGCAGCGAGGCGATCGACGTGATCGCGGCTTCCGACCCGTAGGTGAAGCAGATCGGCGTCCCGTGCCGGACGATCCGTCGCACCACCACCGGGTCCGCCCGCCACGCGGCCAGCGACACCATCGGCCGCAGCCGGGGGTCGCGGCGGACGGTCGAGGCGAACACCGCGAGCGTGAACACCTGGACCACCGTCGTCGCCAGGCCCACCCCGGCCACCCCCAGCCGGGGCATCCCCAGCCAGCCGTAGATGAACACGGCGTTCGCGCCCGCGTTGACCGCGATCGACACCAGGGTGACGGGCAGCAGCGAACCGGGCCGGCGCAACCCGACCGCGAACTGGCGCAGTACGTTCAGCCAGATCATCGGGAACAGCCCGCCCGCCAGGGCGAACATCATGGCGCGGGCGAGCGAGACGACCTCCTGCTGCTGGCCCAGCAGCGGCAGCGCCAGCGCCAGTCCACACAGGACCGCAGCACCGACCGCCGCCGTCAGGGTGGCGACCAGCAGCGCCGAGCGGACCAGCGAGCGGATCTCCGCCCTCGCCCGGTCGTCCAGGTCGGCGGTGCCGGTGCGGCGCTCGCCCGCCCCGGCCGCTGCCGCCACCAGGTTGCCGGTGCCGGTGACCATGCCGACGCACATCGTGCGGACCTGGTTGTAAAGCAGGAGCGCCAGACCGCCGGCGGCCACCGCCGTCACGCCCAGCAGGCCGAGCATGGCCAAGTCGACGCTCGTGAGCGCGACCTGCGCCAGTTGGACACCGGCGATCGGCGCGGCGAGCGCAACGAGCGCGCGGTAGCCGGCTGCCGGCGTGGTCGTCGTCCCGGTCACGCGCTCACCGCTGCCGCCGGGGTCGCGGACCGCCGGTCGGGACCGGCCACCCGCACCGACACGTCGTAGGTGGTGAACCACCGTTCGACCCGCCGGTGGGCGAGCTGGTCCAGCACACCCCGCTCCCGCAACCAGTCGTCGTCGTACACCGAGTCCAGGTACTTCTCCCCGGCGTCGTTGCCCAGCACCACCACCGTGCTCCCGGCGGGGCAGGACAGCAACCGGCGCAGCGCGACGTGCACGGCACCGCCGGTGGTCCCGCCCACCAGCACCCCGGTCCGGCGGGCCACGACGCGGGCACCCGCGAACGCGTCGCAGTCCGAGACCCGGTGCGCCTGGTCGACCAGCGCGTAATCCACGTTCGACCCGATGGGGAACCCGTCCGGGCTGCCCGCACCGGTCTGGTGGTAGTGCGCGGGCGGGCCGCCGAAGATGATCGAGCCCACCGGTTCGACGGCCACCGAGCGCGTCCGCGCGCCCGCCGCCCGCAGGGCGCGGACCGTGCCGCACAGCGAACCGCCGGTCCCGATCGACGCGATCAGCACGTCGACGGTGCCGACCTGCCGCAGCAGCTCCTCCGCCAACCCGGCGTAGCCGTTGGCGTTGCCGGGGTTGTTGTGCTGGTCCGGGTGGTAGGCGCCCAGCTCGCGCGCGAGGCGTGCCGCGACCTCCCGTCGCCGCACGGAACCGACGCCCCCGCTCGGGGGGATGTCCACGAACACCAGGTCGGCTCCCATGGCCGCGAGCGTGCGCAGCTTCTCCCGGGCCGCGTGCCGGTCCACGACGGCGGTGAACCGGTAGCCGCGCTCCAGCGCGACCAGGGCCAGGCCGCACCCGGTGTTGCCGGAGGTCGGCTCCACGATGTGCCCGCCGGGCAGCAGCCTGCCGTCGCGCTCGGCCTCCTCGACCATCTGCCGGGCCATCCGCACCTTGCACGAGCCCGTGGGGTTGAGCTGCTCCAGCTTGAGCAGCAGCCGGGTCCCGGTGCCGGTGCGCGCGAGTTCCAGCAGCGGCGTGTCCCCGATCAGGTCGGAGGCGCGCTGGACGATCGTCATCGGATCTCCTGGATCGGGTAGTCGGTGTCGACGTGCCACCCGGTGCCGTCGACCACCACCTTCGGCGGCAGCGGCAGTTGGTGGAAACCGCTCTCGTTCTTGTCCATCTGGTACCCGGCCGTGTTCGGGTAGACGATCAGGTCACCGGTCGCCGGCGCGGCCGGCAGCTCCACCGCGCGCCACGTCAGCACGTCGTACTCCATGCAGCTGGAGCCGACGACCGAGGTCCGCACCCGCTCGCCGTCGTCGCGCGGCCCGCCCGCCCGGACCAGGACCGGGTCGGGAAGGAACTCGCTGCCCTTCCACTGCTCGGACAGGCTCATGCTCAGCCCGGCCACGGTGGTGATCAGGTGGTCACCGCTCGGCTTGCTGCCCAGGACCGGGAACACCGAGAACCCGGCGCCGTCCACCAGCGCCCGCCCCGGTTCCAGCAGCAGTTCGATGCCGGCCGCGCGCAGCCGGTCGGCCAGCGGGGCGCCGCCGACGTCGTGGCGCAGGATCGCGGTCACCATCGCCGCGCCGACCGGCTCCTGGTGGTACGGGTAGGTGCGCCCGGGGTTGCGCCCCGCGTGGAACCAGCCGTCGTGCCTGTCCCGCTCGAACCGGTGCCAGTCCTCGGCGGCCACGTACGCCACCGCGAGCCCGCCGCCGATGCTGATCTTCGTCGCGGGGTGGCCCAGGGTGCGCGCGTCCAGGCACAGCCCGACCAGCTCCCCGGCCAGCTCGGCGCGCGCCACCGGGTCGTACCCGTCGAGGTGGAACGAGAAGCCTTGCAGCGACACGGCGTCCCGCAGCTCCGCGCACCGCCGGACCGCTGCCGCGAGGTGGTCCGGTGCCAGGCCGAACCGGCTCGCGGGCGCTGTCGGCGGCCGGACCCGCAACAGCACCTCGGCGGTCTCGCCGAGGTCGCGCGCCAGTGCGGCGACCCGCTCCAGCTCGTCGGCGGCGTCCACGGCGAGCAGGCAGCGGTGGCGCAGCGAGAGCCACAGCAGCCCGTCGGACTTGGCGGCACCGGTCACCCCGATCGACTCGCCGCGCAGCCCGTTGCCCAGGGCGTGGGCCAGTTCGGGGACGCTGGCCACGTCGACACCCGCGCCCGGCCGCGTGCACTCGCGCAGCCAGGCCGCCGCCTTGTTGGCCTTCTTGCCGTAGTAGACGGTGCCGGGCGTGCACTCGGCGGCGAGCGCGCCGAGCAGGTCACCGAGGTTGTCGGCGAAGGTCGCGGGGTGGATGACGTGGAACGGCCCGCCGCCTATGGCACGGGCGATCTCCCACAGCACCCCGCTGTCGCGCAGCTTCGGTGCCCACGGGCGTTCGATGGCCGGCAGCGGCGGCGACAGGGTGGTGGTGTTCACGACCACAGCGCCACCTCGCGGCCACGGCCCGCCGCGATGGCGCGCGCGGCGAGCGCGTGCGCCACCGGGATGTCGGTGATGATCATCCCGCTGCTGAAGGCGAACACCCGGTCGTCGTCGGTGCGGCGACCGGGCGCACGACCCGCGAGGATCTCCGGCAGTTCCGCGTCGAGCCGGAACACGCCGTCGGGCCCCGCCATCCGCCGTCCGGTGACCTCGACCTGGGCGGCGTTCGTGGCCACGGTGTAGTCGGCCTCGGCGAGCGTGCCCTCCTGCACGCCCTTGCTGGCCACGGAGATCAGCAGCCCGCCCGGCGGGAGCCAACCGAGGCGGATCTTCGGGTGCGCCGCCCGCCCGGACGCCGCGACCACGATGTCCGACGCGCGCGCGGCCGGCTCCACGTCGTCCACCAGCTCGACCTCACGGTCGGGGAAGTGGGCCTTCAGCGCGGCGATGCTGTCGCGGATCCCGTCCGGGTGGGTGCCGAACAGCCGCAGGCGCTCCAGGCCCGGCAGCACGGTGAGCAGGTAGGGCAGGGTG
Source organism: Actinosynnema sp. NPDC050436 (assembly GCF_040655415.1). Classification (NCBI taxonomy): domain Bacteria; kingdom Bacillati; phylum Actinomycetota; class Actinomycetes; order Pseudonocardiales; family Pseudonocardiaceae; genus Actinosynnema; species Actinosynnema sp. NPDC050436. Next base: position 250,996 of record NZ_JBFAJV010000012.1, on the reverse strand, counting down.
CGGATGCCCTGCGCGCCGGTGCCGACCATGAGCACCGACCGCGCGCCGGGCCGGGCGCACGACCGCGCCAGCAGCGCGGTGCTGGCGGGCGTGCGGGTGGAACCGACCCGGTGGCAGTCCATGAGCGCGAACGGGAAGCCGGTGGTGTCGTCGTAGAGGGTGATCGTCGTGTAGTACTTGTCCGCCGACGTGCTGCCCTGCCGGTAACTGGTCTTGAAAGCCGCCTGCTCCAGCGAGCCGTCGTAGCCGAGCATCGAGTAGGCGACCGCGTCCCGCTCCGGATCGGGCATGGGCACCATCAGCTTGGCGGGGTTGCGCGACGCCCCGGACGCGTAGGCGAGGTAGCCGTCCTCGACCATGGTGATCGCCTCGTGCGGGCTCAGTTCGAGGTTGTGCAGGTCGGCTCGGGTGAGGATGTGCAGGGTCGGTTCGGGATTCATGACTGACGGACCTTTCTCGTGGGATGGGCCGGCTGTAAGACACCGGCGTCACTTCCCCGCAGCGTGGTCACGGCACCTGCCGACAACCGGGATTCGGGCACGGTGAAACGCGCGTCGTCGCCGTGTCGAAGGCGCGGCGCAACGCGTGGACCACTGCGGGAAAACGGCGCGAATCGCCGCGTGAAGGATTTGTCGACCGTTCAGCGCTGGTGGGGTGGCAATCCCGGACGGCGGCAGGCAGGAGTGACCGCTGGGTCCGCTGAAGGTCGACGGCGGAAATGGGTCAGGTTCGTTGGACGCAGATCGCTGTCAGCAGTCCACGGCCGTCGGCGCCGGGCGCGGTGGACGGGCGCGGAGCGGTGCAGGGCGAACAGTGCGAGACCGGCGGTTCCACGGCGGTGACCTCGCCCGTCGGCTCCCCCCAGGAAGCCCCCCGCTCGTGCCCGGTCTGGCGGTTCACGACGGGGAAAGGGCATTCGTGCTTGTCGTCCTGGTGTTCGAACGCCGTCGCGATCCCGTGGGACGCGGACGAGGCGACCGCGTGCGACTGGGCCGGGCGGACTCCGCCGTCGGTCGCACACGTGACGAGGTGCAGGAGGAACAAGCCGAGGAGAAGGAGGACGCCGACAGATGCGCGCAGCCGTCGACGGCCGCCATTCACGCTCGTGGGTCCACTCACAGGTCTCGACGCTACTGGCCGCCCCAAGAGGGGATGACCGCTGAACGGATGAACGATTCGCAACGGCCAATCGCACTCGGTCAACCGGTGTGAATGCTGTTTATGCACACTTCAGTGGAATAATCCCCGGCTCTTCGGACTTCCGTCCTGCGCCACAATCGAACAAGTCGCATTGCCCGGTCGGACCGGCATTCGCCCTCGGGCTCACGTCAGATCGGCCAACAGGTCGCGGCACGCCCGTTCGCACCGGCGGCACGCCTCGGCGCAGATCCGGCAGTGCTCGTGCATGGTCGCGTGGCCTTCGCACTCGTCGGCGCAGGACCTGCACACCAGTGCGCACGTCTCCAGCACGCTGCGGGTGATGTTGGCGTCGTACGAGGTGTGGCGCGACAGCACGCGCGCCGTGGCGGTGCAGACGTCGGCGCAGTCCAGGTCGGTGCGGATGCACTTGGTCAGTTCCGCCACCGACTCCTCGCTGAGGCACGCGTCCGCGCACGCGGTGCACGTCTGGGCGCAGGCGGTCAGCGCGTCGATGGTCTCGGCGAGCTTCCCCCGGTCCAGGCCGATGTGCCCGGGGTGGGTTTCCAGCATCGGCATCGTCGTGGTGGTCAAGGCGATCACTCCCGGTGGTCGTGGCGGTTACGGGCCTCGAATACCCGGTGCGGGGCCTCCGAACCGACCCGACCGGGCGGTGCTGCCGGGACAGCGCCCGGTCCCCAGTGCAATGTTATTGACTAACACTTGTTAGTGACTAACACTGACGACATGAGCGTGGTCGTGGTGGGAGCGGGTCCGACCGGGTTGGCCGCAGCGTGCGCGCTGCGGGCGCAGGGCCTCACGGTGCGGGTCCTGGACAAGGCCGGAGGACCGGCGACGACGTCCCGGGCGTTGGGGCTGCAACCGCGCGGCGGTGAGGTCCTGGGCCGCCTGGGCGCCTTGGACGACCTGCCGGAGCGGTCGGTGGGCATCGGGCGGGTCGTGGTGCACGTCGGCGGGCGGCGGGCCGGGGAGCTGCGCGTCGGGCAGCCGACTCGGCTGGTGCGGCGGCCGGGGCTGATCGTGTCGCAGGCCGAGGTCGAAGCCCGCCTGCGGCAACGGCTCCGGGCGCACGGGGTCGAGGTCGAGTGGTCCACGCGCGTCGAGGGCGTCGAGCACCACGACGGGGGAGTGGTCCTGTCCACCGACACGGGCGCGGTCGACGCGCGGTGGGTCGTCGGGTGCGACGGCGCGCACAGCTCCGTCCGCGCGGCGGCCGGCATCGGGTTCCCCGGCGTGCCGCTGGTCGAGGGCTTCGTGCTGGGTGACGTCCGGGTCGAGCTGCCGCTGCCCCGCGACGCGGTCGGCGTGTGGGTGCGCCGTGCGGAGATGTTCTCGGCGTTCCCGCTGCCGGGCGGCGTCTGGCGGTTCATGGCCCCCGCGTCGGGCGTCACGGTCGAGGGCGTTCCCCAGTACCTGGCGGACGCGGCGCGACGGCACGCCGGCATCCACGTCGACGCGGCCGACCGGTGGGTGTGGACGTCGGTGTTCCGCATCCACCGACGCCTCGCGGAGACCTACCGCCGGGGCCGGGTGCTCCTGGCGGGGGACGCCGCACACGTCCACAGCCCGTTCGGCGGGCAGGGCATGAACACCGGTCTGGGTGACGCGGAGAACCTGGCGTGGCGGCTGGCCCTGGTGGAGTCGGGACGCGCGGGCGACCGGCTCCTGGACGGCTACGAGGTCGAGCGCCGGCCGGTGGCGGTCGACGTGCTGGCCTCCACCAGCGGCCTGACCGGCCTGGTGCTGGGGGAGTCCGCCCTCGCGCGCGTGGTGCGCGACCGGGTGCTGTTCCCGCTCCTGGGCCTGGCGCCCGTGCAGCGCCGGATCTGGGAACGGGCGTCCCAGCTCGAGATCGGCTACGCCCGCTCCCGGTTCGGGCGCCGCCCCCGCGTCGGCGACCGGGTGGCGGAGTTCGCCGGGCACGGCGAGTTCCGGTGGACGCTGGTCGCGCCGCCCGGCCACCCGTGCGCGGCGGTGGCGCGTGACCTGCTGGGCGACGTCCGCGAGGTGCACCGCACCGGGGGCGCGCTGCTGGTCCGCCCCGACGGCCACCTGGCGTGGCGCGGCGAGCCGGGTGCCCTGCGCCGCGACCTGGAGGTCATGCTTGACCGGTGAGCGTTGACGAGAGCCGGCCGGCGGGCGGGCTGCGCGAGGAGCGCAAGGCCCGCACCCGCCGCGCCATCCGGGAGCACGCCCTGCGGCTGTTCCTGGACGGCGGCTACGACGAGACCACCGTGGAGCAGATCGCCGCCGCCGCCGGCGTGTCGCACATGACGTTCTTCCGCTACTTCCCCACCAAGGAAGCCGTGGTCGAGGACGACGACTACGACCCGCTGATCGCCGAGTCGGTCCGTGCCCGCCCCGCCGCCGAACCGCCGATGACGGCGCTGCACCGCGCGGTGCGCACCGGCCTGGACACCGTGCTGGCCGCCGACCGGGACGCCGTCTACGCCCGGACCCGGCTCGTCGTCACCCACCCCGCACTGCGGGCGCGGCAGTGGCGCAACGCGGCCACCACGGAGTCCCTGCTGGCCCGAGCGCTCGCCGAACGCGCCGGGACCCCGGTCGACCTGCGCCTGCGCGTGATCGCCGCCGCCGCGACCGCCGCGCTGATCACCGCCCTGACCACGTGGGTCGACCACGGCGGAGCCGACGACCTGCGCACGCTGGTCGACGAGGCGTTCGCGGCGTTGGGCGCGAAACCCCGGTAGCGGCGCGGCGGTCAGAGACGACCGGTGGGCCGACGCCCGCAGGTGAGTTCCGCGACCTGTTCGGGGGTGAACGGCGCGCTGAGCAGGTCGCTTCGGTAGGCGTGGCACCGGAACATGTCGGCGATGTAGTGCATCCGGTCGGGCAGGTCGGACCAGTCCCGCGCGGCCGTGCCCAGGACGCTGTCCGGGGTCGGGTCGACGGTCGGGAGCAGCGCGAGCAGGTCGGGGTGCGAGAGCCGGGCGAGCAGCGGCGGGAACTCGGCCACCAGGTCCTCGCTCAGGTCCAGCAGCTCGCCGCCGGGCAGCGCCAGCGTCATCAGGTGCTCGGTGATCACCCGGCGGGCCAGCGCGCGGACGTGGACGGCCAGTTGCTCGCTCGCCGCCCGGACGGGCGCGCGGCGGCCCAGCACGGTCAGCAGCACCCGCCGCAGCCACTTCACCACGCGGTTGCCGGGCAGCAGCAGGTCCAGCAGGCGGCGTTCCAGTTCGCGCGGGTCGACCAGCGGCGCTTCCAGCGCGGCGGTGATCTCGGGTTGGAGGCGGGTCTGCTCGTGCAGGCCGATCTCGACGTTGGCCAGCAGCAGCAGTTCGGCCCGCTGCTTCGGGTCGGTCGCGGACGACGCCTGGTGGTAGTGGGTGAACGCCTGCCGCAGGTAGCGCTGCCCCTCGGGCGGCTCACCGGGGCTCAGCGCGGCGCAGAACTCCGCGACCGGACCGCCGCCGTCCACGACCTCGACCAGGAAGCGGGCGAACTCGCGGGCGATCTCCTCGAACACCTTGAGGTTGCCCCGGGCGGACGCCTCGGCGGCGGCGTCGAGCCGCGCGGTCGCCACGACGGCCTGGCGCGTCACCTGCTCCACGCGGTCGAGTGCCGCGCGGGGGACCGCCCGCCGCAGGCTGCGCGTCAGCAGGTCTACGGCGGCGGCCGTCTCCGGCGAGGACGCCAGCACCCGCTCCACCTGCCGCGCGGGGTCCTCCTGTCGGATGGTCTGGCCGACCTGCTTGGACGCCCACACCGCGAACGAGCACCAGTTCGCGCTGCCCCCGGTCCGCTGCGCCACCGCCCGGGACAGCTCGTGGTAGCAGTGGGTGATCATGAGGTTGCGGACGACGGGATCGGCGAGCGCGGCGATCCGGTCGACGTCGGCCACCGTCGGCACGACGCCGTCCACCGCTCGCACGTCGCCACTGGTCTTGGTCATCGCCGCCCGGCCCTTCTGCCTGTGAGGTGTGCACCCCCTTGGTCGTCACGAGGACGAAGAATGTGACAGGCGGTCGGGAACCGGTGTGTCCGGGTCTGCGCCCGGGGACGGGTCCTGCCGGGCGGGTGGATCTGCGCGGCCGTTCCGGCGACCCGGCGGGCACGCTGGTCGACCTGTACCGGGTGGTCGCCGAGGCCCTGCTCGGGCACAGGGCTCGGGCACAGGGCTCGGGCACAGGGCTCGGGCACAGGGGGAGCACACCCGCGACACCGCGTGGATCGCCCTGCCCGACCACACCACGTCGTCCTCGGCCTACCCGGGACGGGAGGATCTCGTTGAGACGTTCACGACCGATCGGTCGGCTCCACCCGATGCCATGATCACGTCCCCTTCGTCCCGTCCCGTTCGCCGGCGTCGGGTGGAGGGCTCCCATCCCCGGTGCGGTCGGGCCGTTGCAAGCGGCGGGCGGAACCCTCCGGCGTGAAGGTGAAGCCGTCCGGAAACTGCGTGCCGCCCTCTCGGAAGGCCCACAGGACGGGTTCGGCGTGGACAGCGGAAGATGAGTTCGACATCGGGGAGACGCTGTTCCAGAGGTGGAAGCAGAGCAGCGGGTCGTCACGTCGTCCGGTCGAGTAGGCCAGCGTCTTGGGATAGCGTGGGTTGCTCCCTCCAAAAAGGACCGAAGGTGGGCCGAACGCCGTGAGGATGTCGCTGAGCAGCCGATCCTCGCGGCACCAGGTTTCGGCGCCTCGGCGAAGTTCGTCGTGCTCGGCAGGGGTGAAGGTCCGGTCGAGTTGCAGCCATCCTCGACAGTGCGCGATCTCGGCGTAGACCGAAGCTACGGCACCCTCGTGCGCATCACCCCAGAGATCCGCAAAGGCCCCGCTCACGCCGGCAGCGGAGAGTGCTCGGCGGGTCCGCAATTCTTCCAGCGCCTGGTGCACTGCCTGCTCGGAGGCGTACGCGAACGCCGCCGCATCGAGGTAGAGCCGGATCGCCGTCTCACCGCCATACATACCCGGGCGACGCAAGGCGTGGTTCACCTGCTTGATCAGGTATTCGCGCACCTGTGCAACGGGCGGCCAGCCCGGCAGGACACGGCCGGCAGCGGACCCACCCGGTCCGGGACCGGCAGAGGTCGGTATGACGATGACCTCCACGTCGGGCGAGCGGTCATGGACAACATGTCGAAGATCCCATCCTACGCGCGATACCCTGGCCGGGGCGAGTCACGATCACCGTGGAGGTCGGATGAGGACGGTGGTGATCGTGGCCGCTGTGCTGGGGTTCGGCGCACTCGGCGTGTTCGGTCGTGGATGCGGTGGAGGGTGCCTGCGCGGCCATGACCCGGGAAGTGCGTGCGGTGGCCGGCGATCCCGTGCAGACGATCAGGGCCCGCGACGCCGCCGTCGTTGCGATGATCGACGCCGTGCGGGCGGTGGGGGAAGACCGCATCGCGGGTGACCGCCCCACGGCCCTGTGGCTCGCCGACTGGCGCACCCTCCTCGACGCGCGGGCCGGCTACGCCGACGATATCGCCGCCGGGCGCGATCCCGAGTGGGTGACCCCGACGGTGGACGGAACCCTGATCACCGACCGCATGGTCAGCGTCGGCGTGGAGTGCACCGTGCCGCCGGAGATCTCCGACCCGCGCTGAGGCGCACCCGATCCCCTCTTCCGGCTGAACGGACGATGAATGCGTCAAATGACGCAGAGCCCGCTCGCGCCGGTCGGTAGAACCGAGACTCATCGGCGCATCGCACGTTTCTGCCCTCGGGGGTGTCGGTATGGCGGCGGATACAGGTCGGCACGCGGTCCTGGTCGACGGGGACGGCGATGAGTAGCGGGACGGCCGGGACCGGGCGCAGGGGGCGGGTGGCCAAGGCCCCGGAGGGCGACCACCCGGCGGCGGCCTTCGCCCGGCGGCTCTGGGAACTCAAGCAGCGCGCGGGGGATCCCTCCTACGACATCATGCGCAAGGACTACGGTGCGCTGGCGTCGAAATCGGCGTTGTCGGCGGCGGCGCGCGGTGCGCAACTGCCGTCCTGGGACACCACCTGGGAGTTCGTCAGGTCGCTGGCGGTCGGCGTGCTCGGACAGGACGAGCACCACGCTCGCACCCAGTGGCGGCGGTGGTGGGATGAGGCGGCAGTCGCAGTCCCGGCCGCGTCCGTCGAGCACCCTCCGGCATCACCGAGGACAGGTCGGCGCGGAGGGTGGGTGCTGGCCGTGGTCGCGGCGACCGCGACCGGAGTGCTGCTGGTGACCGCGCTGTGGCCGAGGTCGGGACGATTGGCGCCTGCCACCATCGCCGAGCCGTGCGAGGCCACGTGGCTGTGCCTGTACCGGAACACCGGTTTCGACGACATGAACTTCCGGACTCAGCGGCAGAACGCGTGTTGGCGCCTCGCGGACTACCACCTGCAGGACGCAGTCTTCTCCTACGACAACAACCTTCCGATCACCGCCCATTTCCACGATGCGGCGAAGAACCGCATCGGCGACATCCGTGCCGGTGACAGCAGCCAGGACAGTTCGGCACTTCCCGCCGCGCACTGGTTCTGCACCGGCTCGGCCCGGCCGTAACGTCGCAGCACCGCAAGCCAAATCCTCTGACCTGCGGATACGTCCCGATTTGGCTATGGTCAAATCAATTCTCGGTGACGCTCTTCCGCAGTGTCGGGACGCCTCATACGGTTGTCCGGTCGGAACCTTCCACGAGGAGAAACCGTGAAACGCATTGCTGTGATCATCCTTTCCGTGTTGGCGCTCGGCGGCGTGACGGCCGGCACGAGCCCGGCATCGGCAACCACGGCCACAATGGCGGAAAGTACGGGACAGGACGTCGGAACCCAGGCGTGGTGGGACTGTCCGGACGAGTGGTTCTGCATCTGGTACGACACCGACGGGAATGGCAAGATGGCACGTTTCCAGAAGGGTGCGCCCGATCTGCGCAAGTTCGAACCCCTGCACGACCACGTGTGGTCGGCGTGGAACCGGACGGGCGAGACCTGGTGCGTCTTCCGTGACATCAACTACGCCAGGGTCTCGGGGCAACCGTGGCCGGTGGGCAACTGGCGGGGCAACACCTCCCAGTACGGGATGCAGAACGTCATCAGCTCGCTTCGGCGAGGAGGCTGCTGACAACCCGACCTGGGCCGTCAACCACCATGTCATCGGCCTGAGGGGAGGGCACCGTAGCCCTCGGACCGTCCACGGTCCGAGGGCTACGGTGATCGAGTGACCTCCAGCGAACTGGGCACCACGGTCGAACTACTGCGTTCCGCCCTCGAATCGACCCCGGACGCCGTCGTGTTCGCCAACTTGCCCGGCGGTGCGGAGGCGAGCACGGTGAGCGGGCTGGAGCCTGCGCCGGCCGACCTCCACACCGAAGCCAACGGGCTCCGTTGCGGTTCCGTCGTGCTGTTCAAAGCCGACGACCTGGACGGCCACCAGTACCTGTGCCAGGAAGTCGAAGGCGGCAGCGACGAGTGGCTCAGCTTCGGCCGGATCGAGACCGACCCGCTCATGCCCAACCGGGCAACCGGTGCGGTGTGGTGGTTCCCCGACACCGGTACCGAGTGGTGGATGAGCGAACAGTTCGCAACCCTCGCCCCGGACCCCACGAGGTTCTTCCTCGACTACGTCGCAGGTCCGGGCTACAGCGAGATCGCACCCCTGGCGCATGACCGCTGGTATGGGTTCTTGGGCAGTGTGGGACTCGCACCCAGGACACCGTCGAACTCCTCCACCACGTTCAACGGCTGATCCGACGGCAGCAAGGTCACGTCACGGGGTTCGGTCCGTCGTCGCGGGTCGCTTCGCCGGATCGGGGTCGGCCTGACCGAGCACGACGTACCACTTCTCGTCCTTGCGGGTGAGGGTGAGCTGTTCGGTGTAGTCGCCGTGCGAGCCGGTGCCGGTGAGTCGGGCTGCCGCGACGTCGGGGGAGAGGTCGGACTTGATGTCGGCGTCCGTGAGTCGGATGCCCCGGCCACCGTTGGCCTCGATTCGTCGGCGGACGTCGTCGGCGGCGTCGTTGCCCGGCGGTGCGAGCTGGTTCATCGCGGTGGCGTCGCGGGCGTTGAGCGCTTGGACGTAGGTGTCGACTGCGGAACGCGGGGTGTCCGCGCCGGTTTCCGGAGTGCTGCTGCACGCGGCGAGCAGGGCGAGACCGGCGAGGGCCGCGAACAGCCCTCGCCGGTTGGGAGTGGGTGGCAGGCGCACGGTGCGGTACCTCAGGTGCGGTGGGCGTAGTACCAGGCGTCGGGTGCCGAAGCGATGAAGCTGCTGAGCGGCTTGTTGTGCGTGTTGTTGCTGTGGTAGGTCATGAACAGCTCGTCCGCGAACTCGTCGGAGCCGGACCTGCCGGTGACGAACAGCGAGTGGCTGATGTTGTCGTCACGGTCGAAGTCGACCTGGAGCACATCGGTCACCAGCATCTTCCACACGTTGTCGACGTAGCTCGTGCGCCGGGACTCGTGGCCGGCGAACCAGTACCAGTTCTCCGCAGCCGGCCAGGAGTAGCTCGTGGTCCAGGTGAAGTCGCCGTAGAACCACTTCGAGTTGTCCGACCGGCTGTCACCGGGCCATGATCCCACGGTCGTCCACCCCCCGGACCCGACGATCTGGGAGATGAAGTTGGTGCAGTCGCCGCCGACGCCGCCGTAGGTCCGGTAGGAGCCGTTGTAGTTCGACTCGGCGGGGCCCCAGTAGCGGTTCGCGTAGTTCAGCATCGCCGTGTAGTCGTACTGGGCGGAGACGTCCTCGCCGGCGAGACCCGCCTTGACGTGCGGTCCGGGCGCGGCAGCGCGCAGTTGGGCATCGGTCGGACGGCTCACCGCCGACGGGGACCGCGTCGGGGCGGAGCCCTTGGTGGTGACGGGCGCCGAGGGGTCGGTGTCCGGCGCGAGGTCGCCCGGCCCGCGCTCGACGACGTCACCGGTCAGCTCCCACCCGGCTGCGGTGTTCGTGAACGTGAGGTGCCGGGCCAGCCCGTACTCCTCGAACTTCGGCGCATCGGGACGGACGCGGGCGAAGTAGAGCTTCGTGTGCTCGGTGAATGCCAGCTCGACGCTGCTGCCCCGAGGGGTGAACACGGTGTCGAGGACCGCCACTTCGGTGCGCGCGTGCCCTCCGTTGACCTTGCGCAGCACGTCCCGCCTGGCGTCGATGGCCGCGAGGTCCGCCGCCAGATCGCCCTGGACCGCAGCACCGACGGGGACCGAGGTCAGGTGATTCGCCGTCACGTCGTCGGTGGTCAGCCGGTCGGCACGCTCCTGCAGGTAGCGCTGCGCGAGCGACACCAGTTGGGCGCGGTCGGCTGCGGCGAGTTGGTCCGGGTTCGCCAACGCGGGTGAGGCACCCAGTGCCATGCCCGCGACGACGGTCAGCGCTAATGGAACGACGAAATTTCTTCTCACATTTCCCCCTGGCAAAGAATGAAGCCGAAAAATCTCCCCTGCCATCAAGGTCGCAGCCGGCTCCGGTGCGGGCAATCCGACAACCGGCTGAACCCGACTTGATAGGCGGAGAATCGATCCGAGGGTGTGCAGATATGCAAACGTTCGGCGAAGCGGCCTGCGAGATCCGGTCAGCGGATGAAATCACGTGCGTATTGGGCGTCGGCGGCGCGGCCATCGGCACGGCGTGCGCGACGGTCTCGTCCGAGTGGTGCTTCGTGTCGAGGGACATGGCGGTGCGGGAACCGGGGCAGCCCATGAACGTTCGGGCGTGAGCGGCGCACCAGCCTGGTGCACCGCTCACCACAGGACAGGAACCGGAGGTCGATCGTGGTCGAGCAACGTGAGCCACACCGGACGCTCACCGTCATGCAGTTCAACATCTGGCTCGGCGGCACCGAGGTCGAGGGCGGCCGGGAGGGCATCGCCGACACCATCGCCGCCACCAGTCCGGACGTCGTCATGCTCAGCGAGACGGACGCCGACCGGGTGCGGAACCTCCTGGACGATCTCCGCGAGCGCGGGCTGGCCTACGTGGACGACGGGAACCCGAACGATTCAACGGTGATCTCGAAAAGCCCGATCATCGAGCACACCACGTTCGAATCCTGGTCGAAGGCGGTCATCTCGGCCGACGGCATCGAGATCGCGGCCTACTCCGGACACCTGGAGTACCGCTACTACGTGACCTACCTGCCGCGCGGCTACGGCGGCGGCACGCCACCACCGCACGAGACCCACGACCTCGGCTGGAAGAAGATCCCGACCGGTCCGATCACCGACGCCGATCTGATCCTGCGGCTCAACAGGGCCTCGCGTCGCACGGAAGTGACCGAGACCGTGCTCGCCGACGCCGAGGGGGAGCGGTCGAAGGGGCGGTTGACGATCCTGGCCGGTGACTTCAACGAGCCCTCGCACCTGGACTGGGACCACCGCACCCGGGACCTCTTCGACCACAACGGGGCCGAGCTCCCCTGGTCGACGACCAAGGCGATCGAGGACGCCGGCTTCCTCGACAGCTACCGGGAGATCAACCCGGACCCGGTCCGCACGCCCGGCTTCACCTGGCCGAGCGACAACCCCGGTGCCGAGGTCAAGAACCTCACCTGGGCGCCGACGGCCGACGAGCGGGACCGGATCGACTTCATCTTCTACCACCCGGCGGACCGGCTCCGGCTCATCGACAGCGTCCTGGTCGGACCGTCCCGCAGCATAGTGCGCAGCGAGCGCGTGGAGGAGACGGGCGAGGACAGGTTCTGGCTCCCGACCTGGACCTGGCCCACCGAGCACAAGGTCGTCCTGAGCACCTTCGAAGTCGCCGAGCGCCCAAGCGCCCGCTCATGACCACCGGACCGGGCCTGCCGGCTCGACGTGCGGGAAAGACGCTCACGTCTCCGGTGAAATGTCGGTTTACTCCCGGATCGGACAGGGGTACTTGCAGGTCATGACGGCCGAGCCCGACCTCCTCTCCGCAGCCGAGGTGTTCCCCGAGCTGTCCGGAGACATCAAAGTCCGCTTCTCCGACGGGGAGGAGCCGGTGCTGCTGCACCCGGACGGGACCGAGGTCGACACGTGGCGGGAGAACTACCCGTTCACCGAGCGGCTGGGCCGGGTGGAGTACGCGCGGGCGAAGCGGTTGCTGCACATCGAGATGCTCAAGCTCCAGTACTGGGTGCAGGACACCGGCCTGCGGGTGGTCATCGTGTTCGAGGGCCGGGACGCGGCGGGCAAGGGCGGGACGATCCGGCGCTTCACCGAGAACCTCGACCCGCGCGGTGCCCGGGTGGTCGCGCTGGGCACCCCGACCGAGCGCGAACGGGGGCAGTGGTACTTCCAGCGCTACGTGGAAAACCTGCCCACTGCGGGGGAGATGGTGCTGTTCGACCGCTCCTGGTACAACCGCGCCGGGGTGGAGCGGGTCATGGGCTACTGCGACGACCAGCAGTACGAGCGCTTCCTTCGCCAGGCACCGGAGTTCGAGCGGATGCTGGTCGACGACGGCGTCGTGCTGGTGAAGCTGTGGTTCTCGGTGTCACGGGCCGAGCAGCGCACCCGCTTCATCATCCGCCAGGTCGACCCGGTGCGGCGCTGGAAGCTCAGCGCCAACGACCTGGCCTCACTGGACCGCTGGGACGACTACACCCAGGCCAAAGTGGCGATGTTCCGGGCCACCGACACCGCCGAGGCCCCGTGGACGGTGGTCAAGAGCAACGACAAGCGCCGCGCGCGCCTGGAGGCGATGCGCAGCGTGCTGGCCCGCCTCGACTACGCCGACCGCGACCTGGACGTCGTCGGCGAACCGGACGGCCGCATCGTCGGCGCCGCGAACACCCTGCTCGAAGAGGGCGAGGACGACACGTCGCTCAGCCCGACACCCATCGCCTCGAACATCACCCACGAACCCGGCCTGCACCCCGACGAGCCCGCGTGAGCGGACATGCCGGGAGGGGAGGAGTTGACCAAGTACGACCGGGTGGAGTGCCTCGTCACGGGGCACCGGCACTTCGGCCTGCTGGTGCGGACGGACGGCGGAACGCCGGGCTTCGTGGACAGCGCCGACATCGCCGACGCCCGGGCGGCGACAGCCGACTGGCCGCCGGTGGGCAGCCGGCTGCGGTGCGACGTCCTCGGGCTCGCCCGGGACGGCAGGGTCCGGGTCACGTCGGCACCCGCCTACGTCGAACTCGTCGGGTCTCTCGACGACCCGCGCGAGGCCCTGCGACCACAGCCCGGTTCTACCGGTCGCGGCACGCACGCGCCCTCCTCCGGTGGGGCCTGAAGGACCCTCCCGGCTCGGCGAACCTGGAACTGGCGCTGTCGCTGGTGGGAGGCGCTCCGGAAGCGCTCCGGAGAGGCTTGTCGCCTCCGGACCCGACCTGATCGACGGACGAGAACCGGCGGAGTGGTGCCGTGCAAGATCGGCACCACCTGCTGCTGTGCGGTCGCGGGTCAGCCCGATGCGTCTGTGCGCGGTGCGGAACCGTCCGAGCGGTCGTAGGTGCGTCGCATACCGACGGTGTCCGGCGCGGTCTCGATGAATCCGTGGCGCTCGTAGAGACGCCAACCGGGCGGGTCGCCGAGCAGGCTCACGTAGGCCCCTGCGCCCGCCGCCGCATCGATGGCGGCGAGCAGGGCGTCGAGGACGGCGTCCCCGATCCCTCGGCGCTGGTGGCCGGGGAGGACGGCCATGTCGACGATGTGGAAGTAAGTACCGCCGTCACTGATGACCCGACCCATGCCGACCGTCTCACCGGTGGCGTGGTGGATGACGTGCACGGCCGTCCACGCACCGTGGATCCCGAGTTTCGCGCGCTCTCTGGTGGGCTCGGTCAACCCGGCCTCACGGCGCAACCGGAGGAAGTCGTCAACCGGGGGCGGACCGGGCTGGAGGTGGTAGGAGGCGTCCATGTGGACCCATGCTTCCTGCCCGGTCGCGCGTCGGCAAACCCGTTAGGAGTAGGCCGTGAGCACCAGGCAGAGCAAAGTTCCCCCGTCGTCGACGATCTCGAAGCCGTCGACGTTCTCGGCGTCCACGGGGAAGACGAAGGCGTTCGCGCCGGTTTCCCGGTCCAGCACCGCTTCCACCCAGTCGCCGACCGGGCCCGGCGTGCTCCGCTCACGCACCCCGGCGAAGAACGTGGACCGCTCGTCGCTGAACGGGAGTGCCGTGCGTCTCGCTTCTCCACCCCACAGGACGGCGTAACCCTCGATCAGGTGGATGTCGTCGTAGCCGTCGTCGTCCCACTTCGCTGCGGCGATCCGAGCCGGCTCCACCAGCGGGATGACGATCATGCCGACGACGTGCCGGATCCCGTCGGGGTCCCGGTCGTCCGGGGTGCCGACAAAGCTGCCCGCGTACACCGGATGAGAGCCTGCGGGCAACGCGTGGCTGAACCCTCCCTCGGTGCACCACGGGGTCTCCCACTTGACCCGGCCCTCGGCCACGACAAGGCCACCGGCGTGGTCGAACCGCTCGGGCCTGCGGTAGGACGCCCGTGCGGCCGGCGCGTACTTGTCCGCCAGGTCCCACAGCAGGCGCTGCACGTCCACCAGAACAACCCCTTCGGTCGCGGATCGCCCCTGAGCACTCGGCTGCACAACTCCCGGAACAGGAAGACCCGGCGAAACTACGGCAGGTCGTTCACCGCGAGCCAGACTTCCGGGCGCTTCCTGCCTCATCGGGCAGACCAGCGCCACCGGGGTTGACAGCGAGCCAGGACGGCCACTGCGTGAGCGGCGATTGCCGGTACACCGACGAACGACTTCTCCGAAGATCCCGGCAGCAGTGGCACTGCGGGGTCGGCGGCCTCCGTGCGGAGGCCGCCGACCCCAGGGTCACCGCGTCCTCAGGAACTCCGCCGGAGCCGTGCCGGCTGCGTGCTGTGGTGCGCCCCCGAGCGCGGCCCCATCGGCAAGTCGCCGATCGGCACGCGTTGGCACCACCGCCGACTACACCTGCTCGGTGTCGACCGTCGTCGCGGGTCGGTTACCGGGCTGCTGGCGGTTCTCCAGCTTGATCCCGCACTTGTTGGCCAGCGCGACACCGGCACCGATCGTGGTGGCCACCGGCGCGGCCAGCGCCGCCACGACACCGAGGGCCACCGGCACCTCCAGCACCACGTCGTTCTTGCTGTCGCGCACGACCACACGGCGGTTGATGCCCTCGTTGACCAGTCCGCGCACGCCGTCGACCACGGCATCGATGGCGGAACGGGAGGACTCGGGCTTGAACTCGCTCATGACTCTCCTCGAACTGCGGATGTCCCTTGACGCCTCCAGGATGCCTGCAATCCGACACCCTGCCATCGGGGTTTTCCCCTGATCCCGTCCGACCGGCCCCTCACGGACACCGTGACCGGGTAGAAGCCGCGATTTTCGTCTTCGGCAGTCGCCCGATGCCGCCCGGCTGACCACTCAGCACGGGGAGCGGAACGGCAGGTCGCCGATGTGTTCCTGCCACCTGTCCCGGTCCGGCGGCGGAACGTTGGCGCACACCATTCCGCCGCGCGGTCGGTGTCCTACAGGCGGATGGTGCGGTCCTCGCCGGCGGTGGCGAGGGTCGAGCCGCGCAGGACCGCCACGTAGTCGCGCGCGGTGTGGCCGGTCAGCACCGCCAGTTCGACGAGGTGGCGGGGATCGGTGACGTCCCGCGCGTTCATGTGCGTGATCGGGTTCATCATGTGGTGACCCGGAGAACCCGGTGCAGGGCCACCTCCCCGGCGGGAGGTGGCCCTGCACTCCTTCACCGCTCGCCGACGTGGAAGAGGCGGTGGTGCCACGGCGGTAGCGAGACGAACAGACCGTGGTCGGCGAGTTCTCCGCCGTCGCGGTCGAACTCGTCCCCGCTCAGCAGGTCGCGGTGGGTGTCGTTGTCCGGCCAGCCGCAGGTCGCGGCCAGGTCCCACGAGCCGGTGCGGACGTCGCCGGCGGCCGTGAGCAGGCGGTCGTACCACGCGGCGAGGTCCTGGTCCGGGGGTTCGTCCGGTGCCCGGCGCAGGAACACCGGTGGTCGGGTGCGGCGGCCCTCGAGCTGGCCCTCCTGCCACAGGGTCGCGCCGGGCAGGGTCGCCAGCGCCACCGCTGCCGCCTTGCCGGCCTCGCGGGGCAGCCGGTGGGCCACGCGCGGCTCGTCGTGGTTCTCCAGGAAGCGCAGCAGGCGTGACTGGTACCCGACGTCGGCGGTCAGGTGGTCGCGGACGGCGGACGGGTCGAGGCCGAGGACGCGGTCGTAGAGCCGCTTGTCGTAGCAGAAGTCGAAACCCTGCTGCTGCAGGACCCATTCCATGTCCCAGTACGCCTCGGCGATCAGCACGGTCGACGCGTGGCGTGCCCGGAAGGCCGGGATGACGGTCGGCCAGAAGTCGTCTGCGGGCGTCGGTCCGGTGCGCGCCCGCCCCAGGTCCGGGAGAACACCTCGTTGATGGTCAACATGGCCATGTCACAGCGGATGCCGTCGCACTGCTCGGCGATGGTGTTCAGCGTGCGCACCGTCGCGGCGCGCGTGGCCGGGGAGAACGCGTCCAGTTGGAGCACGTCCGGCCACGGCGGGAAGTACGGATCACGACCACGGGCCAGGACCCGGCCCCCGACCGCCGGCCACTCCGCCGGGTCGGCGTCGAGGTCGTGGAACTCGCCGCGTCCACGACGTACCTGCGCACGCAGTACGGCGAGCCGATGACGTCACCGGATCGCAGGTCCGGCAACGCTTCCCGGAACGACGCGCGCAGGTCTGCGTCGACCAGCGCCAGTCCCGCCGGGCTGCGCTCCCACACGCCCATCGGCCACACCGCGTCGACCCCCGGCCGGGTCAGCGCGTCCCACGCGTCGTCGGGGACGTCACCCAGGGTCACGGGACGCCCGGTCGCGCGGGACAGGCCGTCGAGCCACGTGGCCGTGTTCACCTCCAGGATCACCGGCTGGGCCGGCCAGCCGGTCACCGCCGCGCCCCCGTCAGGTGCGTGCCCCGGAACAGCAGCGGCAGCAGGGCGACCGTCCCGGTCCACCCGGTCTGGTGGCTCGCGCCCAGGCCGGTCCCGTCGTCGCCGTGGAAGTACTCGTGGAACAGCACGAGGTCGCGCCAGTGCGGGTCGTCGCGCAGCAGCCCGCTGCCGCCGGCCGCCGTCCGGTCCGGGCAGGAACAGGCGGGTGAGCCGTTCGCTGGTCTCGCGGGCCACCTCGCGCAGCGACCCGTGCCGGAAGAGCCGCCACGCGGGTTCACCCGGGCCGGATGTCGTGCGCTGCACCGCCTTCCCGGCACGCTCGACATCGCGGGGCGAGGAGTCTCGGGGGTTCGCGGTCCGACCCCCTCCCCGCCCGGTGGCACCGGGCCCGGCGAGCGGGCCCAGCGGAAACGACCTCCCGGTCGGGCGGCCCGCTCCACGGCCCGGTGCCACCGGTCGCACTGCCCGCAGACCCGTGCCCACCACGACCGAGGACCGGGCACCGGAGCGAGGAGATGACCCATGCCCGACCTGGAAGACCTCGCACCACGGCATCCCGCAACCGAACCGGCCGGCGGTCGACCGGTGATGCGCCACCGCCTGCTCGACATCCTCGACGGCTGCCTGTCGGACGCGAGGCCCGCACCGGTCGTCGTGATCCGCGCACCGACCGGCACCGGCAAGACGACGTTGCTGACGACGTGGGGCACGACGGCACGCCGACCGGACCGGCGACACCCGGGGTGTGCCGCAGGCCGCGTGGGTGACGCTCGACGTGCGGCACGGCCACCCGGCACACCTGCGCTCGGCGATCCGTGACGCCGTGCTCTCGACCACGGTCCGAGGCCCTGCCCGGTCTGCCTGGTGCTGGACAACGCGCACGAGCTGACCGGGCACCCCGCCGCACGGGTGCCGGCCGGTGTCGTCCGGCACGCGGCGGTGCGGCTGGTCCTCGCCGGCCACGGGGCGTTCCCGCTGTCCCGGCAGCGGCTGCGCGAACGCGGCGGCCTGCGCGAGATCACCGCCGACGAGTTGGCCTTCACCGCTGCGGAAGCCGCCGACCTCCTCGGCGCCCACGGCCTCCGCCTCGCCCCGGACGACCTCGCCCTGCTGCTGCGCCGGACGAGCGGCCAAGCGGCGCGGCTGCGGCTGGCGGCGATGTCGCTGACCAGGAGGGGGCGTCCGGTGGCCGCTGCCGCCGTCGAAGTCCCGTGGGGACACCGACTTCGAGCACCATGCAGGTGATGCCGCCGTCCAGGCGAACGGCGTCGTCAGCCGGTCCGCTCGAACGCGCCGCCGTTGCTCACGTTGAGCCAGTAGCGCCCGCCCCGGTAGGTGTAGGTCTCGCCGTTCAACACGGACTTGTGGTAGTGGTCGCTCCACGCCGTCGCCTCGAACGCCGGCCCGTCGGCCGTGCCGTCGGACCGGATGCGGACCTGTTCCTCGCTCACGCCCTCGTAGGCCACGGTGACCACCAGCTCCCACTGGTAGTAGTTCCGTTGGGTGAGCGCGTTGAGGTCCAGCACGATCTCCTCGCTCTTGGCCAACGTCACGTACTTGACGTCGAGGTAGGGCTTCGGCAGTGCTTCCTCGTTCTCGTTCTCGTCGGGCAGCAGGAGGCGGCGGTCGGCGCTGTCGAGGTCCAGCAGCACTTCACGCACCGGGCCTTCACCTTCCGGCGGCTGCGTCACCAGGGCACCGTCCAACGGTGGCCCCTGCTTCAGCACGTTCGCGCGGATGTCGAGGACCCGCACGTTCTCCCGGCGGTTGCCGATCAGCGAGATCTGGTGGCGCGCAGCCCTCTTCGCCACGTCGCCCAGGTAGTAGGCGTTCCAGGAACCCATCACCCCGTGCTGCTCGCTGAAGATCCGGTACCGCTCCTCCGGCGTCTGGGCGACACTGCCGGCGCGCAGCACCGACTCGTCGACCGGCTCGGGGAACGTCCACGCCCAGATCCTCTCGTGCACCGGCCGGACGCGGGCCAGCAGAGCCGGCTTCCGGGCGAGTTCGGCGTCCTTCGCCTTCTCGGCACCGGCCTGCGCACTGGCCTCCTGCTCACCGGCCTGGTCCAACGCGAGCTGCGCCCCGTAGTGCGCGGAAGCGAGATTGATCAGCAACGGGACGAGGGCGATCGTGACCGCCGCCGAAACCCACGGCCACCACCGCTTCCACAGCGGCTTGCGCTCCTGCGCCGGTTCACGCGGTGTCTTCCTCGCACGCTTCGCGGCTTTCGTGCGCTTCCGGTTCGCCATACCACCCTCGGGAAATAACATGCAGGGAAAATGTGCCCGTCGAGGGTAGCGAGCCGGTCCGGCGTTCCGAGCACGGTTCTCGGGCGCTCACACGATCGTCCCAGCGGACGGCCGGAATTGACGCCGGGGGTCCGGACTCGGATCATACGGTCGGTGTCCGCTTCCGATCCCGCGCGCCCGAGCGCGGGGCGCGACAACTCCGCACTTCGGCTCCGCCACGCTGCGGGCAAGCGTGACCGGATCACCGCACAACTGCACCAACACCTGATCGACGCCGAGGTCCACGCCACCCGCCGGGCGCTGCTGCGCTGGGCGCGGCGGCGCGGCGGGAACGACGTCGCGGTGCTGTTCGACCGCGAGTTCCTCGCCCTCGCCGACCCGTCCTCGCTCACCCGGGCCGTGCTGACCGCGGCGCTGACCGTTGCCGATTCCTGCGACCTGCAACTGCTCGACCGCGACGTGCTGCGCATCAAGGCCCAGCACGGTTTCAGCCCCGCCTTCCTGGGCTTCTTCGCCACCGTCGACGCCTCCGCGTCCACCGCCTGCGGCCGGGCGTTGGCCACCGGCGCACCGGTCGTGGTCGACGACGTCACCCGCAATCCGCTCTTCGCCGGACAGGCGGCCCTGCAAGTGCTGCGCGACGCAGGCTCGCGCGCCGTGGCCTCCTACCCGCTGCGCGGAGCCGACGGCGTGGTCCAGGGGGTGCTGTCGCTCCACCACCGCCACCTCCGCCCGTCACACGACCTGTCCGTGTCGGTGGTGACGCGCGGCGTCGCCTCCGCCCTGACATACCTCTCCGGTCGCGCCGGTCAGCGGAGAACCGCAACCTGAGCCAGGCTGCGGTCAGGTGGTGATCTCCTGCGTTGTACGGATGATCGACGGGCATCGAACGTGTCAGTCTTGTCCGGTGATCCGCTACCGCCCATCCGGTACCCGCCCTCCGGCCCCACGGCGCACGTCGATGCCGGCCGTGCGGCCGACACGCCTGCGCAGGCAAGCCGGGCGTCGGACGAGCCGGCCGGCATCCGGTCGGACGTGGAACTGGACGGCGGTCGCATCGCTGCTCGCGGCAGTGGCGGCCGTCGCGGGCGTGGTGTTCACCGGTCTGTCGTTGCAGGCCACCCGCGCGCAGAACGCGGTGACCGAACAGGGCCAGCTCACCGACCGGTTCACCAGGGCGGTCGACCAGCTCGACCGGGTCGGTCCCGAACACCTCCAAGCGCGCCTGGGTGCGATCTACGCCCTGGAGCGCCTGGCCCGCGACTCGCCCCGGGACCACCCCACCGTCGTCGAGGTCCTCTCCGCGTTCGTCCGCAGCACCGCCCCCCAGGTCAAGATCACCGACCTCGGGACCGCCGAACGGTGCCCGGACCAGCAACCGGCGGTCGACGTGCAGGCGGCGCTGACCGTGCTCGGCCGCCGGAACGCGGACCACGACCACACCGCCCACGTCGACCTGCGCCGCACCTGCCTGGTCCACGCCGACCTCACCGGCGCGAACCTGGCCACGGCGAACCTGATAAACGCGGACCTCACCGATGCCGACCTCCCCGGCGCGAACCTCACCGGCGCGACGCTCGTCGGCGCCAAGCTCAACGAGGCAAACCTGTCCCGCGCGAACGCCGTCAACGTGGACCTGCGAGGCACTCAGCTCGCTCACGCGATCCTCCTCGCTGCGGATCTCCGTGGCGCGCAGCTCACCAGCGCAACCCTGTACGACGCGCACGTCGCCCAGGCGAACCTCACCAACGCGAACCTCGCACAGGCGAGCCTGTTCGACACGAACCTCACCACCGCGAACCTCACCGGTGCGGACCTGTCCGGCGCGAACCTCGATCGTGCCGACCTCACCGGCGCGAACCTGTCCGGCGCGAACCTCACCGACGCGCGCCACGGCGAGGAGACCAACGTCAGCGGCGTCGTCGTCACCGCAGGCACTACGGGCGTCTGGTGGCGTTGATCGATCAAGGAACACGGGGCGTGCGCTTGTGGTGCGCCTCTCGGCGGTCGTGCTGCCGGGTCGGGAGGCGACGACGTAGGGTTCCGCCCAGCCCGACCTAGCTGAGGAGGACTCATGATCCGGCGTTGGAATCCCGAGACCGTGGCCGCGCCCGCCGGGCCGTACAGCCACCTGGCGCACGTGTCGGCCGACCACGACGTGGTGGTGCTCGCCGGCCAGGTCGGCACGCTGCCCGACGGCAGCCTGGCGGGCGAGGACTCGCTGTCCCAGGCGCGGGCCGTGTTCGCCAACATCGAACGCCTGCTGGAGGCGGCCGGCGCGGGGCCGGAGCAGTTGGTGAGGCTGTTCAGCATGGTGTCGGGCACCGAGCACCTGCCCGGCTTCCGCACCGCGATGACGGAGACCTTCGCCCGCTGGTTCCCCGGCGGCGACTACCCGCCCCAGACCCTGATCGTCGTCGCCGCCCTGGCCGCCCCGGCGTTGACCGTCGAGGTCGAGGCACTGGCCGCCATTCCCCGCTGACCCCCGCTCGCAGCCCGGCACGGCGACCTCCACCGTCGTCGTGCCGGTGTGTCCTGCCCCCACTTGCCCAGCGCCGACCGGCCGCAGACGGCGGAGAGGGACGGTGCTGACGTTCCCTCGGTCCGGGTCAGCAGGCCGACCAGGTTGATCCGCCGGTCCGACCCGGAGGCGTACCAGGTCAAGCTCATGCTCGACGGCGCCGCGCTCATCGGCCGGGCGGACCGGGAAGCGGTGCCGGAAGGCAGCGAGTTCACCCTCTACGACACCTCACGTCCGCTGTCGGCCAGGCGGTGGTGCCTCCACGGCGGTTCGGTGCTTCTGGTCCAGGTGCCGCGATCGCGGCTGCCCGTGCCCGCGAACCTGGTCGGTGACCTCACTGCCGTGCCGTTCAGCGCCCGGGACGGGATCGGCACCGCGTTCGCGCGGTGGCTGGTCGACCTCACCGGCCGCGCCGACGAGTTCACGCCGGTCGACGTCCCGACGCCGACGGCGGTCACCGTCGACCTGCTCGCCGCGACGCTCGCCATCCCCGCCCACGCGCAGCGTGCCCTCACCCCGCAGAGCCGCCGCAGGGCGTTCCGGATGACCATCGACGGGTACGAGCCCGGCCGACTGGATCCGCCGACGACGGCTCGAACGGTGCCGCCGCGAGCCATCACCGTCCCCGACAGCGGCGACTCCGTGCAGTTGCACAAGAACGCACCCACGACCAACCTCGCCGGCCCCCGATTCGCCGAGGTCCCCGTGCACCGGGTGGCCGCCGGGTGGGGGACTGGCCGATCCCGCGCACTTCAGCCGGATCTTCCGCCGGGCCTGCGGCATGACGCCGAGTGAGTACCGCGCGCAGACGGTTCCGCGCGTTTCGTCAAGGGCGGTGCGCGAAGGGACAAGGTGAACGGCCCGATCTGCCGCCAGGGTTGAGGCAGAGCGGGTCCACCGGCCCCCAGGTACTCGATGAGCAAGACCCGCAGTCAGCGCGATGAGCAAGACCCGCAGTCAGCGCGCCGTGAAGTGGAGCACCGACGGCACCGTCGAGGACATCAGCCCGTACGTCCCGACTCCTGAGGTTGGCAACGACGCAGGTGTCATCAGCGGATGGGGTACGAGCGGCCACGGCTACCGGCTGGACCCGAACGGCACCCTCGCCGACCTCGGCAAGACCGCGTACGTGATCAGCGTCAGCCCCGGCGGCTTCGTCGTGGGCTCCTTCTACATCAGCGCCTGGGCCACCACCGCCGTGCGCTGGGCACTCGACGGCACCCCGACCACCCTGCCGAGCCTGCCCACCCACAACAACAGCTCGGCCAGGGAGATGAACGCGGGAGGCACCGTCGTCGGGTTCACCTCACGGACCGAGCAGATGAACTACGTCGAGACGAACGCGGTGAAGTGGAGCCCCGACGGGACCATCACCGCGCTCGCCAACCTGCCCGGCAGCAAAGACAGCGAAGCCCACCTGATCAATTCCGCCGGCACCATCGCAGGCTCAGCCGGGGACTCCGCCAAGAACTCGCACACCGTGGTGTGGCGGTCCTGGAATCGCAGCCGCGCACTGCAAGTCGGTGTGCCAGAGCAACGAGTGGGGGGCAGCGGCTAGAAGATCAGCACGAGCAACAGGACCACGGCCAGCACGACGGCGATCAAGGTCGGGATGGTGGCAGGCGACCGGCGGTGGTGGGCCTGTACGGTGGTGGTGCGGAACCAGCTGTGCGGAACCCGACGACGATGACGACTGACCCAGGGCATGACCGCTCCCGTTGTCTCCCAGAAAGTCGCCGCACCGGCACCCCGGCACGACACCGTGCTCGCAAGGCACGATCACGCTTGTCATACCCCGCTGCGTCGCGCCCGACACCTGTGGCGCGATGGGGCTGGTCGGTCGCCCCGGCGGAAGATCGATGTCGTACCCCTCTGGCACGCTGTCCCGCATGAGTACCTTCGTCCTGGTCCACGGCGGTGGCGGCAGCCACCGGGACTTCGAGCTCCTCGAACCGGAACTGCGCCTGGCGGGGCACGACGTGGTCGCGCCCGACCTGCCGATCGACGACCCGGCGGCCGGATTCGCCGAGTTCACCCGGACCGTGGTCGACGCCGTCGGCGACCGCCGGGACCTGGTCGTCGTCGGCCACTCCTACGGCGGCTTCACCGCACCGTTGGTGTGCGCGCAGCTCCCGGCGCGGCTGCTCGTGTTTCTCGCCGGGATGATCCCGGCACCGGGGGAGAAGCCGGGCGACTGGTGGACGAACACCGGCTTCGAGGGGCCGGAGGGCCTCAGCGACGCCGAGACGTTCTACAACGGCGTCGCCGCCGACGTGGCGGCCCGCGCGCTCGCCCACGGCCGTCCGCAGGTCAGCGCCGAGTCCTCCGAACCGTGGCCGCTCGACGCGCTGCCGGACGTGCCGACCCGCGTGCTGCTGTGCCGCGACGACCGGTTCTTCCCGCCGGACTTCCAACGCCGCGTGGCACGCGAGCGGCTCGGCCTGGAACCGGACGAGATCGACGGTGCGCACTGCGTCCCGACCAGCCACCCGGCCGAACTGGCGGAGCGGCTGGTGAGCTACGTCCAAGTGAGCGCCAAGTGACGCGAGAGCGCCTTCATGGCCGGTGCGTGCAGTGGGAACTGTTCTCGACCCGCAACACAACTCAGCGCGCCACCCGCGTGTTGCCGTGCGACCCGCATTGTCGCAGACGGTCATGGACCCGAGTCGCTTGAACCTGTTATCGGGTGACCGTGCGAAGACGGTAGTAAAAGGTGCGGTATGGGGGCTGTGTGGTTGTACTTGGACTGCAGGGTTGAGCCGCGACGTCGACAGCGTCGGGTAGTCCTCTCTGCGGTACAGGGAAGGACGAACAGCCATGAGCCGTCACGGATCCCTCGTCAGGCGATTGTGCTCCCTCGTCATGGCCGCAATGGCGGCATCCGCTCTTCTGGTGCCTGTCGGCGTCGTCTCGGCCGCCACGAAGAACGAGCCCGGCACGTCCGAGCCTCGCACCTGGCGCACCGTGAGGGGGATCATCGAGAACAACACCAGCATCGACTTCGCCCTCTACCGGAAGTACGTCGCATACGGCTACTGGAACACCAATTCGGAACCCCCGAGCGTGCTCAAGGCCGGACAAACGGCCAACTTCGTGGCCGGCCACGACAGCAGCTACTACGGTGTCAGCTTCCAGGTCGGGTACACCAACGGCAACCACACCTTCGAGGTGTGGGCTGTCTGCGACGCCAACGACCCGAACGACAACAGCATCGAACGCAACGAGTCCAGCACCTGGAAGATCGTCCACATGGGCGACAACGGGAAGAGGACGAACTCCTACGTGGTGAACTGGTCCATCACCCGAAGGGTGCCTTGACCGTCGTGTCCGGTTGTCCGGGTGCTCGACGCCCACGGTGGCCCGCTCCGGTGCTGCGGGTCAGCGGGCGGATGACGTGCGGTCAGCGTGGGAATGCACCGGTGCCACCACGAGCGTCGGTCGGTAGTAGTCGTCGGGATGCGGCTCGTCGAGGGAGTGGTCGCCGACCTGGACCCAGGCGTGCGCTCCGAACGGTTGCGCACCGGGGGACGTCGCCACCACGTCGCCACCACGCCGGCGGCGCTACGGCCGTGACGGCTGCCTGCCTGCGTTGAGTTCGAAGTACCGCCCGGCCTCCTGGTCGAGCAGCACCATGCCGGTGTCGGTCGCGGTCGTGACGACCTTCGGGTGTAGTCGCGGAATCATGCCGGTGCTCCTGAGGTCGTGGTCGGGGTCGTCGGACGCCGGCAGGCGCAGGACAGCGAGTACTCCAGCGCCGCCCACTGCCGGGGCTGCGGCGACCGCACGCAGCGCGTCCGGGTCGACCAGACCGTGCCGGACCAGCAGCGAGGAGTCCACCATGTCCAGTACCGCGTTGCGGTTCCTGCGCAGCCCGTCGTAGCAGTCCAGTGCCGGGGTGTCCTTCGTCGTGCGGGTCAAAACGCCTCCGGCGCGGCGTCCCGCATCGCCCCTGCCGGCAACGGTTTGAACCGCCAGGGCGTGCCCCGCTCGGCAGGCCGCACCGACAGGCAGGCGTGCACCACCCGGTCGTCCAGGTTGGGCAGTTCCGTGTGCAGGGTGCCGGCTTCCTGACCCGTCAGCCGGTAGAAGTGCCCCGCCGACCGGATGCGGTGCAGCGCGGCGTGGTGGCCGCGAGTTGCCGCGAGGGGCTGCGCGTCGGTGGCGGTCTCGCGCAGCGCTTCGGCCACCACGTGCACGGCGTGCCGGCCGGCCCACGGCGGCAGTCGCACCGGCGGGCCCCAGCCGAACAACGGGCTTGCGTCCTCGGGCGCGGTGAGCAACGCAGCCTCGATGGTCAACCACCGCGTGTAGTCGCTGCGGTCGAGCAGCCCGCGCACGATGCTCGTCTTGCGCCAGCGGCGTCGGGCGCGGTGACCGCGCAGGTGTGCCGGCGCTGTGCGCGGGTCGTGGCGGACCAGGTCGTGCAGGTAGGCGTCCGGGCTGCGAAGACCTCGTCGCCGCCGTGCCCGGTCAGGTGGACCTCCACGCCACGGTCGGTGTACTGCTGCGTGCCGAGCCGGTGCACCGCACGACCGCGCGGCAGCGGGGAAGGCGCGTCGGTGGGCGGGTGCGCCTGGTCGATGCCGGAGAAGTAGCCGGGGCGGTTGTCAGGGCTCAGGTGGACCCGGTCCAGGCCGGGCATCGCCGCGGCGGCCAGGTCGGCCCACCGGGCGTCGGTTCCGGCGGTGTCGCTGTGGTGCGTGGTGAGGGTGACCAACTCGGTACCGTGCAGGTGGGCGAGCAGGCACAGCGAGGTCGAGTCCACCCCGCCGGACAGGTCGCACCCCCAGCCGCGTGCCCGGTGCGACGTGACGCGCGCGCACCGCGACCGCACGCGCCAACTCCTCGCGCAACGCCCGCGCGCCCTCGGCCACCGACCTGGCCGGCTCCGGCGGCGTCCACCACCGGCGCACCCGGCTGCGTCCATCGGCATCCCACAGCAGGGCGGAGTCCGCAGGCACTCCTCTGATGCCGTGCCACGGCGTGTGCCGGTCGGCCAACGGGTGCGGCAGGGCCCGGAGCGTCCCCAGCGCTAGCCGGTCCTCGTCGAGCACGGCACCGGTCAACGCCGCCAACACGTCGGCCCGGTCGGTGGCCGGCGTGCTGCGGCCGTGCCGGGTGCGGAACACCCGCCGCAACCCGGACACCGTGCCCTGCACCCGCGTCCGGCCGCCGATCGACAGGGCCAGGTGGCAGCTGCCCGGCACTTGCGCGGCGAGGACGTCGAGGTCCTCCACGTCGCGGAAGCGGGACAGGTGTCCCGCCAGGGCGGAGGTGGTGCTCGAGCACAACTCGAGCACCACCAGACGCCGCGCTCCGGCCTCCACGACCGTGCACAGCCGTGACGGCAGCGACCCCACCACCCGGGGACGGCCGGAGGCGGGCGACGCGATCGGCTCTGCGCCGGGCGGTATGCGCTCCAGCAGCTCCCGAGGGTGCTCGGAGTCCGACAGGACGACGAGCCACGACCTGGGCAACGCGCTGCCACCACTCATGATCGTTGATCAGTCCTCGGTCAGATCCACAGACCGACCGGGAAGTCGGGCCAGTCGCCTTGCGCGCCCCGTGTCTGCTCGGCGAAGCCCCCTTCGGGTGTTGCCGTTGCACCCGGTAGTCGCTACCGCGATCCCACCGAGCAGTGGGTTCTCCGGGTGTAGCGGGCTTCGGCGCGCACGACGGCCGTCATCCCCGTGCAGCGCACCAACGTCAGGCTCATGTGGTGTCCTTCGCTCAGGCTCCCCGACCGTTGAGGGCGACGCCCACCCCGACCCCGATCATGGTGAGCCCGCCGGCTCGGGCAACGGCCTGGATCCTCCTGGGCGACTTGGCGAACCACGTGCGGACACCGCCCGCCGCGATGCCCCACGCGACGCCCGCCCCGAACGTGATGACCGAGAAGACGGTGCCCAGCACCACCATCTGCAACGGGACGCCACCGCGCGACAGGTCGACGAACTGGGGGATCACCGCCGTCAGGAACAGCACCGTCTTCGGGTTCGCCACACCGACCAGGAACCCGTCCAGCACCGCTCGGCGGGTGCCCCGGACCCCGGTCGCCCGGTCGTGTCCGAGGTCGGAGGTCCGCCGCACGAGCGCCTTCACCCCGAGGTAGACCAGGTAGGCCACGCCGGCGTACTTCACCACGGTGTAGACCAGGACCGACCGCTCCAGGACCGTGCCGAGGCCGACCGCCACCCCGAGCGCCAGGACGAGCGTGCCGGCCTGGTCCCCGACGGCGGTGGCCAGCGCGACCCGCCGGCCGTGCGCGAGCGCGCGGCCCACCAGGAACAGCACGCTGGGACCCGGGACCACGGCAATGAGTGCCGACGTGAGGACGAATGCGATCAACTGCGAAAATGACACCACGGGTCGATGCTACGTCGCACGGCACACCTCGACCACTCGAAACAGTTCGGTAGCCGAACTTTCCGAACATGAACGACGAGACACCTGCGATACCGCTTCGGCGACTCCTTCACGCATATAGCCTATTGATGGACCATGGGGTCGCTGGTTGACTTGGCAGCGCATTCGGGAGAACCGGGCGAACAACACCCCCGTCGGTCGGACACCGCCACGGCCAGTGCTCTGATCAGGAACAATCGCTCTCACGAGGCCATTCGGACAGCCCGGCGCGACGCCCGCGAGTCTCTTCCAGTCGATTTCCACTCGAATGGAAAACCCGCTCCGGTACATCGGCAGAAGTGGTGCGGGTGGCCGGACCGTCGACGGGTCACGAACTTCTTCCCGTCATCCAGTCAAGGGGCAGGTTTGCACACCCACTCCACAACCCGCACCGAGCACGCCGGTCGTCTACACCTCAACGAGAATCCGCTGGGAGCCAGCCCGGACGCCGTCGCGGCGGCGGAATTGGAACTGCGCAACATCAACCGGTACCCGGACCCCGCGCACACCGACCTCGTCGGAGCCATCGCACGGCACCACCTGGTCGGCGAAGACCGGGTGGCGGTGGGCAACGGGACCGACGAGATCATCCTGATGCTCGCGCTGGCCCGCCGAGCCGACCCCCGACCGGCGGCGGTCACCGGCCTGACCTTCCGCAGCTACCCGAAGAGCCTGCGCGCCGTCGGCGTGCCCTACCTCGAACTCCCGCCGCGCGGCTACCGCGTCGACACCGACCTGCTGGTCGACGGGATCGCGCGCGGGCTGGGGCTCGTGTTCGTCTGCAACCCGCACAACCCCACGGGGTCCGTCCTGTCCGCGCGTGAGGTCCAGGCGCTGTGCGCGGCGGCCCGACGCCACGACGCGCTCGTCGTGTTCGACGAGGCGTATGCGGAGTACGTCCCGGCCGAGGAGTTCGCATCGGCGATGCGGCAGGCCGCCACCGGGCGTGCCGTGTGCGTGATGCGGACGTTCTCCAAGGCGTACGGACTGGGTGCGTTGCGGGTCGGCTACCTCGTCGGAGACCCGGACGTGGTCGCCCGCGTCAACGCCTTACAGGGCGCCTTCCCGTTCCACGTCAACAGATTCGCCCAGGCGGCGGCCGTGAGTGCGTTGGCCGACCGGGATTTCCTCGACATCACCCGCCGTCGCAACCAGGCCGCGAGAGCGCTGTTGTGCCACGGCCTGGACGACCTCGACGTCGACCACGTCCCGTCGAGCACCAACTTCGTGCTGGTGCGGCTGCCCGGTATCGCCTCACGGGTCGCCGAGGCGCTGCGGCGCTCGACCGGAACGCTCGTACGCGACACCGCCGACATGGGACTGATCGACCACCTGCGGGTGTCGGTCGGCACGCCCGAGCAGATGTCGGCGTTCCTGCACGACCTCGGCCGAGAACTCGACCGAGCCCAAGGCCACCAGGCGGGAGCCGGACGACCGTGAGCACCCAGGACACCACGTCGCACGCCAACACCGTCACCGGGCCGCTGACCGCGAGGGAGGCTTTCAACGGCACCGTCGCCTCGTCCGCCGTCGCCGCGGCCTTCGAACTCGGTCTGCTGCAGGAACTCGCCGGCCCGACCGCCGTCGTGCCCGAGACGTTCGCCGCAGAGCGGAAGCTGCTCGTGCGGCCGGTGCAGGCCATCGCTTCGGTCCTCGCCCACCTCGGCGTGGCGACCCGGCAGGACGACCACCTGACCCGGGGACCGGCCTTCGCCGACGTGTGGCGCAACAAGGGCTACTTCCTGTGGTTGGTGGGCGGCTACGGCCGGATGCTGTCCGACGCCGCCGGGCTGTCCCGGGCCGAACCCGAGGTGCCCGCCGGCAGCCTGCGCGACGGTGCCGTGATAGCCCGCGCGGGCCGCGACTACGGCGCCCGGTTCGTCGACCCGGCATTCGAGGCGCTGCTGGCCGGGCGCGCGTTCGGCGACGTCGCCGACCTCGGCTGCGGCAGCGCCGACCGGCTGATCAAGCTGGCCACGACCCGGCCGGGCGGGCGGTTCCTGGGGGTGGAGCTGAACCCGGACGCAGTGCGGGTCGCCCGGGCGGCGGTCGCGGCGGCGGGGGTGGCGGACCGGGTGGAGATCGTGGCCGGTGACATCGCCGAACTGGACCCCGGGCGGTTCCCCGGCTACGACCTGGTGTTCTCGTTCTTCCTCGGCCACGACCTGTGGCCGGAGCGGTCCTGCGTGCGGGCGCTGGACGGGATCCGGCGGGCGTTCCCGGACGCGGGCACCTTCCTGCTCGGCGACACCTACCGCTCGGACCACCTGACCGGGCCGGACACGCCGATCTTCACCCTCGGTTTCGAGTACACGCACGCGTTGATGGGCCAGCACATCCCGTCGATGGCGGAGTGGCGCGCGGTGATCGACCGGACCGCGTGGCGGCTGACCGGGATCCACCCGCTGGAGATCGCCCACAGCGCGATCTTCGAACTCGCCGCCCGCTGACCGCCGCCGGGGGAGCGGTGCTCAGGCGGGGCGGCCCCCGACGCCGCCGTCGTGGCGCGGCGTCTCGTGCATCATGATCTCCAGATCGGTGGGCGGGATGCCGCACGCGGCGGGGACCCGGTCGTAGAGCAGCCGGAGGAATTCCCGGCGACGCGCGACCGGCCGACCCTCGAAGGCGATCAGCTCGATGTAGGTGAACCGCTCGCCGTAGGAGTCGGAATAGCGGAAGTCCGTGTCGGCCAGTCCGATGAACCGGATGAAAATCTGGTCCGGTGCGATTTCCCAGGCGGTTGCCAGGCATTCCACCAGTTGTTCGTGGAGCACGTCCCGGACGGCGGCCACGTGCTTTTCCCGGCCGTAGACGGCGATGTGCGGCACGGCTCAGCCCCGGAACGCGAGCGTGGCCACCAGGAGCGGCGGGTCCTGCTCGTCAACGTCCACCAGGTCCCACCCGGTGCCGTGCGCCAGCTCCGCCAGCTCCTCGGCCGAGCACATCAAGTACCGCATGTACTCGCCCGCGACGTCCCGGTGCCGCACCCGTTGCCGCAGCAACCCGGGCAGCTCGCCGCGCTCCCGGTTGCGCTCCTGGTAGGCCAGGTGCAGCGGGTCGTCGGTGTGGTGCGGGTCGGTGCCCTGCGCCACGATCCGCGCTCCCGGCCGGGCCAGCGCGGCCAGTTCGGCCAGGAACCCGGGCGCGTGGTCGCGCGGCCCGAGCAAGCCGAGGTTGTTGCCGAACAGCACCAGCGTGTCGTACCGCTCGCCGGAGCCGGCGTGCTGCGCGGTGGTGGCCCGGACCTGGGTCCGGACCCCCAGCTCGCGCGCCACCTCGACAGCGCCGGGGGAGGGGTCCAGCGCGGTCACGTCCGCGCCCCGCTCCTGCAGCGCCAGGGTCACCCGGCCCGCGCCGGCGCCCACGTCCAGGACCCGGCCCTCCATCCGCTCCAGCGCCTTCTGCTCGCACGGCCACCACTCGTCCGGTCCGGCCAGGTACCACGCCGCCGGCCCGCCGCGGACGAACCCGTCGTCCCGCTCGACGATCTCCAGCACCGGTATCGGCGTCCGCGCGCCGATCGACGGTGCCGGCGCGGTGCCCCGGTGCTCGGCGAGCGCGGCGCGCAGCACCTCGCCGAACGCATCGCCGGTGCGCGGGCTGGCGGTCATTCCCGGACCCTCCTCGGGGTTTTCGGGCGGTGGACGCGGAAAGCCTCCCGGAATGCGTTTCCGGGGTGCCGACCGCACTCCACCTTGCAGGCACCCGGCAAGGTGGAGCACCGCCATCCGAGTGAGACCGGAATTCACCGCACCGATTCCTCGGAATCCGAGCGGTGGACCGCCGGGCTGGAATCCGCCGCTTTCGCCCAGCCGCACCGGCGGGCTCGCGCACAACGGGACCGGCACGCCACGCGCCGACCGGCATGGCCCGGACTCCGGCCACAACCCCGAAAGCTCACTGACCACTCGGGCTGTCCCCGGGGCGTGGTCGCAAGATCCACGGCCCGCCTACCGGGACGACCTGACGCCGGCGGGAGCCGCTCCGTCATGGGCCGCAGTGCGACTAGGCGACGGGAAGCAGTTTGTAGGCTTCGTTTCCGAGGCGGTCGAAGGTGTTGGACAGGTTGCTGACCGAGTTGGTGATCGTCACGACCGTGACCAGGGGGCCTCGGGCCAGCAGCAGGTGGCAGGTCGTGTCGAAGGCGGTCTTCCGTTTCGCCCGGTGGCAGAAGCCGAACTTCGCGTCCGCTTGGACGTACTTCAGGTTCATCTCCCCGGACACCTCGTGCTCCTGCCCGTCGACCTGGAACTTCCCGCAGTCCAACGCCCTGCGCGCGTCCTGCACGGTGGCCGCCGCGACTTCCGCGTCCGGGTAGCCCAGCGTGCGCTGGACGAGCTTGGTCACGTCGATGACCGGGGTGGACCACGTCCGGGTCAGCCTGGTCCTCGACCGCTCGTCGTCGGTCGACAGCTCGGTCGGGCACGGCAGGAGCGGTGACTGGTCGTCTGCGGGCGGTGACCCGTCGGGCGCGAACCCGGCCGCCTTCACGGCGTCGTCGCCCAGGAACGACTTCACGATCCGGTCCCTCAGGTCGGGTGTGTCGGCGTCCGCGCCCGAGCACCCGACCAGCAGTAACAATGCCCCCATCACCGCCACGATTCTCATGCGCCGCAACGTATCAGCACACCTGCCACGCCACGCCCGGAACGGGAAGCGCCCTTCGACGGCCCAGGCAGTGGCCGGTCAGTTCTTCAACTTCCCGGCGATCCGGACGACCCGCGCCGCCAGGTGGTCGAGCGCGGCCAGCTG
Organism: Actinosynnema sp. NPDC050436; assembly: GCF_040655415.1. Classification (NCBI taxonomy): domain Bacteria; kingdom Bacillati; phylum Actinomycetota; class Actinomycetes; order Pseudonocardiales; family Pseudonocardiaceae; genus Actinosynnema; species Actinosynnema sp. NPDC050436. The sequence goes on along the minus strand of NZ_JBFAJV010000012.1, from coordinate 218,093 downwards.
CGCTTCGCCCAGCGGTTCGTCGTTGTTGCCGCCGGTGACGTGCGAGACGCCGTAAGGGTTGCCGTCCACGAACTTCAACTGGTCGGTGTAGCCGGGCGCGGCCACGATGCCGCCGAAGTGGTGGATCGTGTTGTACAGCGCGAGCAGGGTGGACTCCTGCCCGCCGTGCGCGGTCATCGAAGCGGTGAACCCGGCGTAGACCTTGTCGGCCAGCAGACCCTGGGCCCACTGGGGGCCGAGCGTGTCGATGAACTGCTTGAGCTGGCTGGAGACGTTGCCGTAGCGGGTGGGCGTGCCGAACAGCACGGCGTCGGCCCACACGATGTCCTCGGCGGTGGCCTTGGGCTCGTCCTTCGTGCGGTCGAAGTGCTGGCTCCAGGCGGCGTTGGAGGCGATCGCCTCCGCCGGGGCGAGTTCGGCCACCTGCCGCAGGCGCACCTCGGCCCCGGCGTTGCGCCCGGCCTCGGCCAGCCGCTGGGCCATCGCGTGGACGGTGCCGGTGGACGAGTAGTAGACGACCGCCAGTGTGGTGTCGGACATGCCGCGCTCCTCCGAAGCTGTCGTGGGGCGGTTGCATCCCGTGCTGCCCCCGGGCCGGCTCGCACTGTACGGAGGCGGTGCACCGGCTGCTCGGCGAACAACCCCATCGGAGGACCTGGACCGGATGTCCCCGATCCGGGTTTCACCGGGCCGGACGGCGGGTAACGAGCGGCAATGGGAAGCAGCGGGCGGTGGGTGGCGGGAATTGCCTGCCTGGCACTCCTGGCACCGGTGGTGGCGGGGTTGTTCCCGACCTCGGTGGACGGGTACCGCGATGCGGTGGTGACAGCGGCCCGGGACGCTGCGTCGGCGACGTCGACCGCCGCCGCCCTGGTCGCCTCGCCCACGCTGCCCACCTACACCGACGTGGTGCTGGCCGACGCGCGCGAGGCCGTCGGCACGGCGTTGGCGGAGGTGGCGGAGCTCGACGTCCCCGACGGGACGGCACGAGGTCTGCGGGACGAGGTGCTGCCGCTGCTCACCCAGGCGGTTGCCGCGGTGGGCGATGCGACCGCGGCCGCAGGCGGGGACGACCTCGCCACCCTGCGGGACCAGGCGCCACCTCTGGCCCAGGTGGGCGGCCGGTTGCGCGGGTTCGTCGAGGGCCACCGGTGAAGCGGCTGCTCGGCGTCACCCTCGGCATCCTCACCGCGATCGGCGGGTTCGTCGACATCGGCGACCTGGTCGCGAACTCGGAGACCGGCGCCCGGTTCGGGATGCGGCTCGCGTGGGTGGTGGTGCTGGGCGTGGTCGGCATCTGCGTCTACGCCGAGATGGCCGGGCGGGTGGCCGCGGTGAGCGGACGGCCGGTGTTCGACCTGGTCCGCGAACGCCTCGGGCCGAGGGTGGGCCTGGCGAACCTGCTGGGCTCCTACCTGGTCACGATGCTCACCCTGGCGGCCGAGGTCGGCGGCGTCGCGCTCGCGGTCGAACTGGTCACCGGCGTGCACTACCTGCTGTGGGTGCCGGTCGCCGCGTTCGTCATCTGGGTCGTGCTGTGGCGGGTGAGGTTCGAGACCATGGAACGGGTCTTCGGGCTCGCCGGTCTCGCCCTGGTGGTGTTCGTGGTCGCGCTGGTCGGCCTCGGCCCGTCCTGGGGCGACTTCGCAACCCAGGCGACGACGCTGGGCCCGCCCGGCGAGGAGGACTGGGGCACCTACGGGTTCTTCGCCGTGGCGCTGTTCGCCGCCGCGATGACCCCCTACGAGGTGTTCTTCTTCTCCTCCGGCGGCGTCGAGGAGAGGTGGACCCGCAAGGACCTCATCACCGAGCGGGTCAACGTGTTCGTCGGCTTCCCGCTGGGCGGCCTGCTCTCCCTGGCGATCATGGCCTGCGCCGCGACGGTCTACCTGCCCGAGGGCGTCCGGGTGGACACCCTGGGCCAGGTGGCGCTGCCGGTGGCGCTGTCGCTGGGCAAGCTCGGCTTGGCGGTGGTCATCCTCGGCTTCTTCGCCGCCACGTTCGGCGCGGCCCTGGAAACCGGGCTGTCGGCCGGCTACACGATCGCCCAGTACTTCGGCTGGCAGTGGGGCAAGCGCGTCCGGCCACGCCAGGCGGCCCGCTTCCACACCGTGGTGCTGGTGGGGTTCCTGGTGGCGGTCGCGCTGCTGCTCACGACGGTCGACCCGATCGCGGTCACCGAGTACTCGCTGGTGTTCAGCGCCCTCGCGCTGCCCCTGACCTACCTGCCGATCCTCGTCGTCGCCAACGACCGCGACTACCTCGGCGACCGGGTCAACGGCCGGGCGGCGAACGTCCTGGGCGTGTTCTACCTGGTCGTGATCCTGCTCGCCGCGCTCGCCGCCATCCCGCTGATGCTCCTGACAGGAATGGGCTCATGAGGACCCACCCCGATCCGCTGCGCGTGGACTTCCACCTGCTGGACCGCCAGATCGTCGACCTGCACGGCGCGCTGGTCGGCAAGGTCGACGACGTCGAACTCGACCTCACGCCCGACGGCGTCCCCCACGTGACCGCACTGCTGGTGGGGCAGCGGGCGCTGGGCCACCGCCTCGGCGGCGCACTGGGCCGGTGGCTGACCTCGGTCGCCGAACGCCTGCACGGCCCCGAACGACGACCTCCGCTGCGCATCGCGTTCTCCCACGTCGCCAGGATCGGCAGCGCCGTGCACCTGTCGGTCCCCGCCGAACTGCTGGACACACCGCCGCTGGAGAACTGGCTGCGCACCCACCTGATCGGCCGCATCCCGGGAGCCCGCCATGAGGGCCGGTGACCTGATCGGACGCACCGCCCGCGACCTCGACGGCACCCCTCTCGGGCGGGTGGCCGACCTGATCACCCGCCAGGACCGCTCGGGCCGGGCCGTCGTCACCGCAGTCCTGGTCACCCCGCGCCACCGGGGCAGGCTGCTGGGCTTCGAACGTCCCGGCGCCCGACCGCCCGCCGTGCTCGAACGGCTCTCCCGCCTGCTGCACCGGGGAACCCGGGAGATCCCCTGGGACCAGGTCCGCATCGACGACGGCCCCACGGCAGCGAACCCGCCCACGACATCATCCGGGTGACCGCTTCGGGCGGACCGCACCGGCCCTCCGGCACGCGCGTCCGAGGTGGACCCGGTCGACCGCACCTGCACCGCGACCGTCACCCGGGCCGCACGTCGGCAACCGACGCGACCCGGAGGGCGGCAGATCCGGCAGTGCGCTCGTCGCCGATATGGTTCTCGGATGCGGTCGGTGAATCTCCGCCACTCGGTGCGCGCGATCGTCCTGGACGACGACGATCGCGTGCTGCTGTGCCGCCTCGCCATCCCGGGTTCGGACGGCGTGGTGGTGGTGTGGGTTGCTCCCGGGGGTGGCGTCGAACCCGGTGAGACACGGCTCGCGGCTCTGCGCCGTGAACTGCACGAGGAGATCGGGCCCGTCGCCTTCGACGGCGAACCGGCGCGGGTGTGGTGCCAGGAGGTTGTCGGTCCGGGGTATGCGCCGGGCTACGACGGCGTGGTCAACGACTACTTCCTCGTCCGCACCCGGTCGTTCGCACCACGCGGGGCGATGACCGACCAGGAGTTGGCGGCCGAGCACATCAGCGCCTGGCGCTGGTGGTCGTTGCCGGAGATCGTCGGCTACCACGGCCCCGACCTGTTCTCGCCACGCGATCTCGCCACCCCGCTTGCAGCGCTGATCACGCACGGCGTGCCCACGGTCCCGGTGGCGCTCGGACCATGACGCCGGAACTTCCTGACCGTGGAGGATGCCGGGGTGCGCGTCCACCAGTCGACTGCCGATGACCACGCGATGCTCGATGCCGCAGTGCGGAGGTGGTGGTCGGTTGGGTGTGGGGATGCCGGCAACGCCACGTCGGCGGCTACTCGCAGGTGCAGCTGCACGAGATCGGTGTTGCCGAAGCGCAGCGGGGACGGGGGATCGGACGCGCGCTGCTGACGGCGTTCCGCGAGCACGCGATCAGTGAAGGCCACCGCAGGATGTGGCTGTTCACCGACGAGGACAACCACGCGGCGAAGGCGTTGTACGAGTCTGCCGGAGGAAGCCCGTCACCCCATGACGACGCCGGGTACTGGTGGCAACTGGACATCGACCTCACCAGGTGACGGGCAGCCGGTCCAGGCCGCGCGCCATCCGGCCGCGTCGCCACGGCAGCTCGTCCGCGCCCTCGGCGAGCCGCAGGGCCGGGAAGCGGCGCAGCAGGGCACCCAGGGCGACGCGCATCTCCGCTTTGGCCAGTTGTGCGGCGACGCAGTAGTGCAGGCCGAACCCGAAGGCCAGGTGGGGGTTCGGCCGGCGGGTGAGGTCCAGGTCGTCCGGGCGCGGGAAGACGCGGTCGTCGCGGTTGGCGGCGTCGAGCTGCACCATCACCGCCTCGCCCGCGCGGACGAGGACGCCGCCCAGCTCGACGTCCTCCAGCGCGATGCGGGTGAACCCGGCGGAGGTCACGAGGGGGTTGAAGCGCAGCAGCTCGTCCACCGCCCGGTCGACCAGGCCGGGGTCGGCGCGCAGGAGGGCGAGCTGGTCGGGGTGGGTGAGCAGGGTGTAGACGGCGTTGCCCAGCTCGCTGGTCGTGGTCTCCAACCCGGCGTAGAGCAGCGTGACGCCGAGCCCGACCAGCTCGTCCTCGCTGAGCCTGCCGTCGGTGTCCCGGGCCTGGACCAGAGCCGAGAGCAGGTCGTCGCCGGCTTCGCGGCGGCGGGCGGCGACCAGGCCGGTCAGGTAGTCCCGCAGCGCGGCGAACGCGGCGTGGATCTCCTCGCTGGTGAACGCGGTGGTGGCCAGCGCCACGTCGATCCAGGAGGCGAACTGCTCGCGGTCGGCGACCGGCACGCCGAGCATCTGGCAGATGACCGCGACCGGCAACGGGATCGCCAGGCCGCCGATCAGGTCGGCGGGCGGGCCGTGCTCCTCCACGCGGTCGAGCAGGGTGTCCGTGACGTGCCGGGCGTGCTCGGTCAGGCGACCGACCTGCCGGGGGCTGAACGCGGCGGCGACCAGGCGGCGCAGCCGGGTGTGCTCGGGCGGGTCCACCGTGTGCAGGGTGGGGTCGGTGTGCCTGCGGGGAGACGCGCGGGGCACGTCCCGGTCCAGGATCGCGGCACGGCTGAAGCGCGGGTCGGACAGCACGGTGCGCACGTCCTCGTGCCGCACGGCCAGCCACGCGTCGCCGCCGTAGGGCAGCGAGATGCGGCTGAGCGGTTCGTGGTCCCGCAGGTGCGCGTACTCGGGTTCCAGCGCCAGCCCGGCGGGCTCGCGGAACGGGTACGTGCGGGCTGCCTGCGCGGGTCGCATTCGGTGTCCCCCATCCCGAAGGGCCGGTCTCACCACCAGGAGTCGTCCTGCGGGGGCGCGGAGTTCCCCGGACACCCGGGGGAACCGGCGCAAGCCCGCCGACGACCTGTGAGGGGCAAGCGGCGCGTACGAGGACGACGGCTGGAGCGGCATGGGCTGGTACGAGGACGAGGACCTGTGGGTGGGGTTCGCCGAGGTGATGTTCCCCGCGCGCCGGACGGCGGAGGCGGAACGGCTGCTGGCCGAGTCGCCGCTGCTGAAGGTCGCCGCCGGGGACCGGGTGCTGGACCTGGCGTGCGGGCCGGGGACGCACGTCGTGCCGCTGGCCCGTCGCGGGGCCGTGGTCACCGGAGTGGACCTGAGCGAGGCGATGCTGGCCCGGGCACGCCGGGCCTGTGAGCGCGAGGGCGTGCGAGCGCGCCTGGTGCGGGCCGACATGCGTGACTACGTCGACCCGGGCGCGTACGACCTGGTGATCAACATGTACACGTCGTTCGGCTACTTCACCGACCCGGGCGACAACCTCGCGGTGCTGCGCAACGTGCACGACAGCCTCGTCCCGGGCGGGCGCCTGCTGATCGACGTGATGGGCAAGGAGGTGTTCGCCGGCTGGGTCGGCCGCCCGCAGGCGGTGGACGTCGACGGCGGCACGGTGTACATGCGCGACACCGTCCTGGACGACTGGACGCGGTTGCGCAGCGACTGGACCTGGGTGCGGGGCGAGGAAGTGCGGCGCACGTCGCTCTACTCCACCCTCTACAGCGCCGCAGAGCTGCGGGCGCTGGTCGAGCAGGCCGGGTTCACCGAGGTCGAGTGCTTCGGCGACTTCGACCTGTCCGCCTACGACAACCACGCCCGGCGGCTGATCGTGCAGGCCAAGCGCGCCTGACGGCCGCGTGCCGGTCCGATGCGGACCGGCACGCGGCGGGTCAGGACGCGCGGGCGAAGCAGGTGCCCTCGGCCCCGGGGAACAGCTCGGGCGCGAGGCCGATGGCGAAGTCGCGGATGAGCACGTCCACGTCCAGGTAGGTCTTCGCGCGGCACTCCTCGAAGTTGGCGTCGACCCCGGCGATGAAGTTGTTGTCCTTGAAGGGTTTGAACCGGCTCGTGCGCGGGTCGGCAGCCAGGGCGGCCCGGGTCAAGTTCAAGGGGTCGTAGACGATGAAGAAGTCGGCGTCGGCCGCAGTGCCCACGGCTTTCTCGAAGTCGTAGGGTTGGCCGTTCGGGGCGGGGTTGTCGGCGGCGAACACGTTGTCCACGCCCAACCGGGCCAGCAGCCGGCCGACGAGCGTCTCCGTCCCGTGGCCGTGGACGAACTCGCAGCCGCGTTCGGCCGCCACGCAGAGGTAGCCCGCCTTCCGGCCGCCGACCTTGCCGGACACGGTGGAGACCACCTCGTCGTACCGGGACTTGATGGCGTCGAACTCGGTGTTCGCGGCGGCTTCGGCGTTGTAGAAGGCCGCCACCATCTTGAGCCACTCGGCCGACGCCAGTGCGTCGCGCTCCAGGCGGTTGGACACGCTCACGGCGGGCAACCCGGCGGCGCGGGCGTTGCCGATGTCGTCGAAGCCCTTGCCGAACCCCGACATGAACACGACCTGGTTCTGCAAGCCGAGGACGGCTTCCTTGTCCAGGTCGGTGTACTCGCCGATCGACATCGGCTTGCCGGCGGCGTCGATGACGCCGGCGTACCACTCGTCCTTGGTGCCGTTGTTCAGCAGTTGGCCGCTCAGACCCTTGATCGTGCCGTTCCGGCCCAGCCGGTCGACCATGGCCAGCGCGTTGAACGACGTCACCGACACCGTGGTGACCGGCACCTGGACGAACAGCGCGCCGGCCAGGTCGCCGTCGGCCGGGGGCGGGGGAGTGCCGCACCGGTAGAGCACGTACTTGAGATCGGGGCCGTCGGCGTTCTCGGTGTCGTCGAGCGTGATGGTCTTGTAGGAGCCGTGGTAGTCGATGCTCCACAGGTCCGACTCGGTGACCGTGCTCTTGTCCGGGAAGTAGTCGCGGCCGTCGGCGTAGTCGGTGACGCAGTCCGAGGTCCCGGCCCGGTCGCCGGACGTGCCCGGACCGGACGCACCGCAGCCGGTGAGCACCAGGAGCAGCGCGACAGTCGAGCTGATCAGTCTTTTCACGGTGGTGCTCTCCTGCACGTCCGGGGCGTTGCCGAGGTGGTGGGTGGTGGTCAGCCGGTTCGCACGTCTTCGCGCAGCGGCACGGCCTGGTCGCGCAGGTGGGCGACGAGGGTGTCGAAGCCGACGCCGCGCGCGTGCGGCACGTGTGCTCCGTCGAGCTGCCAGCGGCACGGAGTACCCGGCTCGACCTCCAGGACGCGACCGCAGTCGTCCGCGATCGGCGTCCAGCCCGCGCGGCGCACGGCGTGCTCGGCCCACTGCCGTGCCCTCCCTGCTCCGAGCACCTGGAGGGTCGCGCCCGGCACGGTGTCGTCGGCGACGACGACCGTGGCCGCCGCGTCGTCGAAGACCATGTTGTCCCCGGCGAAGGCACGGGCGATCGCGTCGGAGTGGGCGAGGTCCTCCGGAGCGCCGGCCGTCACGGTGCCGTCCCCGCCGATCAGCCACACCTGGTCGGAGCGGCGCAGCGCGAAGGCCAGGTCGTGGGTGGACAGCACGATCGCCGCGCCGGTGGTCGCCGTCAACCGGGTCAGCATGGCGGCCAGTTCTATGCGGCGGGCGACGTCGAGGAACGCGGTGGGCTCGTCCAGCACGAGCACCGCCGGTTCCTGCGCCAGCGCACGGGCCACCATCACGCGCTGCCGCTCGCCGTCGGACAGGTCGTTGAGCGGCCGGTCGCGCAGCTCGCCGACCCCGGCGTCGACCAGCGCGCGGTCCACCGCAGCCCGATCGCTGCCGGTGCCCCGACCGGTCCAGGAGCGGTGGGGCATCCGGCCCAGCGCCACCACCGCCGCCACGCTCATCTGCCCCACGTCGACCGGTTCGGTCAGCACGACCGCCAGCCGCCGGGCGCGTTCCCGCGCCGAGAGGGCCGTCACGTCCTTGCCGTCGAGCAGGACGTGACCGGCCAGCGGCGGCTGCGCGCCGACGAGGGTGCGCAGCAGGGTCGACTTGCCCGCACCGTTGGGGCCGATCAGCGTGACCAGCTCACCGGGCCGGGCCTCCAGGTGCACGTCGTCGAGCACGGTGACGGCCGGCCGGCGGCGTCGCCGGTAGCCCGCGCTCACCGCCACCGCGCGCAGGGCCGCCGGTCGGGACACCTCGGTCATCACGCACTCCTCCGCGCCCGGCCGGACAGCAGCACCCACAGGATCACCGGGGCGCCGACGAACGCCGTCACCGAGTTCAGCGGCAGCGAGGTCCTGGTCAGCCCGTTGCCGCCGGCGACGTACTCGGCGAGCAGCACGACCGACGCCCCGATCAGCGCGCTGGCCGGCAGCACCACCCGGTGGTCGGAGGTGCGCAGCAGGCCCCGGGCCAGGTGCGGTGCGGCCAGGCCGACGAAACCGATGGCACCGCAGTAGGCGGTGGTGACGCCCGACAGCACCGCCACGCCGGCCAGGGACAGGAAGCGGACCCTGCGGACGTTCACGCCCAGGCTGCCCGCGTACCGGTCGCCGAGCAGCAGCGCGTTGAGCGGGTGGGCCAGCACCACCGACAGGACCAGCACCACGGCGCAGGACACGGCGATGACCTGCAACTCGTTCCAGGTCACGTTGCGCACCGAGCCGCGCGTGAACGTGGCCAGCGCCTGCAACCGGTCGGGGTCGGTGTAGTAGACGAGCATGTCCACCACCGCCCCGGCGAGGTAGCCGAGCATCACGCCCACCACCAGCACCACCACCGGGTCGCCGACGCGGCGGGCGATGCCCAACGCGATCAGCAGCACCCCGGCGGCTCCGGCGACGGCCGCCCCGGTGACCCCCAGTTGGCTCACCACGCCCAGACCGGACAGCCAGCCCACCCCGCTGGTGCCGAGGATGACCACGGCGGCACCCAGGATCGCGCCGGAGCTGACGCCGAGCACGAACGGGTCGGCCAGCGGGTTGCGGAACAGCGTCTGCATCTGCGCGCCGCCGACGGCGAGCGCCGCCCCGGCCAGCAGACCGGCCACGACCTTCGGCAATCGCGCGTCCAGCACGATCGTGCGGTGCACCTCGGACGCCGTGCCCCGACCGGTCAGGATGCCCAGGACGTCCCCGATCGGGACGGCGATCGAGCCCTGCGCGATCAGCACCACGACCAGGCCGGCGAGCAGCAGGACCAGCACCGCGAACAGCGCCGCCACGGAGCCGGCCCGCCGGCGCGACTTCGGCGAGCGGCGCGGGTCGTCCGGTGCAGGGACCTCCCGTGTGACCTCGTCCTCGACACCCGTGCCCCTACCCGACACCCTGCACCCTGTTCCTCCCGAGGGCGGAGCTGGACCCGCCACCACCCCTAGGAGTCGGTCCGGAGCGGCCCCCGGTTCCCGCGATCGCGAGGAATCAGTCCGACAGCGGTCACCCGGACGGAACTTTCCCGCTCCGCCGGCCGACCTGTGTAGCGGTCGCGCCCCGCACCGGGCGGGACGAGCCGCCGCACCGCACGTCGACCGCTGGACCGAACTTCCGGGGGGAAAGCTCGATGAAGGACCTGGGACCGGAGACCTACGGTGAGCTCAACGCCGACGTCTACGACGAGTGGCACGCCGAGCACGACCCCGCCGAGGCGGTGCGGGGCCTGGCCGAGCTGATCGCCGAAGGCCCGGCCGGGCCGGTGTTCGAGCTGGCCGTGGGCACCGGCCGGGTGACGATCCCGCTCGCCGCGACCGGCGTCGACCTGCGCGGGGTGGACGCCTCGGAGGCCATGGTGGCGCGGATGCGCGCCAAGCCCGGCGGCGACCGCATCCCGGTGGTCATCGGCGACATGGTCGACGTCGACCCCGGCACCGACGACCTGTTCGCCATGGTGTTCGTCGTGTTCTCGACCTTCTTCTTCCTGCCCGACCAGGACCGGCAGGTGCGCTGCTTCGCCAACGTCGCCGAGCGCCTGCTGCCCGGCGGCCGGTTCGTCCTGGAATGCCCCGTGCCCGACGTCGCGCGCTACGAGCGCAACCAGACCGTGGAGACCCACCGGGTCGGGCTCGACCGCGTGCGGATCGCCGCCGTGCGCCACGACCCGGTGGAGCAGCGCTTCGAAGGCCACCACGTGCTGATCACCGGCGAGGGCACGAAGCTGGCACCCGCGTTCATGCGCTACGCCTGGCCCACCGAACTCGACCTCATGGCCCGCCTGGCGGGGCTGGAACTCCGACACCGGTGGGGCGGCTGGCGTCGGGAGCCGTTCCGAGGCGAGGGCACCTACGTGACCGTGTACGAGAAGCCCGCAGGCTGATCAGCGGCGTGCGGCCAGCAGCACCAGCGGCGGGAGCAGGACGCACTGCGCGGCCACCGCCAGCCAGAAGCCCGGCAACGACCCCGTCCGCTCGAACAGCCCGTACACGGCACCGCCTACCACGCCGCTGAGCAGCGCCCCCACGCCGGCCGCCAGCCGCTGCTGCCCGAACGTCACCGTCGCCGACCGCTGCGACCCCGCCAACGCCTCCAGGTCGTTCTTGAGGAACAGCACGGCGGTGCCCACGCTCATCACCGCAGCACCGGCCGCGAACCAGACGACCCGGCCCCCGGCGAACGCCACCATCCCCAGCGCCATGCACGAGAACCCGACGGCCATCACCACCGGGTAGCGCAGCCGGGCGACCCGCCGGGCCACCAGCGGCTGCAACGCCACCAGGCCGAGCGAGTAGCCCATCATGACCACCCCGTAGCCGGCCGCCGGCACCCGACCCTCCGCGAAGCTGGACAGGTACTGGTAGAACTGCAAGTACAGGTACTGGGTGAGCACGGACACCGCGAACGGCAGCGCGGCCACGCCCCGCAGCACCCGCCGGAACGGCTCGACCTCCGACCGGCCCCCACCGCCCTCCTCCCGGCGCAGCGACAGGTGGACGACCGCCAGCACGGCGTAGAGCACGGTGTTCACCGTGAACAGCAGGTCCGGCTCGGACAGGAACAGCGCCCCGACCACCGGCCCGGACGCGATGCCGAGGTTGCCCGCCGCGCTGCCCGCCGACACCAGTCGCGGACGCTGCTCCTCGGTCGCCGAGTGCACCAGGTAGCCACGGTAGGCGGGGGAGTACAGCGCCCCCGCGCCACAACTCAGCAACAGCGCCGACACCGTCAACACCGGATCGTCCGCCCCGACCAGGTAGACGACCGCACCCGCGCCGTAGAGCACCGTCGCCAGTGACAGGCAGCGCTGGAGACCGACCCGTTCGGCGAACGCGGCGGTGAACGGCGCGCTCGCGAACTGCACCAGCGTCGCCACCCCGAGCACCACGCCGACCTGCGCCATGCCCACGCCCAGCCGGTCACGCAGCAGGACGGCCAAGTACGGGTACACCGCGAACGTGCCGACGTTGACCAGGCACCCGCTCACCATCAGAGCCAGGCGGGAACCGGTGAACACGCCGCCCGCCGCCGCGCGCCTGCCCGCCCGAGGCGACGCCGCGATCCCCATCACCCACCCCAGCCCACGCCCGGACCTCCCCGCCGCAGCACTGGTCGTTCCACCCACCGGGAAAGTTCCCGCACCCCCCACCCGATTCCACCGGCCCGGGAACCGGGGAAGTCCGGCCGACGACCAGTAGGACCGGAGACGCCAGGAAGGACCGGCGCGGCGGCCCGACCACGCCCGTGTGGTCCGGACCCGCGCCGATCCCGCTCGATGACACGACGACCCCCGGAAGGGCTCGACGATGACCTCGACCTGCACGACGGCACCGCCGAGGGCGTGCGCGCCGACCCGCTGCCCGTGGCCGGCCCGGTGGTGAGGACCGTGCGCGACGACGACGCCGCGCCGCCGACGGTCCACGACCACATCACCGACGCCATCCGAACACCGTCGCTCGTGCGGCTGTCACCCAACACCGTGCTGATCAGGTTCGAAACCCTGAAGGTGTACGCCGCGCTCGGCGCCGTCCGCCACCTGCTCGACACCGGGGTGCTGCGCCCCGGCCAGGCCGTGGTCGACAGCTCCAGCGGCATCTACGCCCTGGCGTTGGCGATGGCCTGCCACCGCCACGGCCTGCGCTGCCACATCGTGGCCTCCACCACGGTCGACGACGCCCTGCGCGCGCAGCTGGAGATCCTGGGCGTGACGGTGGACCGGATGCCGCCCTCCGACGACCTGCGCCTGGACCAGAACAGGCGGGTGGCGCGGGTGCGCGAACTGCTCGCCCGCGACCCCGACCTGCACTGGATGCGCCAGTACCACGACCCGGTGCACCACCTCGGCTACACCGAACTGGCCGACCTGCTGCGCTCGGCGCTGCCCGGCGAGCCGCTCACCGTCGTCGGCAGCGTCGGCACCGGGGCCTCCACCGGCGGGCTGACGCGCTCGCTGCGGCGGCACGACCCACGGGTCCGGCTGGTGGGCGTCCAGCCGTTCGGCAGCGTCACCTTCGGCAGCGAGCACTTCACCGACCCCGACGCCATCATCGCCGGCATCGGCAGCGCCATCCCGTTCGACAACGTCCACCACGAGCTCTACGACCGCATCCACTGGATGGACTTCCAGCACGCCATGGCCGCCGCCGTCGACCTGATGCGCACCCACGCCGTGTTCGCCGGCCTGTCCACCGGCACCGCGCACCTGGCCGCCACGTGGGAGGCCGAGCGCGACCCGCTGCGCACCCACGTGGTCATCGGCGCGGACACCGGCCACCGCTACACCGAACGCGTGTTCACCCGCCACCGCGAAGCCCTCGACCCCGCGCTGCTCGCCCCCGTGCAGATCACCTCGCTGGAGGAGCTGGCCCCGCCGTGGGCCGCGATCGACTGGGCACGCCGGCCCCACGAGCCGGTGGTGCCCGTCCGACACCGTCCCCAGGACTGCCGGAAGGACCTCGTCCCGTGACCGTCGTACTGCTGGAAGCCCTCACGTTCGGGCTCGGCCGCCTGGTCGCCGCCGCTCGTGCCGCCGGGCACGACCTCGTGCTGCTCACCGGCAACCGCTCCATCTACACCCACGAACTGGCCCGCTGCGGCGACGGCCTGCGGGTCGTGGAGATCGACACCACCGACGTCGCCGCGTGCGAGCAGGCCGTGCGCGCCCTGCCCGACGTGGCCGGGTTGATCAGCTCCACCGACACCTGGGCCGTGCCCGGAGCCGAACTGGCACACCGCCTCGGACTGCCCGGACCGTCCCCGGACGCGGTCCGCGCGCTGCGCGACAAGGCTGCCGTCCGGACCCGGCTGCACGAGCACGGGCTGAGCAGCAGCGGCCCCCTCGACCCGGCCGACGCACAAGCGTTCCCGTTGGTGCTCAAGGACTCTGCGGGCACGTCCTCACGCGCGGTGTGGCTCGTCCGCACGCCCGCAGAACGCGACGCCGCGCTGCTGGACGCCGCCGCCACCGCCCTCAAAGGCAGGCTCGTCGCCGAGCCCTACTTCGAAGGCCCGCTCTACAGCGCCGAAACCGTCACCTGGCGGGGCGAGACCAGGCTGCTCGGTGTGCTCAGCCGGACGCTGTCCCCCGAACCCTCGCGCCGGGAGGAGACTTCCGCGTTCCCCGTGGCCTTCCCCGACGACGACCTGGCCCACCTCGACGCCTGGATCCAACGGGTGCTGCACGCCGCCGGCCACCAGCAGGGCTTCGCGCACACCGAGTTCGTCCTCACCACGACCGGCCCGGAGGTCGTGGAGGTCAACGCCCGCATCGGCGGGGCGCTCGTGGGCGAGGCCCTGTGCAGGGCCCTGGACACCAACGTCTACGACTCGATGGTGCAGATCGCCCTCGGCACCCGTCCCGACCTGCTCGACGGCACGACCGGCCACGGCCCCGCGACCGGGTTCGTGGCGCTCTACCCGCGCGAAGCCGGGGTGCTGGAAGGGTGGACCGGGCTCGAACGCCTCGCCCACCTGCCCGGCAAGCCCGAGTGGTACCCGACCGCGAGCCCCGGCGACGTGCTCGAACACCTGGCGGACCAGCGTTGCTGCACCGGGTTCGTGCTCGCCGAGGGCCGCACCGCCGAACTCGCCCTGCACCGCGCCCAAGCCGCTGCGGGCGGCATCGCGCCGGTGGTCCGTGCGTGGTGCCCCAGCGGTGTGCCGGCGTGACGGCGAACCCGGCAGGCGCGTCACTGCGGCGGCCACGGCACCACACCACCCTCCCCGCCCCGGTCACCGCGCACGAGCCGACCGGCGCAGGGTGGGCGCTGGTGGTCGAACGGCGCGCGATCCGCCACGCCGATCCCGCAGCGGTCACCGCCGCCCTGGCCTCGGCGGCGAAGATCACCCCGTCCTGCGCCGTCACCGTCGACTCCGACAGCGCACCGCTGCGTTCGCTCTACAACAACCCGGAGACCCTTGCCGACGCCATCCGGCGGGTCGGCGAGCACTACGAGACGACCGAGGCGCGCGTGGCCGCCTCGACCCTGCAATTCGTGATCGCGGTCCGGTTGTGGTCGGTCGCCCTCGGCACGCTGGCCGCCGGCGGCGTCGTGCCCGACCTGCACCAGGTGCGGTACCGGCTCGGTCGGGACGCCTCCGTGCAGCTCTCGTTGCCCGAACCCGGCGGCTGGACCACCACGGGCGATCCCGTGCCACTGCTGCTGCGCTCCGTGGTCGAGGACCACCTGACACCGCTGCACTCCGGGCTGCACGCCGTGGTCAAGGTCGCCGACGGGTTGCTGTGGGGCAACGCCGCCGCAGCCGTGCGCAGTGCGACGCGACTGCAACCCGCCGCCTTCGGCGACCTCGGCGACCGCCTGCTGACCACACCCGCACTGCGGGACAGGCTGACCCCCGACGGCACCCGCCGCAGTTGCTGCCTGTTCTACCGCACCCCCACCGGCCACACCTGCCGGACCTGCCCGCTCGCCGATGCCACCGTGACCAAACCGAAGGACGGCCACTGACCCGACCGCCGCGCACCCCCCGTGCGGTGAGGTGTCACAGCCTCCACCACAACTGTTCGACGCCACTTACCGGGAATCGTCCTCCACCTCGGGGCGCTGTTGGTCGTGCAGTTGCCGGTGGAACTGCGACAGCGGCTGCCCGGACAGCCGGGCCGTGACGCCGGCGTCGAAGTTGGGGCACCGGGTGATGTCCTCGTGAGGACAACGCAGTCCGTGGCTGAGGGCCTCGCGGGCGGCCTGTGCTCTGGCGATCTGCTCGTCCAGCTCCGCGACCTTGCGCCGCATGAGCCGTGTGCGGTCTTCGAAAGTGCCGTCATGGGTGGCCAGAAGGGTTTTCTGCTCCGCGAGGGTGAACCCCGCCTCGCTGTAGAGCCGGACGGTGGCGACGAGCCTGGCCGCCGACTCCGGGTATCGGCGCTGCCCGGAGGCCCTGGCCGGCGCGGGGAGCAGGCCGAGTTCCTCGTAGTAGCGCAGGGCCGAGGTGCTGACGCCGGCGCGGCGGGCCAGCTCGCCGATGGTGAGCGGGTTGACTTCAGGGGCGCTTGAAGTCCTTGACTGCCGACCATGGGAAAACGACATGGGGGAAGCCTGCCGGCTCGGGTGGTGACGGCGGCCGTGGAGTACGTGGTCGGACGGGGCGGGATTGCCGTCGTGCGCGTCCTGGACCGTGATGTCATCGGTCAGGGGCACCACCCCCGAGGTGCGGCCGGGAGGGTGACCGGCTGGGTGTTCGCCCACCGGCCGTCCAACCGGCGGCGCAACCGCTGGGTGGTCTCGTTGCTCGACGTGCGGCCCACCGATCGGGTGTTGGAGGTCGGCTTCGGTCCCGGCATCGCAGTCGCGGCACTGGTCCGCGCGGGCGCGGGACGCGTGTACGGCGTCGACCACTCCGCCGTGATGCTCCGGCAGGCGTCCAAGCGCAACGCCGCCGCCATCCGGGAGGGTCGGGTCGTCCTCGCCGACGCCCCGGTCGACCGGCTTCCCCCTGCCCTCGACGGACCCTTCGACGTGGTGCTCGCCGTCAACTCCCTCGCTTTCTGGCCCGCGCCGGCCGAACGGCTCGCCGAACTGCGCCGGCGGCTCGTGCCCGGCGGGCGCATCGCCATCGCCCGCCAACCCCGACGTCCCGGTGCCACAGCGGCGACGTCGCAGGACGCGGCACACGAGATCGAGAAGCTCCTGCGCAGCGCCGGTTTCACGCGGCTCGACACCCGGGTCCTTCCGCTCCGCCCGCCCGTGATCTGCGTCCTCGCCGCCGCTCCGGGCCCGGCGGGTGGTCACATGCGGTGAGTGCGAGGTCCGGTCGGGCATCACCTCGTGCAGCGCGACCGGACCTGATCGTCCGCCGCCGGGCAAGGGGGATCGTCCCGGTGGTCCCCCGGTCCGGACGCGGCAACCTTGCGATCCGCTGACAGCTCGTGTCACGCGCGGACGAACGCCGGCCAACCCGGTAGGCATCATCCCGTGATCAGACTCTTGTTCCTGGTGGTCGGTGTCGGCCTCGGTTTCGGTGCGGCACGGCTCTCGCGGCGGTACGAAGTCGCCGAAGACACCCGCCGGGACCGCCGGGCCGGTGGTTCCCGGGGCGGACGGGCACGCCGGCGGTGAGCGGGGGTCGCCGGTCCTGCGGACGTGCCGGTCTCACGCCAACAGGAAGTAGCGCAGCCAGAGGTAGGGGGCGGCGAGCAGGACGGACAGCCCCGCCACGACGATGCCGTAGCGGGTGAACTTCCAGAAGCTGATCGGGGTGCCGTTGCGCGCGGCCAGGCCGAGCACCACGACGTTCGCGCTCGCGCCGACGGCGGTGGCGTTGCCACCCAGGTCCGCGCCGAGCGCGAGCGACCACCACAGCGACTCCGCCTGCGGCGTGCCGCCCTGGGCGGCGACGAGGTCCGAGACGATCGGGGACATCGTGGCCACGTAGGGGATGTTGTCCACGATCGCCGACAGCAGTGCGGAGATCGCCAGCAGCGCGAGCACGCCGACCAGCGGCCGGCCCCCGATGGCGTCGGCCAGCGCCCGCGACACCTCGCCGATCACGCCGGTCCCGACCAGGGCGCCGACCATGACGAACAGGCCCATGAAGAAGACGAGCGTCTCCCACTCGACGTCGGCGATGGCCTCCTCGGTGGTCACCTTGGAGACCAGGACCAGCAGTCCCGCGCCCAGCAGCGCCACGACGGACGGCTCGACGTGCAGGACGCCGTGCAGGACGAACCCCGCGAGCACCAGCGCCAGCACGACCAGGCTCTGCACCAGCAGGGTCCTGTTGCGGATGGCCTCGCGCTCGGACAGCGCCATCACCTCGGCGACCCGCTGCTCGTCGTAGGTGAACGCGTCGCGGAACAGCCAGCGGCACACCACCACGAACACGATCATCATCACGACCACGAACGGCGCGAGGTGGATCAGGAAGTCGTTGAAGGAGAAGCCGGCGCGACTGGCGATGATGATGTTCGGGGGATCGCCGATCAGCGTCGCCGTGCCGCCGATGTTGGACGCCATGACCTCGGCGATGAGGAACGGGATCGGGTTGAGCCCGAGCCGGTCGCACACCAGGAACGTCACCGGGGCGATGAGCAGCACCGTGGTCACGTTGTCCAGGGCGGCGGAGGCGACGCCGGTGATGGTCACCAGCATCACGAGCATCACGTACGGCTTGCCCCTGGCGCGCTTGGCGGCTGCGATCGCCAGGTACTCGAACAGACCCGTCTGCTTGATGACCCCGACGATGATCATCATGCCCAGCAGCAGGAACACGACGTTCCAGTCGACGCCCGCGTCGAGCGAGTGGAACGCGGTCTCCCCGTCGGTCAGGCCGAGCGCCAGCATCAGCGCCGCCCCGCCCAGGGCGGCGGCGACCCGGTGCACCCGCTCGGTGGCGATCAGCACGTAGGCACCGACGAACACGACCACCGCCAGGACCTGGCTGAAGGTCATGCCTGCGACCCCGAGGCGTCGAGGATGACCTGCAACAGGTGCGACGCGGTGACGACGCCCCGGATGGCCCCGTCGTCCTCGGTCACCACGACCAGCGGGGTGCGCAGCCGCGCCATCGTCGCCGCGCACTCCATCACGGTCGCGTTGCCGGGTGCGACGGGCAGCTCGTACCGCCTCTCCGCCGGCGGCAACACCTCCTCGACCGAACGCCTGGAGAGGTTGCGGATGCAGACGTCGGCCCCGCCCTTCTCGTCGTAGACCCGGGAGAGCGACGGGTCCTCCTGCACGTAGCCGGGCACGCTGAAGCTCAGCACCTGCGACGCGGGCAGCACCGTCACCGGGCGGCCCTCCTCGTCCACCACGACGACGGCGGGTCGCCGCTGGTCGGCGATGAGCCGTGCCGCGTCGAGCGCGTCGTCGGAAAGCCGGACCAGGGGGTAGTCCTCGACCAGGTCACGGGCACGCACGGTTGCTCCCGGGGTGTGAGGTAGGAGGGGAGGGCACCGAGGACGGGGTTTGGCGGGTCGGACGTGGAACCACGCCCGCGAAGTGGTCGGTCGAAGGGCCGTCGTGCCTCGCGGTCGACGTGGGCGAACCCGTACCGATCACTGACCGCGCTTCCGGTGCATCGTGCGTCACAGTACCGCCAGTGCCCGTCGAAGCGCACCACGAGCCGTCTCGTGGGCCTGCCCCCTCCTTGCTGACGGCGAGCCCGACGATGACCGCTACACCCGTGGGGGAGTGCTCCGAGGTCCGGGGCGCTGCTCGCCGAGGGTGACGGCGAGGTCGCCCAGCACGATGGCCAGGGCGATGGCGACGACCACCGCCCCCGTCACCGCGTCGTTCACCGCCGCAGGACGGTCGGCGCCGGTCAGGTGCAGCGGGACGGGTGCCACCAGGAGCCAGCAACCGACCACTGCCATGCCGGACGGTGGAACCCACGTCCTCCTGAGGTAGGTGGCCTGGCCGGCCGCCAACAGGGTCAGCAGGCCCCCTGCGGCGAGGTCGGTCTACCGCACGACGTCCATGCCGGCCGCGTGGCCGAGAACGAGCGGGGCGACCATCAGCCACAGGCCGGCCACCGCTGCGGCAGCCGTCGCCGCAGCCACCCACCGTGCGCTGTTGTGCCCAGCGAGCGCCCGTTCACCCATTCCGAGGCACTCCCGTGTTCTCCGCGTTTCGGCCACAGCGCGCTTCCCGCGCCCCCGAACAATACCGATCTTCGGATTCGGGAACCTGACGTTCCCCTTGCGAAATGCCCGGCCGAGTCAGGTGCGGCGAAATCCGGGTGCACGGCGGAGCCGCTCGCGGCGGTGATCGGGCGCAACGCCTGATCAGCGGTCGAGGGCTCAGCAACGCTCGGAGGAGCGAACTCCTGACGATCTCCTTGCGGTCCGGTCGGCGTCCTCTTCTCGCGCATTCCGGCTCATAGCCTGGAAAACGGACCTGGCAACCGGTGAACTGGATGGAAGGAGTCGAGCTGTGCTGGCTGTCGATGATGGAGCTTCTGCGGCCATTCGTTCGCTCACCCGCGCTGCGGACGTGGTGGGAGAGGGTGGTCTGCGCATCGCCTTCACCCCGTCGGCGCGGGGCAGCGGATTCGAGTTGGCGATCGTCCGTCACCCCCTGGCGGGGGAACAGGTGGTCGACGCGGGGAGCGGCGCGCGGGTCTTCCTGGAACACCGCGCCGCAGAGGTGCTGGCGGACAAGGTCCTCGAAGCACGGACCGACGACGACGGCAACTACCGGTTCGGGGTGTACCCGCAGCCGTGAACCGCACGATCGCCCGCCGCGTCGTCGGCTGCGATGACGTGGCGGGGTTCGGCGAGCGCCACGGCGCACAGGTTGTTCAGCGCCCGTTCGGCCCACTGCTCCAGTCGGAGTCGCAGGACCCCGGCCGGACCGGTGATGTCGAGGGTGACCGCGCTGTGCCCGGCGGACAGGCGCAGCACGCTCAACCGGCCGGTGTAGGCGGGAGTTGCCTCGCTGCCCCACCTGACCCGGAGGTTCTCCCAGTCGACCGCGACCACCCGCTCGAACGGCTCGTCCGCGCGGGTCGTCCACAGCCGGACGAGGTGGGGACCGTACCGCTCGACCTCCGCGCCGGGCGGCAGCCAGGACGACAGGTGGTCCAGGTCGGTGACGACGTCGAAGACGGCCTCGGCATCCGCCGGGACCAGTCGCGTGCTGGTCGTCGTCGCGGGCGGGCAGGTCACGCCGTCCCCGTCGACAGGCACGTGCCGTGGCAGCGGTGATGCGTCGGGGCGGCGCACCGCAGGTCTTCGGTCAGATCTCCAGGTTGCACGTTCTCCCTGTCCTCAGGATTCCTCCCATCATCGGGGGATTCACCATCGGGAGACCTGACGAGTGGCTGACGATCGTCGGCGGTCGTCAGGCCCGGTGCCGACGTCGAACCGACGGGACGGGCCTGTGCGGACGGTCGAGGACCGGAGATGCCGGGGCACCGCTGTGCCACGCCCCGCTCAGGGACGGCGCCGCTCGATTGCGCGCAACACCAGGGTGATGACCAAGAAGGCGGCGATGGCCAGTAAGACGATCTGCAGACCGGACATGTCCGAACACCTCGATGAGAGACGTCGCCGAGTCGACGATGTTACCTCTCGGCGGTGGTCGGAGGGTCGGCTCGCGCAGTCGACGCCCTCGCGCCCGGGCGTGCGCGGTGCTCACCGGAGGTGTTGCTCCAGCGAGGCAACCGCGACCGCTGTCCCGTTCTCGGCGCGGACGAGGTCGCCGAGTTCGTCGGCACGTGCCCTGATGGCGGGGTCGTTCGTCGCCGCGCTGATCGATGCGGCGAGCCGGTCGACGGTCATGCGTTGCTGTCGAACGGGTTCGGGTGCGACGCCGGCGAGGTGGGCCCGTTGCGCCCAGTACGGCTGGTCGGCCACGAACGGGTAGACGACCTGCGGGCGTCCGGATGCCAGGGCGGCGGCCGTGGTGCCCGCTCCGCCGTGGTGCACCACGGCGGCGGTGCGGGGGAACAGCCACTGGTGCGGTGCGTGGTCGATGACGTGGACGTCGGAGGACGCGACCGACGCGATCCCGCCCCAGCCGGTGGCGACCACGGCGCGGACACCGGCTTCGCGCACCGCGTCGACGACGATCCGCCCGGTGCGCTCGGCGTCGCGGCCCGCCATGCTGCCGAAGCCGACGTACACGGGCGGCGGGCCGGCCTGGAGGAAGTGCGCGAGGCCGGCCGGCGGAGTCCAGTCGGCGGCGGGGAGGAACCAGTACCCGGTGGTGCGCACCGAGTCCGGCCAGTCGGGCGCCACCGGGCTCACCAGGGGGCTGAACGCCTGCAAAACCAGGCGGTCGTGGCCGTCGGCGTCGCGGAGCAGGTCGTGCCCTCGACGCCGTCGTGCCAAGCCCAGGTCGTCGGTCCGCCAGTCGTCGGCGATCCCGGCGTAGGCCCTCAGCGTCGCCGACACGAGAGCGTAGCCGGCACGGTTGAGGAAGCGGGGAAGAGGCGGCAGCGGGACCATCGGGCACGGGAACGCCGAGGTCGGCACCCAACCCGGTTGCAGCGCGGCCACCACCGCCGGCACACCCAGCATCTCGGCCACGTGCTGGGCCGGGACGCTCGGCGTGTGCACCACCAGGTCCGCACGGGACGCTCGGGCGACCGTACCGAGGTCCCTGAGCACCGGGACCATCAACGGCTTGATCCGGCGCATGGTGCGCAACGCCGCGATCTTGCCGCCCACGCCCCGGTAGCCGCTCTCGACCGCCCCTCTCACGACAGGATCGTCCATCAACCGGTTGGGGCCTTCGTCCAGCAGGGCGACCTCGACACCACGTCCGCGCGCAAGGTGTCGGGAGGACTCGGGCACGGCGAGGACGACGTCGTGCCCGCAGCGGTGCAGCGCCACCGCGAGCGCGACCATCGGCTGCACGTCGCCGCGGGTGCCGTGGGTGACCAACAGCGCCTTCACCGGTTCTCTCCCAAGGCCCCGGAGTACGCGCTCAGCCAGCGGTCGTCGGTGAACAGGCCGCGCGTCAACATCTCCAGCCCGGCGCGCGCGGCCCGTACCGCGACGACGCTGTCCGCCGGGTCCCCACCGAGGAGTCGGCCCACCTGGTCGCCGAGCACCAGGGGCGCGAGCATCCAGGCCACGTAGGTGGTCGCTCGTGCCCTCGGGTCGGACGAGGGGCGGATCCGCCCGTCCCGCTCGCCGTCCGCCAGCCACGCTTCCGTGCGCGCGACGATCTCGTCGAACAGGGTGGTGGCCGCCGTCGTGCCGTCGAGCAGGGCGCGGGCCAGGTAGCGCCGAACCGGGGCGGCGGCGTCCAGCGCGTCGGCCAGGTCGCCGTCGGCCAGTCTCGCGCCTTCCCTCATGGCGTCGAGCACGTACTCGTCGCACGCCTGCCGCAGCCCTTCCTTCGACCCGAAGTGGTGCAGCACCAAGCCGGCCGACACGCCGGCGCTCGCCGAGACCGCCCTCACCGACGTCGCGGCGACGCCGTCCGCGCCGAACAGGGCCAGCGCCGCATCCCTGATCCGGGCGCGAGCGGTGAGATCCGAGACTGAACGCATGTACAGAGGATTGAACGGATGGTCAGCCGAGTCCAGTGCCTTTGCGAAACCTTGACGGTCGCCGTGCTGTCGCACCCCCGACCGGGACGCGGAACCTCGCAAGCCCGGCGGGCCCATGAGAACCCCCGTGATTCCGGGTTGCGCGTCCGCCGGGAGGGTCGGTGGCACCTGCCGCAGCGGCAGATCGGCTGCCGCGCCCTTCATCGACCGGCGCGGTGACGTCCGCTCTCGCACGAGCCTTCGTCTTCACGCATACCGGTCACTGCGGAAGTGGGCGAAAATCCGGTGCCTGCGCGTGGCCCGGATGGCGGCGCAGCGCGTTGTCGACCAGCGTATCGGGTTTCCATCGGAAAGTTTCTTTCCGCACCTGGCGGGAAGACACTTCGCCTCAACGGGCGATGCGTTGTTCCAGGTTTCCGCTGTAGCTTTCGGTCAGCCCCGTCGGACGACTCCTGTCATCGTGTCGTCGCGTCGGGCGGAAGCTCGGAAAGGTCGGTGTGAATACGTGGACATGCGGTACCCGCAATTCTGCCTGACGGATTCGATGTTCTACGAGCGCCCGCCGGCGGGGGAACGGGAGGAGTTCGGCTTCTCCGCGCCGGACGGATGGACAGCCGACCGCGGCGAAGTGTGGACGATGGTGGCCCGACGCGGCGCGCGCCTGCCCGCACAGGGCTGGAAGGTCCACGTGTCGACGGTGGCGGACTCCGCACGCGAAGTGCTGGCGGCGGTGCGTGAGCACGCCCTGGCCCACGGGGTGGCGTTCAAGTTCCTCAACGACCTGACGACGCTGGTCGTGCGCAACGGCAAGTACGCCGACCGGAGCGGCAGCGGCAAATTCGTCACCCTCTACCCGGTCGACGTCGACCAGCTCCGCCGCACCCTGGAGGACTTGGGCGACGCACTCGCCGGTTTCCCCGGCCCGTACATCCTCAACGACGCCCGGTGGCGGGACGGCCCGCTGTACGTGCGCTACGGAGGATTCGCCCGTCGTTACCTCAGCTCACCCGACGGGGGCCGGATCCTGGCCATCTCCGACGACACCGGCGCGCTGGTCCCGGACATCCGCGCGCCGGAATTCGTCCTGCCGGACTGGGTGCCGGTCCCGGATTTCCTGACCGAGTGCGTCAAAGCGCGGAACGACCCCGGTCCGGGACACGAATTCCCGTTTCGGGACGTGCAGGCGCTGCACTTCTCCAACGGCGGCGGCGTGTACCGGGCGATCGACGAGCGGACCGGGCGCCGCGTGATCCTGAAGGAAGCCCGCCCGCACGCGGGCGTCGACCGCGCCGGCCGCGACGCGGTGCGGCGGCTCCAGCACGAGTGGGAGGTGCTGCGCGCGCTCGCCCACACCGGGGTCGTGCCCGAGCCGATCGACCAGCTGGTGATCTGGGAGCACCACTTCATCGTGGAGGAGCACATCGAGGGTGCGCCGCTGGGCCGCGTCCTGGTGGCGCGCAACCCGCTGGTCGACGTCGACCCGGACGAGTCGGCGGTGGCGGAGTTCGCCACGTGGGCGCTGGACGTGCTCGACCGGGTCGAGGAGGCCCTGCGCACGGTGCACGAAGCAGGGATCGTCTTCGGCGACGTGCACCCGCACAACATCTTCCTGCGGCCCGACGGCCGGATCGCGTTCATCGACCTGGAGGGCGCGTCCCGGGTCGCCGACGACGCGCCGAACCGGATGGCCGCGCCCGGCTACCTGGCGCCCGACGGGCGTCGAGGGGTCGACACCGACCTGTACGCGATGGCCTGCCTGCGGCTCAACGCCTTCACCCCGCTGTCCTACGTGCTCCCGCTGCACCCCGCGAAGGCCGGGGCGCTGGCCGACAACGCCGCCCGGCGGTTCGCCCTGCCCGAGCAGCACACCGCGCGGATCGTACAGGTCCTGCGCGACCGGCGACCCCCGGACGACTCCGACCGGCTCGCACCGGCACCGCGCGTCACCGAGCTGGCCCGACGGGTGCAGGCAGGCGACATCGACTGGCCGGCACTCCGCGACTCGATCACCGCCGGCATCCTCGCCGCCGCCGATCCCGGAAGTCCCGACCGCCTGTTCCCCGGCGACATCGAGCAGTTCACCTCGAACGGGATCGGCCTCGCGCACGGCGCCGCCGGCGTGCTGCACGCCTTGGCGCTCGCCGGCGCGGGCCGCTTCCCGGAGCACGAGCGGTGGCTGCTCGACGCCGTGCGCCGAGGACGGCACAACGGGCACGTCGGTTTCTACGACGGGCTGCACGGCGTGGCCCACGCCCTGGCCGGGCTCGGCCTGCGCGACGAGGCCCTGGACGTGCTCGACCGCGCGATGCCCCTGCGACCCGACGAGCTGGGGCACAACCTGTTCGACGGCCTGGCGGGCATCGGGCTCAACCTGCTGCACTTCGCCGGGCTCACCGGCGACGCGGGACTCACGGCCACGGCGGTGGAGCTGGGCGGGCGGATCGCCGAGGGCGTGCTGGAGCCCGGCGAGCGCGATCCGCGCGCCGCGCGCCCCAGGGCGGGGCTCATGCACGGGGCCAGTGGGCGGGCGCTCCTGCTGACAGCCCTGCACCGCGCGACCGGGGACGGAGGTTTCCTCGATGCCGCCGAGACGGCGCTGAGCCGCGACCTCGACCGGTGCGCGGTGCGGCCGGACGGCTCGACGCACGTGGACGAGGGGTGGCGGCTGATGCCCTACGTCGCCACCGGCAGCCTGGGCATCGGCCTGGTGCTGAGGGAGTTCCTCCGCCACCGCGACCAACCCGCCTTCGCCGAGGCACTCACCCGCATGGGCCGGACCGCCAGGAGCGAGTTCATCATCGGGGCGGGCGTGTTCAACGGCCGGGCCGGCTTCCTGGCCTTCCTCACCGGCGACGACGACCCGACCGGAGCCGCCTCCGCGACCGCCGCCGGGCACGTGCGCAGGCTGGCCTGGCACATGACGCCCTACCGGGGGCAGGTCGCGTTCCCCGGCGACCAGCTGCTCAGGCTCTCCACGGACCTGGCCACCGGCTCGGCCGGCGTCCTGGCGGCGATGGCCACCGCCTTGGACGGCCGGGGCGACGTGCTGCCCTTCCTCGGGCGGACGCCCCACCAGACCCCGCCGGCGACGATCCCGGCGGAGCCCAGGACCACACAGGAGGCACTGCGATGACCCACGTCCTCAACCTTCAGGCGATCGTGTCCGAGGCCGACGACCTCGACACCGACAGCGGGGCCCCGGGCTTCGAGAGCTGTCCCTGGAGCACCGCCATCAGCATGGTGAGCTTCGTCAACGCCTGCAGCCACAGCATGGTCAGCCTCATCTCCTGCGGGTGACCCCGCACCGCCGCACCCACCACCACGACCCGTGAAACCACAACAGGAGGCATGGTGTCCCACATCCTCGACCTGCAGAGCTCCGTCCCCGACCCGGGGATCGGAGGTCCGGCCCCCGCTGCCGCCGGCGGCTTCGACGGTTCCCCGTGCAGCACGCCCAGCCTGATCGAGTGCTGCAACATCAGCGTGCTCAGCCTCATCCAGTGCGGGTGACCACGCACCACCACAACCCTCGGGCCGACGTGCGGCGAAACCCAGGTCGGAACCGGTGGAGACCTCCGACGCCCGGGTGACGCGGGATGTCGCACCCGAACGCCGACGGCTGCCCCGCCGCCCGCGCCGTGCGGGCGGCGGGGACAGCCACCGGCGGCGTCAGCAGTAGACGGTCACCGCATCGGCCCGATCCTGTTGGGAGCGCTGGAGGCTCCAGGTCTTCCCCGGTGGGACGTCGATCAGAACGTCCCAGCTGTTGGTTCGGTGGTTCCAGTCCTACAGGCGCAGCGGGTTGCCGTGCGTCTGCATCGACGAGGTCCTGTTCTGCCATTCGCCCGGAAGCACTGCGCGCCGGTTCCTACCAGGGTCACGGCGCACGCCAGTGCCGCCGCGATTGAAACGAACTTGTTCATCGCCGTCCACTTCCTCTCGGTTTCGTTCGACGAGAAGAACTCCGCGCGCGTGACCTGGCTGTGACCTTGCGGTAGCCTTGCCGGGCGTCCGCTCGTCGGGGAGGGGTCGGGCATGCGATTCCGCCTGCTCGGAGAAGTACGGGCACTCCACGCGAACTCGGTGCTGCCGATCAGCCAGACCAGAGTGCCGGACGTCTTGGCGGTGTTGCTGATCGACGTGAACCGGGTGGTGCCGTCGAAGCGCTCATCGACCGGTTGTGGGGCGAGAACTTGGCGCGACGGCCCCGCGACGCGCTCTACAGCTACGTATCGCGCCTGCGCACGACCCTGGCCGGGTACGAGGACGTGGAGTTGTCCCAGCGCTCGGGCGGCTACGTGCTCGCCACCGACCCCACGGCGGTGGGCCTGCACGAGTTCCGCGCCCTGCGAGCCGACGAGGACGGGCTGGGTGACGCGCTGGCGCTGTGGACCGGGACGCCGTTCGAGGGACTGACCGCGCCGTGGCTGGTCGCCTTGCGCGAGACCCTGGAGGAGGAACGGCTCCAAGCCCTGCTGGACCACTGCGACGCCCGACTACGCGCGGGCTCCGACCGGAAGCTGGTGGCGGAACTGGCGGGACTTGCCGCCGCGCACCCGTTGGACGAACGGCTCGCCGCCCGGCTCGTGCTCGCCCTGCACCAGGACGGACGCCAGGCCGAGGCGTTGGCGCACTACCGCACGATGAGCCGTGGGTTGCGGAGCAGATCGGCGTCGATCCCGGCCCGGAGCTGCGGGAGGCGCACCGGGTCGTGTTGGCCGGCGCGTCGGAGCCCGCCGCCCCGCCCAAGCCGAGGCCCCACCAACTGCCGCCCGACGTCCAGGATCTCGCGGGCAGGGCCGAGCACCTCCGCCAGCTCGACGACCTCGCGCCCCGAGCGGGGACCGTGGTGGTCACGGCGGTCTCCGGCACGGCCGGGGTCGGCAAGACCACGCTCGCGGTGCACTGGGCACACCGGGCGGCCGACCGCTTCCCGGACGGCCTGCTCTACGCCGACCTGCGCGGGTTCGACCCCGGTGGGGCCGCCGCCGACCAGCGGGAGGCGGTGCGCGCGTTCCTGGAAGCGCTCGGGGTCGGCCCGAGGGACGTCCCGACCACGTCGGAAGCGCGACTGGGCCTGTACCGGACGCTGTTGGCCGACAAGCGGGTGCTGGTGCTGCTGGACAACGCCCGCGACGCGGCCCACGCACGCCCGCTGATCGCCGGCGGCACCGGCTCGCTGGTGATCGTCACCAGCCGCAACCGGCTGACGAGCCTGATGACCACCAACAACGCGGTGCCGGTGGTCCTCGACCTGCTGACCGACGACGAGGCGCGATCCCTGCTGGCGGCACGGCTCGGCCAGGCGAGGGTGGCGGCCGAGCCGGAAGCCGTGACCGAGGTCGTGCGGCAGTGCGCGCACCTGCCGCTGGCGCTGGTGCTGGCCGCCGCGCGCGCGGCGGCCAGCACGCTGACACTGACCGCGCCGGCGGGAGAACTCCGCGAGTCCGGCGGCTTGGACGGCCTGCACGTGCACGACGACGACGCCGACGTGCGCTCGGTGTTCTCCTGGTCCTACCGGCTGTTGAGCGCCCCGGCGGCACGGGCGCTCCGCCTGCACCCGGCACGCGAGTTCGACCTGGCGTCGGCGGCCAGTGCGCTCGCAGAGGACCCCGTGGCGACCCAGCGTGCCCTGCGGGAATTGACCGGCTGCCACCTCCTCACCGAGGACACCGCAGGCCGCTGCAGCGTCCACGACCTGCTCCGCGCCTACGCGGCGGACCTGTGCGCGCAGGTCGACAGCCCGGCCGACGGGGAGGCTGCCACCCGGAGACCGCTCGACCACTACCGGAACACGGCACCGGCAGCCGATCGGATCATCACGCCCACCAGCGACCACATGGCGACCCCGAGCCCCGTGCCCGGTGTCCACCTGACGCCGCTGGACGGTGGGGCCGAGGCGCTCGCCTGGTTCGCCGCAGCGCGGTCGGTCCTGCCCGCGATCGCCGACCTGTCGCCGGCGGCAGGCCTGGCGGACCACGTGTGGCAGACGACGTGCTCCTCTACGCGTTCTTCGACCGCCAAGGCGACCGCGTGGACTTCCACGACGCCCAGACGCGCGCACTGGCGGCGGCGAAGCGCAGCGGGAACGTCGAGGGCCGGGCGAGGGCGCGCCAATGCCTGGCCGGGCGAGCACCCGGCTCGGACGCCACGCCGAGGCCGAGGAACACCTGCGGACGGCGCTGACCCTGCACCGCGAGCGCGGCGACGTGGCCCAGCAGGCCCGGATCTGCATGAACCTCGGACGCCTGGCCACCCTCCGGCAGGACCACACGGCCGCGCTGCACCGGGCGCACCGAGCGCTACACGGACATCGGCCATCAGTCGGGGCGCTCCGAAGCGCTGAACGGCATCAGCTGGTGCCACGCCGAACTCGGTGACCACCACCAGGCGCTGACCTACGGCCTGCAAGCCCTGGAGTGGACCGGGCCGGGCGTGTCGCGTGCCGGACTGATGGACACCCTGGGCTTCATCCGCTTCCGGCTGGGCGACCACGCCGAAGCGATCCGCTGCTACGAACAGGCCGCCGCCGAGTTCCGGAACTACGACGACCACAACGGCGAAGCCATCGCCAACGACCACCTCGGCGACGTGCACCGGGTGGTCGGCGACTCAGGTGAGGTCCCACGCGACGCCGTTCGCCCCCGCAGTGTCGTGCGTGAGCTGGCATCGCACGTCGTGCGAGCGTGCCGAGAGAAACGTGCAGCAACTCGGGCTACGCCAGACCCGTGCCTCTCAGGTTTCGTCCAAGCAGGGCTGCGCGCGCGAGTTGTGCCTTGTTGCCGAGGCACAACTTTGTCCGGATGCGCTTCACGTAGGTGTCCACGGTGTGCCGGCTGATACCGAGCCGATTCGCAACCTGGAAGTGGGTGAAACCTCGGGCGATGTGGTCGAGGACCTGTCGTTCCCGTTGTGACAGGGCCTCGGTTTCGGTATTCGAACCCAAATCATGACCGAGTGACCCGGAATCGCTCGGGAAAAATCCGCCGCTCGCGGTGGCCCGTACAGCGGAGACAATGGTGTCGGCGTTCTCCCGGCGGTCCACGAAACCTGCCACCCCGGAACCGGTCAGATTGGGCACGAGATCGTCGATCGGGCACTGCGTCAACAGCAGCAGAGGCGGCCTGGTCGCGGCGGCGGCCAGTTCGGGCAGGTCGCAGGCCATCAGTTCGGCTTCAACAACCAGCAGGTCGACGGAATCGGCGCTCTCTGCCGAGCATTTCGGCAGGACGACCAGGAAGCCGTGATCGCGCAGTATCGCCGAGAGCCCGCTGAGGTAAACCGGTGAGCGGTCGATGATCTGGACAGTCGTCACGTACAGCCCGCCCCTCGGAGGTGGAGGTTATTCCCTATCGCGTCGCCGCGTCGACCGGATTGTGCGGGTGCACGAGTGTCGCGCACCCGGTCGCCGGGTCGCCCTAATTCGATGCCCAACCGGCGGTTCGGCGGTCCGGACATGGGATGACTGCTGTTCAGCATAGCGAGACCCATTTGATCCGGTCAAGGTCGACCACGTCGTCCATACGGGGCGCTGCGCTTCGAGTACGAAGTCCGCCGAGTTGCGCCGTGATGGGCCGCGTGGGAAGCTTCGCGGCTTCCGTCGCGTCCGCCCAATAACCGGCTGTGGGATTTGTGGTGGTCTGGAATAAACTCCTCCGATCTGTCCCGTAAACAGGCGACGTGTGGCTGCACGTTCATCAGGGGCAGGGTGGCGGACGTTCCCAGATCACTGCGCAAAGCAGTCCACCGCCCCACCACCGAGGACGGTAGATGATCGAGACACGATCACTCGGCCGCGTGTACCGGAACCGGAACTCCGCTGGGCAGGTCGTCGCCCTGGACGATTTCACCCTGAACATCACCGAGGGCGAGGTCCACGGGCTGCTCGGGCCCAACGGCGCGGGGAAGACCACGCTGGTGAAGATCCTCGCCACCGCGGTGCTGCCGACGTCGGGCAACGCCCGGGTGTGCGGCCACGACGTGATGGCCGAGCCCGGCGCGGTGCGCGCGCTGGTCGGCATCGTGTTCGGTGGCGAACGCGGTCTGTACACGCGGTTGTCCGCGCGGGAGAACCTCTACTTCTGGGGGGCGGTCGCGCGGCTGTCCCGGGGCGCAGCGCGCCGCCGCACCACCGAACTGCTCGGCAGGCTCGGGCTCGCCGACCGGGCGGACGACCCGGTGGAGCGCTACTCGCGGGGGATGAAGCAGCGGTTGCACCTGGCACGCGGGCTCATCGGCGACCCGCCGGTGCTGGTCCTGGACGAGCCGACGGTCGGCATGGACCCGGTGGCCACCAGGGACTTCCGGGCGCTGGTCGCCGACCTGCGGGGTGCGGGGAAGACCATTCTGCTGACCACGCACGACATGGCGGAGGCCGAGCAGTTGTGCGACCGCGTCTCCCTCATAGACAAGGGCACGCTGCGCTTCACCGAAGATCCGCGGCGCATCGGTGTGTTCCTCGACCGTCACGACGCGGTGGAGTTCGAAACCGATGACGAACAGCTCGTCACCGCGCTGTCCGGCCACGACTTCGTGGTCGCTGTCGAGCAGACGGCCCCCGGCCGGTGGCGGGCCACCGGCCGGGGCGCGGTCGACCCGTTGCTCCGCTGGTTGGTTGACCGGGGTGTCACCCGGCTGCGCACCGAGCGACCCACGCTCGAACAGGTGTACCTGCACTTCGTCGGCGACCGGGGGTTGCGGCTGTGAACCTGGAGGTCCTGTCCGCCGCGACGCGGATGCAGTTCTCGATGGTGGTCCGCCGTCCGTCCGAGGCGGTCGCCCTGGTCACGACCCCGCTGCTGTCCACCGTCGTCCTGTCGATCGTGGACCGGTCGCGGCACGAGGAGCTGGTCGTGCCGGCGGTGGTCGGCACCAGCCTGATGGGCCTGTGGACGTTGGTGGTGACCCAGGTCGGCGGCCTGGTCGACGCGGACCGCTGGATGGGCCGGCTGGAGCTGCTGGTGATCGCGCCCGCGCCGCTGCCGCTGGTCGTTATCGGTCGCTTGGTGGCGATCGTGTCGGTGGGCGCGGTGGCGTTCGCGGAGGCCGTGGTGGTCGCCGTGGTCGGCTTCGGGGTGGAGTTCACCCCGCGCCACCCGGTGCTGTTCGCCTCCGCCACGTTGGCGACGCTGGTCGCGGTCACCGGCGCGGGGGCGGTGCTCTCCGCGTTGTTCGTGCTCAGCCGCGCCGCGAGCCAGTTCCAGGCGGCGCTGACGTTCCCGCTCTACGTGCTCGGCGCGGTGGTGTTCCCGGTGGACGTGCTGCCGGAGTGGGCACGCCCGCTGGCCGACCTGGTGTTCCTGCACTGGAGCGCGGTGCTGCTGCGGGACGCGGTTGCCGCTCCCGAGGTCGGCGGCAACGCCGCGCTGCTGCTCGCGCTGTTCGCGTTCGGGGCTGCGGGGCTCGCGGCCGGTGCGTTGATCACCCGTTCGGTGGAACACCGCATCCGCGCCGAGGGCACGGCGGTGATGGCGTGAGGGCGACGTGGCGGGTTGTGGGGCAGACGTTCGCGCACGGCGTGGCGGAGGTGCGCGCGACGTTCACGGCACGGGTGTGGTTCTCCGCGTGGGCACTGCGGATGGTGGCGCAGGTGGTGTTCTTCGCGCTGATCGGCCGCATGGTCGGGCAGGCGCAGGACGTTCGCTACCTGCTGGTCGGCAACGTCGTCGTGCTGGCCGCGGTGGAGGCCGTCGGCGTCATCAACTCCACGGTCGCCGAACGCCACCAGGGCACCCTGATCCTGCTCGCCGTGTCACCGACCAGCGTCGCCACCGTGTACCTCGCGCGCGGACTCCAGTGGGTGTGCACGGGTGTCGTGGCCTCCACCGCCGCGCTTCTCGCCCTCCCGTCCCTCCTCGGCGTCGACCTGCCGTGGTCGCGGCTGCCGCTCGTCGTTCCGATGATCGTCCTCACAGGACTGTCGTCATACGCGTACGGGTGCCTGCTCTCGACCTTGATCCTGCACAACGTCCACCTGCAGTGGCTCGTCCTCAACGTCGCCTACCTCATCCTGATGGCCTTCGCCGGGGTGAACGTCCCGGCCTCCTACTGGCCGGAGCCGCTGGCCGGCGCGACACACCTGCTGCCGGTAACCAACGGTCTCCTGGCGGTCCGCGCCTGGCTGGACGGTGCGACCGGAGACGTGCTCGTGCACCTGGTGGCCGAGTGCGCCGTGGGATCGGGGTGGTTCCTGGCGGCGCTGCTCGCCCACCGCGCATTCCTTCGGCGGTCCCGTGCGGACGGATCGCTGGACTTCGTCTGACCGCTCCGAGTCCCGGAGCAGAGAGGCGGTTCCCATGACACGGGCCGGGTCACGCCAGCCCGCCGACGTCGGTGCACGGACACCCGTGGTGATCATCGGGTGCGGCCGGATCGTCGAGCTCGCCCACGGCCCCGCTCTGCGCCGGGCCGCCGGGTTCGGCGTCACGGCGCTGGTCGACCCGTCCGCCGAACGCCGGGCTGCTGTCGCGGCGCTGCTGGGCGCACAGGACGTGGTGCACGCCGAGGAGCCGTCGCCGGACTTGGTCCGCGACGCGGTCGTGGTCCTCGCCTCGCCGAGCCCGTTGCGCTCCGAGCTGATGGGCCGCGTGGTGTCCCACGCCCGTGCCGTCGTGGTCGAGAAGCCCTTGGTCTCCAGGACCGAGGATGCACCGGAGGTGCTGGAGGGTGCGTACTCGGCCGACACCCACCTGGTGCCCGTGCACAACTGGCTCTACGACCCGGCGGTGGCGGAACTGGGCGCGCGGGTGGCGTCCGGGTGGCTCGGCGAACTGCGATCGATGAGCTACTACCACCACACCACCGGGCCGTTCGCCGGCGCCTGGGCACATCGCCCGCTGTGGCGGGCGGACGACCCGGGAGGTTGCCTCGCCGACCTCGGCTACCACGCGTGCTACCTGGTCGGCGCCGTCGTGGGCCGGCCGACCGGGATCGAGGTGTCGGCGTCGACGCGGACGGCGGGCGTGCTGACCTCGGCACGGGTGGTGCTGCGCACCGCGACCGGTGTCGACTGCCGCGTGGCCGTGTCGTGGTCCGCCGCACGGCCGGAGTTCCGCATCCGCGTCGTGGGCAGCCGCGCCACGGCGGAGGTCGGCGACGACGGCGTGCTGACCTTGCACCGCGACGGCCGCACCGACGAGCTGCGCCACCCGGCCGGGTTTCCCGTGGCGTACCGGCGGTTCTACCACGACGTGGCCGACCGCGTGCGGCACGCCCCGGACTACTGCGACGCCACTGCGGCCGTCCTGATCACCCGCCTGATGGAGGAAGCGATCGCCGGTGCGCCGCGTCGGGAAGAGAGGAGTGCCCGGTGACCGCATGGGGTGTGCTCGGCACTGCGTCCATCGCGCTCGAACACGTCGTGCCCGCCATCCGCGAGGCGGGTGGGAGGCTGCGCGCGCTCGGCAGCCGTGACCCGGCGCGCGCCCGACACCACGGACGGGCACTGGGGTTCGAACGCGCGTACGGCGACTACCGGCACGTGCTCGACGACGACGAGGTCGACGCCGTGTACGTCCCCCTGCCCAACAGTCTGCACCACGGCTGGGCGAAAGAAGCACTCGACCACGGCAAGCACGTGCTTGTGGAGAAGCCGTCCGTGCTGTCCTCCGACCACGCCGTGGACTTGGTTGCGACGGCGCGGGACCGCGGCCTGCTGCTCGTGGAAGGCACCATGTTCCGCTTCCACGAGCAGTGGCGGTTCCTGCGCGACTGGGCCGAGGACGCGCTCCACGCCGGGGCACCGGCGGTGCTGCGCGTCCACATCGGATTTCGGCTCGAGGAGCAGTCGGACCCGGACGACATCCGGTTGCGGCCCGAACTCGGCGGCGGTGCCTTCCGCGATCTGGGCACCTATGCCGTCGCGGCGGCCTCGGCGCTCTTCGGTGAAGCCGTGGACGCGGTGTTCACGCGTTCGGCGGACGCGAGGGGCGTGGACCGCTTCGCCGCCGGTTGCCTGGTCTTCGACCACGACCGGGCAGCCGTCTTCGACTGCGACTTCCGCACGGACTGGGTCAACACACCCGTGGAGCTGCGGACCGCACGGGCGACCGCCGTGCTGGAGCACGCGTTCAACCCGGGCGGGTCCCCCACGGAGGCTCTGGTGCTGCGCCAAGGTGCCCCCCCGGAATCGCACGCCTTCGCCGGTCAGAACGCCTACACCCGGATGATCACCGAGATCCACCGCCACGTGGCGGCGGGCGCTCGCTCGCGGTTCGCACACGGCGAGGCCGAAGCACTGCTGTTGTCCGCGCGCAACGCGGACCTGCTGGTGGCGAGGGTGCCCGCCGGCGCGGGTGCCCAGAGGAGGAGTTGACGATGCGCACCGCGATCCAGTTGGGCATCAACGGGTTCGGCGTGCTCGGCAGGTTGCCCGAGGACGACCTGTCGGCGGCGCTGGACCTGGTGGAGGCGGGCGGGTTCGACGCCGTCGAGGTAATGGGCAACGTCGCCGGGCACCCGGAGGGCGTGGCCACCCTGCGCCGGCGTACCGAGGTGGCAGCGCTGCACCTGTTCGTCGCGGACGTGGTCGAGCCGGCCGAACTCGACCGGTGGGTCGGTGTGCTGGACGGCCTCGGCTGCTCTCGGCTGATCCTCTCGGCGTTCGGCATGGAGCAGTCGGTGGCCGGCTACCGGGCGTTGTCCGGGCAGCTGGCGGCGGTGCTGCAGCGGCTCGAGGATGCCGGCACCCGGTTGTACTTCCATTGCCACGACGTCGAACTGACCCCGCTGCCCCGCGACGGGGCGGCCCGCCGTGGTGTCGACGTCCTGCGGGAGGCGGTGCCGGACCTGCGGGTCGTGGTCGATACCTACTGGGCACTGGCCGCAGGTGCCGATCCTGCCGCGACGGTCACCGAGTTCCGCGAGTTCAGCGGCTACTACCACTTCAAGGACGGCACCCCCGAAGGCGGTCGGGAATTCGGCCGCGGCGCGGTCGACTTCCCGGTGTGCCTCCAGGCCGCCGAGCGGTCGGCAGTGGACTGGGTGGTGCTCGAACAGGACAACGGAACCGACGACCCCTTGGGGCTGTTCACCAGGTTCCACGCGGTCGTCAAGCGATGAGGGGAGAACATCGGTGAAGCACCCGGTCATGTCGGCCGCGCGGACGGACAACCAGCGGTTGAACATCGAGGAGTTCGACAAGCGGGAGACCGCGCTGCGCAGCAGGCCGCTCGCGCTGTTCGTCGAACTCACCCAGAACTGCAACCTCGAGTGTCCGAGCTGCCGCAGCGCCACCAAGTTCCGGCCGGACTGGAACATGCCGCCCGAGGTCTTCGACCGGGTGGCCGACGAGTTGTTCGACACCGCGCTGCTGGTCGACCTGCGCGGTTGGGGCGAGAGCACGATCCTCAAAGGGTTTCCCCACGCCGTCGACCGGGTCCTGGCCTCGGGCGCGCGCCTGCGGCTGGTGACCAACGGCCAGGTGAACAACCGCTCGGTGTGGGACCGGATGATGGCGGCGAACTCCCAGGTCGTGCTGTCCTGTGACGCCGCCTCCCAGGACCTGTTCAGCAAGCTGCGCTCCGGCGGCACGCTGGAGCGACTGCGGCGCACTGCCGGCGACCTCGTCCGGTTCCGCGACGAGCACGGGGCCGATCCGCACGGCCTGTCCCTCTACGTCGTGGTCAGCCGGCCGAACCTGGACGAACTGCCCGACATCGTCGCGCTCGCCGACGACCTCGGCATCCGGCAGGTCACCTTCGCCCCGATCCAGATCGGGCTCGACCACCCGTGGCACCTGAGCCACGACCTCGACGGGGTGCGGCGGGCGCTGGACCTGTCCACCGCGAGGGCTCGGGAGCTCGGCGTCCGGCTGCAACTGGCATCCTCGCTGGACGTCGAACTCAACCTCGACGACGACGTCAAGCAGATGTGCATGCACCCCTGGGCCTACGCCTACATCAGCTACCAGGGCCGGGTGGGTTTCTGCGACCACCTGATCGGCATGACCAAGTACACCTTCGGCTCCTTGACCGAGAGCTCCTTCGAGGACATCTGGAACTCCGAGGGGTTCCGGCACCTGCGGCACTCGCACGCGCAGGACGCACTCGGCGACGAGTTCAGCGCCTGCCGGTGGTGCTACCTGCAGCGGTACGTCGACTTCGAGGACGAGATCCACCCGGAGTACCGGCGGCACGTGGTGTCGACCGACACCCGGACCGTCCTGTGGGCCAACGGCGGCGGCTCGTGCGCCCGCCAGACGTTCCTCGGCGACGACCAGGCCGAGACGCCCGAGAGCCGGGTCCTGCTCCCGCTGACCGTCAAGTCGAGCGGGGTGGGACGAGCATGAACGACATCCGACCGCAGGGGTTGTCCGTCGTGATCCCGGTCAAGGGGCGGGTCGGGCTGCTGCGGGACCTCCTCGTGTCGCTGCGGACTGCACGGGCCGGGTGCGGCGAGCCGACCGAGGTCCTGGTCGTCGACGACTCGACGGCGGGCGACGCGGACGCGCACCGCCGCAGTTGCGCGGAACTGGACGCGTGCTACCTGCGCGGGCCGCGCAGGGTCGGCAGCAAGCGCAACCTCGGGGCCCGTGCGGCCCGGTACGACCAGTTGGTGTTCGTCGACTCGGACTGCCGGGTGACCGACGCCTACCTCGCGCGGATCGGCAAGGTGCTGCGCGACTCGCCGCCGGAGGTCGGCGGCGTCGCCGGGCCGGTGCGGATGGTCGGCGAGGAGACCGCCGTCCTGCGTCTGTTCCGCCGCACGCAGGAACTCAACCAGCCGTTCTCGTGGCCGGATCGGTATGCGCAGATCACCTGGTCGGCGTGCGCCAACCTGGCGGTGCGGGCCGAGGCGTTCCACGCGATCGAAGGGTTCGCCGAGGACACCCTGACGGTGGTCGGCGGCGAGGACGTCGACCTCGGCATCCGGCTCACCAAGTCGGGCCGGCCGATCCTGTGCGATCCCGACTCCGTGGTCCTGCACTCCCGCGCGACCGGCGACAGCGTCGGCTCGATCGGACGCCGGCTGTTCACCTACGGGCGGTCCGCGACCTGGCTGGACCGCGAGCACCCCGAGCGGCGGAACTTCCGGCTCAACCCGATCAGCGTCGTCGCGTCCGCCGCGGCCGTCGCGCTGGCGACGGCCGGCCCGACCCGGGGCCGCAGCCTGGCGGCGGTGCCGGTGGTCCTCGCGGCGGTGGTGGCCGCGCACGCGCGGCACCGGCTCCGCCCGGGCGACGGCCCCGCCGCACTGCCCGAGGTGCTGGCGAGCACGCTGCTCGACTGGTCCTTCGACCTGGGTGAGTTCGTCGGCGCGTGGCAGTTGCGGCGCCCGCGGTACCTGTTCTCGCGGTTCGGCTTCATGGACGGGGACACGTTCCGGGCGCAACCGGACGGCGAGGGGGCGCGGCGGTGACCACCCGCTGGAACGCCGGGCCCGGCGCTGTCCTGGGCTTGAACTACAATGGCATGCACGACAGCTCGCTGTGCCTGGTGGACCGGGCGGGGGTGCCGGTCTACGCGGTGGGGGAGGAGCGCTTCTCCCGGGTCAAGCAGGACGGCCGGTTCCCGCACCGCGCCCTGGGTTCGGTGGATCTGACCGGCGTCCAGGCGGTCGGCGTGCCCTACCTGGAGGACGCCGCGAAACCCGTCGCCTCCCACCCGGTGTTCGCGTCCGTGCTGCACCCGGCCGAGCACCTGGTCACGCCCTATCCCCGGGTGTGGCACGAGCGCCTGGCCTCCCTCGGCCTGCCGGTGCTGCACTTCGACCACCACGCGATGCACGCCTACACCGGCTTCGTGCTGTCCGGGCACGAGGAGGCGTTCGTGCTCACCGGTGACTACGGCGCCTACACGTGCCCAGTGACCATGGGCCTGTTCCACGTCACTCGCGGCCGGGTCGAGCGCCTCGCCGAGGCTTCGTTCAGCGACCGGGAGCCGCTGGCCGCGTTCTACACCGACGTGACCGTGCTGCTGGGGTTCGCGCCCTGCAAGCACGAGGGCAAGGTCACGGGGCTCGCCGCGCACGGTCGTCCCGACCCTGCCTGCGACCGCGCGCTGTGGGAGCTGCACCGGCGGATCAGGTCCGCGGAGCACCGCCTGTACGACTGGGTCGGCTTCCTGGACGCCGAGGTGCCGCCGTTCTACGAGGTGAACCGCTATCTCGCCGAGCGCTACCGCGCGGAACTGCCGTTCTCCGACGCCGACATCGCCCGCGCGGCGCAGGACGCCCTGGAGGACCGGCTCCGCCAGATCGGCACCTGGATCTCGGCCGCGCACGGGACGGATCTGCCGCTGGTGCTGTCCGGCGGGCTGTTCGCCAACGTGCGGGCCAACCAGGAAATGGCGCGGCTCGGATTTCCCTCGGTGTTCGTCGCGCCGCCGATGGGCGACGACGGGCTCAGCGTCGGCGCGGCCGTCGCCGCGCGCGACGCGGTCGACGAGGCGGAGGGCAGGCGGCCCCGGCGAGCCGGAGCGGGTGCACCCGCCGCGATGGCGCTGGGACCGGGGACGGGTGAGGTGTCCGCAGTGCTGGACGGCGCGGGACTGGTGTACGCACGACCGGCGGACCCGGTGCGGGAGCTGGTCGGCCGACTGGCCGCCGGGCAGATCGTCGCAGTCGTCCGGGACCGACAGGAGTTCGGCCCGCGTGCGCTCGGCCGGCGTTCGATCCTGTGCGCGGCAGACGACGCCGGGGTCAACGACCGGCTCAACGGAATGCTCCGCCGCACCGAGTTCATGCCCTTCGCACCGGTGCTGCGCGCGGAGCGGGCGGACGACGTGCTGGACCTGGGGGGCCTCTCGGACGTGCGGGGCTGCCTGGACGCGATGACCGTGTGCGTGGCGGTGCGCGACTGGGTCCGGGACGCGGCGCCGGCCGTGGTCCACGTCGACGGCACGGCCCGACCGCAGGTGGTGACCGCCGACAGCGACCCGTTCCTGCACCGGCTGCTGAGCGAGTACGAGGAGCGGACCGGCATCCCGGTGCTGGTCAACACCAGCTTCAACATCCACGACGAGCCGCTGGTGTCGGACGCCGAGGACGCGGTGGCCGCATTCCTGTCCGCCGGGCTGGACGTCCTGTTCCTCGG
The DNA here is from genome assembly GCF_040655415.1 of Actinosynnema sp. NPDC050436. Classification (NCBI taxonomy): domain Bacteria; kingdom Bacillati; phylum Actinomycetota; class Actinomycetes; order Pseudonocardiales; family Pseudonocardiaceae; genus Actinosynnema; species Actinosynnema sp. NPDC050436. The sequence goes on along the minus strand of NZ_JBFAJV010000012.1, from coordinate 178,336 downwards.
CGGCGCGCTGGTGGCCCTCGCGGACAACCCGACCGCACTCGCGCTCGCCCGCCTCGTGCGGCGTTCCGGCGACCCGGTGGGCCGGCTGCGGCACGCCGCGCTGCGCCACAGCTTCGGCAGGCAGATCGCGACCGGGCCGGGGAGGTTCAGCGAGCTGTCCGACACCTCGGACCTGCTGCGCGGGTCAATCGGGTCGACTGCCGGATCATGAGTGGTCGGTGCGCCGCCGGGTAACACGGACCCGGCGGCGTCGGAACCCGACCGAAGGGATTGGACGTTGACGGCAGAAGGTGTGCAGCAGGCCCCGGTGGTGCTGGTGAGCGGCCCCGCCGGGGCGGGCAAGACGACGGTGGTGGACCACCTTGCCCGCACGACGGGACGGCCTACGGTCCACGCGTCGCTGGACGATGTGCGGGACGTGGTGAAGTCCGGGTACGCCGACCCGGGGGACGGCTGGTCCGACTTGGCGTCGCGGCAGTACGCGCTGGCGCGCACGACGTGCGCCGATCTGGTTCTGCGCTACACGGCGGAGGGCTACCTGTGCTTCGTGGACGACGCGGTGTTCCCCGATTGGGACGAGGTGGGCCTGGACCGCTGGCGGGCCGAGTTGCCGGGCCGGCGGGTCGGGTTCGCGGTCTTGCTGCCCCGGTTCGACGTGCTGGTGGAGCGCAACGCCCACCGCTGCGGGACCCGCAGGCTGTCGGGGGGGATGTTGCGGATCATCCACGACCGGATGCAGCGCTGGCGGGACCTCGGCGTCCCGGTGATCGACAACTCGGAACTGGCCGTCCCGGACGCCGCCGCGCGGCTGTGGCGACTGGTGGACTCCGGCGAGGTCTTCGACATCCCGTCCTGACCCGGCACCCGGGCCGAGCCGGCCGCCGCGGTGGACGAGAGAGGGTGAGTTGGGCAATGGACTCGCTAACCAGCGCGAGCGGACGGGAGTTCCGCCGCGCCGTGGTGACCGGCGGTGCCGGTTTCTTGGGCGCACACCTGTGCGCAGCGCTGCTGCGCGACGGCGCGGAGGTCGTCTGCGTCGACGACTTCTCCACCGGGTCACCGGAGGCGGTCGCGCCATTCCGCGACGAACCCGGCTTCGAACTGGCCGTCGCGGACGTCAGCGACGGACTCGTCGTGGATGGCGCGGTAGACCTGGTGCTGCACTTCGCGTCGGCGGCCTCACCGCCGCAGTACGCGGCGCGGCCGGTGGCGACGTTGCGGGTCGGCAGTGCCGGCACGTACAACGCGCTGCGGTTGGCCGAGCGGTGCGGTGCCCGTTTCGTGATGGCGTCCACTTCGGAGGTGTACGGCGATCCGCTGCTGCACCCGCAACGGGAGGACTACTGGGGGAACGTGAACCCTGTCGGGCCGAGGTCGGTCTATGACGAGGCCAAGCGCTTCTCCGAGGCTCTGACGACCGCGTTCGGCCAGACAGGCGCTGTGGACACCGGCATCGTGCGCATCTTCAACACCTACGGGCCCGGGATGCGGCACGACGACGGCCGGGCGGTGCCCAACTTCGTCCGACAGGCGTTGGCGGGCGAGCCGCTGACCGTCGCGGGGAACGGTCGCCAAACCAGGTCCCTGTGCTTCGTCGACGACCTGGTCCGGGGCGTGCTGGCGCTGGCGCGGTCGGGGCTGCGCACGCCGGTCAACATCGGCAACCCGCACGAGGTGACCGTGCTGGAACTGGCCGAGCGCATCCGCAGCCTGGCCGGCAGCGGGTCGCCGGTGCGGTTCGTCGATGCGGCGCCGGACGACCCGCGCCGGCGGTGCCCGGACATCACCGCTGCCCAGCGGGAGCTGGGCTGGTCACCGGAAACCGGGCTGGACGAGGGCCTGCGCCGCACGATCGGGTGGTTCGCCTCCGACGAGGCCGCGCAGCGTACATCCGGTGAGATCCGGGTCTAGGGTGGGGGCGAGCGTGTTGCGGATCTCGGTCATCGGAAGCGGTTACCTCGGCGTTACCCACGCCGCCTGCATGGCGGAGCTGGGCTACCGGGTGACCGGGCTGGACATCGACGCGGACAAGGTGGCCCGGCTCAACGCGGGCGACGTGCCGTTCTACGAACCGGGGCTGGCCGGGCTGGTCGAGGAGCACACCGCGTCGGGCAGGTTGCGGTTCACCACGTCCTACGAGGTCGCGGCGCAAGCGGACGTGCACTTCCTGTGCGTCGGCACCCCGCAGCGCCGGGGCCAGGACGCGGCGGACCTGAGCCACCTCGACGCGGCCGTCCGGCGGCTGGCGCCGCTGCTGGGGCACGACTGCCTGCTGGTCGGCAAGTCGACCGTGCCCGTCGGCACGGCCGCGCGGATACTGGAGGCGGTGAGTGGGCTCGCACCGCCGTCGACGACTGTCGACGTGGCGTGGAACCCCGAGTTCCTCCGCGAGGGGCATGCCGTCGCCGACACGCTCGCGCCGGACCGCATCGTCTTGGGCGTGGTCTCCGAGCGGTCAGAGAAGGTGCTCAAGGAGTTGTACGCGCCGTTCGTGGACCGGGGCACGCCGTTGGTGGTCGCCGACCTCGCCACGGCCGAGCTGACCAAATCGGCGGCGAACGCCTTCCTGGCGACCAAGGTCTCGTTCATCAACGCCATGGCGGAGGTGTGCGAGGCGGTGGGCGCGGACGTGACACGACTGTCCGAAGGGCTGTCCCACGACCCCCGGATCGGGGACCAGTTCATCCGGCCGGGGCTGGGCTTCGGCGGGGGGTGCCTGCCGAAGGACCTGCGGGCATTCCAGGCGCGGGCGCGTGAGCTCGGTGTGGGCGGCGCGTTGTCGTTCCTGGGCGAGGTGGACGCGATCAACACCCGTCGGCGCAGCGCGACGGTCCGGCTGGTCCGGGAGCAGTGCGACGGTGAGCTGGCACGTCGTCGCGTGGCCGTCCTGGGCGGCGCGTTCAAGCCGGGATCGGACGACATCCGGGACTCCCCGGCGCTGTACGTGGCGGAGGAGCTGTCGCGCTCCGGCGCGCGGGTGGTGGTGCACGACCCGAAGGCGAACCAGAACATCCGGCGGCACCACCCCTCGCTGACCTGCGCCGACACCGTGCTCGACGCCTGTGCGCAGGCAGACGTGGTGGTACTGGCCACCGAGTGGGCCGAGTTCGCCGACATCGACCCCGCCGTGCTGGGCGCGGTGGTGAGTCACCGCCGCGTGGTCGACGCGCGCAACGCCCTCGACGCCGAGCAGTGGAAGCAGGCCGCCTGGACCTACCGGGCGCTCGGTCGACCATGACGGTCCGCAGCGGAAGGGGCGCCGTGGACGGGACCAGGGATCTCGCATCGGTCAAGCGGGTCGTCGCGCTCGCCAGCGGCGTGCGCTCGACCGCCGTGAACGACGAGTTCGTGCGCTCGGTCCTGGTGCACGACTACGGGCCCGCCGGGTCAACGGAACCGGGTGCGCAGTTCCGGTCGCCACGCGGCACGGCGTTGAGCCGCAACCGCTTCGCCCTGCGGCGGGCGCTGGTCCGGGCGGGCGTCCCGGTCCCGCGATTCCGCCTGTTCGACGGGGACGAGGACCCGAGGCGGGTGCTGGAGGACCTCGGTGGGTCGGTCGCGGTCCGGCCGGTCACCGGCGGGACGACCGGGGAGGCGCGCCGCGCCCGCCACCCGGCCGGGCTGTGTGCCGCCCACCGGTCGTTGACCGCCTCCGCCCGCGCGGCGGTGGTGGGCGCGGTGTGGCCGCTTGTCAACCCCGGCGGCCGGCTCCTGGACGCCACCCGCCACGTCCTGGTGGACGCCGACCTCGACGGCCCGGTCTTCGAGGTGACGGTTGGCGCGAGTGCCGGGAAGGCGGCCGTCGAAGGCGTTGCGCGGGTGGTGCGCGATCCCGACACGGGCACCGCGATCGGCTTCGCCGGGCCCGTGACGACCTGCTCCGGCGATCTCGCCCGCGCCGCGCTGGACGCGGTCGCGGTGTTGGAACCCCGCACCTGCCGCGCCAGGGTGTGGGTGGTCCTCGCGGGGCGGTGCACGCCGGTCGTCGACCTGGGCCTGACCGGCGCGGCCGGTCCCCGGTCGACTGCGGAGTTGCTGCTGCCGGTCGGGACCTCGGGCCTGCCGCCGCTGCCCGCCGCACAACCGGCCGTCGTGTCGGCGCGGGTCGCGATCGACCCGGGAGATCTCGTGCTGGGCCATCCTCCCGGGGCGTCCTTGCGGGTGGCAGTGGCCGGTGAGCACGACGAGAGGTCGCTGCTCGCGCTGCACCGGGAACTCCGGTCGACGCTGTGCCGCCCGACCGCGTCCCCCGAATCCGGGACAACCGCAGGGCGGTGTGCTCCGTTAACGTCCGACGTGGGCGTGGCCGATGGCGTGACCCCGACGTCGGCGGACGACCGTCCGCAACCCCGTTCGCTCGTCGACCCGTTACCGAGGGAGGACTGTGAACATCCCCCAACCGCTCCGCTCCCTGTTGCGCAGGTTTCGCAGGCGGATGGCGCTGCGCAACCTGCGGCGACGCGACCCGTTCCTGTACAAGTGAGCCGGCCATGCGCATCCTGGGATTGACCGCACTGTCCCACGACGCAACCGCGTGCGTGGTCGAGGACGACGAGATCCGGTTCGCCGCGCACGCCGAGAGGTACTCCCGGCGAAAGAACGACGCACACCTGGCGGAGGGCCTGCTGGACGAGGCGCTCTCGTGGGGCCGGCCCGACCTCGTGGCATGGTACGAACGGCCGCTGCGCAAGAAGTTGCGCCACCTGCGCGCCGGGCAGTGGCGGGACGCTCTGACACCGAAGGACCTGCCGCGCGCCTACCTCGACGGGCTGCACCGCTCGGAACTCGCGGGCGTCCCGATCCGGTTCGTCGGCCACCACGCGTCGCACGCGTCCGCCGCCTACTACACCAGCGGGGTCGGCGTGGCGGCCGTGCTGACCGCCGACGCCATCGGTGAGTTCGAGACGTTCACCGCAGGTGAGTTCCGGCACGGCCGCTACCGGGTGCTTCACCGGCGGCGCTACCCGCACAGCCTCGGTCTGCTCTACAGCGCCTTCACCAAGCGGTGCGGGTTCAAGCCCAACGAGGAGGAGTTCATCCTCATGGGGCTGTCGGCGTTGGGTGAACCTCGGTACGCCCAACGCATCCGGGACGAACTGGTCGACCTGGCACCGGACGGGTTCCGGCTGCGGCACAACGTGCACCGGGGCATCGGGAACTGGGCACCCGGGGCCGATCCGGCGGACCTCGCCGCCAGCATCCAGGAGGTCACAAAGGACATCCTGCTCGCCGCGGCGAAGCGCATCCGGGACGCGGTCGGCGCCGACACGCTCGTGCTGATGGGCGGTCTCGCGCTGAACTGCGTCGCCAACAGCGAGATCGCCCGTCACAGCGGGTTCGACCGGATCGTGATCATGCCGAACCCCGGCGACGCAGGGTCGAGCATGGGTGCGGCGGCGGCGGTGCTCGGCAGGCAGTTGCGGTGGCGCGGTCCCTATCTCGGCACCGACATCGGCGGCCCGTACCCGGTGCGGGAGCTGGCCGACGCACTGTCGGCCGGGGTTGTCGTCGGCGTGGCCAGCGGTCGGGCCGAGTTCGGTCCGCGCGCTCTGGGCAACCGGTCGCTGTTGGCGGACCCGCGCGGGGCCGATACCAAAGACAGGGTGAACGGGATCAAGGGGCGCGAGCCGTTCCGCCCCTTCGCGCCGGTGGTGCGCGAGGAGGTGGCGCACCGGTACTTCGACCTGCCCACACCGTCCTCGCCGTACATGCAGTTCACCGCACGGTGCCGGAACCCCGAGCGCTTCCCCGGCATCGTCCACGTGGACGGCACGAGCCGAGTGCAGACCGTGAACCGTCAGCAGCACCCCGGACTGCACGACCTCCTGAGCGAGCACGAGCGTCGGACCGGCTGCCCTCTGCTGCTCAACACCAGTTTGAACGTGAAGGGCGAACCGCTGGTCAACTCCCGCGCCGACGCCGAGCGCTTCGAGCGGGTGACGGGAGCGGTGGTGTTGTGACGATCAGGTTGCTGATCGCCAACGGGTGCAGCTTCACCTGGGGCGATGAACTGGACGACCGCGCTCGGGCGTGGCCGCACGTGGTCGGACGGGCGCTGGGCGCGGAGGTCGTGAACCTCGGTGTGTGTGGCGGGAGCAACCGCAGGTTGGTGCGCACCACGGTGGAGACGCTGCACCGCGTGGTGACCGATCACCGCCTGATGTCGACGGAGGTCCTCTTCCTGGGCATGTGGACTTCGTTGGAGCGCTACGAGTTCTTCGACCCGGACACCCCGGACCCGGTGGGACGCGCGGACTTGCTTCCGGGTGACGAGCACTGGCGCCGCGTTCTGCCGTGGGCCGCCCGCCGCCGGGAACGCCTCGCCCGGACCTACTACCGTGAGATCCACGACGACCGCGGCGCGCTGAACACGTTCCTGGTCGATTGGGTCCTCCTCCAATCCTTCCTGTCACACGGCGGCTACCACTTCGGTTTCCTGGCCTCCCGCCCGTTGTTCCGCGACGCCCCACCACCGCCGGCACACCTCACGGACCTGATCGACCCCCGCTACGTGCACGGCGGCCTCACCGGTCTGGACGGGCACTCGATGTCCACCATGACCGCGCACAGCCACGCATACGGCCCACGCCGCCACCCGCTCACGGCAGCACACGAGCATTTTGCAGGAGCGATCATGCCTTGGCTGCGGTCGTTGCAGATCTCGAACGCCACGCACGCCGAGACCCGCTCCCGGCCGGACCTGGACGCGATCCGTTGACGACGTGCGCACCAGCCTCGTCGGGCTCTGCGGCGGGCCGGGCACCAGGTCAGGCTGTGCCGGCCGCCGCGGCGAGCAGTCGGGCGAGTTCGGCGGGCTTGATGTGCATGGGCCAGTGGCCGGAGTCGAGGTCGATGAGGTCGAGGTGTTCGACCCGTGCGAGTTCGGGTGCGTCACCGGCGTCGATCCACGCCTGCGCCTGGGTCGGGGTGAACTCGGGGCACACGAGGGTGACCGGGACTTGGAAGCGTCGCTCGTCGGTCAGTCGCACGGTGCCGCCGGTCACGCCTTCGGGAACCGGGATCGCGGCGGTGGCGAAGGCGTGTTTGGTTTGCTCGTCGAGGTCGGCCGAGTCGGGTCCTGCGAACGGTTCCCAGGCGGGGAAGGGCATGGCGCCGTCGCGCAGTGCGAAGAAGTCCGCGTAGGGCTTGCCGTCGGCGGTCGGGAAGCCGCCGATGAGCACCAGCCGGGCGATCTTGTCAGGTCGCGCGTCCGCGGCGAGCCAGGCCAGGGTGCAGGCGGCCGAGTGCCCGACCACCACGGGCTTGCCGGGTGCCGCGTCCACGGCGGCGAGCACGGCCGCCACCTGGTCGTCGAGCGTCGCGGAGGTGGACCCGTCGCCCTGCCCGGGCAGGGTGAGCGGAACGGGGTAAGGGCTCGGACTACGCGACCGACGGCATGGCGGGCGGGTACGGCTACGCCCAGATGGCGGCGGCCGAGGACAGCACCCCGGTCCTCCCGCTCGTCGGCCTGGGTGCCCTGGCCGTGCTGGGCTGTGCCGCCCTCCTCCTCCGCCCGGCCCGCCGCGACTGACCCACCCTCCGAAAACGACGGGCACCGGGTTCTTTCCGAACCCGGTGCCCGTCGCCCGCTCGGAAGCGACCGCCCTACCTGCACCACGCGGTACGCCAGAACTCCAGCGTGCCGAAACCGCCGTGCTCGCTTGCGGTGGACATGGCCGGAACAACGCACGTGAAGGTGCTCCCTGTCTCTGCAAGAAGAAATGCGTTGCGATGCGCCTCCAGATCAGTGCACACTCATGACACACCACGAAGGAAGGGTAGGGACCATGACGGACATGCGGAAGCGAGAGTCGCAGCGCCTGCACCACAGCGCCGCGATCGCCGCCCTGTGCCCGTCCTTCGAGTGGTGCCATGCCGCTTCGAACCGGTGTGAGTGGGCGCTGACCGGCGCGGACTCCCCGCCCTGACCTGAACCAGGTCGTACCGGCAGGGAGCCGCCCATCGGGAAACCGATCCGGGCGGCTCTTCTCGTTCAACACACCCGAAACACCTTTCCCGGTGGCGAGCTTGGGAAGCGGAACGGCCTCCAAAACTGTTACCCGAGGGTTCGACTCCTTCCGCCACTGCTGGATGCCGTCCATTCCTGTATGGGATCGGCGCGGTCGTTGACAATTCCACAGCGGAGCAGACATGAATTTCAGCGCTTCGCCGACCGTCACACGGTCCTGGGCGGGGCGCCGGGAAATGCCGTCCCGGGGTTGCCCGGGGACGTGCGGCTCCCACGGTGGAGACGGGCGGTGCCGCCCACCCCGACCGTAGATCGGGTGCCCGTCAGGGCGTTGCCGGTCGGTCTCCACCACCAAGCCCCTGGCGTGCAGCGGCCACAGCAGCGGCGACCTACGCCGGCCTGCTCGGGTTCGACTTCTGCCGGGGATGCTTCCGCCCGTCTTCGCCATCACGATGGCGGAGAGGGCGGGTTGTGCGGTCGTGGTGAACTCGGGACACGTCGGTCTTCCAAACCGAAGCAGCGGGTTCGATGCCCGCCGACCGCTCTGCGCGAACCCCGCGGCGAAGGTTCGCCAAGGCCGATGCGACTGCTGGCCAGGTCACCGCACCCTCACTGCGGAGGACCGGGATCGATACCCGGATCGGCTGCGTTGCAAGACCCTGCCCCTGTGGCTCAGTCGGATAGAGCGCCGCGCTACGAACGCGGAGGTCCCAGGTTCGAGTCCTGGTAGGGGCGCAACTTGCTGTCCACTCAGGACAGTGAGGTGACGTGCCCACGCGGTCCAGCGGCCGGGGCACCTGTCTCGTAGCGAGGGACCGGGTTCGACTCCCGGGGAACTCGCACCACGACCCGCCACCGACCGCGTCCGCGTGGCGGCCGGCCCATATGGCCCAACGGTAGAGGCAACGCGCTCAGAACGCGTCCGGTCCAGGTTCGAATCCTGCATTCTCCGCAGAAGGACCAGGTTAGAGCCCTCGCACGCACACCGACCACCGCCCCGCTGCGAGTGGTGGTGACGTCCCGTAGCTCAGCAGGCAGAGCGTCCGCCCCACGCGGAAGGTCCCAGGTTCGACTCCTGGCGTGGACGACTGTGACCGAAGCCGAAGAAGACGAGGCACCAGATTGTGATTCTGGTCGAAGCCGGTGCGAGTCCGGTCGGTCACCCCACCCACCGCCACACCCGCCCGGTGTGGCGAACGCGCGTGACCCGGTGGTCGACCGGAGCTCATATCTCCGGTGTGCCTGGTCCGACACCAGGACGCGCGACCGGAGCGACGCCCTCTCACCACGGGCGGTCGATCCCCTCGGCCCGCGTCACGACGGTCGTGAGGCGGCCTGCAAAGCCGTCGATTCCGGGTTCGACTCCCGGGTGGGTCTCGTCACCGGTCTGCTCCGCAGTGGAGTTGCACGCCCTCTGGCACCTCGGCCGCCGCGTCGCCAAGCCCAGAGGTGATCACCGCACCCATCCGACCGGTACGACAGCCAGTGCAAGCGTCGCGTTCAACGACACGCCGCAACGACGCAGCGGATCAACGACGCCTTGACCAGCCCCCATGTGCGATGTCGGCGAGCAGTCGCAGTGGTGCTCGGGGATCGGTGAATCGGGGTGGGGTGGAACCTGCTCGGTGGATAGTATCGATCGGGAGCGTGCCGGTCGGTCAAGGCGAGGCGGACTCATGATTCGAGGTCCGTCGTGCACGTCGGACAACCTCGGGCCGCTCCCTGGACCGCCGGTGCTGTGACACGAGGAGTTCTCCGGGTAGATGCGCACTGCCTTGCTCATCGCAACCGACACCTACGCCGACCCGGCCTTCAGTGCCTTGGCTTCGCCCGAGCACGACGCCGTCGAGCTGGATCGCGTGCTCAGCGACCCCTCGATCGGCGAGTTCACCACCGAGGTGCTGGTCAACCGCCCGGTCGAGCTGCTGCGAACCCGATTGGAGAGCGTGTTCACCAACGCCGGCTGGGACGACTTCCTGCTGCTGTACCTGTCCGGCCACGGCGTGAAGGACCGCACCGGGCGGCTGTTCTTCCCCGTCCGGGACACGCGGGCCGGGCTGCTGGGGTCGAGCGCCCTCGACGCGCGGTTCGTCCGGGACCTGGTCAACCACAGCCGCGCGCGCCAGGTGGTGGTGCTGCTGGACTGCTGCTACGGCGGCGCGTTCCCCAGCGGGATGCTGCCCAGAGCGGCGGGGAACGTCGACGTCGTCGACCAGTTGGACGGCGGGGCGGGCGGCAGCGGGTGCGTGGTGATGACGGCCGCGACCCACATCCAGTACGCGTTCGAACCGGGCGGCCGGCGGGACGGCGATCCGGAACCTTCGGTGTTCACCAAGGCAGTGGTGGACGGGCTGCGCACCGGGGACGCAGCCCTGGACGGCGACGGCGAGATCACCGCCCGGGAACTCTACGGGTACGTCTACGAGCGCGTGCGTCGGGAGAGCCCGGACCAGACGCCCACCAGCAGCGGCACCATCAGCGGGGAACTGCGGATCGCCCACGCGGGTGCGTCGCTGCCCGGTGGGGTGCCCGACGAGTTGCGCAGGCTGCTGCGCAGCGCGGACCCGGCGTTGCGGCGATTAGGCGCACGGGAACTCGGCGCGCGCGCCGCTGCGGGCGACCACGCGGCTGCGGTGGCGATGCGGTTGCTCGCCTCCGGCACCAACCCCGACCTGGCGAAGGTTGCCCGCGAAGTCCTGACCTCGTCCCACGAACCGCTCAGCGACGCCTCACCGGCGGTACCGGAGCGCACCCCGCCCACGCCCGACCCCGCCCCGCCGGCCCTACCGGACTCCCAGCCGACCCGGCCACCGGCCGACCTCGGGCCGCCGGAGACGGCGCCGGCTGCTCGCCTCCGGCAGCTCCATCTGGAACACCGCGACATGGCAGAAGGTCCAGGACTTCGACACGTCCGGCGTGAGCGCCTTCAGCCCGGACGGCCGCCTGTTCGCCACTGTGGTGGCCCAGCGCGTCATCGTCCGGTCGACCTCCTCGTGGGCCGAGGTCGGCGACGTCGAGGTTGCGGACCGGGTGGAGGAATTGAGCTTCAGCCACGACGGGGCCTACTTGGCCGTGACGGCCGAGAGCGGTGCGGCGCTGTGGCGAATGGTTGGTCCCGCCTACCGGCCGGTCGCGGGACCAGATCCTGACCCTTCAGGACGCTCGCATTCAGCACGCGGAGCCCCCGGGCGCTCGCCGTCTCCTGGGATGACGAAGTGTCGCTGTGGGACGCTTCCAGCTGGAACTGCCTGGGCAGCGTGTCCGTGCCCGACGTGCAGGCCGTGGCGGTGAGCGCTGACGGACGTCGCGTCGCGACGGCCACCGGTACGTGGATCACGCTGTGGCAGACCCCGCGCTGGCGGGTCGAGCGGAGGGCGCCCTACGAGCGGTACAAATACGGGCTGTTGCAGTTCAGCCCGGACCTCAAGACAGTGGCAAGCCAACACAGCGACGGGCTCTGCTTGGTCGACGCTTCGACGGGCGACGTCGCCCAGCTCCTCTCCACGAACATGTACGCGGTCGCCTTCAGCCCGGACGGCGAGTTCTTGGCCGGCGCGTCACACACCGGTGACTGGCGGCGCCCGGACGCCTGGGTGTGGCGACGCGACACCCACCTCCCGGCGGGGCACACGGACGACGCGGCGTTACCTCTCGCCGAATGACGAAAGAAGACGTGAAACGGCGCGCACACGCGAACTGCGGATACACGGCGTGCTGGCCACGACGGTGGGTGTGGTCGTCCCGGTGGCGTCCGGGATGTCCTTCCTGACCCTCGCCATCGGAGCCGAGACCGCGCTGGTCGCGTTCGGAGGGATGCGAGTGGCCAGGCGCTTCTGGACCGCCCGACCCACGACGTGACGGTCCCGCCAGCCGCCCTCGTACTGGATTTCGTGGATGTCGCTAGCCGAGGGCGAGAGCGCCGAGCGCAGGCCACGGCGGACCCTTGCGTAGCAGGGACAGGATGTTCCGGCCGTGCCGACGCCCGTCCGGGAAGTCGTCGCGGACGTCCCAACGCCAAGCGGCGACCAGCGCGAGCACGAGCCGCCGGCACTCCGCGAGCAGGACGTGGTCGATGCCCGGATAGCGCGCGCCGACCTCCTCCGGCAAGTGGGCCACGTCGAACTCGACGGGTCCACGACAGCACGTCTCGAAGTCGATGAACAGGAGTCCGTTCTTCGTGCTCTCGTCAGGCAGGGCCTCGGTGTAGGCCAGGCGGGAGAAGCCGTCGATCGCGGAGTGCAGGTGGGTGTAGCCCCTGCGGGCACCGGCCGCCCTGGTGCGTTCGGCCTGTTTCGCCTGGTCGCTGCCCTTGCCGTGGACGCGCCACCCGCCGCCGTCGGGGATCACGCCGACCTTCTTCACGTCCGGGTGGACCATGTGGCCGGGTCACCGGGCGGTGATCCGCCGCGGCGCGCGGTTGTCCTGCCCGGTCGGGTCGAGGAAACGGCGCCGGTTCAGGCCCAGGTGGGCCAGGTGCCGGCCGACCGGCGCACCGAGACGGGCGTGCCCTCGGCGGCGAGTTGCAGGGCGATGCGGCGGGCTGACCACTTGCGGTCACGACGCAGCCGCTCGATCCGGGCCACCACCTCGGCGCGGGTGGCGGTGGGCTGCCGATGCGGAGCACTGGCGCGGTCGGCCGGACCGGCCTCGCCGAAACGGCGATGGCGGTTGACCCACTTCGAGGCGCACTGCCGGGAGATGCCCGTCTCCGCCGCGACGTGGGCGATCGGGCGGGTCCTACAGCGCCGGACCAGGCGGTGGCGGCCTTCGACGGACAGCGGGGCGTTACGGTGGAGCACGGACGGGTCTTTCTCTCGGCGGATGTGTTGGTCGCACTTCCATCCTGCCGCCGAAAGACCCGTCCCCTCGTCTCAGCCCCGGCCAGGTGTCACCAACGTCATGACCCGCAACAGCTAGCGTGCTCGAATCGATCACCCACGCTTCCGAAGGGCGACCCAGTCGATCATGAGCGCACCGCACGTCTACCGGATCACCAAGTACGATCCCGCCGATCGCGATGACCGGGGCGCGTACCGAGGGTCCGAGGACGTGTCGAGCGACCACGGTCCGGTGGAGGCCGCCTACCTCGCCGCCGTGACGGCGTTCGCCGAGGACATCGGCGTGACCCGGCTGACCATCCGCGACCCCGCGGTCAGCGGGTTCGTCCACTTCGGAGTAGAGCCGCCCATCGACGGCCACGGGTTGCACGGGCTGTTCCCACCCGACCTCACCGGCTACCACGACGGCGCGCGGATCACCCTGGACGTCGGTCGTGAACTGGTGCGCGCCATGCTGCGTGACAACGGCGCGTGGTGCCGACTGGAATCCGAGGACCGGTTCTTCGTCCATGTCGGCTACGACCAGTACATGTACATCGGAAGCGCGCAACCGTGCGGACGTGCGGTCGCACTGACCGCCGCGAGCGGTTTGTTCGTCGAGCCGCTGGACGGCTCGCCCTACGACCCGGATGGCGACGGGCCCTACGAGTCGCGTCCGGCGGACGCGGCGTTCTGGGCCGAGGTGGCGGCACTCGCGGCACGGCACGGCAGCGTGCTGTTGGAGGAGCAGTTCGTCGGCAACCGCTCCCGTTGGCTTCGACTCACAGCCGACGCCACGGTGCCCGACCTCGGTCCGCGCGCCCTCCTGTCCGTGTGGCCGGACCTGTCGGCCGATGTCCCGGCAGTGCTGCGCACGATGTCACCGGACTTCACCGGCCGGGCCGTCGTGGAACACGCGGACGGCCACATCCGCAGCTTCCAGGCCGACGGCGATGACCGGGCGGGCCTGACCGAGGCGTTGGCAGGCGTCCGAGCGGCCATCCTCCTGCCGCACACCACAGACGACCACAACCCACTGCTCGTGGCAGTGCAACCGGACGACGACGGAATCGTCCGCGCTCGCTGGCAGATCTGAACCGCGGTAGACGAGCCGGTGGCGCACCCGGCTCATCGTGAGCCTACGGCCCACAACACCTGGGCGTCCTGTCGTCGGCAGAAGCGTGCGTTCACCACACGCTGCTCGCGGCATGAGGGGTGCCGGTTGATCTGCCGCACGGGCGTGGGCCGGTCCTCCCGGGAGGAGATCGGACCGGTCCGCGCTGCTCAGCGCGGTCAGCGGATGGTGTGCCAGCACGCCATGTGGCCGGACTGGGCGTAGTCATCCGGTCGATGCCGGCCGTCGCGTGTCGTGAAGGCACGGCAGTGATTCTCGTCGACGACTGTGCGGATTCGGGACCCGCCGGGGGCAGTGGGAGAGCAGGATTGGCGGCGTGATGAACGTCTTCGTGAGCTACTCACGACGGGACTTCTACGCTGCCGAGGCGCTGGCCTCGGTCCTCGCCGCTTCCGGTGAGGTCGAGACCTGGTTGGATGTCGAGCACCTGGTGCCGGGCACCGACTGGTCGAGCGCGATCGACACCGCGATCGACCAGGCCGACGTGGTCGTGGTCGTCGCGTCACCCGCAGCGATGGCGTCGGAGTGGGTGACGCAGGAGTGGAAGCGCGCGCTGGCCAACGGCACCCCGGTGCACGTGGCGCTGGTCCGCGACACCGAGCTGCCCTCGGAACTCGCGCTGGTGCACGACCTGCGCGGTAGGTTCTTCACCGAGGCGCGCAGGATGGTCGAGGTCCTCCTGGGCCGCGCCGCGCCCGGTTCCCGCCGCCGATTCCCGCTGTCACCGCAGGTGGCCCTGCTGTGGTTGTCGCTGCTGTTCTGCACGGTCATCGCGGGAGTGGGCGCCACCCTGGGCTGGGACCTCAGCGTGGTCTACCGGCCGGTACATGCCGGTTTCGAGCGGATCGGTCTGGCCACGGCGTTGGCGAACGTCCTGGTCGGGGCCGGGCTTGTTGCCGTCATGGTGCGCCTGTTTCGACGCACCGCGTCACCGTCGTCGTTACGGGAGGCGTTCGCGCGGACGGGTCTCAGCCTGATGCTGTCCCTCGTCGGAACGCTGATAGTGGGCAACGGATCTTATCGCGAGGCGGCCGGGCCGGACGCGCGGACGGACTCGGCGTGGCTCTACCTGGCTGCGGGGGCTGTTGCCCTGTTCGCGTTCGTGTTGGTGTCACGCTCGCGCGTCATCCACCTGGAGATGCCGACCGGTCGCGGCGACGACCACATCCGCGCTCGCTTCAAAGGTCACCGCACGGGCAGGTTTCGCATGCGCCGGTTCGCGCACATGTGGGCCGTGTACCGGCCCAGGATCGACGCTCTGAAGCAGGTCACCGGCGTCGGTTCCGCCGCCACCTACCGGGTGTGGAGCCATCCCGGGGACAAGCCCTTCGCCAACGTGATCGCCGGAACGTGCGAGGCCGCCGGATTCGCCAAGGACGAGGTGGATCCACGTTGGGTGTTCATCGTGGTGAGCACTCGGACTCCGGCCCAGGCGATCCGCTACGCGAACGAGGTCTTCGGCGATCGGGTCGTGTTCGTGCTGACGACCAGCCTGCCCTCCCTGGAAGACCGGACGGTCCTGCGCCGCTATCAGTGGCTCGACTTCCGCGAGCAGCAACCCGAGGGGCTGTACGAGTTCCTGCGCGCGGTGGTCACCGGCGAGCAGGGCGAGCGAGGCGTGGTCACCGTGCCGATGGGCGTCGACTCCTTCCGCGCGCCCCGCTACATCACCAACTACCTGGTCTTCGGCCAGGTGCTGATCGGCTTGGCCGCAGCGCCACCGCTGGGACTCCTCCTCGCCGGGGACTTCGCGCGGGCGGTTCCGGTCGTGCTGGTGACCGCACTGCTCGCCGCCGCCGTGGTCAACCTGATCCGCCGGACGGCGGACCGCACGATCACCGCAGGCGGGTGGTCGATCAGGTCGGTGTTGGTATTACTGCTGTTCATCGCCTGGCTGGTGCTGGCACCGGCCCTCCCGCACATCCCGCCGGTCAACCGGATCGTCCTCGCCCTCGTCGTCGTGGCGAGTCTGTTCGGCTCGACGAAGGTGCTGCTGTCACTGTGGCTGCCACCCGAGGAAGGGCAGAAGGTGCGGCCGGCGTCACCGCCCGTGACACCACCCTGGTACGCCTTCTCGGTGCCACTCATGTCGTTGGTGCTCGCGACCGGCTACTTCTTTGTGACCCAGCCCTGACCGGCGGGAACCCGCCTTCCCACGACACTGACCAACCCATCGCCCACCGACGACGTCTGTACCGCGTCACGACCGCTCGCATCTCGGCACGGGCCGACGTTCCGAACGGGTGGCTCGCGGTGGGAGCTGACGTTCGGCGGAGGGCTTGCCTACTGCCCGTAAGAGCGGCGGAGATCGGCGAACAGCAGGTGGTTGAGCCGCCGCCGAAGGTGTCCGGTCTTGCTCGGGTCCGGGAGTTCGGTGGGAGTGAGCAGGGTGAATCTCAGGAGGGTTCCCGCGTTCCCGGCGTCCGTGAGCGTGAAGTGCACCTGGTCGTGGGGCCGGCTCCGCCACAGCGATGACCACACGACCCGGCCTGGTTTCTCCGCGTCCAGAATTCGGGGGGCGACCTCGTCGGGGAGCAGGTCGAGCCACGGTCGTGATCCTGGCCGGCGGGGTTGCGCGAGCGACTGCCAGACAACATGCGGCGGCGGAGGCAGTACACGCGCCCGTGAACCGATTTCGATCACCCACGCAGGATATGCGGTTTCTCTGGTCCACCGTCTGATCATTGACACAGGCGGACGTCGTACCCCTCACCGTCAACGGCATGAGCGGACCTTCGCGCTGTCGGTAGTCGGTTCTGTCTCGGGTCCGAGGGTTTCCGGGCTCCGTGACGGCGGCACCGTGCTACCGGTGATCGTTTTCCGTCGAGTGTTCCGTGTCCATCGAGGCGGTGTGGACCCGGGCGTGCCGGAACGGGGAGGAGCCCAGGATGAGCGCCGCGCCGACCAGTCCGGCGATACCGGTCCACAACGCGGTGCGGTAGCCGGCGGTGTCGGCGAGGATTCCGCCCAGCGGCGCACCGACCACGATCATGCCGCGGTTGAGTGAGCGGATCGTGGTGTTCACCCGGCCTTGCAGGCGGTCGGGGGTCACCGATTGCCGGTAGCTCACGCTCCGCGAACGCCCCACCGAGCACCGCGCTGGCCAGGGTCACTAAAAAATAATTACTCCCAGCCGAAATTCCCCCAGCCGGAGTTCTCGCAGGCCGTAGGCGAGGTAGACGGTGCCGAGCATGCTGTTGGCCAGGAACCACAGGTGGCCCGACAACGCCGCGGGGGCCAGCGTCCGATGCCGGTACACGTAGGCCAGGCCCTCGCGCAGTTCCGTCCAGACCGGCCGCCGTTCGGGGCGGCGGGGTGCCGGTCCGGCGACCGGGACCGACGCCAGCAGCAGGCCGGAGACCAGGTAGGAGACCGCGTCGAACAGGATCGCCACCGGCGCACCGACCACCTTGATCAGCCAACCGGCCGGCACCGGGCCGGTGGTCTGGGCGGCGGCATCGGACTGCTCCAATCGGGCGTTGGCGGCGGTGAGCGACGTCCGGGGCACGAGCCGGGGCAGGAACGACTGGTTGGCCGCGTCGAACAGCAACGACAGCACCCCGAAGGCGAAGACGACCACGACGAGCGTCGCCATGGTCAACAGGTCCGCGAAACGCCAGCACCGGGAGCACGCACAGCAGCGCGGCCCGACCCAGATCCGTCGCCACCAGGACCGGCTTGCGTCGATACCGATCGACCAGAACCCCGGCAACCAGACCGACCGCCAGGTACGGCGCCCAGCGCGCCGCGTTCAGCAGACCGAGCTGGGCGGTACTGGCGTGCAACGTCTTCAACGCGAGGATCTGCAGGGCGAACGCGGTGACCGGCGTGCCGAAGGCCGACACGGTCGACGCGGCCCAGAACCGGCCGTACCCCGGCAACCGGCGCAACGACGCCCCGACTCATCGGACCTCGTGACGAACGAATCCACCGTCTCCCCATGGCGCCACTGTCGCCTGTTCGGCGCGGTCACGGAACAACCTGGCGAGCGCATGGTGTGGCGGTCCATCCGCAGACGGCGTCGGTGGACCAGGATCGGCCCGGTTGCCCTGCTGTCGACAGCGCGTGCGATCGCCTTGTCGACCGAATGTGGCAGGGGATACGAGGGGCCCCTTGCCGCCTTTGCCGTCGACCGGTAGCTCCCGGTGTAGCGGCCCAGATGGGCAGAAGCGGCAAGGCGCAGCACGACGTCGTCAAGGCTCGACAGATCCGTGACCCACCACGGTCACCCCGCACCGGCAGTACCAAACCAGTCGCGGGTGAGCGCGTGTTGGCGTCGAGGTGTGCCGCTCAGTGCGGTGCGACGACGCGCTGGACGCTGTCGCGGAGCAGGGCTCGGCGTCGCTCGTGCAGCTCGGGGGGTTCCTGATCGCTGGCGGCGTAGACGTTGCTGACCGGTGACCATGCCATGGACATCGCAATGACCATGGCCATCAGGTCGAACGGATCTCCGGGCCGGAGGAGGCCGGCGGCTTGCGCGTCGGTGATGGCGCGCAGTTTGGCGTCGTCGAGGCGGTCGGCGTCGTCGACGAGGTGACCGGTCGGGCGTCGTTCCAGGCGTGTCCAGGTGGCCAGCCGGATGAGGTCGGGGCGGCGGAGGTACTCGTCGTAGAGGCGGACGGCCCAGTCGGCGAGGTCGGCGGTGTCGATCGGCACGACGGTCGTGATCCGCTCCAAGGAGCCGACGAAGATGGCGTCGAACAGTCCGTCCTTGCTGCCGAAGTAGCCGTAGAGCTGAGCCTTGTTGGTGCGTGCCGCCGCCACGATGCGTTCGACGCGCGCCCCGGCTATCCCGTGTTCGGCGAACTCCTGCGTCGCCACATCGAGGATGCGCTGCCGCGTGGCAGCGCCACGCGAGGTCAAGGGCTTGTCAGGCACACGGCGAGGGTAGCAACAGACCAGTCGGTTTGCCGGATGGGTGGGGTTCGACTAGCCTCCAAGCAGACAGAACAGTCTGTTTGCTATGAGGTGCACATGAGGACCACCGTGGGTTGGCAAGCCGACCGCTCCGGGACCGGGTTGCGGCGGACGGCGCTCGATCGCCGAGAACTGCGGGCCGACGACGTCGCCGTGCGCGTGGACTACTGCGGCGTCTGCCACAGCGATCTCCACGCCGTCCGCACCCGTGCCGGCGACGCACCGTTGGTGCCGGGGCACGAGTTCACGGGCGTGGTGACCGACGTCGGGGCCGAGGTCACCCGATTCGCCCTCGGTGACCCGGTCGCCGTGGGCAACATCGTCGACTCGTGCGGCGGGTGCGCGATGTGCCGGGCGGGACAGGAGAACTTCTGTCACGAGTTGCCCACCCTGACCTACGCCGGCACCGACCGCCACGACGGAACCACCACATTGGGGGGCTACTCCCGCGAGTACGTCGTCCGCGAACAGTTCGCCTACCCGCTCCCCGCCGGACTCGATCCCGCGTCCGCCGCTCCTCTGCTATGCGCGGGAATCACCGTCTGGGAACCACTGCGAGCCCTCGGCGTCGGGCCGGGCACCCAGGTCGCCGTAGCCGGGCTCGGCGGCCTCGGACACCTCGCGGTCAAATTCGCCGTCGCACTCGGGGCCGACACCACGGTCATCACCCGGTCGGCCGGCAAAGCCGACGACGCCCGCCGGCTGGGCGGCCACGACGTGATCGTCTCCACCGACCAACGCCGGATGGCCGCGGCCCGCGAACGGTTCGACGTCGTCATCGACACCATCGCCGTCCCGCACGACGTCGGCCCCTACCTCAAACTGGTCGCCCTGGACGGAACCCTCAGCCACGTCGGACACCTCGGCACGATCACCGTGCAAGCCACCGATCTGTTGATCGGACGCAAGAAGCTCAGCTCCGCCGGCAGCGGCGGCCGTCCCGCGACTGCCGCCATGCTCGAATTCTGCGCCCGGCACAACATCACCGCCGACATCGAACTCCTCCCGTCCGCACGCGTCAACGACGCCTTCGACCGCCTGGAGCGCAACGATGTCCGCTACCGCTTCGTACTGGACATGTCAGACCTGCCGTAGCACCCCCGACGACCCAGAGGGCCCGCCCGCGTCCAAGGGACTCACCTCGACAGAAGCGGACGGGTCGTGGTCCCTCAACGACGCCGGGGAATGTGGTGGCCGGCTGTCGCGGGATGGTGGGTTGGTGACGAAGTGGGCCACGCGACGTCGTCGATGGCGAGCCACGGCGCGACGGCCACGGCCGAGGGCGTCAGCCCGGTGAACGCCTTGACCTCGCGGTGGAGGTGCGACTGGTCGACGTAGCCGCACTCGGCGGCGACACCGGCAGCGGTGTGCCCAGTCGAGAGGAGACGGGCGGCATGGTCGAACCGCACCAACCGAATGGCGCGCTTGGGACTGATTCCGAGCCGGGACCGGAAGCGCGACCACAGGCGTTTGCGGTCCCACCCGACCTCACCTGCCAAGCTGTCGACCTGTACCTGCCCTCGGCTCGTGAGCGTCCGCCGCCAGGCGTGGGCGACTTCCGGTTCGACTGGCCTGCGAGCCCGTAGCCGTTGACCCACGACCTCGGCCGCGATCGTGAACCGCTCGTCCCACGACGTGGCGGTGCGCAACCGGTCCTCGATCCGCCCGGCATCGCGACCCCAGACGTCCGCCAGGGGTGCCAGCGTCCCGCTGAGATCGGGTGCTGCGTCGAGCACCGTGGCCGCCACGTCCGGCTCCAGCCGGATCTGGAGGCATTCGCCCACGCAGCCACCTGCCCGCAGATCACCGGGCACGAGCCCGATGACGACGCTGCCGCGCTCGCGCCGGCCACGGCTCTCGCAGACGACACCTGCTCCCTCGCTCAGGTCGATGAGCACGGTGACGGACGGGTGCGCGACCATGGCGATGTCCACGGGAGAGCGGAGGCTCTGGCGGAACCCGGCCATGCCAATTCCCGGCAGCCGATCCGACGGGCGCGGGACCGCGATGTCCACCGATGCCCAGTCCGGCGGTGTTCCGGTCGACAGCACACCACCAGTCTAGGGATCGGGGACCACGGGCGGGGCGCTCGGTGTCCGTTGCCGCGAGGTCCAGCTCAGCAGCAGTTCGCTGGTCGCCTCGGGCACCTCGAACGCGGGGAGGTGCCCAACGCCGGACAGCAGTTCGATCCGAGCGTGGGGCACCGACTCGTACCGGCGCACCGACGACGGGTCCCAGCGCGGGTCGGCGGTACCGAAGATCACCAGCACCGGGACGGTGAGGGCGGCCAGACGATCGGGCACGCTGCGCTCGGCGATGTACTCGGTGTTGCAGCGCAGAATCGTTCTGAACGTGCGATAAGAGGTGTGCTTGAGATCGGCGACCACGTCATCGGGTACGTCCACCGTGCGAGCGGCCGTTGCCCGGATGCCCCTGCGGATCATCGCGTCCGAACGCCTCGGCCAGATCAGCGGTCCGAACGGCGGGCCCAGCAGGACCCGCAGGATCAACGGCTGGGGGAGCAGCGCGTCGGGATGCGGACCGCAGCTGATCAGCGCGATCGAGCGCACCAGGTCGGGGCGCTGTTCGGCGAGGGCGGTGGCGACGTAGCCGCCACTGGAGTGCCCGACGACGGTGACATCACCGAGGCCAAGGCCGTCGAGCACCGCCGCCACCTTGCTGGCCTGCGTGGGCACGTCGTACGACGGTGAAGGCGGGGATTGGCCACAGCCCGGGAGGTCGACCCGGACGACGTGGTGGTGCTCGGCAAGGACCGGGACCACCGGGCTCCACGAGGCACCCGAGGCTCCCGATCCGTGGATGAGCACCAGCGGCGGTGCCTGCCGTGGACCGTCCTGCACCACGTGTATCCCCTGCGCGTGCCCGACACCGTTCTCGCTCATGCGAGGAGGATGCACGGTCACCCAACCGCCAGGATTGGACGAATGTCGTCGTGCGACCGACGTCGCGGGACTCTCGCCGCGTGCCCGGTTCCAGCGAGCGGTCGAAAGACGCCTTCTGGTGGGCAGCACAGCTACTATGTGCAGGCTGGTCGGAAAGAATGGAAGTGGAGATCTGACCGTCAACCACGTTATCGTGGACGAGGGCAAGGTCGTTGACGCCCTCCTGTGGCAGGCGGGCAACATTCCTGCGAGGAGTGAGATGATCCACCTTTCCTTCAACCTTCCGGAGTCCTCTTCCCCGTGGCGTGCGACCTGGGATGATGTCACGCGGCTAGGGACCGCGACCATCTCGGAGGTCGACCTTCGCTATAAGTACTTCGGGGTCGACGTCGAGATGGTCGTGAACGACGTGGAAATCGTCTCGAAGAGAAGGTCCGTGACGCTCGTGGATCTGGCGCTATCACTTCGTGGAGCGGTCGATCGGATCTCTCGCGGAGAGGATGCAGCATTCGACTTCACGGAAGAATTCCGGGGAAGTCTGGGTGGCGCGAGGAGAGTTCCTGGAGAACGTCTCGAAGTTCCTGCTGGCGGTGCATACGCGACTGGTCGAGGAGGTCCCAGGGTTGGGCGAGAACCCGGTCGTCCGCAGAATGACCTAGGGCCGACCTGGACTTGGACGGGGAGCGGGTTGCCTGTTGCGGGTGCCGGGAGCAAACCTCGAATGGAGGCCGCAGGACATAGGGGTTGGCGACAGGGGAAGGGTGGAGCGACGCAACCCGTCAGTCACGCGTCCCGGCTGGTCGGTCCACACTGGATCGACAGGTGGAACGCCTCCGACAGGCCGTTGTCAGATCTCGAAGATGCCCGGCGCGAGGCTGCGGGCGAGGCAGAACTCGTTGCCCTCCGGGTCCGCCAGCACGACCCAGGAGCGGCCGTCGCCCTGGCCGACGTCCGTCTTGGTCGCGCCCAGATCGAGCAGCCGTGCCAGTTCCGCGTCCTGGTCGCCGTCGATGGGTGTG
This sequence comes from Actinosynnema sp. NPDC050436, assembly GCF_040655415.1. Taxonomy (NCBI): domain Bacteria; kingdom Bacillati; phylum Actinomycetota; class Actinomycetes; order Pseudonocardiales; family Pseudonocardiaceae; genus Actinosynnema; species Actinosynnema sp. NPDC050436. Next base: position 155,576 of record NZ_JBFAJV010000012.1, on the reverse strand, counting down.
ATCTCGAAGTGCAGCCGGTTCTTGCCCGTCTTGGCGTCGTCCACGCGGACGAACGTCAGGCTCGGCACGGTCGGCCGGTCGCGCAATTCGGCGAGGCGCTCCTCGTCGGGCTGCTCCGGGTCCGGGCCGATCTCCACGGCGTCGCCGCGCTCCCCGTAAACGACGTAGCCCAATACGCCGCACCAGAACTCGGCAAGCGAGCGCGGGTCGCGGGCGTCGACGGTGATCCACTCCAGACGACTGGTCATTCGGGTCCTTCCGGCGGTCACGGTTGGTAGTACTGCGGGCACAGCATTCCACTACACGCGCGGCGTTCCACCTCATTTAAGGCGTCATGCAAGCGGGTCGCAGCACGGAACAAGAGGTTCAACGGCCGTAGCGACTGCGGAGCCGTGATGTCCTCCATCGACTCCAGAACGCCAGTGCTGAGGCCGAACCGGGCGGCGGACTCGACCACGGACTCGTCGAGCGCACTCGGCGCTACCTGGTCGCCTCTACCGACCACCGCGTGGCCTGGATCGCCGACCACGGCGAGCTGCACGTACCGGCCTGAGGCATGTCCGGATCCTCAGTAGAGCTGGCCTACCTGTGACAAACCGGTCCGGAGTCGAGCACCTCGCCCGTCTCCTCGCGTGATGACCGGGTCGCCCCTGCAGTTCCGCCCGGAGCCGATCAGTCGAGGAAGGCGGGCAGGAGGCGGCTCAGGTGCTGCCGCCCGTCGGGGGTGACAACGAGGTCGCGAGGCCCGGAGCCCCGCCGGACCCAGTCACGGGCGAGAAGTGCGTGCAGTATCTGTTGACCGAGACTCCCACCCACGTGGGGAAGGCGCTGGGCGCGGTCGAGGCACGCCAGGGCGAACCGTCGGCGTCCCGGGTCGATCGCGGTCGGGTCGACACCGAGGTCGTGGTACGCCGACAGGTCGTCGCCCAGTGCCAGGTCGGGTCCGGAGCCGTCGGGCGGTTGCAGTGCGCCCCGGTCGACGAGCATGGCGAAGATCCGCACGCCGAGTCGTCCGGCCGCGTGGTCGTAGCACGTGCGGGCGACCGCCCCGTTTGGTTCGGCGCGGTCGGGCGGGAGCAGGGCGTTGCTGCCGGCGTAGCGCGCGAGGGCGGTGAGGACGTCCACGACGTCGGAAGCGCCGATGCGGTAGAGGGCGTGCCGGCCGACGTGCTCGACGGTCACCAGCCCGGCGGCTCGCAGTCGGGCCAGGTGGTTGCCCAACCGGGGAGCCGGAACGCGCAGCATGTCGGCCAGCTGCACCATCGTGTGCGGCCCCTCGGTGGCCAGGATCTGCAGCGTGGTCAGCCGGACGGGATCCGAGAGTTCCCGCGCCAGTCCGGTGATCGCGCTCTGCACGATCTCGCCTCGGTCGCCCGGCCCGCTCATGATCAGCCCTCCACCGCGAGCCTATCACCGATCACGAAGTCCTGAATGGTTGTTGCGCTCCGTCGACCGCGGCATCTACCGTTCAGGAGCTGCTGAAGGGTGGATGAATGGATGAGGCGACGGCGGGGCTCCGGGTCATGCTGTGGGGCCGTGGAGTCTCCGCGCTCGGAGACGGCCTGTGGTTCACGATCTGGGCCCTCTACCTCACCCGGGTCGTGGAGTTGGCTCCGATCACCGTCGGGGTGGGGATGGCCGTGGCCGGTGCCGTGGGCATGGTCGCCGCAGTGCCGCTCGGAGCGCTCTCGGACCGGATGGACGCACGGCTGGTGCTGGCCACGCTCACGCTGGTACGCGCCGGAGCGATGGTCGGCTACCTCGCGGTGGACAACACGTGGTCGTTCCTGGCCGTGACGGTGCCCTTCACCGCCTTGGCCACGGGCGGAACAGCGGTGCGGACCGCGCTGGTCGCCGGACTGGTCACCGAGCCGGATCAGCGGGTGCGCGTGCTGGCCTGGCAACGGGTGGCGCAGCACGCCGGGTACGCCGCCGGCGCGGCAGTGGGCGCGCTGGTGCTCACTGCGGACACCCGGTGGGCGTACGCACTCGCCATCGTCGGCAACGCGGTGAGCTTCCTCGTGCTGGCGGCAACGACGCTGCTGGTCCCCGCGCCCGCCACCACGACACGATCGCAGCGACAGTCCACGATCAGGACGGTTCTGGCCGACCGGCCCTACCTGTGCATCACCGGGGTCACGGCGGTGCTCTCGCTGTGCTGGGCCATGCTGTCGACCGGGCTGCCCCTGTGGCTGTCCGGCTGGACGCACCTACCGCTGGGGCTGGGCGGGATCGTGGTCGTGATCAGCTCGGTGGGCATCGCCTTGCTCCAGGTGCCGTTCTCCCGGTTCGCACGCACGGCACGCCAAGCGGCGAGAACGGCCGTGGTCTCCGGCGTCGTGCTCGCCGCGAGCTGCCTGCTGTTGGCCACGACGTCCGGCGGTGCGGGGGCGGGAGCCGTCGTAGTGGTGATCATCGTTGCCGTGCTGCACCTGCTCGGCGAACTGGGCTACGTCGCGGCGCGGTGGGGCTTGTCGGTGCACCTCATGGACGACGGGGCCAAAGGCGCCTACCAGGGCGCAAGCGAAGCGACCACGGCGGTCGTGCAGATGGTGGGGCCGGCAGTGTTCACCCTGGCGATCGCCGGCCTGGGCCCCGTGGGATGGCTGCTGGTGGCGGCACTGTTCCTGACCGCTGTCGTCCCCGTCCCAGCGCTGACCCGATGGGCCGATCGAACCCGAGAGCGCTCACCCGCCACTCATTGATCGATCTCGATCGGGGGCGGTCTCCGGGGCGAATACCGTCGCGTGATGCCGTGCCACTCGGCCGCCCACGCGCAGACCGGCCCGGTATTGCTCGCCGCAGGCGATGACCACTCCGGCTTCCGTGGGAGCGACCCGCTCACGAGTTGATGGTGGGTGCCGACGCGTTGACCGGTCTGGGCGTGGTCCGCTGTGCCTGGGTGGGCGGTCGAGGACGATCTCGACGGCGGCGAATGGTTCAGCTGTGGCGACCGGACGAACCCAGACGGCAGCGAGTTCTCCTTCTGTGCTTACCGGCCGCACCCAGGCACGGTGATCGTCGCCGTCGCGTGAAGGCGCAGTACTGCGCGGAGTTCGCCGAGTGCCCGGAGCGGGCATTCGGAACCTCCGAAGACGCGCCGCCGATCCCGCTGCGATGGGCGGTTGCAACGCGTGGATCACCTGATCGGGACTGGCCGTGCAGCTCCTGCACCTGGAGGATCAGGTTCATGGTGAGAGGCGGCCGACTGACCGTCGGGGTGGAGGAGGAGTACCTGGTCGTCGACCCTGTGAGCCGGGCAGTGCGCCCGGACGGTCCCCGTATCGCGGAGCGCGCCGCCGACGTGTTGGGTGGACGGGTCGGTTCCGAGTTCACCCGGTTCCAGGTCGAGACGAGGACCGATCCGCACGATCGCGTCGGCGAACTCGGCGAACAGATCGACGAGCTGCGGACGACCGTGGCGCACGCGGCAGCGGAACAGGGGTTGCGGGTGGTGTCCTCCGGCTCCCCGGTACTGGGTGAGGTGACGCCGCCGCCGGTCACCGACGGGTCGCGCTACACCGCGAGTTCGGACCACTTCCGGGCGTTGGACGACGAGCAGTCCGTGTGCGCCTGCCACGTGCACGTGGGACTGGCCGACCGGGCGCAGGCGCTGCGGGTGAGCAACCACCTGCGACCGTGGCTGCCGGCGCTGGTCGCGCTCGCGGCGAACTCGCCCTACTGGGCCGGCCGTGACACCGGCTACGCGAGCTGGCGCGCGATGACGTGGGCACGCTGGCCGGCCGCCGGAGCGCCGCCGTACTTCCGCTCTCCCGGGCACTACGACGACCTCGTGGGCCGGCTGCGCGAGACCGGGGCGATCATGGACTCCGGTGGCGTCTACTGGGACGTGCGGCCCTCCCACCACGTGCCGACGCTGGAGGTCCGCGTCGCCGACGCCGCGACCACAACAGAGGAAGCGCAGCTCTGCACCGCGCTCGTGCGTGCCCTGACCGACACCGCGTTGGATGCCATCGCCGCCGGCGAACCCGACCCGACTCCCGGGCAGGAGGTACTGCGCGCGGCCTGCTGGCGTGCCGCTCGCGACGGCCTCACCGGCCACGTCACCGACCCGCGCACCGAGCGCCTCGTCCCCGTCCAATCCCTGGTGGCAGACCTCGTCTCCCACACACGGACGGCCGCCGAACGATACGACGACCACCACTTCATCGAGCAGGCATGGCAGCGGCTGCGCGAACACGGCGGGGGAGCGGACCGCCAACGCTCCGTCCACCGCCGTCATCGCCGGCTCGCCGACGTGGTCGACCACCTCACCATCACGACCCAGACCCGTTTCAAAGCGACGCAGGGAAGCCGGTACTCGGCCTGAACGCCCTCGGCACGGCGGTTGTCCGGTCGTTCTCGCCGACCCGGCTCCGCATCGGTCCGTCAGGAGATCGCCGTCTGATCCGCGCCTTGGCCGCGAAGAGCTTCGCAGGTCGGGATCGCGTCAGCGATCGGATCCGAGCCGATGCCCGTAACGGGTGACCGGTCATGTTTTGCCCTCTGAGGTTTCAGTCGATGCGGCTGTCGTAGGTCTCGCGGTGGGCGAGCACGTCGTCCATGTGCGTCTGGGCCCAGCTTTTGAGGCCGCGCACCGTGTCGTACAGCGACAGGCCGAGATCGGTGAGTTCGTAGGTGACCGTGACGGGCACGGTCGGTGTCACGGTGCGGGTCACCAGGCCGTCGCGTTCCAGGGCGCGCAGCGTCTGGGTGAGCATCTTCTGGCTGACCCCGGCCAGGAGGCGGGCCAGTTCCGAGTAGCGCATCGCCCGGGGCTCGCCGGCGCAGTCGGTGCCTGCCTGGTGCGGGCTGCCGTTGCCGAGCGCGGCCAGGACCAGCGTGACCCACTTGTCCGAGATCCGGTCGAGCAACCGCCGACTGGGGCACGCCGCCACGAACGCGTCGTACTGCACCTTGGCCTGCGCCCTCCGCTGGGCCGCCGTCATCGTCGCCATCGGAACCACTCCTCCCACCCCTCCGGGTGCCTTACGCACTCCGAAGTGCCTACTTCCCCACCGAGAGCTACATGCCAAGGATGGCGCAGGAAGCCATCAGGCATCAGTACCTGTTCTGACCCGAAAGGCAGCGCAGCAGCATGAGCACGCTTCCCGCTCCACTTCCCGGCGGCACCTGGACCCTGGGCGACCTGACCGTCACCCGGTTCGGCTACGGCGCCATGCAGCTCGCCGGCCCCGGGGTCATGGGGCCGCCCGCCGATCACGACGGCGCCCTCGCCGTCCTGCGCGAGGCCGTCGACCTCGGCATCACCCACATCGACACCGCCGACGCCTACGGCCCGCACCTCACCAACCGGCTGATCCGCGAGGCGCTGCACCCCTACCCCGACTCGCTGCACATCGTGACCAAGGTCGGCGCGACCCGCGACGAGCAGGGCGGCTGGCCCCCGGCCCGCAAGCCCGACGACCTGCGCCGCACCGTCCAGGAGAACCTGGACAACCTCGGCCTCCGGACGCTGGACGTGGTCAACCTCCGCCTCGGCGACGCCCAGGGCCCCGTGACCGGCTCGCTCGCCGAGGCGTTCGAGACACTCGTCGACCTCCGGCGGCAGGGCCTGATCCGGCACCTCGGCGTGAGCAACGCGACGCCGGAACAGGTCGCCGAGGCACGGTCGATCGCACCGATCGTGTGCGTGCAGAACAGGTACAACCTCGCCCACCGCCACGACGACGAACTCATCGACGAACTCGCCGAGCAGGGCATCGCCTACGTGCCCTTCTTCCCGCTCGGCGGCTTCACCCCGCTACAGTCCTCTGCCCTCACGGCCGTGGCCACCAGGCTGGACGCGACACCGATGGCCGTCGCCCTGGCCTGGCTGCTGCACCGGTCGCCGAACATCCTGCCGATCCCCGGCACCTCCTCGGTGACACACCTGCGCGAGAACGTCACAGGCGCGGGAATCCCACTCTCCGACGAGGACCTCGCCGAACTCGACAAGATCGGCCGCTGATTTCACGTCATCATGACGATGCGGATCGTTCAGCCATGGTGAAGGACAGGCGCAGCTCTCCCCAGAAGTCACACAGCGTCACAACCCCACGATCACTGGAACCTGGGCCCGCCTCGTTGTCGAGGTCCCACGCCGCCGTCTGCGCGAGTTCTTGCTTCCGCTGAACTCACGGTTGCCGGCGAACGCACCTGGTTCCGCTCATCGTCGCGTTCCGGCCGCCCGTGGTGTCGCGCGGTCACGGGTTCGGCGTGGGTGTGCTACACCCGGCTCGCGGTGAGCAGCAGCGGGGAGGCGACGCCCTGTCGGGCGCTCAGATCGGCCAGGAGGCCGGCGAGCCATCCGATGGTCTCCGGTGACCACTCGGCGAGGGTGCCGTGCAACGTGACCGAATGTCGGGGTGGGCCGTTCCAGAAGCTGTCTTCGAACGGAGGCTTGATGTCGGCCTGGTCGGTCGTGTGCGACTCGCACGCGAACACGACCTGGTCCAGCTCGGCCAGCCAGGACGCGATCGACAGCACGGCGGGGGACCGACCGCCGGCCAGCGTCACGCGGACCGAGGTGCGTGCAGTCGGGTCGCTGTCGGCGAACCAGGCCGTGGTGAGCAGCGTCGGCGACCGGAGGATCTCCGGTCGCGACGTCGTGTCGAGGCACTGGACAGGCAGAAGAACCTGGACCGCGTCCAATGCCAGGCTGCCCAGCCGCGCTACCGCGTCACCGGCGCATCGCAGGAACGGTTGCACCGGCAACGGCCGATCACCCGGCACCGATTCGGCCTCCACCTGAAACCACGCGCCGAGCGAAGCGTCGGCCAACGGGTGCTCCTGGCCGGCGTCGTTCATCCCCCACAGCCCCGCCGGGCCGTCGTCGCGCAGCCACCCCATCGCGATCGACCGCTCGTAGAACACCAGGTACGCGTCACGGTCGGTGTCTGGAGAGCGCCACGGGTGCGGCGTGAACTCGCCGTAGAAGGCCGCGAACATGGTGCCCGCGAACCTGCGAGCACCATGTGCCAGGCCAGGGACGACTTCCTCGCTGTTGCCCGTCACGTCACCTCTTGCCCAGTCACGATCGCGTCAGCTCACCGGTCGGGCCCGGTGACCCGGCACGCCACGTCAGCCTGGCGGTTGCGCACCTCTCCGCTGTCGATCTCCCAGTTTACGTCGACGTCCACGTGATTGCGCCAAGACGGCGACCTGTTCGACATGCGGTACTGGGAGCTGGAGCAGATCAAGTTCCGGCTCTCCGGCGCGCGCCTGCCGAGTTCGCCGGCGAAGGCTGGTCACCGGGGCGGCACCGGACCGAGCGGGTGATCTGATCTCCGTACTGGCACGGGAATCACCGCGCACGTCGTCGGCCAGTCGAGGACCGCCCACTCCATCCGCCCTCCGCTGCCGAGCTGGTCCAGCCGTTGCGCTCGATTGATTCCAGGTCCAGCCGCCCTCGGTGACGGACCGACCGATCTGGCGACGCCTGACGTGACGGGGTTCGAGCCCGCGCCCTCCAGGCTCGAACCCGGGGTTCTGCCTGCTGGGCGACGCGTCGTCGCTGCGGTGGGTGCCTAGTGGGCGGTCGGGGCGGGCCGGGTTTCGTGATTGCGGGCGGCTGTGGCGCAGGCGGTGGCCACCAGCCAGAGCACCGGGCCTGAGATGCCGCCCACCAGGTCCACGTGGCCTGGCAGCACCAGCACCAGGAGAAACGCCACGTCGACCACGCCCAGGACCGCGGTGTTGAGCCAGTAGCCCAGGCGATTGTTCGTCCGGGTCATCGTCAGCGCTACGAAAACCGCCTGTGCGCCCAGCAGAGCCGCGCAGAGGAAGAACATCAGGCTCTCCGCAGTCAGTTCGGTCGTGGGCGGGCCTTCGGCGAGCGTGCTGATCACCATCGACAAGCCCAGGCCCACGTGCAGCAGGCCCCACAGTACGTACAAGGCGGCTGCGGTCGTCGCCCAGCGGCGTGTGGTCTTCATGGTTCGGCCCCCGTGATTTCCCCCGAAATCGCCGGACCGGGTATGGCCCGGGTATTGGCAATGTAGGGCGGGGGAGGGGTTCGGGCATCAGGGTGATCACCCAGGGTTGCCCGGAGATGCGCCCGCCCGGCACGCTCGGGAAGTCTTGCGGGAGGCGGCGCGGACGCGCTGCGCTGGAAGTGCCTTCGATGCCGGCCTCCGGAACGCTGTCCACGCGGATCAACCCGCACCGGCTGGTGCTCGCCGACATGATCGCCGTCTGCCGCACCGTCGTCCTGTTCAGCGCGAACCTGAGAGGACGTCGAGTTCGTCCCGAGGTGGATTCGACAACGGACCGGGCGACAACCGGCCTCCGACGTCCTCCCAGCGCTGTTCCCCTGCCCCCGCGGTTGCGCAATCATGAGGACCGTGGCGACGACAGGATGGTTCCTGGCCCTCCGGGTGTTGCGGATCGTGCTCCTGACAGTGGTGTTGCCCCCGTTGATCGTCGGCGTGGCGGTCGGTTCGGTGTTGCTGTACTTCCTGGGCGGGTTGGGCTGGTGGAGTTGGACCTCCCTGGTCTGGGCGGCTTGATCGTCCTGGCAGGTGCTGGGCTCGCCATCAAGGAACTGAGATCGATGAGCGACGAACGCCACGACGTCGACGTGGTCCTGTTGGGCGTCGTCGTGTTGGTGTTCATGGCCCTGGCCCCGGCCTCCGCGACCAGGGCGCGGTTGACGCTCGACAACGCCGTCGCGGTGGAGTGCACAGTGCTGGCCCTGAGCCCGTTCATCGCGCCGGCAGGGGACCCTCCCACACCGTCGACCCAACACGACCTGGAGTGCGCGGGCGGGTACCCGACAACCTATTTCAAGCCGTCTCCGCAGGCCGAAGTGGGCGGGCGGTTCACACTGCTGGTCGATCCCACCAGAGCGTTTCGCCCGACGACAGCGAGCCACCTGGAAGACGAATGGTGGTGGGGGCGGCTGATGACCGCCGTCGCAGCAAGTTTGTACATGATGTGGAGCGGGTGGCTCGGAGCCCGCCGGCTGATCACCACCTCGTCACGCCCTCCCGATTCCCCGACGCCTGCTTGAGTCTCGACGCCGTGGAATCGGCCTGTCGGTCACGACGCACTCGACTGCCCGCGCCGGTCGCCGCCCGCACGCGGTGGGACGCCGCTGAAGTCTGCCGCCCGTCGATAGCGGTGTGCACCACCTCGGATGCGCCGCCGGCACCGCTGAACCGTCCAGGCCACCGACCTCAAGGCAGGGCACCGATCGAAGTAGGTCCAGGCTGAGCATGGCTTGGTGGACTCGGCTCGTCTTCCCATGCGGACCAGCGGTACTTGTCGTGGTCGTAGTCGCGGTTGGCGTAGAGTTGTGACCCAGCCTCGCGGCCGGCGCTGCGGAGCGGATCACTCGACCGTCGCGGACACCGATCACCTGATCGGTTGCTCCACCCGTCGACTAGCGGATTACCGCATTCTGCGTTGACATCATCCCGGAAAACCGCGTCTGGCTCGATTCACTGCTTTCCGGCTACGCTCGCGTCGGCTTGTCCGAGCAGCGACGACATTGCGGTCGATGGTCCGCCCCTGTCCGTTCCCGAGTCGTCGACCTATCTTTCGGGATGTCACCGTGGCATTGATCAGTCCGAAAATTGTCGGCCCGCTGTCGGTGCTCAGCACGTCGATACGCGTGTTGGGTCAGATCTCCGGCGTGACCGTGTCCGTCTACTCGGCGAAACCGAACAAGCACCTCGTTGCCGAAGGCGTGGCGACCGGGAGCGACCAGCGTTTCCCGCTCCTGCCGGGCGCGGTGCTCACGGCGCAGGACCAGTTGTTCGCCGTGCAGGAGTCGGGCGCGGAGTCCAGTGCCGAACCCGCCGGGGACCTGCTCGTGGGTGTCCAGCCCGCGCCCACCGCCGTCGCGGAGATCGGGCACGTCGACTTCAAGACCCACCTCTACGAGTGCGGCCGGTACATCTGGCTCACGGGCGCGGTTCCCGGCGCTACCGTCGAGGTGCTCATCGGTGGTCAGGTGCAGGTTAGCGGGCTGTCCTTGGAAGTCGGCGCGAGGCTCGTGCTGCCTGCCGGGTTGCAGAAGGGCGTGCAGGTCACCGCGCGCCAGGTCGTGCCCAACGTGGGCAGCGGACCCGCCACCAAGCAGGCACCGAAGCCGCTGCCGCTGGCCGCCGGCGCGCCGCTGCCACCACCGGTCATGCACCCGCCCGTGCGGGGATGCGACGTCTCGTTGCACGTCACGGACGCTTTCGACGGCGCGCTGGTGACGTTGAAACGCGGCTCGGGCGCGACGGAGTCCGTGGGGTTCGACACGAGCGGCGGGTACTGGTGCGTCCAGACGCCGTTCGTGGCGGGCGAGGTGCTGACGATCCGCCAGGAGGTCGCGAAGGACTGCCAGCGGCAGGGCCTTTGGTCGGAGCCGCTCGAAGTGGGCCCTGCGGCACCGGTCGAGCCGCCGCTCGTGCTCAGCCCCCTGTGCGTCGGCGCGACCGTCGTGACCGTGGTGAACCTGCGCCCGGGCGCCCTCGTCCGGATCTTGGCGAACGGGCAGGCGTTCACCGGGCAGGCTCCGCCCGATGAGACGACGTTCGACTTCACGGTGGCCCCGCTGACGGGCGGATCGGTCAGCGCGACCCAGGAGGTCTGCGGTGTGGAAAGCCCGCCGTCGCCGGGCGTGAAAGTGCACCCGCACGACGAGGAGGTGGCTCCCGCCGCAGTCGTCGGCCCGTTGTTCTCCTGCGCGAAATCGGTTTCGGTGGACCACGTGCACCCCGGCGCGACGCTCCAGGTGCGCGCGAAGAACGCGAACTACGACAAACCGATCAGTGACCTGGTGACGCTCTACTCCGCTCAGGCGACGATATCGGTCACACCGCATCTCAAGGCCGACGACGAGGTCTACGTCGTGCAGTGGGCCTGCTCCGACAAAGGCGTGAAATCGGCGGCCGAGACGGTGAAAGCCCATCCCCCGCTGGTCGCGCCGGCCCTGGCCGCACCGATCTTCGACGGTGACCCGTCCGTGCGGGTCGACGGCGTCATCCCCGGCGCGCTGGTCGAACTCCACGTCGACAAGGGGTTCGGCTTCGAGGTCGTGGGCTCCCTGGTCGCGAACAACCTCGGCCCGGTGGAGATCCACCAGGACGTGGTGTTGGCGCCCGGCGACGTCGTGGTGGCCGAGCAGTTCCTCTGCGGCACGTCGGTCAAGTCCGCTTCGGTGCGGGTGACCCCCGCGTTCGGGCGGCGGCCGTTCTACATCCTCGGCCACAACACGAACACCATCGCGGAGGTGAAGACGGCCCTCGCACAGGGCGCGAACGCGCTGGAACCTGACGTGAACGTCTTCTCCGACGACGAGGGCAAGCTCTGCATCAGCCACGGCGAGGGTGACTCCTCCGCGCCGGTCCTCGTGGACTTCCTCAAGGACCTGCACACCATCGCCGTGCAGAACCCGCAGTTGGCGCTGGTCGTGTTCGACTGCAAGTCGACCGCCGCGACACCGGACTTCGGGCTGGAGCTGCTCGACGCCATCCGCGCGAACCTCACGTTCGACCTCCCGCTGAACGTGATCATCTCCGTGGCCTCCTTCGACGACGTGAGCATGTTCGACAAGATCCACGGCCTGGTCGACGGGCGGGAGGGGCTCATGATCGACGAGGAGAACGACGCCGTCGCGGTCCGGGACCACTTCGCCGCGCACGGGGTGGTGAACCGCTGCTACGGCAACGGCAACCACTTCTTCAACCCGGTCACCAGCCCCAACCTGAGGCCGTCGGTGGAGCACGCGTGCGCCCTGCGGGCAGGCGAAGACGCGTTCAAGTTCGTCTACATCTGGCCGATCAACAGCGACGACTACATGAAGGAGGTCATCCGGATCGGGCTCGACGGGATCATCACCGACAACGTGGGGTCGCTGAAGGCGATCATCGGGAACGCGGAGTTCTCGGGCGTGGTCCGCCTGGCCACCCGCGCGGACAACCTCTTCAAGCAGCCGAACGCGGCGTACGGGCTCTCCATCCACACCGCCGACGTGGGCGACGCCGGTACCGACGCCCACCTCACGTTCACGCTCACCGGGACCAACGGCACGCGATCGAAGACGATCGACTCCGAACTCAACGGCCGGATGGAGCAGGGCGACTGGAACCACGTCACGATACCGAGCCCCGACCTCGGCGACCTCCTCTCGATCACCGTGGAACGCGACGACGTGGGCAACGGCCCGGACTGGTTCCTCGACCGCATCATCGTGCGCAGTGCCCGCTACAAGGTGGCCAAGGAGGCCGTGTTCGACGTCTGGATCGACTCCCCGGCGAAGTTCACCAAGCCGCTCGTGTGACGCGAACGGCCTGCCGGAACCGGACGCATCCCAACTGGACCGGACCCGGTCAACAGCAGGAAGTCCGGCACGTGTCTGCGCCGTGCGCCCAAACCCTCCAGGAGGGGAAGACGCCCACCGTCAGTCCCGCGCTGAGTCGACGCCGCGAACCACCCCCGCTCGCGCGGGGGAAGACCGGATCATCAAATCGACACGCATGTGTTTGCCCGGACCACCCCCGCTCGCGCGGGGAAGACACCGTCACCAGGTGGGCCGCGTCCGCGTGCTCCGGACCACCCCGCTCGCGCGGGGAAGACGCGTCCCGCCAGCACGTCACCTCCGACTGGCCGGGACCACCCCCGCTTGCGCGGGGAGGACTGGAACCACTCGCCGGGCACGGTACGCACCACCGGACCACCCCGCTTGCGCGGGGAAGACTCGGTCTTCTGCGACGCCTCGTGGTCGCGCCGCGGACCACCCCCGCTTGCGCGGGGAAGACCACGAGCTGACCGGGGTGGCCGGTGGCGTGCGGGGATTACCCCCGCTTGCGCGGGGAAGACGTGGCGTTGCGGCGGATCAACGGGCCGCAGTGGGGATTACCCCCGCTTGCGCGGGGAAGACCGTTGAGCGAACTTCGTAGTCAACTCCACTTGGGGATTACCCCCGCTTGCGCGGGGAAGACACTCTTTGACCAGTGAGTTTACAACGAGGTGAGCCGGTTTTCATTCGGTGCGTTCCGGTTCCGGAATCCGCTATCCCGGCAGTAGAGTCCGGGCGTGACTTCCGGAACCACCGCTGACGGCACACGTCGTCTCCTCCGCGCGACTTGCGGAGACGACCGGCTCGGCGAGGGCGGGGTCGAGCAGGAACAGGAACTCGCCGACGAGGCCGGCACCGCCCAGGTCGACATATCGCTTGCAGGATCCGGACCAGCATGGACCTCCTAGCCGTCGGTGCCGGCGCGGCCCGGCCTGGACGACCTCGACACGCTGTCCGGCGTCGGTGATGAGTTTTCGGGCCAACCGCCGTCATATACACCATGAGCCCCATCACCGACGACCTCGCGCCGCTCGCCGAGCAGGCATTCGGCGCTCGCGTCGAGCCGCACCGCCGCGAGCTGCACGTCCACTGCTACCGCCTGCTCGGTTCGTTCGAGGAGGCCGAGGACTTCGTCCAGGAGGTGTTCCTGCGCGCGTGGCACCGCCGCGAGACCTACGAGGGCCGCGCGTCGGTGCGCGCGTGGCTCTACCGGATAGCGACGAACGCCTGCCTCGACGCGCTCGACAAGCGTCCGCGACGACCGGGCGCGAACGGCGAGGTCACGTGGTTGCAGCCCTACCCCGACGAACTCCTCGAACAGCTGCCCGACCTGCGCGAGGGCCCGGAGGACGTGGCGCTGGCCAAGGAGACCATCGAGCTGTCCTTCATCGCCGCGATCCAGCACCTCGCGCCACTGCCACGGGCCGTGCTCGTGTTGCGCGACGTGCTCGGCTGCTCGGCGAAGGAGACCGCGCGGCTGCTTGAGACCACAGTGGCCTCGGCCAACTCCGCCCTGCAACGCGCGCGGGCCGGGTTGCGGAAAGGTCTGCCCGAGGACCGGGAGGCGTGGCGACACGCCGCCGAGCCGGACACCGCCGAGCAGGAGCTGCTCGCCCGCTACGTCGAGTGCAGCGAGCGCGCCGACGTCGAGGGCTTGGCGGCGCTCCTGCACGAGGACGTCCGCTTCTCAATGCCGCCGACGCCCGGCGTGTGGACCGGTCGGAGCACAGTTGTGCAGGGCTGGATCGACGGCGGGTTCGGATCGGGGGTGTCCGGTAGCCTGCGGTGCGTGCCCGCCCTCGCCAACGGTCAGCCTGCGGTTGCGGGCTGCGTGCGCAAGCCGGGCGACGCCGCCTGCGTTCCGCTGGCGATCGTCGTCCTGCGGGTGCAGGACGAGGTCGTGACCGAGATCGTCACCTTCGACGGCGCGGTGTTCGAGTACTTCGACCTGCCGGCCACGCTCGGCGCGGAGGGCGGTGCGCGATGAGCGATCCCGCCTCGATCACCGTCACGCCGGTGTTCGTCGCCGACCTGCACGTCGAGGGCGAGCGGATGCCGGTCTACGTGCACGTCATCGACCACCCGCACGGGCGCGTGCTGGTCGACACCGGCATGACGGAACTGCACCCGGCGGCCGGTGACCTCGATCCCCGCCTCCGGCCACTCGACGAGCAGGACTTCGACCTCGCCGGCATCGACATCGTCGTCAACACCCACCTGCACGGGGACCACTGCGGCGGCAACCACCTCTTCGCCGGCAAGCCGACCTACGTCCAGCGCCGGGAACTCGACGACGCGCGCAGCCAGGATGTCTACATCCGCGAGTGGGTCGACGCACCCGGCGTGCGCTACGTGCCGGTCGACGGAGAACTGGAGCTGCTCCCCGGGCTCCGGCTCGTTCCGGCGCCGGGCCACACACGCGGCTCGCAGGTGGTCGTCGTTGAAACCGGCGGGCGTCCGGTCGTCATCGGCGGCGACGTGGCGGTATGGCACGGCGAGTTCGACGAACCGCCCACCGAAGGCCGTCAACGAGTCCTCGAACTCGACCCCGAACTGGTGTGGCTCGCACACGAGCACGAACCGTGGCGACCCCGCACCGCCTGAGACATGACGGCCCGGCTGCCACCCCGCACGCGCAGGCCGCGACATCGTCAGGCACGAACCGCAGCCATGGCGACGAGGCGACTTCTTCGGACCACATGACGTTCGCGTGACGGAAGTCCTCGCGGCCTTGGCCAACGTCTACGACCACCTGCCACGTCTACGACCACCTGCGGGCGTCGTGAGTCGGACCGGCCTGGGGCGCAGCTCATCCGCCGGAGCGTTCGCGGGCGATCGCGGCATTCCACTCGTCGACGAGCGGCAGCAGGCCGCGCAGGTCGTGCACGGTGGCGTCGGGTTCGCCGTCGGTGTGGCCGAGTTCGTGGACGGGAATCGTGCTCTTCGGGATGTGCACGGCGCGCATCCCGGCGGCTTTCGCGCCGTAGACGTCCTCGAACAGCCTGTCTCCGACAAAGACCGCGTGTTGTGGCGCGATGTCGCCGAGTGCGCGCAGGGCGCTGCGGAACGCCTCCGGGTGTGGTTTGGTCCACGCGATTTCGCTGCTGTACACCGCCGCGTCGATCAGGTCGAGGACGCCGTCCCGCTCGAAGATGTCCTCGTGCCACCCGCGTGGCCAGGTCGTGTTGGACAGCACTCCCACCATGATGCCGCGTTCCTTCAGGCCGGCGAGCACTTCTGCGCCCTGCGGGTCGATGTGGGTGTACGGGGTCCAGGCGGTGAGGTAGGCGTCGAGCGCAAGGTGTTCCATGGGGATCTCGGCCAGGGTGAAGATCTGCTCCAGGGTCGCCGACACGCTGTCGTCCAGGCACCTCCTCATCAGTTGCCGCTCGGCTGCGTGCAGCGCGGCGCCCAGCCGGTCCGCGTCGTCGGGGTCGATGGCCATCGCGGTCTTCGACCACTGGCCGAGGATGTCGATGTCGCACCAGGGTGTGAGCGTTCCCGCCCAGTCGAAGATCACCGCTTCCACCCGCATGGGGTTCGTCCCGTCCTTCCGTGGTTCGAGTTCGTCGGCACGCCTGCGCAGCAGTACCCCGAACCGCTCAGTGCTTCCGGGGTGTGTCGGCCTGCCCGGGTTGTGCAGGCCGACGGGTGTGTCCCATCGTCGTCACCGCCGCTACCGCCCACCGCTCGCCAGTCGGTCCCCTCGCAGAACCCCAGCAGCGGACAGGAGTCGAAGGTGTCGAAGCCAGCGAGCGTCAGCCCGGTGACAGTCGTCGGTTCGGTCGTCCTGGACAACAAGTGGTTCCCGGTGGGATCGGTGCGGACGAAGTCCGCCGACCACCCGTTGTGGCACGTGCACCGGCGGCATGGCGGTGTGGGGCGCAACGTCGCGGAGAACCTGGCACGGTTGGGCGTCCCCGTGTTCTTCACCGGGCTGTCCGGATGGGACGCGGTGGCCGCTGAGATCGAAGGGCGACTCACGGACACCGGTGTCCGACTCGCGGTCGTGCGGGTGCCCGACGGCGTCGGCAGGTTCGACGTGCACCTCGACCACGCGGGGGAGTTGGTCCGGTCGCGCATCTGCCTGCCCGATGCGGAACTGCTGACCTGGGACGCGGTGAGCGCCGCGCTGCCGGACCTCGGCGGCGCGGCCGTGGTGGCGGTGGAGACCGGGTCGGCGCGGCGGCTGTTCGAGGCGTTGCGGTTCCACACCTCGCGGCGCGGCGCCCGCTTGCTGGGGATGCCGACCCAGCTGGTGAACCTGGGACCGCGCTGGAAGTTGGTGCGACAGGTGGACATCCTGGTGCTCAACCAGAAGGAGGCGGCCTTGCTGACCGGCCTGCCCCGGGGCGACCTGTCCGCCGCCCGCGACCAGGTCCGCGCGCTGCTCGCCGGCGGGCCGTCGACGGTGGTCCTGACCTGCGGCGGGCTCGGCGCGATCGCGGCCTCGGCCGAAGACCCGGAACCGGTGCACTACCCCGCACAACGGGTCACGTGCGTCGACGACACGGGAGCAGGGGACGCCCTGACCGCAGCGCTGGTCGCCGGCTTGGTCAGTGGCGCGGACCTGGCCACCTCCGTCAGGTCGGGCCTCGACGCGGCCCGGGTGACGGTCGGGTGCCCGGCCGGGGTCTGCCGGCGGGTCGGCGGTCGGTGAGGAGCCCGGCCGAAGTGGGCGGTCGGCTCTCACCCGAGCGACACCGGGTGCGCGGCGATCGGTGTCGCCGACCGGTCACCGGTCCAGCGCGGCGCGTCCGTCCGCACGAAGCCGAGCAGGTCCAGGGCGCGGGTGACCGTGTGGTCGACCAGGTCCTCGACGGAGGAGGGCCGGTGGTAGAAGGCCGGGACCGGGGGCATGACGATCGCGCCGGCTGCGGTGGCCTCGCACATCAGCCGCAGGTGACCCGCGTGCAACGGGGTCTCCCGGACCAGCAGCACCAGCGGTCGGCGTTCCTTGAGCTGCACGTCCGCCGCCCTGACCAACAGGGTGTCGTCGAAGCTGTTGGCCACGCCGGACAGCGATTTGATGCTGCACGGCGCGACGAGCATCCCGGAGACGGGGAAGGAGCCGCTGGAGATCGCCGCACCCAGGTCGTTCTCCCCGTGCACCACCGAGGCTCGCGCCTTGACCTGTGCCACCGTCAGGTCGGTCTCGTGCGCGATGGTCGCTCGCGCGTGCCTGGTCAGCACGAGGTGGGTCTCGACGCCGCAGCGGGCGAGCAGCTCCAGCGCGCGGATGCCGTAGACCACGCCGGAGGCACCGGAAATGCCCACGATCACTCGTTTCACGACTTCTCCTCGTGCGCTCAGAACTCCACGGGTGTTCCCTCGGGCCGCCGGTCGAACAGCACCCCGATCCGGTCGCCGTAGGGCGCACCCCGCCAGTGGTAGGTGTCGGTGTCCGCCGAGAACCCGTGCGACGCGACGGTCTGCCAGACGTCGGTGGGGTCCGCGCCGCACACGACCACCTTCGCCCGCCGGTCGAACTCCATCGCGGCGTGCAGCAGTTCCCGGTCCGGTCGCGGCGAGCTGATCACCGCGAGGAACTCGGCCCGTGCGGCGTGCGGGTAGGAGACCCGGTCCACCGCGAATCCGGCTGCGGTGAGGTGGGCGTACATCAGGTACTCGTTCTGCAGCGACATCAACGTCAGCCCGGATTCGTTGCCGGTCACGATGGTGGGGTAGAACGGCGCCGGGGCGGCCAGCACCCGTTCTACGGTCGCGACCGGACTCTGCCTGGCGGGCACGTAGTAGCCCTTGAACTCGGCGAAGGGCCCCTCGGTCTCCAGTTCGGCTCCCACCTGTCCCTGCACGACGTACTGGGAGTCGACGGGCACGCCGAGTTCGTCGTCCAACACGGTCGCCCGTCCCCGCAACTTCGCCGCGATGTCGAAGTCGCTGCCGTCGACCGGCAGCCGCGAGGCGCCCGCCAGCAGGTGGACCGGGTCGGCGCCGATGAACGTGGTGAACGGCAGCGTCCGCCCGGAGTCGATGTGCCGCCGCCAGTTGCGGTGCGCGTCGGTGCGCGGGTCGAAGAAGATCCGCACCCGGTGCGGGCCGACCACCTGGATGCGGTAGACCCCGAGGTTGAGGTCGCCCTCCGGCGAGTGCGTGATGGTGACGCCTGCGGTGATGTAGCGCCCCGCGTCACCGGGTCGGTGCCACGGCACGGGTACCTCGTCCAGCCCGCCGAGTTCCCGCCACCCGCCCCGCGCCCACCGGGTCGGCTCGGCGGGTTCGGCGATCCGGCGGCCGAGGGCGGGCAGCCAGTCGTCGGTCCCGATGCCCATCGCCGCCAGCAGGACCGGCAGCGGGCAGGGGTTGCCCAGCACCGCCGCGCCGGGGTGTCCCTCGACGTTGCGGAACAGCGTCACCGGGCGGGTGCCCCGCCGGCGCTCCTCCTCGGCGAGCCACCGCGCCAGCTCGACCGTCGGCGAGATCGGGTCGTCGTGGACGTGCACCGGCACCGCGCGGTAGTGGGCCGGCAGGTCATCGAGGTGCGGTGCGCGCTTCACCGGCGACTCCGATCCGACTGCCGGTGAAGGCCGTCATGGTGATGCCGTCGGCGGCCAGCCGCCGCGCGATCTCCGGTTCGGGGCAGGACATCACCCCGGCGTCGACCAGGATGCGGTAGTCGGTGGAGTGCAGGGGGACGTCCTGGACGCGGTCCTGCCGCACGCCGTCGACGTTGTGCCCCGCGAAGTCCCGGGGCACCCGGTGCTCGGCGTGTTCCAGGAACGCGGTCATGTTCAGGTGGTAGGTCCGTCCGTCCGGCCAGTGCCCGATGATCTCGTAGACCGCGAAGGGCTGCGGGTCGCGCAGCAGGCAGCCGACCTCCTCGAACGCCTCGCGGACCACCGCGTCCCGGGCGCACTCGCCGACCTCGATGCCGCCTCCCGGCAGCAGCCAGTTCCCGGCGAAGGGCCCGTTGCGCTGGTGGACGAAGGTGATCGTGCCGCCGGGGCCGGGCACGACGGCCAGGGCGGCGACGACGATCCGCTGGTATCGGGTGGTCTGGTCGCTCAACGTCCCACTTCCTGTTCCGGTACGGTGACCGCCCTGGTCCGCGCACCGGGGGGCGGTTCGGTGCCCTCCCACGGGAAGACCACCCAGTCATCCAACTCCACGGCGACGAAGTCGACTTCCCCGGCACCGCGTTTCATCCGGACGAGGACGGTGGTCCACACCTCGGCGGCGCCTGCCAGCGCCACCTGCTCGCGCACGTGGCGCAGCGTCGCGCCGCTCCCGGCGACGTCGTCCACCACGAGCACCCGCCTGCCCCGCAGGCCGGTGAGGTCGTCGCCCCAGAGCACCGTCGGGGGTTGCTTGTCCAGGTACTGCCCGTCGCCGACGTTGCGCCCGACCGCGATCGCGTGGAACGTCGACACGCCCAGGGCGTTGGACAGGGCGACCGCCGGCACCAGGCCGCCTCGGGAGACGCCGAGCACGCAGTCGACCTCCGGTGCGGTGGAGCGCACCCGGGCGGTCAGGCTCCGGATCGCGGCGTCGAAGTCGGCCCAGGTCAACAGGTAGAGGGAATGCCTGCTCCACAGGTCGTCCCCGTCGGTGCCCGTCGGTCCGGCCATCGTGCCTCCTTCTGGTCCATCGGTCGGGCCGGCGGTCCGCGACCCGGTGTCGTGCGGGTTCAGCGCCGTCCTGCGAGGAACTCTGTGCGGTAGTCGGGGTGCAGTTGCGGTGCGCGGTCCAGGGCGTGCGGCTTGTTCTCGCCGAGCCCGGCGGCGGAGACCTGGACGAACTCGGCCCGCTCCCGCAGCTCGTCGATCCCCAGCGCCCCGGAGTAGCTCAACCCCGAGCGGATGCCGCCGGCGTACTGCTTGAGCAACGCCGCGAGAGCGCCCCGGTGCTCGAAGGTCGCCTCCACGCCCTCCGCGACGTAGTCCTCCAGGTCCTCCTTCGTGATCTCCTGCCCGCCGGCCCTCTTCAGGGTCAGGGGGACGCCGAGCGTGACGAACCCGGTGGTGACCTTGTAGCGCCTGCCGTCGCGCTCGATCGGCACGGCCGCGCTCTCGTCGGCACCGGCCAGCATGGATCCGAGCATCACCGTCGACGCGCCCGCCGCCAGTGCCTTCACCATGTCCCCGGAACTCCGGATGCCGCCGTCGGCGATGATCGGCGTTCCGGTGGCCGCCGCCTCCTCGGCGCAGTCGAGCACGGCCGTCACCTGCGGCACCCCGGCGCCGGCGACCTGCCTGGTGGTGCAGATGCCGCCGGGACCGATGCCGACCTTCACCGCGTCGGCGCCGGCCTCGATCAGCGCTCTGGTGCCCTCGGCCGTCGCCACGTTGCCCGCGACGAGCGGGATGCCGGGGAACTCGGACTTGACCTTCCGCAGCGCGGCGAGGGCCTGGGCGGAGTGCCCGTGCGCGATGTCGAGCAGCAGCACGTCCGCCCCGGCGGACACCAGGGCCCCGGCGCGCACCAGGTAGTCGTCCTTCACCCCGATCGCCGCCCCGGTCACCAGCGAGCCGCCGGCGTCGGTGGTCGCCGCCGGTGAGCGGACGGGGTCCACCGGCACCGCCTTGACCTCGGCCACCATCCGGACCTGGTCGGCGGCGGGTTGCATCCGGTGGAGGAAGCCGCAGCCCCCGAGCCGCGCCAGCTCGGCGGCCATCGCGGCTTCGGTGCACCACGGCGTGTTGGCGGAGATGATCGGCAGCGCCAACTCGATCCCGGGCACCAGCCGGGTGTCGAGCCGGACGTCCCGCCGGCTGTCGGCGCGGGAGAGCTGGGGCACGAGCAGCACGTCGTCGAAGGACAACCCGGCCCGCACGACCGGCCTGCGATGGGTGGCCACGGGAACTCCAACCTGGTCGGTGGTCGATCGGGGTCAGTGCCGGGTGATGAGTCGCGTCCGCATCCCCGGATCGGTCTGGAAGACCCCGCGCAGCACCGAGGTGGCCATCTTCGCGGCCGTCCGGACGCCCCGGATCGTCATGCACAGGTGTTCGCCGCTGGCGAAGACGGCGACGTCGGGCGAGCCGGAGACCGCGCTCACCGAGTCCGCGATGCCCGAGGTCAACCGCTCCTGGACCTGGAGCCGGTGCGCGTGGTCGTGCGCGATCCTGGCGAACTTCGACAGGCCGACGATCCGGTTGCGGGCGACGTAGGCGATCGAGACGTCGCACCAGAAGGGCAGCAGGTGGTGTTCGCACAGCGACCACACCCGGATGTCGCTGACCTGGATCAGCTGGTCGGAGGTGACCGACTCGAAGGTCGTCTCGATCTTCCCCGGGTCGTAGTCGACGAACTCCCGCCACCAGCGCGCGTACCGCGCCGGGGTGCCGCGCAGCCCTTCGCGGCCGGGGTCTTCGCCGATCTCGGCGAGCAGCGTCTCGGCCAGCGCCTCCAGCGGGTCCCGCCCCTGTTTCGACCCGTTGTCGCGGTAGCCGAGCTCCGGCTCGGTGATGGGCAGGGCGGGGTGCGCGTCGTCGAGATGCTCCGATGCCGTGAAAGTCATCTCATACTCCTCTTGAGTGTCCCCATGCGAGTACGTGCAGGCGGCTCGTGAGGTTCCACCGGCGGCTCACGACCGCGTCGGCCACCGCTCCCAGCGTCTGGGAGAGCTCGTCCGCGGTCTGACCCTCCGGCATGATCCACACCGGTGCCAGGTCGTGCCGCGCGACGACGGTGGCGACTTCGTCCAGGTCGTCGGTCGACTGGACCACGAACTTGAAATCGGCCTTGCCGGAATCGCGGAAGGCGCGCAGCGCCGAGGGCACGAGCCTGCGCGACTCCGGGTCGCCGGAGTGGGCGAGCTTGGGCGAGACCACGAACCGGCGGACCAGTCGTTGGACTTCCGGGCGCGGTGCCCGGGTGCCGTTGGTTTCGACCTCCACGGCCACACCGCGGTCGTGGAGCCGTTGCAGCACGGGAATGAGCCTGGGTTGTTGGTTGAGCGGTTCGCCGCCGGTCAGGATGATCAGGTCGACCTCCATGTCCAGCAGCCGTTGCGCGACCTCGTCGGCCGACATCGGGTGCAGCTCGTCGGCGGGCACGTGCGCCACCGGCGAGCTGATGCCCGTCCAGTCCCACGTGTAGGGCGTGTCGCACCACCGGCAGGACAGGTTGCACCCGCCGAGGCGCAGGAAGCCGCAGATCCGTCCCGCGCTGGGGCCTTCTCCCTGCACGGCTCAAGTGGGCCCGAAGATCTCGTTGACCACGAGCTCCGGACCGGTGCGGGCATCACCCCCGCCCGTTGTCGCCGTGCTCCCGGACCGCAGATCCGACATGGACAGCTCCTTTCACGACGGGCTCAGCCGTGCGCCGGCAGCCGGTACTCCGCCCAGGTGCGCGGTGTCTCCGAGACCTTGACGGCGCTGAGTTCGGGGAACTTCTCCTTCCACTGGTCGAAGATCCACCGCGCGATGTGCTCGGCGGACGGGTTCAGCTCGCCGAGCACGTCGTTGAGGTGCCGGTGGTCGACCTCGTCGTCGATCCACGACTTCACCGCGCCCAACTCGCCGAAATCGCGCACGAAGCCCGCCCGGGTGAGCTGGTCGGGCGGCGCGCTGAGTTCGATCACGACCACGTAGTTGTGCCCGTGCATCCGGCCGCACTGGTGCCCCTCGGGCAGTTCGTGCAGGACGTGGCTCGCGGAGAAGTGGAACTCCTTGGAAATGATCAGCATCTGGCCATCCTCCGGCTCGGGTGTCGTCGGTTCGGCGGTTGTCCGGATAGCAGGGAAAGAACTTCCCGGATCCCGGCGAAGGCGGCGCCCCTGCCCCGGGCCGCCGGTCGCCCGTTTCGAGGAGGGCGGTGACAGGTCCTGGGTGGAGCGCGGTCTCGGCTGTGGTGTGCGCTTTCGCCCGACCGGTTGAACGACCACCGGGACCGGAGCGTCGGCCGGTCCACCTGGACGCGACCGGTTTTGGGAGAAGTCGGCGGCGCTTCCGATCCGTTGGAGGTCCGCCCCGTTCTGTATACCCGGCAAATCGGAACCGGGCAACAGCGGGCTTTTCGGTGGAAGCCGTTCGGAGGTCGGAGGTTACCCCGGTCTGGCCAACAAAAATTGTTGATCGTCCACCTGCGACGGACTGCCCGGCGCGGTACGGAAAACCGAAGGGCGACCGCGTATAGCACTTCGGTCCACAAGTGCGGGGCGGCGGGTTTCCTTTTGTGCCTCTAAAATTTGGCAACCGCGGATGTCGTCCGTTCGTCACCCCGCGCACCTCTGGGATTCATTGTTCTAAGTCATCGGGAATATTCGCTGCAGCGTGGGTATTTTTCGGGTTCGCGCAGTGCCCGCGCCGCCGAACGGGTGCCTGCCCGAATGCACGTGTTGTCCGTGGGGCGGGTCGCCGGGTACACAGGAGCCAATCGACCTCCGAGAGCACGTCGAGAGATCGCGGGAACTGGTTCACCACTGCGCCCCGGCGGGCGGGGTGCCCGCCGCTTCGCCGGCGACACGCTGCCCACGGCCGCAGGGGACACCTGGCGGATGGTCGAGTCCCACTGCA
Organism: Actinosynnema sp. NPDC050436; assembly: GCF_040655415.1. Lineage (NCBI taxonomy): Bacteria > Bacillati > Actinomycetota > Actinomycetes > Pseudonocardiales > Pseudonocardiaceae > Actinosynnema > Actinosynnema sp. NPDC050436. The sequence goes on along the minus strand of NZ_JBFAJV010000012.1, from coordinate 131,801 downwards.
CCGGAACGTGCCGCACCGGGACCGCTGTCCGTGCGCACACCGCCCCGGAGGCGGACCTGTGCCGCTTTGTCCGTGCAAACCCGTGGCCGGTGCCGGCCACCACTGTGGAGGTGGTCGCAGCCGTGGAAGTACTGGTGGTGGGATGCCAGTCCGGTGACGAGGGCAAGGGCAAGTTCACCGATCTGTTCTGCGAGCACGCCGATCTGGTGGTCCGCTTCCAGGGCGGGCCGCACACCGGCCACACGGTCGTGGTCGGCGGGACTCCGCTGCGCTTCGTGCAACTGCCCGCCGGCATCAACCGCGACGTGCGCGGTGTCCTGGGCAACGGGTGCGTCGTCGAACCGGGCTCGCTGCTGGAGGAGATGGCCGAACACGGGGTGCACGACCCGCGACAACTGCTGATCAGCAGCACCGCGCACGTCGTGCTGCCCTACCACCGGCTCCAGGACGAGGCGATGGAGTCCTGGCGCGGCGACGTCGTCGCCAGTTCGGCGGCCACCGGGTTCGCCGACGGGACCGGGAGGATCGGCTCGACCAGGAAGGGCGTCGGCCCCTGCCGGGAGGACAAGGTGGCGCGCATCGGGCTGCGCCTGGTCGACCTCCTCGACCCCGACCTGACCCGCGCCCGGCTCCGGAAGCTGGTCCCGCTCAAGCGGTCCCTGCTGGTCGACACCTTCGGCATGGCGCCCGAGGCGGTCGACGCCGAACTGGACGCCGACGTGCTGGCCGCGCGGTTGCACGACTTCGGCAGGCGACTGGCGCCGTTCCTGGGCGACGTCGCGGCCGAGCTGCGCGCGGCCCGGGAGGCGGGCGCGACCATCGTCCACGAAGGAGCCCAGAGCGTGGCGCTGGACCTCGAACACGGCACCTACCCGTACTGCTCCAGCGGTTACAGCGCGGCAGGAGGGGTGACCGTGGGGACCGGGACGCCGGTGAACACGCCGATCTCCGTGGTCGGGGTGGCCAAGGCGTACATGATCCAGGTCGGTGGCGGTCCGCTGACCGCCGAGCTGACCGGCGAGGCGGCCGACCGCCTGGTCGAACGCGGCCTCGAAGTCGGAACGGTGACGGGGCGCAGGCGCCGTGTGGGGTGGTTCGACGTGCCGTTCGTCCGGCACGCCGTGCTGCTGGACGGCGTGACCCACCTGTGCCTGACCAACGTCGACGTGCTGGCAGGACTGGACGAGGTCGCCGTGGTCTCGCACTACGCGCTCGACGGCCGCCGGATCGACCGCTACCCCGTGTCGCTCGCGGAGGCGGCCCGCGTCGAGCCGGTCCTGCAACGGTTCGCCGGCTGGCCCGAGTTCGACCGGGAGGAGGTCGCCCGCGCCGGGTTTGCCGCGCTGCCGGTGCAGGCCCGGCAGTTCGCCCGGTCCGTCGAGGCCGCGGTGGGGGCGCCGCTGGCGGCGGTCGGGATCGGCAGGGAACGCCACCACACCGTCTGGCTCGACCGCGGCGCGGCCCTGCGCGACGGCCTGCGCAACGACACCCGGCGCGACACCGCCGCACCGGCAGGGCGTTGACGAGCCCATGCGCCACAACGACGTCCACGTCGTCGGCCTCGGGGTCGAACTCGGGCAGCTCGTGCCCAGCCGCGTCGCCCTGGCCGACGGTCGGTTCAGCGCCGACGACGCGGCCAAGACCGGACAGGTGTCGGTGTCGTGCTCGGACCGCACGGCCACCGAACTCGCGGCGGCGGCCGGGCGCAAGGCCGTGCAGGAGGCGCGGGGAGCCGGCATCGACATCGACTCCCGGCTGGCGTTGCACCTGCACGCCAGCGTCTGCGCGCCCGGCATCGAGGTGTGGTCGGCCTCCTGCCACGTCCTGGGCCGGCTGACCGGGCCGGGCCCCCTGATGTCGCTGCACCTCAACGCGGTGTCCAACGGCTGCCTGGCGGCCCTCGAACTCGCCGCGCAGGTGATGGCCGGCGCCGACGCCGACGCCTGCGCGCTGGTCACCACGGCGGACAGCTTCACCGAACCGGAGTTCCCGCGCTGGAGCACCGAACGCGGCATGGTCTTCGGCGACGGTGCGACGGCCGCCGTCCTCGCGCGCCGACCCGGGATCGCGGCCCTGCTGTCGACCGCGTCGTTCACCGACCCGACGATGGAGGGGCTGCACCGGGGCAACGAGCAGGTGGTGGGCGGCGGGAGACCGCACCTGACGCCGATCGACCTGCGGGGCCGGAGCAGGGCCCACCTCGCGCAGGTGGGAGGCCCGGCGACGGTCTCGGCACGCCACCTCGACGTGCTGGCCGGCGTCATCGGCCGCGCCCTGGACGACGCCGAGGTCAAGGCGGACGACCTCGCCCGGGTCGTGCTGCCGTTCTTCGGCCGCCAGTTCATCGAGCGCGAGTACCTCGAACCGTTCGGCTTCCGCTCCCGCGACACCCTGCTCGACCTCGGCCTGACCGTGGGACACCTGGGGGCGGGGGACCAGCTCGTGGGCCTGGACCACCTGCGGGCGCGCGGCGAGGTCGGCCCCGGGGACCTGGTGCTGCTGATCGGGGTGGGAGCCGGGTTCACCTGGACGACGGCCGTGGTGCGCATCGAGTGAACGGACACGCGGCACCCGCGACCACATCGACACCCACGGGAGAACCCATGAACCAGGACTCGGCGCAACGCCTCCGATTCGACGACCCGGGGACACTGGCCGACTGGCACAACACGTTGGCACTACTGCGGACCCACGACCCGGTGCACTGGGACGAAGGCATCGGCGCGTGGATCGTCACCCGGCACGCGGACGTCAAGGCGGGCCTGTTCAACCGCGACCTCTCGTCGCGGGGACCCAGCGCGTTCATGGACCTCCTGGACGCCGCCGGGCAGCGGGAACTGCGGGAGCTGCGCTCCTTCTACGAGCACTGGATGGTGTTCTCCGACTCGCCCTACCACGAACGCGTCCGCACGTGCGTCCAGCGGGTCCTCACCCCCCGGGCCGTGGAGCGGCGACGCGCCCACGTCCGCGAGGAGGCCCGGCGGCTGGCCGACGCGGCCACCGGGCGCCCCGTGGACCTGTACGCGGAGTTCTCCCGACCCCTGGCCGTGCGCGTCATCTGCGACCTGCTCGACATCCCCGTCGAGGACTGGGAGGAGTTCTCGGTCTGGTCGCGCGACCTGATCGCGTTCATCAGCACGCCGCGCCCGGAACCCGCGCTCGGCAGGATCGCCCTGGACTCCTACCACGCCACCGTGGATTACGTGCGGCGTGCCGCGAAGGACCTGCGTGCGAGAGGACTCGTCGAGAACCCGATCCTCGCGGTCGAAGACCTCGGCGAGGCCGCGATGGTGGCCACCTTCGCGCAGTTCCTCACCGGCGGCTGCGACCCCATCTCCGCCGCGATCGGCAATGCGGTCGCCACCCTGCTGGCGCACCCGGCCGAGCTGCGGCTCGTGCGCGACGACGACACCCTCGTCGGCAGCGCCCTGGAGGAGTGCCTGCGGTTCGAGACCCCGTTCACCATCATCCCGAAAGTCGCCCGCACCGACACGGTGGTCGGCGACGTGCACCTGCCCGCCGGCTCCCGCATCCACTTCTCGATCGCCGCAGCCAACCGCGACCCCGAGGTGTTCCCCGACCCCGACCGGTTCACCGTCACCCGGACGCCGAACCCGCACCTCGGGTTCGGCCTGGGGGCGCATTACTGCATCGGTGCCGGGCTGGCCCGCGTGGAACTGGCGGAGGCCGTCCGGGCGCTGGCCGACGGCCGCGCGCGGTGGCAGCCGGCCGGGACTCCCACCTGGGTGTCGAGCTTCGGCCTGCGATCGGTCGCGACCGTGCCGGCACGGATCGAGCCGGTCTGAGCCTCCTCCGGGTTCCCGAACCCGGACGACGCGGTCGCAGCAGGACTACCGGCGAGGAGAGAACATGCGCAGGAACGACAAACGCAGCGGACCGACCGTGTCGCAGCAAGCCGCCGACTCGGCCCGGATGTCCAAGCCTTTCCGGGTCCCCCTACCGCTGCCGCCCCGACTGGTCCCCCCGCTGTTGCGCGCGGTCCGCCGTCGCTTCCGGCGCATCGAGGAGCCCTACGTCGCAGAGCTGCGCAAGTGGCTCGTAGAGGACGTCACCCACCACGACGTCGACGGCGTGCCCGTGGTGGAGATCGTCCCGCGCAGCGCGCCCGACGACGTCCGGGAACGCGGTGACCGCGCCGTCTACCTGCACGGCGGAGCCTACTTCCTGGGCAGCGCCTGCGACGGCCTCGCGGTGATGATGGCGGACGAACTGCGCCTGCCCGTGTTCTGCATCGACTACGACCTGGCACCCGAAAGCGTGTTCCCGGCCGCCTTGGAGCAGGCGGTGCGCGCCCACACCGCCCTGGCCGCAGCAGGCGGCCGGACCGTGCTGTTCGGCGTGTCCTCCGGTGCCGGACTGGCCCTGTCCCTGGTCAACCGGCTGCACCGCGAGGGCCTGCCGCTGCCACGCGCGCTGGGCCTGTTCACGCCGTGGACGGACCTCACCGGCACCGGGGACAGCTACCGGGCCAACGAGGGGCGCGACCGGGCCATCCGATGGCGGTACCAACTCGAACGGGCGGCCCGTGCCTACGCGGGAGCCACCCCCGCACGGCACCCCGGTATCTCGCCGATCTACGACACCTACCCGCCCGACTACCCACCCAGCATGATCACCACCGGCACCCGGGACCTGTTCCTCAGCGACTGCGTCCGCCTCTACTGGGCGTTGCGCGCGGTCGGCGCGCCGACCGAACTCCGGGTGTGGGAGGGGATGTGGCACTCGTTGCCCGATGATCCCGGGATGCCGGAGGCCCAGGCGTGCCGCGCCGAGGTCGCCGGCTTCCTCCGCCGCGCCCTCCAGGACGCCGACGCCCCCCACGACGGGAACCCGGAGTCCGCGCGGGCCACGAGGTGAAGGGGCGGCCGGTGTCGCGTCCAGCGGCTTTCACGGCGCGGGAATGGGCGAGGCTGCTCACGGTCTGCGGCGCGCTGCTGTTCGAAGGGATGAGCCTGTCGAGCATCAACGTGCAGGCACCCCTGATCCGCGACGACCTCGCCCTGTCGCCCTTCGTCCTCCAGGTGACGGTGTCGGCGTTCCTCGTCGTCGTCGCAGGCGGTCTCCTCGCCGCCGGCCGCTGCGCCGACCGCTACGGACGCCGCCGGGTCTTCATGATCGGCGTGCTGCTGTTCGGCATCGGCTCGGCGGCGGCGTTCCTGGCCGCCGACGCCACCGTGCTCGTGACCGGGCGCGTGCTCCAAGGCGCGGGTGCCACGCTCTCGCTGCCCGCTGCGATCGCCGTGGTCACCACGACCTTCGCCGCAGGAGGGCCGCGCGAACGTGCACTCGGCTTCTACAGCGCGATGGGAGCCGGCGGCTTCTCCCTGGGACTGGTGGTCACCGGCGTGGTGACGACGCTGTTCGGCTGGCGATGGGGTTTCGGCATCTACGTCCCGCTGGCCGCGCTCGTGCTCGTCGTCGCCCGCCGCGCGATCCCGGCCGACGAGGGCGTCGAGCGGCCGGCCCCGGTCGACTGGCTCGGGGCGGTGACCGGGACGGTGGGCCTGACCGGTGTCACCTTCGCCCTGGCCGCCTCCCCGGAACCCGGGCAGGCGGGACCGGCGGTCGTCACCGGGTTGCTGGGCGCCGCCTTCCTCGCGGCCTTCGTCACGCGGCAGCGCACCGCCGCCCAGCCGCTCGTGCCGGCCGAAGTGGCGCGCGCGCCGGGAACCCGGCTCGGCGGGCTGGCGCTCCTGGTCGCCTTCGCCGGCATCGCCGCCTCGCTCTACCACCTCAACCTCGGCCTGCAGGGCGAACTCGGCTACTCGGCGCTCCAGGCCGGACTCGCCTTCCTCCCGCAGGGCGCGGCGGTCGCGCTGCTCTCCGGCACCGGCGCACGTGCCGCCGGCCGCTGGGGCGCGGTCCCCGTCATCACCGCCGGGATGGCACTGGAGGCGGTGGGGATGGCGCTCTTCCTGACCGTCGGACCGGACCGCCCCTACGCCCTGACGTTCCTGCCCGCGTCGACCCTGGTCGGCCTCGGCCTGGCCGCCATCTTCCCCGCAGCGACCGCACTGGCCGTCACAGGCGTGCCCGACCGGTCGCACGCGGTCGCCGCCGGCGTGGTGACGACGTGCCAGCAGGGCGGCGGGGCACTCGGGCTCGCTCTGGTCACCGCCGTGGCCCTCGGCACCACCTCGGTCACCGCCGTGCACACCTGGGCGATGACGCTGATCGTGCTCGGCACACTGGCCGGGACCCTCGCCGTGCGGCTCCTCGCGGCGCGACTCCGGTGATCCACCCACGGCGGCGTGGACCCCCGGACCCGCACCGCCGCCTCAGACGGCGGTGCGCCCGCCGTCGACGGGCAGGACCGCACCGGTGATGTAGCTGGACCGGTCCGAGGCCAGGAAGGCGACGAGCTCCGCGATCTCCTCGGGCCGGGCGGCGCGGCGCATCGGGGTCGTGGCACCGAGCCCGTCGATGAACTCCACCAGGTCCGGGTTGGTGTGGACCGGCCCCGGAGCGACGGCGTTGACCCGCACCCCGGTCCCGCTGTACTCGGCCGCCCACGCGCGGGTCATCCCGTTGACCGCCGCCATGGCCGCGGCGCACGGTGCGCCACCGGGCAGACCCAACGACGCCGCCATGCTGGAGATGTTCACGACGCTGCCCCGGCCGCGCTCGGCCATGCCCGGAACGAGCGCCCCCACGAGCAGGAACGGAGCCCGCACATTGACCGCCAGCAACGAGTCGACGGTCCCGGAAGCGATCTCGGCGGTCGATCCCCACGCACAGAACCCCCCGTTGTTGACCAGGACGTCCACCGGTCCCACCGCTGCGGCCAAGCGGGCGACGGCGGCGGCATCCGCCAAGTCGGCCGCGACGAACTCGGCCACTCCACCGCACCGCTCGATCTCTGCCACCACCTGCGCACCACGCTCGACGTCACGGCCGTGGACGATCACGGTGAAGCCCATGTCGGCGAGCCGCACGGCCGATGCGCGCCCGATACCGTTGGTGGACCCGGTGATCAACGCCCTCCGGGAACGGAGGTCGGAGTCGGGTTCGTCACTCATGGCCGCTCCTCGCAGAATGTGTCGCAAAAGGACGATCGCAACAGTGCCGGCACGGTCGCCGGGAAGGTCGTCTCCACGTCGCACGCTACGTCATGTCGGTGGATCGCGGGAGCGTGCGAACGAGTGCTTTGCACATACCCTAGAGCCAAGGCGCACAACGATGATCGCACATGCGGAGTGGTGAACCGATCTCAAACGGTGCTGTTCTTTCGGTTCGAGGGGGTCTGACTGTTCGTTCCGACGATGGTGTGGACGTCATGGCGTGATGTGGGACGGTGCCGGCGCGCGCCTCAATCGCTGATCTGAGAAGGAACTTCGGGGACTGAGCCAGACAGACGAAGGTGGCGAATGGAGTGACCGGCCTGGAGGTGCACCTCGCGCAGTCCCTCCCGGGCTCGGCAGGCCAGAGCGGACACGCCGTTGGCGGTCATGCCGAGTACTTGGGCGGCCTGGCTGGGGTTCCCCTCAATGTTGGTGGCACCGGGGCAGGGGACGAAACCAGCCGGTGCCGTGTTCCGATCCGCCCAGAACGCGAATCCCGCCGGTTCACGACGAAGTGCCCGGACCAGCGGTCGGCAGTCGCCACGCTACCGCGTCCCTGAGGGAACGTAGCCGTGGACGGCTCGCCACGCTCGACGGTGGTGCACCCAGTTCCAGCACCTTCCCTTCGGTGTTCGGGCAGCACTTCCTCTCCGGTGGACGGGCCTCCTGCCGCTCTGCCTGGTCTGGGGAGCCGACCGGGTCCCGACGCCGGGGCGACGTCCGGATGCGCGGTCGGTGAACGGCGGGTATCCCGACGATCAGTCTGCGGCGAGCCGCAGGGAGGAAGCGTTCTACATGCCACCGAGAAACCATTCCGCCCTTGACCACACGCAGCCGACATGACCCGACGCGACACCACTGCAGTGGGTTGCTCCGGGAAACGGCGTGCAGTCGGACCCAGTGGAGCGGTGTCGGTGCCCTGGAAGTCCGTGCCGTGGACGCCGTGCGCCGCGCGGGGTCCCTGACGACTTGGCGTCGGTCGTGGATCCAGCCGCAGTCGTGCCGGGCAGGACTGGTCGCAAGGGTCGCCGGTGGTTGTTCTCCTGCGGCTGACGAGGTCGGCGGAGTCGGTGTTGGCGCCGCAGAGCACGACGATGACGCGGTCGTCGGGTCCGGGCTGGTGGGTGCCGGTGTGCAGGGCTGTGAGCGCGGTGGCGGCACCGTGGTCCACGGCGGTGCGGCGGTCGTTCTACAAGGTCTGGCGGGCGGCGGCGATGGTGGCGTCGACCGGGACCGAGTGCGTCTGCGCGCGTCGGGCGGCCTTCAACGCCAAGTCGGACACGCGGCGCGCGCCAGGGGAGTCCGCGGCGATGGAACGGACCCCGACGTCGACCGGCCGGCCGTGCTCTAGGGCGGCGTTGAGGGCGCGGCAGTCCTCGGGTTCTACGGACACCACGCGCAGGCCATGATGGACAGCGGCGGTGGCGACTTCGATGAACAGGCTCCCGTCGCCTACCGACACGACGATCGTCATCCCGCCGGAGGTGCGGTCTGAAGTCGGGGAGAGCGGGCGCTCTCCCCGACCAAGGTGCCCGCGCCCGCAGCGATGAGCGGGTGGTAGTAGGCGTGCGAGGCGACCGTGCTCGGGTGCGGTCTCCGGGTCTGGCACCGTCGCGGTGATGCTGTGCTGCCTGGCCGCCCACGCGCAGTTCGGTCCGGCGTTGCTCCCGGAGGTGATGACCACCCTGGCCTCCGGCATGGCCTGCTCCTGCAGTGAAGCTGACCGCGCCCCGGGCCTTGAACGAGCCCGTGTGCTGCGTGAACTCGGCCGCCTGCCACACCTCGGCCGCGCCGGACCGGTCGGCCTGCACCGGCAGGAGTCGGACCGGATGGACCAGGTGGGCGAGGTCTTCGAGTCGATCAGGCCGTCCACCTGGCACGCTGGACGGCCTGGAGCGGCCTCTCCAGCTTGTCGGCGTCATCGGTGCGGGTTCTCTGGATGTTGTGGCAGTCGTGGCTGTCGCGCTGTGTGATCGGCCTCGTGACTCGCAACTCCACCGGCACATCGCGTCCGTGGGCGGCCTCGATCGTCGCTCGAACGGGTTGTTCTACCGGCGGGGAGGGACCTACGCCCGCGAGCGGGTATTCGGGAGGCGTGACCGACTTGTCGTTGATTGGAGTCGTGATGGGTTACAAGGGACTTGCGGCCGCTCTCGTGGTGAGCTTGGCGGTGGTGTCGACGACCGGGGTGTCGGGTGCGACACAGGTCTCCGTGCGACATGAACAGAAGGCGTTGTTCAAGAGCACGAGCGAGGAGCGGATCAAGAGCTTGCGGATAGCGGGCTGCGTCAGCGAGGCCGACCCGGTGAGCGGCAAGGTGAAGGTCAGTGTGCGCGCGTTGGTGCCTGATGACGCGGTGCCCAACGGTTGTGTGGCCACTCCGCTGGCGCCTGAGGCGACGACGCAATCTCCGCTGCGGCAGCAGGACGACGAGAACTACGGCGAGCAGGTGCTGGGCGAGTTCCCGGTCAGCGAGGTCCCGAAGCAGGGCACCGCTTGGGCGTGCAGGTTCTCGGGCAGTGAAGCTCTCATGGCGATCGCCGGCCTGGGGAACGCAAAACCGGACTACTGCATCGAACTGCTGCCGGGCAAGACCTACCACCTTTCCTGAGCATGGACTGTCGGCAGGAGGACGATTGCGTTCACGCTGGTGCCGTTCCGGCTCATCCACTCCGCGCCCGGACATGGCTGCGGTCGTGGAGGCGTCCAGGCACCGGCTCGTGGTGCACGGCAGCTGACGGCGACGACACGCCATGGAACGAAGACCGTCCGACTGTGCCAGCGAGGCGAAGACACCGGAACCGGTCCACGGAGTTGACCCGGACGCGAGGCTGGTGGCGCTGACGTGTTCGCTTCGGGGCCCTCGGTCAGGCGGGGCCAACGACCTCAGTACCCAGGACGACCGCCGTCGAGCCCAAGACCGCCACGACGTCACCCTCCACCTCCCCGCTGCCGGTGCCGGTGCTGTGGCAGGGCGGGGTGAAGCTGCGCGGTGACGGCAGTCCAAGGGGTGGCTGGTTCCTCGACGCGCCCCCGCCGCAGGAGGCATTCACCTCCGGAGCCCGGATCGCCGTACCGTCGGTCTTCGACGGAATCGGACGGTTACGCGCAGGGCCGTCGTCATGACGATGATGCAGAGCGGGTTCACCACGGCAGCGGCGGGTGCTCGCCGTGCTCGCCGCCGTCCAGACCGGTTTGGCCGCTGCGGAGTGGTGCGATCTCGCCCGCCGCACTGCGGCTGCGGTGAGACGGGCCGAGGTAGCGATCGGTATTGGCCACCGGAATCAACCTCGCCGGTCCGGTGGTCCATTTCGCAGAGGCCGCCAGCGTGACATTGGTGATGCTGCGCTCACCCTGAATCTTGCCCCTCCGAACACCGGTGCCTGACGTGCGGCAGAACCTGCACGACAGGAACTCTTACAGACGGTTCCTCGACCGGGCTGCCCGCAACCTCCCCAAGGTCTACGACGCCGACACCGAAAACCGTGTCGGACTTCAAGTCGGAGCTCTGCACCAGGTAAGCCTGCGAACGGTACAGATCCCGGAAGAACGCCACGACAACCGCATGAGCCTGCCCGTCGTCGCCGATTTGCGCGGTGCCGAACCGGTGGACCTCACAGCCGCTGAGCGTGACATGCGAACGGACCATCCGCCGCCGGCTTCGTGGGGGTCACGGTGCCGCCTGGAACGCGGGGGCGTCCGGTCCGGCGTGTCGGGCGGCGATCGCCGCGTGGAATGCCTCGGCCTCGGCCACCCGGCCGCTGCGCGCGTGCCAGCCGAGGTCGATGGTGATCTCCGGCGGGAACCGGCCGAGTTCGGTGACCGTGATCGTGTCGCCCCGCGAGTCCGGCGGGATCGCGCTGATCGGGAGGATCGAGATCGTGCCGCCCTTGCGCAGCAGGGAAAGCATCACGTCGAGGTCGTCGACCACGCGGAACCGGGTGAGGCCGTAGTCGTCGATCAGCCGGGTGGTGACGCCCGCGTGGTGGGTCAGCACGGGGTTGTCGAACAGCAGGAAGTCGTGGGCCGACAGCGCCTCGCGGACGGCGGACTCCCGCTCGCCGTCCACCACGAGGTCCTCGCGGTGCACCAGCACCATCCGGTCGCGGAGCAGCGGACGCGCGTGGATGGCGTCGCCCGTGCCCGTCGAGTAGAACACGGCGTAGTCGATGTGCTCCAGTTCGAGCAGGTCGATCAGGGTGGGTGCCGGCCTGCCGGTGATCCGGAAGCCGTGCGGTCCCACCGCGGCGTCGAACGTGTCCACGACCGCGTCCGTCATCCGGCCGGTGAGCCACGAGTCCACCCCGACGACGAGCTGGTCCTCCTGGTCCCGCGCGACGGTCGCGAAGCTCAGCGGGCGGCCCTGACCCGCCTCACCGAGCACCTCCGTCGCGCTGGCCAGGTCCCGGACCAGTTGGGCGGCGTACGGCAGGAAGTACGCGCCCTGGCGGGTCAGGGTGACACCGCGCCACCCCCGTTCGAACAACGGGAAGCCGAGCCCCTCCTCCAGGCGGCGCAGCCGCAGGCTCATCGTCGGCTGGGTCACGTACAGGCTGGCGGCGGCCTTGGAGATGGTGTGGTGCTTGGCCACAGCCAGGAACGACCGCACGCCCTCCAAGTCCATGCCGTCCACCGTCTCACACCACTTCGGACCGCGCCGCAGGTGCGGCCCGGCGTGACCTGCGCGGCGCGGTCTCCACGAAGAACACCGCCGTGACCACGGCGACGAGCAACCCGCCCAGCGCCAGGTACAGCGAGTACTGGATGCCGTAGTGCTTCGAGAGGTAGCCCGCGACCACGGGTGCGACACCGCCGCCGAAGATCTCGCCGATGCCCATCACGGTCCCGATGGCGGTGGCGGCCAGCGCGGGCGGCACGGACTCCACCGTCAACGCGCCCACGATCAGCGCCAGGCACCCGTTCGCGCCGAACGCGACGAAGAACAGCAGCAGGAACAGCACGGGCATCACGGGGCCCTGCGCGGCGAACACGACCAGCAGCGCGGCGCACAGCACCAGTGCGACCAGCACGGCGGGCCTGCGGCCGATCCGGTCGGACGCGCCGGGGATGACGAGCTGGCCGAAGAACGCGCCGAACCCGATGCCCGAGGCGATCATCCCCATCTGCACGGTGCTCAGGTGCAGGAAGTCGGTGAGGTAGCTGGGCACCATCGCGCTGAGCACGAAGATGCACGTCATCGTGCCGCACAGGGCGACGATGGCCAGCGGGATGTTGCGGTGCCGGAACAGGTGGCGCCACTTCGGCCGCTCGGCCGCGACCGGGGCGGGCACGACGAGCACGTCCGGTTCCCTGATCACCCTGGACAGCAGGACGGCCAGCACGATGCCGGGCACGATCAGGAGCGCGAACACCCAGTGCCAGCTCGGCAGCACCTGGAGCAGCTGGGTGGCGAGGATCGGTCCGAGGCCGACCCCGAAGAGCGCGAACGTGCTCTGCTGGATGCCCATGTTGAGACCGCGGCGCTTCGGATGGGACGCCTCCGCGGTCGCGGCGAATGCCGCCGGGCTGTACGCCCCCTCGGTCAGCCCGATGACCAGCCGGATGGCGATCAGGCTGAACAGCCCGCCGGCCAGTCCGGTGAACGCCGTGCACAGCGAGAACAGCAGGATGCCGGGGACGAGCACCTTCCGGCGGCCGATCCGGTCGGACAACCGGCCCATCAGCAGCGACGACACGCCCCAGGCCACGCCGAGCGCGCCGACGATGCCGCCGAGGTCCTGGTAGTCGAGGCCGAGCTCGTCGGCCATCGCGGGGAACAGCGGGGCGATGATCCACCGGTCGAGGCCGACCAGGCCGAAGCCCAACGCGAGCAGGGTGACCGCCCTGCGCTCGTAACGGACGTCCTTGCTCATGCACCCAGCTCCTCGGTGAGCGCGGACGCGGGCAGCACCCGGCCGAAGAAACCTCGGATGGAGCGGAGCGTCGCCTCCTGCGCGGAATCGGAAAGGGCTCCGGTCGCGTCCTCGATGAAGGCGACGCGGTAGTCGTGCATGTACGCACTGCGGGCGGTCGATTCGCAGCACGCCTCGGTCAGGGTGCCGATGATGATCACCGTGTCCACCCGCCGCAATCCCCGGATCGTGTTCAGCACGCTGTGCAGCGGTGTGTTGTGGTAGGCGTCGTACCGGTGTTTCCGGATCACCATCTCGCCCGGCTCCGGCGCGAGTTCCTCGATGATCTCCGCGCCGTGGCTGCCGTCGCGCATACCGGATTCGCGCAGTCGAGGAATGTACGAGGTCTCCAGCGGTGACACGTCGAAGGTGTCATAAAGGATGTGCTGCGTGTAGATCACAGGAATTCCCGAGCCCCGGCACGTGTCGATTACTTCCCGCATGACCGGCACCCGCTCGCGGGCCATCGGCACGGCCATCGGAAAACCCTCGCGCACGAAATCATTCTGCATGTCGATGACGAGCAACGCGCAGGTGGCTGGATCGACAATCCAGGGAGGGGTCGTCATATCGGTCCTTCACGGCCGTCACGAAGAATTGTGTCGTGACGCTAACACGGCCCACCGCCGTGCTGGCATTGAAATCGCCTATACCCTCCCGGCCGTCGGGTCGCCCATGTGCGGGCGCGAGCCCGCCCGTCGGTGGCGCCGGGCGAAGTCGTGCGCGGTTCCCGGCGGTCGGCGCACATTCTTCGGCACGATCACCGAAATGATCACCACACCGCGCGACCTGCTGAGCGCACGGTGGCCGGTGGTTGCCGCCGGCCACCGGCGACCCGGACGCTCGGCCGATCGAGGCTGAGGTGGCTTCGTCGCAATGGTGGGGTCCGGAGATGCGCTCGACTGGAGCGTCATCGGCGATTCCTACGGCAGGCTGGGACCTGCGCGTTCATCCCGGACACGCGTTCCACCGCGATGAACACCGGAAGGTCCGCACGGCGGGTCGACAGCGGCCGTTGCAGCAGAGCGCGGCCCGCAGGCCCGGCACCACCCTGCCGGGCCTGCGGGCGCTCACGTCAGCGCACCTTCCGGAAGAACGCGCGGACGTCGGTGACCACCGTGTCCGGCGCCTCCATGGCCAGGAAGTGCCCGCCGGCAGCCAATTCGGTCCAGTGCACGATGTTGTGGTCGCGCTCGGCCCAGCGCCGGATGGTCACGTCGTGCGCGGAGACCAGCACCCCGGTCGGCACCGTGCCGCGACTGCTCGCCGCCCAGTCCTGCCCGTCACCGTCCCACTGCCCGCCGGACTCGCTCCACTCGGCTGCGGAGATCTCCTCGTAGTACACCTGGGCCGCCGGGCCCGCCGTTCCGGTCAACCAGTACACCGAGACGTCGGTGAGCATCCGGTCGCGGTCGACGCTGTCCTCGGGCAGCCCGTCCTGCGGGTCGGTGAGCTCCTTGAACTTCTCCACGATCCAGGCGAGCTGGCCGACCGGTGAGTCGTGCAGCCCGTAGGCCACGGTCTGCGGCCGTTTGGAGTTGCACTGGAGGTAGCCGTCGTTGAAGTTCTGCATCGCTTGCCAGCGCCGCTGTTCGACCTCGGTCAAGCCGTCCATCTCTCCGTCGAGCCCGAGCGGGAACGTGATCATGGCACTGACATGGACGCCGATCACGTGCTCGGGGGCCTGCTTGCCCATCTCGGGAGCCACCCACGAGCCGGTGTCGTAGCCGTGCACGCCGTACCGGTCGTAGCCCAGTTCGGACATCAGGCGCACCAGCAGCCCGGCCATCCGCGCCGCGTTCATGCCCGGCCCGGTCAACGGGGTGGAGAACCCGAATCCGGGCAGTGACGGGATCACCAGGTGGAACGCTTCGCCCGGATCCGCGCCGTGCGACCGGGGATCGGTCAGCGGTCCGATCACGTCGAGGAAGTCCACGACCCCGCCGGGCCAGCCGTGCACCAGCACCAGCGGGGTCGCGTCCGGCTCCGGCGAGCGCACGTGCAGGAAGTGGATGTTCTGCCCGTCGATGGTGGTGATGAACTGCGGGTGCTGGTTCAGCTCGGCCTCGCACGTCCGCCAGTCGTAGCCGGTGCGCCAGTACTCGGCCAGCTCTTTCAGGTAGCCGACCGGGACGCCCCGGCTCCAGCCGACCCCGGGCAGTTCGTCCGGCCACCGGGTGTTGGCCAACCGCGCGTGCAGATCATCCAGTCGCGCCTGCGGGATGTCGATGCGGAAGGGGCGGATGCCCGGCTGTGCTTTCGTCATGGCCACCACGCTAGGGGCAGGTTAGGACTACTTCGTTCCTAAGAATCGGGCATACTTGCCGCTGTGGTCGAGACCTCGGCAAGACTGCTGAAACTGCTCTCACTCCTGCAAGCGCACCATGAGTGGTCCGGCACCGAACTTGCGGACCGGCTCGGCGTGACCACCCGCACGGTGCGCCGGGACGTGGAACGGCTGCGTGAACTGGGCTATCCCGTGCACGCGGCACAAGGCACCGCAGGCTACCGGCTGGGCGCCGGTGCGGCCCTGCCGCCGCTGTTGCTCGATGACGAGGAGGCCGTCGCGGTGGTGGTCGGCCTGCGCACGGCCACGGGCGGCTCGGTGGCGGGAATCGAGAACGCCTCGCTGCGCGCGCTCACCAAGCTCGAACAGGTGCTGCCGTCCCGGCTCCGACACCGAGTGCGCACCTTGCACTCCGCCACCGTCCGAGCCGGGGTGGCACCCGGCCCGCAGGTCTCGGCGGACACCCTGATGGCCATCGCCGAATCCTGCCGCCGCCACGACAAGCTGCGATTCGACTACACCAGCCCCCGCAGCGGCGACACGACCCGATCCGTGGAACCGCACAGCCTGGTCAGCTTCGGCCGACACTGGTACCTCGTCGCCTTCGACACCGACCGGGACGACTGGCGCACCTTCCGGGTGGACCGACTGATCCCGCGGATTCCCACCGGTCCCCGCTTCACCCCGAGACAACCACCCTTCGGCGACGTCGCGACCTACCTGGCACACCAACTGTCCGCGCGAACCTGGCCCTGCCAGGCGACCGTCGCCCTGCACGGGTCCGCCGAAGCCGTAGCCGACCGGGTCTGGCCCGGAATGGGCGTCGTCGAAGCCGTCGACGACCACAGCTGCCTGCTTCACCTCGGCGCGGACAGCCCCGCAGCACTGGTCTGGATGATCACCTCGGTGGACGCCGACTTCACCCTCGTCAGCGGCCCACCGGAACTCACCGAAGCCCTCCGCGCGCAGGCAGACCGCTGTCTCCACGCGATCCACAACGGACAGTGACGGACAGGGGGCAGGGATCTGCTCTGCTGCGACGTTATCGTTGACGAGGGCTGCAAGGTGGTGAAAACCAGGGACATCGAGACCTGGCTGCAGGCGTCGGTGCTGCACGAAGGGGACGACTCCGTCCTTGGATTCGGCACCCGGCGCGACCGTGGCGAAGGCGGCCAACACCTCTGCGGGCAACTGTGGACGTTGGGCGCTTCTCACCGCCGCGCAGCGGCGTTGTCGAGTCTGCGCTGCTCTCGTTCGGCCGACGGACCAGTGCCGTTCAGGTCGCCGATCCGTTTGCTGCGCAGCCATCGGCGCAGCTCGGCAGTGTCGTAGACCTTGTCGGCGTGCAGCTTCCGTGGTGTGCGTCGGCGCCCCGGTCGGGGCCGTGGCCCGGCAGCAGGCCGGACACCATCGGCTTGAGGCCGTTGGCATCGTGCGTGTTGCCACGTGAGATGACGATCAGAAGCGGTGTTCCGCGCTGGTAGGTCAGGAGATGCGTCTTCGACCCCGGCTTTTCCCCCTTCTACAGTGCTCGGGCCGGTGGGTTCGCCCCTCTTCTCAGCCCGGCCATTCGCCTCCACCCTTCCCCATGTCGGGGAGTTCGACCACGCGGAGCGCATCGCCGGTTCGATCGACATGCCATTCCACCGCGGCGTCGCGCTGACGAGGACGGTGTCCGCGTTGGCTCACAACGACCAGGAAGACAGGGCGCGTGTCCTGACCGACGCAGCCGAAGCGGCGATCAAGACCATGAGGCACAAACTCGGGCAGGTCGAGATGTCCACCTGGCTGGCGCGGATGAGCACGCAGCTCGGCGCGGCACTCGCCAGAACCGATCCCGACCGCGGCGAAGAGGTCGTCCGTTCGATCTCGGATCGGTGGGAGCACATCAGAGCCTTGACCCAGGTGGCGGTGGCGTTCGTTGTGGGCGCTGGTGGAGCCGTTGATCCCTCGGTTCGCGGTGTGTCCGCAGGGTGGTGGGACGGCTCCGGTGGACGACCGGGCGGTGTTCACCGCGATTGTGTTCGTGTTGACCAGCGGGTGTCGGTGGCGGGATCTGCCGCTCTCGGACGGCGTGTCGCCGGGCAGGTCCAGCCGGAACTGCACGGCATGGCCCAGTTCGTGGGAGAGGACGGCGACGCCGGAGATCTCGTCCAGGACGGGCAGCAGCCGCATCCGGTCCCAGGCGACCGGGTCGTCGGTGCGCACCTGCGGGAACTCCCGACCGAACAGGTCGGGGAACCGCTTGCGCCAGTACTCGGAGACGTCGGCCACGGCCGGGCACGTCGACGGCTGTGCCGGGCACGCTCGTCGCGCGCCCGGCCGGCACGAGGGCGGTGGCCGCCAGGAGGATCCGCATCAACCGAAGAACACGGACTTGGGGCCGGTCGGGAAACCGATCGCGGACAGGTCCGGTACGTCATCGGTCACCACTTTGGACGTACCCTTGCAGCCGGGCTCCGACCACAACTTCAGCGAGCCGTCGACGGTGAGGGAGAGGAAGTCGCCGTCGGTGTCCTGGCAGCCCTTGCCGGCGAGGCCGCGCGCGAAGTCGTCCCCGGTGGTGTCGTCGAAGTTGCGGCCGGTGAACAGGGTCACCGAGGTCGCGGGCTCGGCCGGCGGCTGCGTCTGCGTGGGCTGCGTGGGGCGGGTCCGGGTGGGCTTGGTGGGCTGTGGCGACTGCGGGTTGCCTGCCTTCTGCCCATCAGGGGTGACGCCGAACCACGTGCCGCCGACGCCTTGGCCCAGGGTGTCGCCGGGCCTGGTGTCCTTCGCGAACCGGTAGACCGGCCAGCCCTTGATCGTCACCTGGAGCTGCCCGTCGGACCGGGCGACCGTGCCCACGTCGGACTTCTTCACACCGGCGACGAACACCTTGGCACCCTTGGCGATGGTGACCGGCGGCCAGGTCTTGGCGCAGTCGCCGGCGCAGGTGGACGTCGAGGGGTTCGCGGTGTCCTTGTCGAACCGGTAGAGGGTCAGGCCCGCGCCGTTGACCACGACCGGGTTCAGCTCGCCCGCCTTGGCGGCCCGCAGCTGCACCCAGCGGTTCTTCACCTCCTGCGGGGCGTCCTCGGGGGCCAGGTCCCCGGACCGGTCGTCGGCCTGGTTGGACCGCGCGGTGCCGGACAGCAGCGAGACCGCTGCCGCCGGCGCGCGGTCGTGCTGCTGGTCCTGCGGCGTGGGCTGGGCCGCGTCGCCGGCTCCACAGGCGGTCAACGCGGCGACGCTGAACGCCACCAGGGCGGCAAGGGGCGCAACATGCTTGCGCAGCATGGGAGTTCTCCGTTGGGTGAAGGGGTTGCGCCGGTCACTGCGACCGGCCGACACCCCTCACCACGTACGGCTCCCCGCCCCGGTTCAGGGGCCGTCTCGAATCGCTGGAAGACCACCGTCCGGTCACGGTGGACGAGCACCCGGCCCTGCAGACGCCGGCGCGGGCCATGTCGCGTGGTGAGGCCGGTGTAGAAGGCGTACTCGAACGGCGCGAACTGGCCCCGGTGCGCCGGCATGTGAACCCGTCCGGCAGCACAGGACGTGATCGCGATGCCCTCCGGCTGTTCGTCCACGGGCACGGTCACCACCACTTTGCCCGCCAGGGCGTCGAACCTCGACACCGAGTCGCTCTTGGCGTTGGTCACCAACACCAACCCGTCGTCCCGGCCTGCGTCAGCGCTGCGGGCCACCGCCCCACCAGCACGGCAGGACCGGTCCGCCCGCGCCCGTGGGATCATCCGTACGCGGTTCACCGACGGGCCGCTGGCTCGACCCTGTCGGTGATCTTGGTCGCTGCTGTGCCAGCGGCGGCTCGCCAGGAATGCAGGCGCGGGTAGTCCTGCTGATCGAGGTAGTCCTGCTTCACCGTGGCGGGCTGTGCTCGGGGGCCGGCTCGGGGGCGCGGAAGAACAGTTCGGGGTCTTCGTCATCGAGGCCGTGGACGATTCCCGCCGACTGCCAGCCGAGGCGGGTCAGGAGCCGCTGCATGGGCTGGTTGGACAGGTTCGTGGAGGTGAACAGCTTGGGGTTGGTCCGGCGCTGTTGCGCGTCCAGCAGCAGTCGGGTGCCGACTCCGAGACCGCGTGCGTTCTCGGCGACCACGAGCATTGCGACGAAGGCATGGCCGAAGAACGTGTGCTCGGTGACGCAGTAACCGGCCACCCGCCCCTGGGCCTGCGCGACCCGGGTGCCGGCGGTGGCGACCCAGTGCAGGATCTCGTCGCGCCTGCCGGAGTGCCCGGCCGTGGCCACCGAGTCCGCCTGAGCCAGGAGGGGCACGTCTGCGGCGAGTGCGTCCCGGACGGTGATCTCCGGGCCGGAGATCCGATCCTCGATTCCCATGGTCGCCCTTCGTCGTGGGTCATCCGGGATGCGCCTTGCCCAGGCATCAACCCTACCGACGCCGAGCACCAAGTGGTCGGCGTCGGAAGGCGCGCGGTCCGGAGGCGGAATTTCATCTGAGTGGCCTGACGATCACGCCTGTCCAGGAGTCGACGGCGAAGCCGTTTGACCGATACCGCTACGCGAGCCGCACCCTGCGCGCGCTGTGCAACCAGATGCACGCTCGACTCTGCGGCGGCGGCTTCACCGATGCGGGAGGCGAGTACTGGATCACGTACCGCGCTCGGTGTGCTGATCGGCCACCACGGCCCTTCAGGCGTCTGTTCTGGCAGCGGCGGACAGCCGGACTTCACGGCCCGGCCAGGCGCGAACAGCGCAGGAAGCCGGGGGATGACGGCGATCCGCTCCGCCCGGGACAACGAGTCACTCGCATCATGACCACCCGGGCGGCCGATTACCGAGATGCGGGACAGCCCTCACGCGAAGTCTTCCTGGATGGCTTTGATGATGTCCGACACCGACCGTGCGATGTTCTCGTCACGAGAGGTCAGGTAACCGATGTCGGTCAGTGCGTATCGCACGGTGAACCGGGTGTACTCGGTCGGCGACTCCAACTCGTCCACGGTCTCCGTGATCCGCTTGGCCACGTGCACACGCTCCTCGGGCGGCAGCCCCTCGCTGTTGAGGACCAGGCGCAGCACCTCGGCGAGCCGTGCGCCGTGGGCGGAGGTGTGGGCGTTCTGGAAGTCTTTGATCACCGTGTTGACCGGCTTGTTGATGAAGGTCGTCGGACCGTGGATGGTGACGTTCTCCAACGTCCCGTGGGTGATGACCACGTTCTGTCCGTGGAACTCCTTCTGCCGCAGCGCTTTCTTCGCCGCGCTCACCCGCGCCAGCGCGGCCCGGTCCGCCCACGACGCGGACGCCGCCAGCGCTTCCAGTGCCGCCGCGCCGCGCAGCACCGGTCGGCCGGGGTCGCGGTGGCCGGAACGGTCGTAGACCTGTCTTGCCTGGTAGTCGGCCGGTTCCTCGCCCACCGCCCGGTGGATCGAGGCGAACAGCTCGCGGAACGACGCCGGGTCGGCCGACTCGATCGGGAAGACGACGGTGTCGTTGTCGTCGCCGCCGAACAGGGCGAGGCACGGGAAGTGGTCGGCCTCGACGCCGAGTTCACGCGCCACCTGGTAGAGGCCGCTCTTGTCGTAAGGCGACGAGTGCAGCCACCGCATCACCGACATCGTGCGCAACAGGGCCGGTTCGAGGTGGGCTCGCCAGTACTTCTTGGCGCGCCTCCAGTCCGGTGGGCGTTCGACCACGAAGATGCGCAGGAGCGGACCGGACATGGCGTTGAGCTGGTCGAAGTGCGTGCGGACGTACGTGGCCACCGCCACGTCCTCTTCGGTGTACAGCAACGCGCCCCACAGCCTGGGCCACGCCGCCACCTCCAGCGCGGCGGCCACGTGGAGGACGTCGAACAGCTCCTCCGGTCTGCCCAGCGAGTCCAACTGGTAGCAGGCGTCCGGCGGCACCTCGGCCTTGACCAGCACCAAGTCGCCCGACTCCAGGACATCGCCGAGCACGGACTCGTCCGGCAGGCGCTGCCCGGTGACGGCGTCCTCCGCCCAGACCTTCACCACATCGGTGCGGCCCTCACCCGACTCGTCCAGGGCGAGCCGCGCGAAGTCGGCGACCGCAGTGCCCGGGTCGACTTCCAGCGCCAGCAGACCGGAGGCGACCTCCGTGTCCGTCTTGTCCCACCGGGCAGGGTCGTCGGGGGCGGTGCGGTGCGTGAGAACGTAGGCGGCACTGTGCCCGAGCGCGCCTTGGAGAAGCGCGTGGTCGTCCACCCAGACGACGGCATCGAGCCGCATGGGGTCGCTCATCGGGTATCGCCCCTGTATCGATGGAGGAGAATGGTCGGAGCGCGGAAGTCGCCTGACGAGACTCAGGTGAACATCGACGAGACGCTGTCCACGATCACCGAAGCCGGCGTGGCGATGTCGGCAGCCCTCGACACGATGCGACCGATCCTCGTCAACTTCCGCTCCACGGCTGCGGGCTCGTCCCCGTCCGCTGCCGCAGCGGCCTCCTCCACCAGGCGCGCGGTGTTCTCGCGTTCCTCGTCGGTGAGGTCCTTGCTGCTCAGCACGAGGCGCAACAGCTCTGCCAACTGCTCGCCGTGCACCGAGTTGTGCGTGTTCTGGAAGTCTTGGACGACGGTGTTCTGCGGCCTGTTGATGAACGTCGTCGGACCGTGGAAATTGAAGTTCTCGGTCATCCCCACCCCTGGTGCCTCGAATCCGAACCGACAACATAGCGAAGGTCCGCACAGCGCCGTGGGACATCCGCCTGTTGCGATTCGCGGGGGTGGACGAAGCCGTCGTCGGGCCGACCTGCGCGTCCCCCAGGACACCGTCCACACTGACCACACGTCCGACGCACACCGCCGGCCCGCCACACCAGCCACGAACCCGCTCGGAGGGAACACCAGATGGGTGCTCGTTTCCAGGAACTCGACCGGCGTCCGACCACCCTGGGCGAATTGGTCCTGCGCCGCCGCTGGGATCCCGTGGCCGACCGCGAGGTCCACGAGATCAAGCTCGACGACGAGTTCCTCATGTCCAGCCTGTTCACCGCCGCCGAGGAGGAACTGGCACGTCTCGCGCTCGCCGGGATGTCCGCACCCCTCGACGTGGTCGTGGGCGGCCTCGGGCTCGGCTACACCGCGCGCACCGTCCTGGCCGACCCGAACGTGCGCTCCCTGCTCGTCGTCGACGCCCTCGACGCGGTCATCGATTGGCATCGCCGGGGACTGGTACCCGGCGGCACCGACCTGGCCGAAGACCCCCGCTGCACCCTCGCGCACGGGGACTTCTTCGCCCTGGCGCGCTCCCCGGAAGGATTCGACCCGGAGGTTCCCCACCGACGCTTCCACGCCGTCATAGTCGACATCGACCACTCGCCGCGCCACCTGCTGCACCCGGACAACGCCGACTTCTACCAGCCCGCCGGCATCGCCCGCCTCGCTGACCGCCTGCACCCCGGTGGTGTGTTCGCCCTGTGGTCCAACGACCCGCCGGACGAGGACTGCACCGCAGCGCTGTCCACCCACTTCGCGCACACCACCGCGGAGGTCGTCCGCTTCCCCAACCCCCTGCAAGGAGGCGAGTCCACCAACACCGTCTACCTGGCGACCACCGCAACCGATTGACCCGATCGGGCGTTGGTCGCAGTGCCGTCTGTCCGGGGTCTTCCGAGCGGGGACGCGGCGGATGCCGTCGCTGCCCTGGTGGTCGTGGGCGCGGCTGAAGGGCCTGCTCGACGGCATCCCACGACTCGCGCCGGCCCTCCACGTCATCCTTGAACCCCAGGCCGACATCGGACGGGACCGATGCCTCCTTGTCACCTGACCGGGTCGCTGCTCGCACCTCCTGATAGTGGATTTGCGGCGTCGCGGTCAGGTGCCGGCTGAAGTCCTGCCCGCGATGCACCTCGCGGCCCCGGTGCAGCGCTCGCCGCTCTGCGTCACCCAGCTCATCGTGGGCCTGCCCGCGCAGGTGGGTGGCGGCTTTGCCAGGATCGTTCGACGACAGATGAGTCGGCTGGGCTGTTCCGGCGGGAGTCACCGGTTCGCGAGTACGCGTCGTACGAGGGCTGGAAGTGTCTCCGGATCTGCCGGGATGGTGCCGCGCCAGGCGATGTGTCCGTCGGGGCGTATCAGGAGTGCGGCGTTCGCGTGGTCGGCGCCGAGGAGGCGTGCCCACTGCCCGGGGTCGGTTGCCTGCTGTCCGGCGGTGCGTACGGCCCGGAGGGTGAACGGGATTCCGGTGTGCCGTACGGCTTCCGCCTGCGCCTGCCACCGGGCGTCCTCTTCGGCTGTGAGCAGGGTGAGGCCCGGGCCGACGAGGTCGAGGGTGGAGGTGACGCCTGCGGTCCCCGGGGTGAGGCGGACATGGGGTGCGCGTTCTCCCGGCCGGCAGCCGGGCCTGTACCCGGACGGGTCCAGAACCCCGTGTTCGCCGGTGTGTTCCCGGTCGGGGATGACGGCGGTGGAGCGGTAGGTGGCGGTCAGGAGGAGTTCGTCGTCGATGCGGTAGCCGGCGCGGTTGGTGGCGTTGGCCGTGGAGATGTCGATGACCTGGCGGGCGAGGGGGCGCCGCTCGGCTTCGTAGGTGTCCAGAAGGGCTTCGCCGGCCTGCCCGGCGGTGACGGCGGCGAGTTTCCAGGCGAGGTTGTCGGCGTCGCCGATGCCGGTGTTCATGCCGTGCCCGCCGGTCGGCGGGACGACGTGGGCGGCGTCGCCTGCCAGCAGGACGCGGGAGCGGCGGTAGGAGGCGGCGAGTTGTGCGTCCATGCGCCACGTCATCGTGTCGTGGACGGTCACGTCCAGGCCGGGGATGCCTGCGGCCGTGCGGACGAGGTCGGCCAGGAGTTCGTGGTCCGTCGGGTCCGTCTCGGCGTCGGGTCCGAGGGGGTACTGGTAGATCCAGTGGCGGTCGTTGTCGACGGCCATGAACCCGCCCCGGCCGGGGACGGTGAGGAAGTACGAGGCGCTGGCGCGGTCGGCGACGACCTCTCCCAGGGGCGCCTCGAAGCGGACGCTGAGATAGCGCCCCAGTCCGGTGGGGCCCTCCATCCCGACTCCGGCTCCGGTGCGGACGGTGCTCGCAGCGCCGTCGCAGCCGACGAGCCAGTCCGCGCGCAGGTGGTGCAGGCGGCCCGTGGCCCGGTCCTCGACGACTGCCCGCACGCCGAGGCCGTCGTCGGCGAAGGAGACCAGACGGGCGGCGAACCGGATGCGGGAGCCGACCTGCTCCGTGGCGCGGCGCAGCAGCAGCGGCTCCAGGGCGTCCTGGGGGCAGATGAGGCCGGGCGACGGCGTGTGCTCGGGGCCTTCGCCGGGCTCTTGGGCGAGACCGTTGCGGACGTAGTCGGGGTCGACGAGGTCGCGCCCCCGGTAGAAGTGGACCTGCTCGGCAGGCAGCCCCGCCGCGCGGACCTCGTTCTCCAGCCCGAGCCGTCGGAAGATCTCCATGGACCGGGCCGAGACGCCCCGGGCCTTGGGGTGGCGGGAGGTGCCGGGGTGGGACTCGATCAGGACGTGGTCCACGCCCTGATCCGAGAGCAGGCAGGACAGGGTGAGCCCGACGGGTCCGCCCCCGACGACCAGTACGGACGTGTGCGATTCGGTCATGGGGGCTCCTTCGAGTGGGTGCGACCACCTCGGTAACGACTAGACAGATTTTAGACGTTACCATGGGAGGGGCGATGATGGACTGCTGCTGTCGACAGAAACGGGGCGAGCCATGGACCAGCGGTTCACCGATGGCAATCCACGCGGCCTGTACTTCCTGCCCGACCTGGTCAACGCCGTGCAGGACGGGACCGGCGCCACGCCGGCGGGGCTGGAGGCCGTCGTGGAGGCGCATGGGGGCCCACCGCTGCGGCTGACCGAAACCACCGCGGGGGAGATGCGGGAGGCCGCAGCGGCCATCGCCGGAATCCTGGACCTCGACGACGAGGACAGCGCCGCCGAAGCGATCAACGCCCTGCTCGACCAGTACCCCGCCAGGCCCCGCCTGGAGCGCGTCCCCGAACGCCGCTGGTCCCTCCGTGCCACAGCGCCCTACGAAGCACAGCCCGCCCGCTGGCTGCTGTCCACCGCCGCCCTCGCCCTCGCCCTCTGGCTCAGCGAACGCGGCTACTGCGCGTGGGGCCGCTGCGCCGCCCCTCGATGCGGCCGCTACTTCATCGACACGGGCCGCCGCACCCCGCAGCGCTACTGCTCGACCCGCTGCGGAACCCGCGTCCGCGTCGCCGCCCACCGCGACCGGAGCCGATGATCCACATCGACACATCCGGCTGCCATCGAGACGGCCGCGGTCATCTTCGCTTGGGCCTGTACGACATCCCGTCCACGCGATCGCCCCGGCCGTCGCCGGTCGCTGAACGGATGGTGCCCTGCTTGCCCCGCCGCACGTGGTTGAGCAGACGGCGGCCCTCGTCCTCGGTTGATCGACGTGCTCTGACCGGCACGACCCCCGGCGGCGACTACGTCACCGCCGAGCATGAGATCAACGCCGTTCCAGGATCGGGACGCCGTCCGGGGTGTCTCCAACCCGGCGAACGTTCGTGGTCACTGGACTTGCCGTGCGCTATCTCCGGCCCGTACTCCAGCGAGATCTCGCCGTAGATCTGCGCCCGGTCGGAGCTGCCGATCTTGGTCAGCGGATCGAAGATCGCCAGGATGAAGGGACCACCCCGCTCGCGCGGAGAAGACCTGATAGCGACCGTCCACACGGACACCGGCGACGGACCACCCCCACTCGCGCGGGGAAGACCACAGCGCGGGCGCGGAGTGGTACACGAACGACGGACCACCCCCGCTCGCGCGGGGAAGACTACGACCTGGACTTCGGGTCGATCGCCGACACCGGACCACCCCCGCTCGCGCGGGGAAGACTCGACCAGCAGCCCGGCCGTCAGCAGTACGGCCGGACCACCCCCGCTCGCGCGGGGAAGACCAACCGAGCGCGGTCAGCAGCACGCTGACGGCGGGACCACCCCCGCTCGCGCGGGGAAGACGGCCTGGTCGATCGGCGGGCGTCCGTCGTCGGGGGACCACCCCCGCTCGCGCGGGGAAGACTTGTGGCGTTTGAACGCCACCGCCGACCCGTACGGACCACCCCCGCTCGCGCGGGGAAGGCGTAGTGGCCGCGTGCGCCCCGGTCCGCCCTGACGGACCACCCCCGCTCGCGCGGGGAAGACCTCACCGACAGCGCCAAGGAGACCGCCGGCGAGGGACCACCCCCGCTCGCGCGGGGAAGACCACGCGACGACCGACTCCAAGGAGCTGGACAAAGGACCACCCCCGGCTCGCGCGGGGAAGACTTCGGCCTCCGCCCCGGCGTCAACACCGTCAGAGGACCACCCCCGCTCGCGCGGGGAAGACGCCGCCTCCAAGGCGGACAGGTGGTCCACGAAGGGACCACCCCCGCTCGCGCGGGGAAGACTCGACCGGTGACCTCTTCCGCCGGTACGTCCAGGGACCACCCCCGCTCGCGCGGGGAAGACTCCTCCGGCCGCAGCAACCGCCCGCTGGGCGCGGGACCACCCCCGCTCGCGCGGGGAAGACCTGCCGCTGTCGCTGCGCAACGCCGTGAGCCAGGGACCACCCCCGCTCGCGCGGGGAAGACTTACCGCGTTGATGAAGCTCGAACGCGACACCGGGACCACCCCCGCTCGCGCGGGGAAGACGGCGGCAGCCAGTGGGTCAACACCTCCAGCTCCGGACCACCCCCGCTCGCGCGGGGAAGACCTGGGACAGCCGACGCCCGGGACGAGCGAGATGGGACCACCCCCGCTCGCGCGGGGAAGACGCGGGGGCGGCGGCGTGATCTACGAAATCGAGCGGACCACCCCCGCTCGCGCGGGGAAGACGGTGACGGCACACCGGTGAACCTCGCGCTCCTGGGACCACCCCCGCTCGCGCGGGGGAGACACTTGTTGACCTGTGAGTTTACAGCGGGGTAGGGCGGGTTTCATTCGGTGCATCTGGGTTTCGCTAGTTGTGCGGGGGTGGCGCTCAGGGTGAGCTTGGTTGGCAGCAGCACACTGACGAACGACGGTGTGGTGGCCGGGGCGGTGACGGCGAGTCGGTACCGGGTTGCTGCGTGGGCGGCGGTGAGGGTGAGCATGCCTTGGCCGAGATGCACGCCTACCTGTGGCGGACAAGGTGACCGAGATGGTGACCGCTACCCGTCCTCGGCCGAGAACTCCGGCTCGCCGGGATCGGCTGTCCGCCGCCCAACCCGCAGGCGCTGCCCGGTGGCGGTGGGTGGTGTGACGTCACGGCGGTCTCCCCGTTGGTGACCGGTTCCGGTATCGCAAAGCGGCTCCCGGGCCTCGACCCGCCGGCCGATACGGAGAAAGCCGGGGCGGTCTGGCACTGTTCGGTGCGTTCCCGGCCTCGCCCCTGTTCGGATCGGTACGA
Organism: Actinosynnema sp. NPDC050436; assembly: GCF_040655415.1. Classification (NCBI taxonomy): domain Bacteria; kingdom Bacillati; phylum Actinomycetota; class Actinomycetes; order Pseudonocardiales; family Pseudonocardiaceae; genus Actinosynnema; species Actinosynnema sp. NPDC050436. Next base: position 104,189 of record NZ_JBFAJV010000012.1, on the reverse strand, counting down.
GAGTGGTGGCGTGGGGGAGCGGGCGCACCGCTTCATCGTGCCCGACATTCCACCGGCCGACCTGGGGATCGCGCCCGTCGACGTTTTCGCGGGCCACAGCCGCCTGGGTGCGCCGTCGCGTCCTGGGTCTGGATGGCGAAGACCCTCCGGACCGCCGTCTCCGCTGCGGCCTCCGTACCCCGCCCGCCGGCGCTTGTGCGCCGGCCCGCGACAGTCGTACACGTTCCTGGTCGAGCATGGGGTTGCGCCGACTCGGCGGCTCAGGAGACGGCCGCGTTGAGGACGTCGGCGAGTTCGACAGGCACCGAGAGCATCGGCCAATGCCCCGTGTGCAGGTCGAAGCGCCGCCACGGCGGCTGGTTCAGGTAGGCCAGCATCGGGATCCCGGCGTCGAGCAACCCCGTGAAGTCGTGGCACGCGATCACGACACGGTCCACTCCGGGCCCAGGGTCGCCGGCTTCGGTGAGGCGCTGGGTGTAGGTGCCGAACGGCTGAGGAGTGGCCCGCGCGATCAGTTGTTCCCGCTGAACCTCGTCGAGCCCGTCGAGGCTGCTGGACATGCCGAGAACGTCGACAGGCGGCATCGGGAGCCGCCAGCCGTCCCCGAAGGCGGCGACCTGCTCACGCAACTGGTCGGCTGCCTGCGGCGGCATGAGGTCGAGCATGCACATCCCCTCCGCGAACGGGGCGCTGTCCACGTAGACCACGCGCTCCAGCCGATCACCGAGACGCCCTGCGGCGGCGGTGACCGGAGCGGCCGCGTAGCTGTGAGCGACCAAGGTGACGCCGCGCAGATCCCGGCCTTCGACAAGATCGGCGATGTCGCCCACGTGGGTGTCCAGGTCGGTCTGGGGACCGCCCAGATCGGCCCGCTCGGCCAGGCCGGTCAGCGTGACCGCCACTGCGGTGTGGCCGCGCTCCTGCAGGGCGCGAGCGGTCTCTTCCCAGGCCCATGCCCCGAGCCAGGCACCGGGAACCAGTACGAACGTGGCCATGTGATCTCCCTGCGATGTGGTGTCTGCCGGGAGCGTAAACTCCATACAGGACAGAATCGGCCCTGATAAGTAGGGTGACCCGTGTCGCATCCTCTGACCCGCGTGTTGACGCTGCTGGAACTCCTCCAGTCCCACGCCACGCTGACCGGAGCCGAACTGGCCGAGCGCCTCGGCACCGATGTCCGCACCGTGCGCCGATATACCGCTCACCTGCGTGACCTCGGCATCCCCGTGGAGGCAGAACGCGGCCGCTACGGCGGCTATCGACTGGCTCGTGGATACCGGATGCCACCGCTGGTCCTCACCAACGACGAGGCACTGGCCGTCGTCCTCGGCCTGGTCGCCGCAGAACGAGTCGGGATGGGCACCACGGTGGCCACCGCAGGCGCCCTGGCGAAGATCGAGAGGGTGCTCCCGCAAGCGCTCCGCGAACCGCTCGCCGCCATCCGCGAATCTCTCGCGTTCACGGCCAACGCCGTGATCGGGCAGGCACCAGGCACCGGCATCCTGCTCGCCCTGGCCCAAGCCGCCTCCAGTCGCACGACGGTCGGCATCAGCTATGAGTCGTGGCACCGGCAGAGCACGGAACGCGATGTCGACCCCTACGGTGTGGTCTTCCACAGTGGCCGGTGGTATCTCGTGGGCCACGACCACCTCCGAGACACCCTGCGAACCTTCCGCGTCGACCGCATCGACTCCGCCACCCCTCAAGCCCGCGATTTCACGGTTCCCGAGAACTTCGACGTCGTCGCCCACCTGACCGCAGCCCTGGCGCAGGTCCCCTACCGCTGGCAAGTGGAGGTGACCATCCATGGACCCATCGACGAGATCGCCCGCCGACTGCCCCGCTCGATGGCAACTCTCACCGCCGACAGCACGGGCGTCCTCATGCGTGCCCGGGCGGAACGCCTGGACGGCATGGCGCACCTGCTGGCCTCCTTGCCATGGCCCTTCACCATCCACCACCCCACCGAGCTGAGACATGCCCTCAAGGCGTTGGCCGACCAGCTCGCAGCAGCCGCAGAACGAGAACCGGCAGAACGAAGCCCGTAACCCGAGACTTCTGCTCCCGGTGTCACCACCCGGCCCGCACACAGTGCAGTGACGCCTCCTGAAGGCCGAAGGCTGACCGCTGGACACCTGGCGCTCCCACGAGATCGGCAACGGCCGGGTACGTCCACGCCATCGGCTTCAACACCGAGCGAGGCGACAGCACGATCGCGCTCGGCGGGCGACGCAACCCCATCTACCCGATCCTCAAGGACGACGGCCGCAGGTTCGCCGTGGTCGGCGACGCCGAACGGTGGAGACCCCGACCGGGACGCGTGCACCACGAGACTGACCGGACGCACGTGGAGGGTTGATGACCGGATTCCACGGTTTGCGTGTCGACCGTGACGGCGTGCGCGAACTGCTGGACTCAGAGGAGTCCGCCGCCTTGCGCGCGGGTGGGCCATCCCGGCAGGAATTCGGATGCCTGCGACCCGGCCCGGGTGGGACGGCTCAACCGTACGGTGGCTTGGTGACCCCTATGGTCGGATGTCGACCGAAAGTAGCGGCCTGGCTCGCTCCACGGCGGGCCGCCGGCGCAGCGGTTCTACCTGGCCGTCGGTGCGGCCCGGGTCGGCACCGTCCCGGCCAAGCCCCCACGCTCACCTGGGAACGGCCCGAGGTGGTGTCCACCCTCGACGGACGTCCGCGCCAGCGCGATCAGCAGGCGCAGGGACGGCGAGGTGGAGTCCCGGTGCCACACCAGGTCCAGGCCCACCTCCGGCGGATCGGTGAAGCGCAGCATCGTGGTGCCCGGCGGCCGGTTCACGCCGATCGTGCGGGTCACCACGACGAACGTCTCGGCGGTCAGCTCGTCGAACCGCCGCCAGCCCGGCAGGTGCGATTCCTGCACGGTGGTCGAGGGGGCCAGTGCCGCCAGGACGGTCGTGCGCCACGCCAACAGGTGGCGGGGTGAGAGCAGCAGTCGGCTGCCGGTCAGGTTGCGCGGCGTTACCTGGTCCTTTGTGGACAGCGGATGGCTGTTGTCCACCACGACCACCAGTTCCTCGCGGTGCACCGACACCCGCTCGAACTCCGGCCGGTCCGCGACGCTGCGCGACAGGACCGCGTCGAACCGCTGCGACAGCAGCCCTTCGGCCAGCTCCGCCGACCACGCCTCGGTGGTCTCGACGGTCATCGCGGGGTGGTACCGGCGGACCGCGTCCACAAGCCGAGGCACCGCCTCGAAGGACGCGCTGACCACGTGCCCGAGCCGGACCGTGCCGAACTCGCCCCGGCCCGCCGCGCGGGTCAGGTCGGGCAGGTGGTCGGCTTCGTCCAGGATGCGGCGGGCCGACTCCACGAACACCCGGCCCGCGTCGGTCAGCGCGGTCGGGCGGCGGGTGAACAGGTCGACGCCGAGTATGCGTTCCACGTGGGCGACCTGCCTGCTCAGCGCCGGTTGCGCGACGTGCAGGCGGTCCGCGGCGCGCTGGAAGCCGCCTTCGTCGGCCACCGCCACCACGTAGCGCATCAGCCGCAAGTCGATCGACATGCCCGCAGGATATGTCGCCAGACCGACGCGGTATTGGTTGCGGTGGCGGTCCGCCGGCCAGACTTGCGCCCACGGTTCGAACGGGGAGGAAACATGCGCAGACGCGCTGTGTTGGCGGCGGTCGCGGCACTGGGCGCCGCAGTGCTCGTGCCGGGGACGGCGGGGGCGACGGCGTTCCCGAGGCGGTTCCCGCTGCCCGACGGGCTCATGCCGGAGGGCATCGCGATCGGCGCGTGGCCGACGGCCTACTTCGGGTCCCGCGCCGACGGCTCGATCTACCAGGTGAACCTGGCCACCGGGCGCGGGCGGGTGCTGGCCACCGGCCCCGGCACGCCGTCGCTGGGCATCAAGGTCGACTCGGCGCGGCGGCGGCTGTTCGTCGCCGGCGGCACGGGCGGGGACGTGCGGGTGCTCGACGCGTTCACCGGCCGGACCATCGCGAGCTACGAGCTTTTCAAGGGCGAGTCGTTCGTCAACGACCTCGTCATCACCCGGGACGCGGTGTGGCTCACGGACTCCGACGAGCCCACCCTCTACCGGCTGCCGTTGGGGCCGTGCGGCGAACTGCCGACGCAGGACCAGGTCCAGCGGGTCCCGCTGACCGGGCAGATGGAGGACATCCCGGACCTGGCCAACGCCAACGGCATCGTCACCACGCCCGACGGCAAGGCGTTCATCATCGGTCAGACGTCGACCGGCAAGCTGTTCCGCGTCGACCACCAGGGCGTGACGAAGGAGATCGACCTGGGCGGTGTCCTGCTGCCGCGCAACGACGGCCTGCTGCGCGAGGGCCGCAACCTGTACGTGGTGCAGAACCGGGTCAACCTGTTCACCAAGCTGGAACTGAGCGCGGACGCGTCCAGCGCCAGGGTCGTGACACAGGTGACCGACCTGCGGTTCGACGTGCCCGCCACGGTCGCCGCCTGGGGCAACCGCTTCTACCTGGTCAACGGCCGGTTCAGCACCACGCCGACGCCGACCACCACGTACGACGCGATCGCGCTCGACAAGTTCTGACCGGTCCCGAGTCGGCCCGGCACCACGGCCGCCACGTCACGCACCCCCCGACAGGACCTCCACCCCGTGCCGCAGACCTACATGAGCGGGCACCAGGTCGTTGCCCCGCCGACCAGCACGACGTCCGGCGCGAATCCGGCGTGAACCACCACCCGTGCCCGGCAACGGCGGGAAGCGCGCACCGGACCGGCCCCCGGAACACGACGGAGCCGCCCGCAGCCGAAACCCCACCACCACAGTCCCATGGTGCGGGCGGTCGATGCTGGGATGGCCGAGACCGACGTCCACGACCGGAAGCAAGCGCCGCCGTCCGAGGTCGGGACGAAGCGCCGGGAGTTCGCCGAGGACATCGCGGCGATGGGCAACACCCGTGGCGGGCTGACCGTCCATGAGGTCCGTGGCGAGAACGAGCGTGCTGTTGGGCTGAAGGGTGTGCTGAATGGTGAGTGGGCTGGCAGGCCCTACGGTCATCCGCCAACTGGTGTGGGCGGCCATTGGTCGACGGCCTGCTGATCGAGGCGCTCGACGGCGAGGACGGAGCGCCTGGCCTGAACGCAGTGTTCGTGCCTCCGAGGCCGGACACGTCCCATGTGACCGGGGAGAAGAACGAGATGGGTGCTCCGTATCGCGATGGAGCTTGGTGAAGAAGGTGGGAGTCAGCGCCGCTGTGGACCATGGATGGAGGTCGGGTGCAGGTTGGTCGAGACGTGGCCGATCCGTCTGGGCATCGTGATCCATGGTGTGGCGATCGGGGCTGGCGGTGGAGTCGGCGGCGTATCACCGCCGCTGTTCGTGGCGGCTACAGCCGATGAGAACTGTCCAGAGCATGGTCGGACACTCTGCTGTGCGTCCCGATCGGCGAGCGGTCTGCCCGGCTGCGTTGTGCTTGTCGCCGGGTTGTAGTCCGGCACCGGCTTCCGCGCCGCGGGGAGCCGATGGCGTTGACCGCGCAGTACGAAAATGATCGTTCTGCATTCACCGGCGGACCCGTCCGCAGGCGAGCGCTAGTTGCCAGACAGTCGAAGCCATGAACCCGATCCAGTCGACCGGGTAGGCGGGACTGTCGCCGAACGGCCGCGCCGAGCCCGGCCGGACCGTTTTTCGGCCGAATCGGTATACGAGGCACTCGGGCTGGATCCCCGATCGCCTGCGCCCGGAACGCGCATCCGCAACCACCACCGGACGCCGTTCCGCCCCAGGGGCGACGCTCCGCGACCGACGCCACCCATCGTCGCCCTCCGGCAACACACGGTGAGCGACACCGTCCGGGCACCGCCCCGCCCACCCAGGGGGTGTTTTCTAGGTATCGCCACTTAATTGCGCGTGCGTTCCGCTCCCGGAGGCGCTCGGGGAGGGTGATCGCGCCGGCCGCTCATTCTTCACCCTGCCTCGCGGGCGGCACGCCCCGGCGTAGCCGTGGGTGCGAAAAAGGAGAGTTCGATGGACTACAGGTATTCCAGGCGTGCGCCGGCGGTGGTGGTCGCTGCGGCGGGTGCCGTGCTGGTCGCCGCGGTGGCACCCGCCGCTGCCGCGCCCGCCGAGGGCACGATCCGCAACGCGGGCGCCCAGGGTTCGGTGACGGGCAGTTACATCGTGGTGCTCAAGGACGCCGGCGCGTCGGCGGCGTCGGTCGATGCGGTCTCCACCGACCTGGCGGGCCGCTACGGCGGGACGCGCAAGCTCAGCTACACCGCCACGATCCGCGGCTTCTCGGTCGCCATGCCGGAGGACCGCGCGCGGCGGCTGGCGGCGGACCCGGCCGTGGCTTACGTCGAGCAGGACGGCACCGCGCGGGCCGTCGGCGAGCAGGCCAACCCCACCTGGGGCCTGGACCGGGTCGACCAGCGCGCCCTGCCGCTGGACAGCAAGTACGCCTACCCCAACGACGGTGACGGCGCGACGGTCTACGTCGTGGACACGGGCGTCTACCGGGGTCACGCGGACTTCGGCGGCCGGGTCACCTCGGGCCGCGACTTCATCGACAACGACAGCGACGCCTCGGACTGCCACGGCCACGGCACGCACGTCGCGGGCACGGTCGGCAGCGCCACCTACGGCGTGGCCAAGAAGGCCAGGATGGTCGCGGTGCGGGTGTTGGACTGCCAGAGCAGCGGCCAGTGGTCGCAGATCATCGGCGGTTTCGACTGGGTCGCGGCCAACGCCGGCGCGAACTCGGTGATGACCGCGAGCCTGGGCGGCAGCAGCAACTCCTCGGTGGACGACGCGGTGGCCAAGGTCGTGGCCAAGGGCATCACCTCGACCATCGCCGCCGGCAACAACAACGGCGACGCCTGCCAGACCAGCCCGGCCCGCACGCCCAGCGCGATCACCGTCGGCGCGACCGACAACGCCGACAAGCGGTCGCTGTGGAGCAACGGCCAGGGCTCGAACTACGGCACGTGCGTCGACCTGTTCGCGCCCGGCACCAACATCACCTCGACCCTCCAGAACGGCGGGTCCGGGCAGATGTCGGGCACCTCGATGGCCACCCCGCACGTCGCGGGCGCCGCCGCGCTGTACCTGACCGCCAAGCCTGGCAGCACGCCCTCCCAGGTCACCCAGGCGCTGCTGACCGCCGCCACCCCGGACAAGGTCACCGACCCGAAGGGCTCGCCGAACAAGCTGCTCTACGTCAAGGAGTTCGGCACCACCCCGGGCACCTGCACCCCGCAGAGCAGCTCCGGCGCGGTGGCCATCCCGGACGCCGGCTCGGCCGACTCGCCGGTGACCATGAGCAACTGCACCGGCAACGCGTCGGCGTCGACCACGGTCAAGGTCGACATCGACCACACCTTCACCGCCGACCTCGCCATCGACCTGGTCGGCCCGTCCGGCGCGGTGCTGAGCCTGCGCAAGTCCGGTGGCCTCGGCGACGCCAACGGCATCCACACCACCTTCACCGCCAACGCCTCGGGCGAGACGAAGAACGGCACGTGGAAGCTGCGCGTCACCGACGTCTACCGCTACGACACCGGCTCCATCACGTCTTGGACGCTGACCCCGTGACCGCCGCGACGAGGACGATCACATTGCGGCGCAAGCGTTCCACGCGGGTCGCGGCGGCCCTGGTCGGGGTCGCGGTGAGCGCGCTGGCCGTCGTCGCGGTCGCCGGCGCGGCCTCGGCGGGCACCCGGACCGCGGCCACCTTCGAGGGCGACACCCCGTCGCCGCCGCCCGGTGACGCCTCGGCGTTCATCTACAAGGGCCAGGACGCCACCCTGTCCGAGTACCCGCCGGTGATCGCCGCGCTGCGCCAGGGCGGCGTCCGCCCCAAGGGCCAGTCGTGCACCGGTTCGGTGGTGGGCAGGCGGTCCATCGTGATCGCCGCGCACTGCGCGGGCCTGGAGGGCACCAAGACCTTCAACTACGGGCTGGACGACCTCGCCGCCGGCACCGGCACCACGCTGACGGTCAAGTCCTACGAGCTGCACCCGCGCTACGTCAACTTCGACCAGGGCTACGACGTCGCGGTGGTCACCACCAACGAGGACATCCCGCTCGCGCCGGACAAGTGGGCCAAGTTCGCCACCTCGGCCGACGCGGGCATCTGGAAGGTCGGCGACCAGGGCCTGAGCCTGGGCTACGGCAAGAAGACCCACGACGACAACCCGGCGGACGTCTCGCTGGACAAGCAGAGCTTCCCCATCGTGGACGGCGCGCGCGCGTGCCAGGGCGTCGGCGCGGGCTTCAAGGCCGCGACGATGATCTGCGCGGGTCACCCCGACGGCCGCACCACGATCCTGCCCGGCGACAGCGGCGGGCCGCTGGTGGTCAACGGCACGCTCGTCGGCCTGGCGTCGTGGAGCAGGTCGGACTTCAAGTGGTACGGCATCTGGAGCAGGCTCGACAACGAGATGGGCGACTGGGTCAAGGAGAAGGTCGGAGCGACCCGGCCCGTCGAGTTCGGCATGGCGGTCGACCCGTCGTCGGTCCGGGTGGCGGCCGGGTCGAGCAACTCGGTGGGCGTGACCACCACGGTCGGCGCGACGCCGGAGGACGTCGCGCTGTCCGCGTCGGGCCAGCCGTCCGGGGTGGAGGCGGTGTTCCAGCCCGCGTCGATCAAGGCCGGTGAGGGTGCCAAGCTCTCGTTCACGGCGGCGGCGGGCACCCCGGACGGCACGTACACGGTGACCGTCACGGGCAAGACCGCGTCGGCGACGAAGCGGGCGACGGTGACCCTGGTCGTCGGCCAGGGCGGTCCCGGCGGCGAGTTCGGCCTGGGCGTGAGCCCGGCGGCGCTCAAGGTCGAGCCGGGCAAGGCTGCCTCGACCAACATCACCAGCGAGGCCGTCGGCGGCACGCCCACCGAGGTCACCCTGTCCGCGAGCGGTCTGCCCCCGGGCGCCGAGGCGGTGTTCCAGCCGGGCACGATCACCTCGGGCCGGACGGGCAAGCTCACCGTCACCACGTCGGCGAGCACGCCCAAGGGCGAGTACCGGGTCACCGTCACCGGCACGTCGGGGTCGGTGGGCAAGCAGGCCGCGCTGACCCTCACCGTCGGCGACGGCGGGCAGCAGCCCGGCGGCCTGACGGTGTCGCTCTCGCCTGCCTCGGGCACGCTCCAGCCGGGCGGCGCGCTGTTCCCGACGATCCGGGTCACCGGCGCGACCGGCCCGGTGACGCTGTCCACCGAGGGCGTCCCGGCCGGGGTGAACGCCCAACTGGTGCCCGCGACGATCAGCGCCGGCCAGTCGTCGATGCTGTTCCTGACCTCGTCGTTCTCGGCCACGCCGGGCACGCACAAGATCAGGGTCACGGCCACCGGCGGCGGGAAGTCGGGAACGGCCGACTTCACGCTCACGGTGGCGTCGCGCTAGCGGGTTGCGACCGGACCGGGTGGGGCGTGCAGGGCCCCGCCCGGTCCACCCGCACGTCCGCACGCGACAGGCCGTCGCCCCTTCGGCCCGCGCGGAGGCCGCCCGGCGGAACCTGACCGGACGGCACGGGCCGATAAACACCGTCTGCACGCGGTTCGGCCGTGGGCGCTGGACGGCACGGTCGAGTGCGCCGCCGATGAGCCCTGACAACGCTCCCTACCGTTCGTCGGGTCCGGCCGACTCGGCGACGAACGCCGCCCGCGACCGCAGGCCCAGCTTGCGCATCGCCTTGGCCACGTGGTGCTCCACCGTGCGCGGCGAGAGGTACAGCTCCTCGGCGATCTGCCGGTTCGTGCGCCCCGCCGCCACCAGCCCCACGACCTCGCGCTCACGCGGCGACAGGTCGTCGCCGTAGCTCTTGCGCCCGCGCGGGGTGCCGCGCCGGAACCGGCGGGCCAGCCGATCGCACCGGGCGGCGTCGCGGTCGGCCCCGAGCCGGACGAACGCACTGCGGGCAAGGTCGAGCTGGACGGTCGCGGTGCCGGTGTCGTCGCGCTCCAGCGCGGCGCGCGCCGCCGCCTCGCGCGCGGACGCCCCGGCGTGCGGATGGGGGAGGGCATCGTAGCGGTCGGCCGCGCGCAGCAGGCGTGCCAGCGCAGTGGCGTGGTCGCCATCGGCGGCGGCCAGCACCGCGTGGCACATCTCGGCTCCGGCGGCGGCGAGCGGCGCGTCCCGGCCGTCGATGCCCTCCTCGTACTCGGCCACCACCTGCCGGGCGTCGTCCAGCCGACCCGCGCGCACGAAGGCCCGTGCCGCCTGCGGGGCCAGGTCCGACGCCCACACCCACACACCCTTGCGCCGCGTGTGGGCCAGCGCGCGCTCCGCTCCCACGGCTGCCGCCGCGACGTCCCCCCGCGCCAACGAGATCGCGACCCGGCACGCGGCGACCGCAGCCGACACCGGCGCGTTCTCCGGAGCGGCGGCCACGGCGTCGTCGAGGTGCCGCTCGGCCAGGTCGCGGTCGTCCCGGGCCAGCGCGAGCCACGCCAGCGCGATCCACGCGTCGACCGCCAGGAACGGCATGTCGCCCGCCTGCTCGATCAGCAGCGCGGCAGCGGACGGCAGCCCGTCCCACCGGCCGGTGGCGGCGTCCAGCCGCAACCCGGTCCCGGTGCTGAGCATCGACAGGAACGGCACGTCGGCGTCGGCCAGCAGCGCGCCGCCGGTGCGCAGGTACTCCCGCGCCGTGCCGTAGTGGCCGGTCCACGCCGCCGCGTCGGCCAGGTTGTTGTACGCCCGGCTGAGCTGGCGGCGGACGCGCGGCGAGCGCCCGGCGGCGGGCAGGGCCGCGACCGCCGCCCACAGCGCCGGGTCGGCGAGCTGGGCGAGCGCGCTGACCTGGTTGGCGCGCACCGAGACGACCAGCTCGGCGTCGTCCACGGCCTCGACCGTGCGCACCGCCTCGGCCAGCCAGCGCAGGTGGAACCCGACCGGCCGGGTGCCGAAGCTGGGCAGCGTCAGCACCGCCATGCCGCGCAGCGCCAGCGCGGGCCGGTCGCGCAGGTCCAGGATGGCCGTCTCGATCTCGTGCTGGCCCAGCTCGATCCGGCCGGCCTGGTTGATCAGCAGCCGGCCCAGGTTGAGCCGCACCTCCGCGCGCGCCGACCGGCCCAGCGACTCCTCGCGCAGCACCGACCACAGCCGCTCCACGGTGCTGGCGTGCGCGATCCCGTTGAGCGCCACCCGGCTCAGCCGCACCGCGAGGGTGTTGCGGGCGCGGGCCGGCAGCGCGTCGTCGACCAGCGCGTCCTCCAGCAGTTGCAGCGCCAGGGCGGTGTCGCCGACCTCGGTGGCGTAATCGACCGCCGCCAGGGTCTTGCGCGCCCAGTTGGCCAGGTCGCCCGCGCGCCGGTGGTGGTGGGCCAGCCGCACGGCCGGCGGATCCGGCCTGGCCGCGAGCAGTTCGGCTGCGCGCGCGTGCAGCCTGCGCCGCTGCGGGCCGGGGATCGAGACGTAGGCGGCCTGGCGGGCCAGCGGGTGCCGCAGGGCGTACCGGTGCCCGCCGGTCTCGTGCAGCACGGCGGCACCCAGCGCGCGGATCAGCGCGCTGCCCACCCGGCGCGCGGGCAGCCCCGTGACGGCCACCAGCTCCTGCTCGGTGGCGGGCATGTCCAGCACGGCGGCGGCGTGCACGACGGCGGCGACGGTCGGCCCCAGCCGGGCCAGACGCTCGGACATGGTGTCGCGCAACAGGACCGGGATGTCCACCAGGTCCAGCACCCGGGGACGCGGCGCGTCGCCGGTCTCCCGGACCTCCCGCAGGACCTCCTCGACCACGAACGGGATGCCGGCCGTGCGGCGGTGCAGTTCCCGCGCGAAGTCCTCGGGCACGCCGGTGCCGAGCAGGTCGGCGGCCAGCGTGCCGACCGGTCCCGGACCCAGCGGGCGCAGGCGCAGCAACGAGTTGCGGCCGTCGGCGAGCAGCCGGTAGCCCGAGCCGGGCAGCAGCATCGCCCCGCCGACGCGGTGGTCCTCCCGGCGGTAGCTCAGCACCGCCGACAGTTCGGCGGTCGGCTGCCCGGTCAGGAACCGCAGCAGGTCGTGCGTGCCCTCGTCCGCCCAGTGCAGGTCCTCCACGACCAGCAGCGTGGGACCCAACGCCGCCAGGAACTCCCGCACCGCCCGGAAGACCCGGTACCGCTCGACCGCCGCGTCACCGCGTTCGGGCTCCGGCGGCAGCACCGCCGCCAATTCGGGCAGCAGGGGTCGCAGTGCGCCCATGACCGCCGGCAACGGCCCGTCCGGCTTCTCCAGGCGCGACCCGTTCTCCCGCAGGATGTCCACCACCGGCCCGTACGGCAACGGCGTCCGCATCGGCTGGCACGCGCCGAACAGCACCGTGCGGTCGGCGATGTGCGGCAACCGCAGCAGCTCCCGGATCAGCCGGGTCTTGCCCACCCCGGCCTCGCCCTCCAGCAGCACCACGGCGGGCGGCCGGCCGACCGTGCCCGCCAACTCGGCCAACTCGGTGGCGCGGCCGACGAAGGTCGAGGTCGGCACGCGCACCGGGGGGAGGTCTGGTTGCGCCACGACCGCACGCTACCCGCGCGGGCAGCCGGTCGAGAAGACATCACCGGCAACCGCATTCCGGAATTTGAATGGGTACCCCCACAAATAGCGCGCGGCATTCACCGGCTCGCCCGGCCGGCGGATGGTGGTCGCCGAGCGGTGCCCTTTCCCCTGCCCCTGTCACCGCTCGTGCGAAGGAGCCCAGGAATGATGAGTCGGAAAACCGGACTCGCCGCGTTCGCGGCGGGCCTCGCGCTCGCCGGCCTGCCGGCCACACCCGCTGCTGCCGCACCGGCGGTCGGCACCGTGGTGCAGGCCAAGGAGCACTACGCGGGCCAGTACATCGTGGTGCTCAAGGACGCGAGCGCCGCCGCCGTCGACACCACGTCCCGCTCGCTCGTGGCCACCTACGGGGGCACGATCGCCTCGACGTACAAGGTCACCGCGCGCGGCTACTCGGTGCACGGCATGACCGAGGAGCAGGCCCGCAGGCTCGCGGCCGACCCGGCCGTGCGCACGGTTCACCAGGACGGGAAGATGCGCGGCAGCGACGTGCAGACCAACCCGACCTGGGGCCTGGACCGCGTCGACCAGCGCGACACCGCACTGGACCGCAAGTACGAGTACAACGCCACCGGCGAGGGCGTCACCGTCTACAGCGTGGACAGCGGCGTGCGCATCTCCCACCAGGACTTCGAGGGCCGCGCCCGGCACGGCTACGACTTCCTGGACAAGGACAACGACGCCTCCGACTGCAACGGCCACGGCACGCACACCTCCGGCACGGCGGTGGGCAAGACCTACGGCGTGGCCAAGAAGGCCAAGCTCGTCGCCCTGCGCGTGCTCGGCTGCGACAACAACGGCCCCGACTCGCTGCTCAGCGACGCCGTCGAGTGGATCACCGCGAACGGCGTCAAGCCCGCCGTGGTCAACATCAGCATCGGCCAGTTCGAGACCGGAATCGGCGACGAGCAGATCCAGGCGTCCATCCGGGCGGGCTTCGTCTACGCGGTGGCAGCGGGCAACAACAACGGCGCGAGCGCCTGCAACTACAGCCCCGCCCGGGTGCCGGAAGCGATCACGGTCGCCTCGATCGACCAGGGCGACCGCCGCTCCGGCTTCTCCAACACCGGAACCTGCGTCGACATCTACGCCCCCGGCGGCAACATCACCTCGCTGTCGCACAGCAGCGACACCGGCACCGCAGGCAACTCCGGCACCTCGATGGCCACCCCCCACGTGACCGGAGCCGCAGCCCTGTACCTGCAAGGCCACCCGACCGCGTCCCCCGCCGACGTGGCCAAGGCGCTCACCGACCTCGCAACCCCCGGCAAGGTCACCGACCCGGGCACCGGATCGCCGAACAAACTGCTCTACACCAAGGAGATCACCGCAGGCGGCCCCAACCCGACCTGCCCCCGCCAGACCAACGCCACCGACGTGGCCGTCCCCGACGCAGGCGCAGCCGTGACCACCCCCATCACCGTCTCCGGCTGCGACGGCAACGCCTCCGCGACGGCCTCGGTGGAAGTCACCATCACCCACCCGTACCGAGGAGACCTGACCGTCGACCTGATCGCCCCGGACGGCACCACCTACCCGCTCAAGGCCTCGTCGGCGGGCGACCCGGCGGACGACGTCCGCGCCACGTACACCGTGAACCTGTCCTCGGAGGCGAAGAACGGCACCTGGAAACTCAGTGCCCGCGACGTCTACCGCTACGACACCGGCACCATCGACACCTGGTCGATCACCGTCTGACCGACGCGAACGCACCGCCCGCCCCGGCCGCCGGGGCGGGCGGTCACACCGTGGGAGACGTCCGGACAGGCACGTCCGGGCCGACGCGTGCGGCGGCCCGCTTCCTTGCTGGCGCGGCTGCCGAGATCTGCACGGCGGGGTCATGTCGAACGGCCGGCCGTCGAACCCCGGGAACGCTGTCCAGAACGCGGCGCTCCGCGTGGCCAGGGGCAGCGATCGGCGACGACGTGGCCGGAGCGGACCGGCGGCTGGAATCCCACGCTCGATGCGGTGGTAGTGCTCCGCCGCGAACAGGCAGGCCGGCGCATGTCCGGTGACCGTTTCCGCCAGTTCGGAGGCGAGCTTCTCCACGGGTCCGCCGCGCCGGCGGGCTCGGCGGTGGTGTGGGTGTGTTCGCCGTGGGCGACGAGCGTCTGCACCAGGTACCTGACGATCGCGGTCCTCCCGGCACCGCTCGGCCCGTCGATGTCGACGAACACGCCGCCCTCGTCGTCAGAGAAGGGCCAGTTCGTCTTCCCTGGCACCTTCCGACGTGGGTCGCGCAGCTCGGCCAGTGTCCGTCGGCCTGCGCGCGTGATGCGGGTGGCGCTCGTTGTGCACCCGGCAACCGAGCGAGTGTCGGAGGAAGCAGCGCGACTGCTCGGCCGCCAGGCCGCTCACGATGGCCGCCCGCTCGGAGATGTCTACGACCGTCGTGGTCGATCGCCTCGGGCAACACGCGCGCCGGATCGTGTACTTGTTCCGCGGTCCGCACCCGGTGCGGTACCGATCGAGCCGTGGAAGCGGGCAGAGCTCGCACAGTTCCCGCACGCCGTAGTGGCAGCTGTAGTTCGGCAGCCCGTCTGCGCCGGATGATGCGCGAACGACCCCCGCTCGCGCAGAGAAGATGGCGCGGCGAGCTTCGTGCCGTCGCCCACGTCCGACTCACCCTCCGCTCGTGTGGAGAAAACGGACGTGGCCACCGGACGATCTGCGGGGCGGCGTTGTGGCCCGGCGGCACGACGGCGGTGGACGCGACGTTGCTGCTGGCCCGGATGCTGGTGCCGGAACCGTTGCGGCTGGGTTGGCGACGGTGCTCGGGGTGCGGGCTTCGGCGTTGCCGCACGAGGAGCTGACTCGGGGCGACCCGAGCCTGGCCGACGCGGCCAGCCGGTCATCGTGCCGGAGACCATCGTGATCGACCACGGCAGCGTGTTCGTCTCGCGGACCCCACCGCCGCCTGCGACCGGCTGGGCATCTCGGTGCAGCGCACCCACGAACGCGCCCCGCGAGGAAGCGCACGTGGAGAACGGCTTCGGGTCAATCAACACCCTGTCCGCCAAGTATGTCGCCGGCTACACCGGGAACAACCCGACCCCAGGGTCGGGCGCGCGGTGGCAGCAGTTCACGGTCCCCTGTTGTGGTGACCCTGCGAAGCGGCCTGTCGGCATACTGAACTGTGATGCGGCAACATCCGCACATGCCGAGGAGCGAACGACGTGGCCGGAAGTGACAGGGGTACGCCCGAAATTGTGGCCCGACGCGATCGGTCACGGTGCCGAGAAGCAGTAGGTGGTCGTCACCTCCGGGTACACGAGCGACTCGAACGTGCCGGGGCGGCAGGCCGTCTTGTCGAGCGAGTTCGTGAGGACCTGTACCCGCGCGTTCACCCCGGTGCACTCGCTTTTCGGTATCTCCGCCTGGAACAGGCCCATCTGGTAGCACTGGCCGTCTGCGAACACGGGTATCAGACACAGCCCGAGCGCGCCGCTCCACCTGTACCGCGCGTACTGGTCCTGGTTCGTGCCGGAGGCAGACCCGCAGTCCTCGCCCTTGCGCTGGAGGCTGCCGACGACGTAGTTGTGCGTGCCTGCGGCACAGTCCACCGCGCTGTACTCCGCCTCCAGGACCGGGCCCGTCAGCCGCACGCACGCACCGACGACGGGTTCGTTCGGGTCCGGCACCCGGCTGGCGGAGAGGGGAACCGGTCGTGCGTCGGCGGTGTGGTCGGGCTCCGGCAACATGATCACGTAGTAGACCGCGAGACCCACGACGAAGATCAGCGCCACGCTGACTACGAGCAGCGTCCGCAGGACGCCGGTCGACGGCCTCTCCGGTGCCAAGGCGTGTTCCTGCGGCGCAAATCTCTCAAACGGATCCGACATGGTTCCCCCTACCGAGTACGAGTGCATCTTAATCCACGTACCCGACGTCGTCGGGAAGGCGCCGCCGGGGTATTCCGCAGACGGCTCGCACAAGCCGATCGGCCAGGTGGTGAACGAGGAGATGCCACCCCGACGGTCACCGCAACGCACAACCATCCGTTCTGGGTCGAAATCCGCGCGCTCTAGGCGGACGCGGCGGCCAAGGTCGACGACCGGCTCCGGACGCCCGACGGCACCACCGCGACCGTCCGCGCGGTCCGCACCCGGACCGAGGTCACCACGGTCCACAACCTCACCGTGGATGGCATCTTGCTCCTCGGGCGCTACTCCAACGCCGAAAAGACCTTCAGCCTGACTGGAAAGAGTCGGGAGAACCTCCGTGACATATTCCGGTTCATGGAGAATCGTTGGCGGACTGGTGCTACCGTGAGGGCGGGATGAGTGTGCGTGGAGAATCCGCAGCAGCGGCGCTTGTCCGGCCGCTGGACACCCTCGTCGTCGAGAGCGAGCGCGTAGGGGTCGCCGAGGACCCGGTGGCAACCTGGGACCTCAGACCTGCCGACCGTGTGACCCTGGCTCGCTTCGGGGTGCCTCGCGTCCGGCGTGTCGATCCCCAGGTTCAACAAGGCCGAGAACCCGAGCTGGTGCACGACCAGCGCTCGTTCTACTCGCTGGGCCGCTTCAGCCGACTTGAAATAGGGTTGGTGCCGGGGCTGGGAGAGGTCCGGGGAATTCCGTCGGACGAGTGGTCCGAGGAGTGCTTCACCAACTCCTCGGTCGTCTATTTTGTCGAGACGGCGTGGCGTTGGTACCGGGTTTGGAAGGACGTCGAGCAACTCCAAGGCGACATCGAGCTGTACGATGTTCTTGACGACTTCCTGGCTTTCGCCGCCCAGCTGGATCCGCAGGTGGGTACCGACGATTCGTCTGCGTGGCGCGGTCGAATCAAGGTGTGGTAGCTGGGCGCATGACGGCATCGCTCCGAGGTTCGGAGACCAATCCCATCCCGCGCCCGCCTCTGCGGCTGGCGGCGACGGTCGACAATATTCACCGACGTCTGGGCACGATTGCTCGACGGGAGATCTGCTATGCCGGTACCGAGCCGTTTCCTTGAACATCGGTGAGTGGTTGAGGCCGATCAGCTCCTCTTCCACGCCTGACACCCGCCATCTGCTCAACCTCAGCGCACGGCTGTCGAAGGCCGGGGTGCCGGCGTCGGCGAGACGGCACCTGAACGAGGCGATCGAGGCCGACCTTGTCCTCTCCGCCGGGATCGCGGCCGGAAGCACTTGGGTCGTTCCTGGATCGGTTGATCGGTTGATCCGGCCAGCGGGCTGTTCGCGGACTGCTGGGCGACAGTCCGCTCGTGCGCCCGAAGTCCAGATGTCACGGTCTGATGGCGGCGATTCCAGCGAGGCCGCAAGGTGGGCAATGTTCACGTTTCGGTGCCCAACGGGGTTGAGGTGATGGTGTCGATACTTCACGCGTCGGCATCGGACGACGCATTTTTGCGGAGATCGCGGACATTCGTTCATGGTCTAACTGACAGTTCGACTGATCTTCAGTTCAGGAGATTGCGGTATTTGGGTGAATCTCGACCTCTGCGAGGTCGGGCGAGAAGTCGAATTGGATTTTCGGCGCTGCACCTGCTTACATGTCCACCCTCATCTACGAAGCGTTGCGCATCAGGAGAGTGAGTTGCAGTGGGGTCGCCTCCTGTGTGGGGTGCCTGGGGGAAGGCGTCCGGGACGCGGCCTCCGCATCCGTTGGTATGTCACGTTGTGGACACCGCGGCAGTGGCCGAGTTGGTGATGCCGGGGTTGTTGGGCCCGGTGTGCTTGGCGGAGTTGAGGGCGTCATTCTCCGTGTTGGACGATCCCGACACCTGGATCGCGCTCCTGTGCGGCCTGCACGACCTCGGCAAGTACGGGGCGGGCTTCCAAGGCCAGCGTGTTGATCTCGCCGTTGAACGGTTGGGTGGCGAAGCGGCTGCCGATCTGGCGTATCTCGCGCGGCCGAAGGGTGTGCCGAGAGTGGATACGCCGCACGGGACCGTGACCGCGTTACACCTACGCGACATGTTGGCGCGGTGGGGGATGCCGTCGTCGTCGGCGGAGATGATCTCTTGCGCGTTGGGCGGTCATCATGGGTACTTCCCGGCTCGCGGCGAAGTGGACCAGGCGGGGACCGAGGTCAACGACCACGGGGGCCAGCGGTGGGCCACATGGCGTAACGACCTGGTGAAGGACCTGGTTCGCGCGTTCGGATTGAGCGAGCCGGAGCCGTCGCGGTGGGCCGGCGTCCGGATCGGAGTCGAGACGGCGGTGGCATTGGCGGCACTGACGACCGTGAGCGACTGGATTGCGTCGGACACGTCGAACTACACGTCGCCGGGGGAGCCGTTCGACCTGGGTGACTACATCGCGCAGGCGCGGAAGCGTGCTGGTGGTGCCGTGGTGACGGCGGGAATGCGGTCGTGGAAGGCTCCGGTCGACACCTCCTTCGACGCGTTGTTCGCCGGGCTGTCCGAGGTGTGGCCGGTGCAGGTCACCACGGCGTCGTTGGTGGCGGGCCGCAGCGAGCCGACGATGCTGGTCGTCGAAGCCCCGACAGGTGAGGGGAAGACGAACGCGGCATTGCAGGCGGCGGCGACACTGGTCGGACGCCTGGAACTGACCGGGGTGTACGTGGCGATGCCCACGAAAGCCACCAGCCGCCAGTTCCGCGGCGAGTTCGAGAAGTTGCTGAAGCACGTTGGCGACGACTCCACCGTGAAGTTGGTGTACTCCGAGGTTCAGGCGTCTCTGGAGGAGCCTGCGGTCGAGCCGTCGGACGTGGGACAGGACGATCAACAGGACTCCGACGTCGCGGCGCGGGAGTGGTTCACGCGGAAGAAGAGCCTGTTGGCCGCTCTCGGTGTCGGCACGCTCGACCAGGCGGCGAAGTCGGTGGTGCGATCGGGGCACCAGTTCGTTCGGTTGGCCGGGCTGTCGAGCAAGGTCGTGGTATTCGACGAGGTGCACGCATACGACACGCAGATGTCGGCGTTGCTGGACCGGCTGCTGATGTGGTTGGGACGGCTGGGGGCGTCGGTGGTGCTGTTGTCGGCCACGCTGCCGTCCCGTCGGCACCACGAGTTGGTCACGGCCTGGCAGGCGGGCGTCCTCGGATGTCCTCCCTCTGCCGTCCCGGCGGGGGAGGAGGGAATCGCCTACCCACGGGTCACCGTCGCCGGACGTGGGCCGGCCAGGACGGTTCCGGTCGGTGTGTCGAAACTGAACACCGGCCGGCTGGTCGTGCTGCACAAGATCGTGCCGGACGAGCACGTCGCCGACTGGTTGGTCGACCGTGCGCGAGACGGCCGTGCTGTGGCTGTGGTGCACAACCTGAGGGGCCGCGCGAAGGCGACGTTCGAGGCGGTCCGCGAGGCGGTCCGTGACCTGCCGTCCCATCGGCGCCCGGAAGTGGTTCTCCTCCATGGTCAGTTGACCAACGCTGAACGAACGCGGCGGGAAGCGGACGTGCGCCGCTGGTTCGGGCGGGACGGCGAGCGGTGCCCGGCGATCGTCGTCGGCACGCAGGTCCTGGAGCAGAGCCTCGATCTGGACTTCGACACGATGGTGACCGACCTCGCCCCGATCGACCTGCTGATCCAACGCGCCGGTCGGGTCCACCGGCACAGCCGCGCCGGGCGCGGTGACCTGGTGCTGGGAATCACCGGGGTGACCGACACCCCGGCCGGGCCGACCTTTCCCCAGTACCTGCACTCCGTGTACTCGCGCTACATCCTGCTGCGAACCTGGGCCGTGGTGCGCAACAAGAATCTCATCAGGTGCCCGGATGAGGTGTCCGAGCTGGTCGACGCCGTGTACGGGCCGGCCGGGGCGGTCGCCTGTCCCGACGGCTGGCAGGCCCTGTGGCAGGCATCGGCCGCTGCCCACCAGCGCGACATCAACAAGCAGAAGGACCAGGCGCACCAGTGGTACGTGCCCATGCCGATGGCGGTCGAGCGGCTGAACGAATTGACCGACATCCCGGCACACGTGAAGAACCTGCGATCGGGAGGGAAATGGCGTGACGGACGAACCTGAACCACTGAGCACGTCCGTCGACGTCGTCCTGCTCCGACGTGACCGGGCTTCCGGTCTGCTCACCACCGTGTCCGGCAGCGGGCCGGTCGACTTGAACGACGAGCGGCTCTCGCCTGACGTGGTGGAGGGTCTGCTGGCGGACGCCACAGTACTGGCCGCCCCGGAAGGCGTCACGGAAGCGGTGGTGCGTGCCGTGCAGGCGACGGCGGTGCCGGTGGCGTTCGCGGCCCAGTCCTGGCTTCGCCACCACCGCGCCCTGGTGTTCGAGGACGGACGCTGCCACGTGAGTGGAGACGTGCTCCACTACGACGAGGAGTTCGGTGTGTACACCGATGACGACCTGTGACCGAGCCCGTGTTCGACCTGCTGACCGAGCAGTGGATTCCGGTGCTCGACCTGGACGGCAACGCCGACGAAGTCGGCTTGGAGCAGGTGTTCCTGCGGGCTGACAGGTTGTTGCGCATCGTGGGGGAGACCCCGCCGATGACCGCTGCCCTGTACCGCGTCGTGCAGGCGTTGCTGCACCGCGCATACGGTCCGGCGGACGGAGCGGCGTGGGGTGCGCTGTGGGAAGGCACGGCGTTCCCCGAGGAACCGCTGGTGAAGTACCTGAAAGACAAGAGGTCCCGGTTCGACCTGTTCGACCCGCAGTGGCCGTTCTTCCAATGCGCGGCGCTGGCCAAGCTGACGCCGAGCACTCCGTACAAACTCGTCGCCCACCGCGCCGTGGGCAACAAGGTCACCTTGTTCGACCACACGACTGCACAGGACCAGGTGACCATGTCACCAGCGCAGGCCGCTCGTTGGTTGGTGACGAACCAGGCCTACGACCCCGGCGGGATGAAGACCCCGTTCCCCAAGGACAAGTCCTCGCAGAAGGCGCCGTGCAACACGATGGGCGTCGTCCTGCTCGAAGGTGCGACTTTGAAGGAGACCTTGCTGCTCAACGCACCGACGTACATGCCCGAGCTGGAACGCGGGACGAAGGCGGGCGATCGTCCGGTGTGGGAAGCCGACGACGTCCCGGAGGGCGATCCGAAACCCCGACCTGCCCACGGATGGACCGACCTGCTCACCTGGCCTTCCCGCCGCATCCTGTTGCACCACCGGGAGGAGGACGGTCGACGGGTGGTCGACGGCGTTGTGCTCACCCCTGGCGACCGGTACCACGGCTCCTCACCCGTCGACGAGAAGATGGCCGCGTTCCGCCAGCCGATCGGCAGCAACGGCAAACCGATGCGGGACAAGCCGCTGCTGGCAGTGCGGCTGCACCCGATCCGTGGGGTGTGGCGGCACAGCGTCGAGCTGCTGATGTCCGACCGCCGGGAGGAGAACAGGTCCCGACTGCGGCCCCGGACGCTGCACCTCATCCCCGACCGGGTGGCCGACGGGTACATCCGCGCCACGGCGGTGTACACGCTGCGGGTGTTCGGACAGCAGTTGGACGACAAGGGATCGGTCGTCGAGGCATACCTGGAAGACCAGGTCCCCGCACCCGTCGCCCTGCTGCGCGCCGACGACCCGGTGCTCGGTGCCCTGATCGGCACGGCGATCGCGTTGGCCGACAACGCCGGTGCGGCGCTTCGCCACATGGAGCGCGACTACCGCAAGGACAAGCGCGCACGACCGTCCAGCACCCTGGACCTGGACTACTGGCCCCACCTCGACTCCGCGTTCGCCACCCTGCTCACCGATCTCGGCGACCGCTGGTCCGCCGGCGCGGCGACCACCGATGCCGTCACCGCCTGGTCCCGGCACGTCCGCCGCACTGCACGACACGCCGGCGAACGCTGGGCGCGAAGCGGTCGTTCCGACGTCAATGACCTGGTCCTGATGGCCAAGTACTTCGATCGGTTCCTCACCCGCTTGAACTCGCTCATCCGCACCTTCGAGACCGAGGTGCGCAACTACATTCCCCGGGAGGAGGAATGACAGAAGCCATGTCCGTACCGGATCGCCGCCGGGCATTCGTCGACGGCCTCTACGCCCTCGAACGCGGGACCCGATCGAAGAACACCAAGCACACGGGTGAGTGCAGGCAGGCGCTGGCTCGGATGCGCCGCTCGTTCTCCGGACCACGGCAACAGGCGGAAGCCTTCGAGTACGTCTTCCCCTACGACCCGCCGCGAGCAGAACAAGACGCCTGGCTGCTGGTAGCCGGGTTGTTCGCCCTCAACCCGCAGCCTCCGCGCAGCAAGAAGGGTCGCCGTACCTTCGGCGCGTCCATGGGCGAGCTGAAAGCCAAGACCGGGTCCAACGCCGACCGCCGCTTCGCCCAGCTGCTCGCACGCGATCCCGTGGCGTTGTCCCACCACATCCGCCAGACCATCCGACTGCTCGCCTCGCACGACATCGCGGTGGACCACTACCTGCTGCTGGACGACCTGGTCGTCCTGCTCGGCGACGACCACCGGGGCGACCGCGCCCACCGCATCCGACTCGACTGGGCGCGCGAGTTCCACATCCCGCCCGCCAACGGCCGACCCGGCGCAGCAGGCACCACTGACACCGACGACCAGCCCGAAACCGGAGAAGCACCGTGATACTCGAACTGCACCTGTTGCAGTCCTTCCCCGTCAGCAACCTCAACCGCGACGACGTCGGTCAGCCCAAGACCGCGACCTTCGGCGGGCACACCCGCGCCAGGGTCTCCAGCCAGTCCCTCAAGCGGTCCGCGCGTCTGCTGTTCCAGGACCACGGCCTCGACATCAGCGAGACCGGTGTGCGGACCAAGCGCCTGGTCGACAGCACCGCCGATCAACTGGTTGCCCAAGGCCGGGACGAGAAGCAAGCCCGCGAAGCCGTGATCGCCGCGCTCGGCCAGTTCGGATTCGGTGTCGACGCCAACGGCTTGGCCCAGTACCTGCTGTTCATCGGACGGTCGTCGATCGACCTCCTCGCCGAGTACTGCCAGACCCACTGGGACGCGCTCGCCGGCATCGAGAAGAAGGGCACCAAGGTCAAGCCGGACAAGGCGCTCGCGGCGGAGGCCAAGCGGATCCTCGACGGGAGCCGCGCGGTGGACGTCGCCCTGTTCGGCCGCATGATCGCCGACAACAAGGACTTCAACGTCGACGCCGCCTCCCAGGTCGCCCACGCCCTGTCCACGCACGCCGTGGTCAACGAGTTCGACTTCTACACCGCCGTCGACGACCTCAAACCCACCGAGGACTCCGGCGCCGACATGATCGGCACCATCGACTTCAACTCCGCCTGCTACTACCGCTACGCCAACGTGGATCTCGCCCAACTCACCCACAACCTGGGTGACGACACCGAACTCGCCGCTCGCGGCGTCAAGGCGTGGCTGCACGCGTTCGTCCACGCGGTGCCCGGCGGAAAGCAGAACTCCACCGCCGCCCGCACCATGCCCGACACCCTGCTGGGTGTCGTCCGCGACAACGGTGCCTGGAACCTGGCCAACGCCTTCCAGAAGCCCGTCACCGACCCCGACATCATGGCCGCATCCACTGAGCGCCTCACCCACCACTTCAGCCGGCTGCGCGGCTTCTACGGCGACACCGGCTTGCGCGCCGTTGTCGGCGCGAGTGTCAGCAGCACCCTCCCGCACCTCCGTGATGACGAGGTCGTCACCGGCATCGACGACTTCACCGGCCGTCTGCTGGCCGCAGCGACGGCATGACCACGTCACTGGCCCTGTGCTTCGACGCACCACTGCAATCGTGGGGCACCCGCTCGCGCGGCATCATCCGCGACACCGCCCGTGAACCGACCAAATCCGGTGTCGTCGGCCTGCTCGCCGCCGCGCTCGGCGCACGCCGTGACGACGATGAGACGACACAGCGACTCGCCGCACTGCACCTGGCGATCCGTGTCGACCGCGAAGGAATCCTCGAACGGGATTACCACACCACGCAGAACGTGCCCACCACTGAAGGGAAAGGGCACCGCACCGTGGTCAGCGAGCGCTATTACCTCGCCGACGCCTTGTTCCTCGTCGTACTCGAAGGCGACCCTGACCTCCTGCACCAACTCCACGACCGCGCCGACCGACCGCACTGGCCACTGTTCTTCGGCCGCCGCGCGTTCGTCCCCGCACGCCCTCTGCTCACCGAGGACGCCCTGACCGCCGCCCCGGCAGCCGAGGTGATCTCCACCCACCGCTGGCTGGAAGCGGACCCGGACGCGATCAAAGCCGCACGACTCGGCGCCGACCGCGTGCCACTGCGCACCATCACCGACTGCGAACCCGCGAAGCACGGTGCACAACCACGACACGACCACCCGGTCAGCATCGCCCAGCGCACCTTCCGCACCCGCTACGTCCTGAACGCCACCACCGACCTCACCGACGCCCTGATCCGCGCAGGAGAGTCCACCTCGTGTTCCTGAGCAAACTCACCCTCAACGTCAGATCCCGCGAGTTCCGCCGCGACTTCGCCGACATCCACGAGCTGCACCGCACCGTCATGTCCGGCTACCCCCACACCGACGGCGACATCCCCGCCCGCCAGGCCAACGGTGTCCTGTGGCGCTTGGACCCCACCCAAGTCGGGTACACGGCGTACGTCCAGAGCCACATCAGTCCGAACTGGACTAAACTCCCTGCCGGGTACACCACCACGCCAGCCGAAGTCCGACCCCTGCAACCAGTTCTCGACGCCGTCACGCCCGGCCGCAAACTCGCCTTCCGCTTGCTGGCCAACCCCACCCGTGACGCCGTTCCCGTCGAACTCAAGGGCAAGACCCGCAGGGTGGCTCATCACAAGCCCGAAGACCAGATCGCCTGGCTGATCCGCAAAGGCGAACAGCACGGCTTCGTGATCCCCACCGCCCTCGACGGCCAACCGGACGTGGCCCCGTCGCCGGTTCCACGGCTGACCGGGTGCAAAGACGGAACGACCGTCACGGTCGACGCAGTCCGCTTCGACGGCCACCTGGTCGTGACCGACGCCCCCGCCTTCGCCCACGCTCTCGCCACCGGCATCGGGCGCGCGAAGGCATACGGTTGCGGCTTGCTTACCTTGGCAGCGCCCGCCGTATGAGCGGGACGTGACAGCCTCGATCGGGTAGCGGGCCACCTGGGGCCTGCCCGCTACCGTGATCGATACCATGGACGCTCGAAGACATCCCGTCCGGCAAGCGTTCATCATGCCGCATCGTCGTCGAGAGCTTCGGCTGATGTGGCAGTTGCCGCGCCCCTGAGCCCGCCCTGTGTTTCGGGACGTGCTGAACTCCACTATGTCTTCAGTGAAAGTTAATGGCAGCTGTCAGGGAACCGCACGTTGGCGGCCTGCCGCCACTTCCGCCCAGGTGGCCCGCCAGCCACGACTCCGCGGGGAACCGGTGCCGACCGAGCCTGGATCGGCTGCCAGATTGGGCGCGCTCCGACGTGCGGGAGCCTGGTCGGCAGTCGAGATTACGTCGAGTACACCGCCAACCGAGCAGGATTGACCGACGAATCGGATGATGCCGTCCGTCGAGAAGCTGATCGGGAGGGAATGATGCGTGGTCTGTTGCGCAAGAAGGCGATCTGGGTGGGGTTGGCGTTCGGGGTGGTGGCTGCCATGGTCGGATTGTGGGCTTTCCAACCGTGGAAGCTGTGGACGCACAGCGAGGTCAACGAGTCCTTGCCCACCGAGTTCGCCGCCCCGGCGACCACCGGACCCGCGACCGGCGAATCGTTGTCGGCAGCCGTCCCCACAATGAGCACCGAGGCTGCCGCGCCGGCCGTGCTGGCCATGGGCGAGTTCGTCACCCAGGAACACGAGACGCGCGGCTCCGCCAGCGTGCTGAGCAGCGGGGACACGCGCATCCTCCGCTTGGAGGGCTTCTCCACCTCCGACGGTCCCGACCTGCACATCTGGCTGTCCGATGCCACCGCGGGCGGGGAGTGGGGCAAGTACGACGACGGCCGCTACCTGGCGCTGGGCCCGATGAAGGCCACCGACGGCAACCAGAACTACGCCATCCCCGCCGACGTGGACCTCGCCGGCCTGCGCAGCGTGGTGGTCTGGTGCGACCGGTTCAACGTTGCCTTCGGCTCCGCACCCCTGGTCCTCTGAACCGATTCCACTGGCGTGAGTGGCGCCTGGGGGCGTCGCCCGCTCGCGCAGGAAAGACGGGTCGCATTGGCGTGCAGCCTGGTCGACCGGGGGCCACCCGCTCGCGCGGGAAAGCCGTGCGCGCGGACGCGGACGCGCTGCACGCACTTGGACTACGCCCGCTGACGCGGGGAAGTGGACACGACGAGATGAGCATCAGCAACGCAACAGAGCAAGATCGAGAGCAGAGGAGGGCAGGTGCACGCTTCAGGGTGAATTTCCGCGTTCCTCCCAGCCGTGCGCAGTCCCACTCCCACCCTCGGTCCGGCTGACACGGCACGAGACAGGGGAGCGACGTGGCAGGAGGCATCCTCGATCCGGACGGCGCACGCGACCGTCTCGAGGCATGGAAGGGGCGCATCGACAGGCTTGCCGCCGACACGCAGGCGATGAGCGAGTCTTTCCAGAACGTGCGGGTCACTGTGGATGATCAGAACGGGCTCGCCCGAGTGACGGTCGACTCGACCGGTGCGATGGTCGACCTGAGGCTCACCGACCGGATCCACCGGGTCCCGCCGAACGAGGTTGCGCGGGCGGTCCTGGCGACGCTGGGTCAGGCGCGGGGCGAGTTGGCCGACCGGTCGCAGGAGATCATCACGGACACAGTCGGTGACTCGCCGGCAGGGTGGGCCATCGCCGAGCGAGTCGGCAACCAGTTGCGTGGCAGTGAAGGTACCCGTGTGGTGCCTCAAGACGAAGACGACGGCAACGACTCGCGCACCTACCTCAGGGAGCGGTGACCATTGCGTTCCAAGTCGATGTCGGGCAGTTGCGCGCCCACGCCGCGAACGTCGCCAAGATCCAGGCGCGATTTGCCGCGGTGAAGGCCGCGAGCGCGCACATCACGCACGCTGCACCAGAGGCCGCCCAAACCCGGTCCTCCTCCCGGCGGGCCTCGGCAACCGGGCAAACCGTCGCAGCAGCACGGGTCCGTCGACGCGGGCGCGGGCCTGACCAGTGCCCAGCGAGCTACGCGCGACCTGGAGCAGGAGGCCAAGCCCACGGGCGTGACCTCCGACCGTGACGTGCACGGCCAGATGCGCACGGGCCAGCGCGAGGTCGACGTGATCATGTGTGGCGAAACGGCGAGATGTACATTCAGGGCGACGGGCAGATCAAGGTCCTGCCCAACAGCGACGGCAAGAACTATTCGGTCGTCATCAGGGACATGTCCAACCCGTCCGGCGCACCGACCACCGTGCTCGACGTGCTGACCGAGAGCCAACTGCAGAGCCGCATGGATCGTGGGTGGTGGGAATGACCTTGCCCGAGCAGGCGACCAGGACGGCGGTCGGCGAAGTGTGGCAGGCCGTGGTCGACGGCACTCTCAGCAGGGTCGAGGCACACCGTTGGGCGGCTCGCTGGATCGAGGCCGACGACGCGGAGGCCCTCGATCGGTTGGTGTTGTCGGCGTTGCAGCGGTTGCACGGGTTCGACCTGGTGTGGACGGACGGGGCACGGACCACCGTCCGGCACGGTGGTTCCGAGGCGTACGTGCACTCGGCGGGTGAGATCCGGCAGGCACTCACGGCGTGGCAGGACGACTGCCGCAGCTACGACGCAGACCCCGTCGAATATGTCCAGCGCGAGAAAGCCGAAGCCCGCGCCGCAGCTCGGAGCGAGCACTAGCGCTATCCGATACAGCGTCGAGGTTCGAGCAAAGGTGGGTGGTGGCACCCGGTGTCCCAGGCAGTGCAATGTCTAGCGTTCCCCACCCGACGAGGTCTCCCGCGTCCGTCGATTGCCTGCGGCCCGATCTCGGCTGCACGCCGCCAACGCAGCACCCTCGCGCCCACGGCGCATCCTCGCGCCCAGGGCGCATCGGAGCAGGGCGACCGGTCGACCGCGTCGAACAGCCGCACCGAGCGACGTCTTTGTGATCGCAGGTCACCCGGCAGTTGCCGCTTCGGTCCGGTTCTTCGATCGAGTGGCTACGACAATCAGGTAAGCGTGGAGCCCTCGCCGGCTTGAGCGGTAGCCAGATCGGCACCCGGTTCATCCTGGGCTTGGCGGAGCGGAGCTCGATGGAAGTGTCTGGTTCCGCGAGGCGGAGTTTAACGGATCGGCCAGGTCATCCGGCCTTTGCTGCCGGACCACGGCACTGCGTGGATACCTATCGCGTCACGCAGGTCCTGACGACCGGAGGAGCCCACGAGATCGCCCTCACCGTGGCCTGATCGGTGGCCTCCGTTGGAGGTGGAGTGCGGTGGCTGTCCAGGGTTTCCCATCTCCGCAGTGCGATCGGTGTCCGGGTGAAGGGGGTGGTCCGACCGAGGGCCGCCGGCGGAGAACTTCGGCCGGACCACCACGGCAAGGCCGACCGCCCGAACGACCCCCTCTGACATTCCACCCTCGGGTGGCGCGTCCCGGGAGTTGCTTGCGCTCCCGTCCTGTGCCGCGCTCCTGACAGTGCTCGGCTGAACGAGCGAAAACCTGCCGGAAACTTGCCTCCTCGCCTGGACAACAGCAGGCATGGGCGACCTCGACCGTGCCCGCGACCACTGCCGCGAAGCCCTGCGCAGCTCCACTGAACACGACGACCTCGACTGCATGGCGAACGCCGAGGGCAGCCTCGGGTTCATCGAACACCACAGGGGGCACCACTCCCGGGCCATAGACCACTACAGCAGGGCGCTCACCCTGTACGACACCTACGGCGACCTCTATCTCGCAGCCGAGACCTACGAACACCTCGGCCACCCACACGCAGCCCTCGGACATTACGACCACGCGCGCAACGCCTGGCTCCAGGCACGAAGGATGTACCGCCAGCAAGGCCGCGACGCAGATGACGCACGCGTCCACTTGCAGCTCACCTCACTCGACATGCCTGGCGACGACCAAAGACAGGTCGCCGGACCCACTCACGCAACCGAGTAACACCCTCGAATGCCACCGGACCGCAGGCACATCGCTCACCGCGATCCGGCCGCCTGAACCTGGCACAGTGGTCGGCATGATCGACAATCACGACATCATGACCCGGCTGGAACGCGTCGAGGCCGAGTTGGCGCTGCGCAGGCTGGTGTCCGAGTACTGCGTGGCCGCCGACCACCGCGACCTGGAGCTGTGGCGCGCGGTGTGGACGCCGGACGCGGTGTGGGCGACCGGCTCCGCACCAGAGCGGGTGTTCAGTGGCACGGACGCCATCTGCGCGGCGGTCCAGTGGCAGTGGCGGGCGTACCCGATCATGCAGCACGGCACGGTCAACCACGTGGTCGATCTCGACGATGCGGCGGAGGGCACCGCGACCGGCCGCAGCGACGTGATCGTGCACGTCCGACTGGCCGACGGCACGTGGGTGACCGGTGGCGGAACGTACATCGACCAGTACCGCCGCCATGACGGCCGGTGGCGGATCGCCCGGCGGACCGTGCACCGACCGTTCGAGGTGGGCCCGCTGCCGAACTGGGTGCCCGAGCCCCCGGTCGACTTGCCAGGCATCTCACACGAGGTGTCATCGCCCGGCAACGACTCCGGCTAACGGAAGCTGCAGCTACGCCGCCGGCGGCGTTCGTAACGGCGTTGGGGGAGCAGACCGGTCAGGACGGCGGCGCTTCCGGTCGCGGCGGGGTGGAGATCGAGCCGGTCGGGGTGGACACCGGCCACGCCGACTTCGAGTTGACATCGGCCCGCTGGAATACCGCCGCGACGGCGCGCACGGGTCGATCGACTACGCCACGGAGATCCACCCGAAGGGCGCGGTGCGACTGCTCGCGGAGACCTACGCAACGGTGCTGAAGCGGCGACTTCCTGCGGTCCAAGAACTCTGCGTTAAGTTGCTGATGTGGCTCGTGTACACGACACAGTCTTCGACAGCAAGCACCCCGCGTCACTGGCCCGCTTCTGGGCGGCGGTCCTGGACGGCTACCAGGTGGCACCTTACGACGAAGTGGAATTGCGCCGCCTCAAGGACAACGGCATCGACGACCCGGAGGACGACCCCACGGTGCTGGTGGTGGCAGGCCCCGGTCTGCCCCGCTACTTCTTCGTCCTGGTGCCCGAGGGCAAGGTGGTCAAGAACCGCGTCCACCTCGACCTGAGCGCGGACGACCCGGCTGCCGAGGTCGCACGCCTGGTGGAACTGGGCGCGGTGGCCGTGCGGGAGTTCGAGGGGTGGACGCAGATGGCGGACCCGGAAGGCAACGAGTTCTGCGTCCTGCGCTGACCTTCCCCGCGCCGCCCGGCCACGGTCGTTCGGCCCGCTGCCGATCGGACCGCGCCAAAGGCCGCCCGCGCCACAGCGAACAGTTGCGCCCGATAGCCGCTCGATCTGGCGATTCGGTCGCCCGCCAACGCTGCCGAGCTGCTCACGGGCTTGACGGCTGGCACCGGACGACGCCCGGTGCCAGCGCAACGAGGGTCAGTCATCGGAAGCGCAGGCCCTTCCACATGAATAGACCAATGCACGTATTCCGCTCCTCGGTGAGCAGCGAGCCATGACGTCCTACCCCGGTTCCTCCCGCTACCGTTGGGCCGACGGCCAAGCGCAAGGGCTCGGTACAGATGGCGTCAGCGAGACACCACCTCTACGCCTTCCGGCCTGGATGTAGGCGCGTGTGTCGCCGACCAGAACCGATCGAGTGACTAGGAGCGGGTATGACCGACGATGTGGCCGGCCAGGTGATCAAAGCCGAGCAGGATCGGATCCGGTGTCTCCTCGATGTGGATCGCGGCACCTATGACCGCTTGCACACTGCGGAGTACCGGTTGTGCAATCCGACCGGCACCGTGTGGACGAAGGCCGAATACCTGGATCTCCTCACCACCAGGCGGGTCGCCTACCGGGAACTGCGTCCGACCGGCGACGTGGATGCCATCGTCGGCACCGACGTCGTCGTCCTGCGCTACCGGTGCGTCATCGCACTTTCCGTCGACGGCGCGGACATCCCCCGTCACGAGGCCTGGCACACCGACGTCTACACCAATGCTGGCGGCACGTGGCGTTGTGCCTGGTCGCAAGCCACCGGCATCATGGACTTCCCGTCGGCCGCGCCCTGACCCAGCACGAGGGACGCGGAACGAGTGTGCGGCGACGACTTCGGACAACACGTTCACCACCCGAACTCCGCCGAGCCGGCCGCGTCCTCGGCGCCGTCAACACGTTCGCTGTCGGGCATCGACCGAGCACAGCCGGTCACTCTCGAACCACATGTCCAACGCGCCGTGCACCGATCGACCGGAGGGCGCGGGCGGGCCATTTGCTCGTGTGGCGCTGTTGTGAAGCGAGATCATCAGTCCCAGATCGGCCGGCCACGAGGTAGAGACGAGTCGGTCCGCCGAGCCGTGAGCGATGAAGAACCAGTGCTCCCGCGCGATTACCTGTCCCACAGCGCGCTCTGCGCTGGCCTTGTGCACCACGGCGTAGGCGATTCATGAGCCGCACCACCGCTTCGACATCATCGCCGGGCGTCACCTCGGTGGTCCCGGGCTGCTTCGGATGTGGGTGTCCGCTCGCCACCTATTTGAAGAACCTGGTGACCGAGCGCATCCTGTCGAACTGCTTGGCTGCGAGGTCTTCCAGGTCGATCAGGAAGCACCCGTAGTAGTTCTCGCTTCGGGTGGAGAACTGGATGAGCGGCACCCACTCGCGGCTCAGCAAGTACTCTTCCACCTCGCCGGAGTGAAACTGCTCTGCCGCCGGCAAGGCCGCTCGGGTCTCCGGTCGGCTGGTGAAGCCGGCATCCGCCAATTCGGCCACCGGAGAATCCCCTTGACCCGCGTGGTCGCAGTACCCGCCGAGGCTGAGCGTGCTGCACCGCTCCTCCGGCCAGAGTTCGTCGACCAGCTCGCACAGCTCGTCAACGTGCTCCAGCTCTTCGAACAACCGCTCCAGCACTTCGGAGTCGTCGAACTCGAACTCGTCGCGCTCCTCGATCCAGGGCGGCAGGGCCGGCACGACCGACGCGGAAAGCGTGAACTCCGGAGCGAGGAACGGGATGCTCTCGTGGAAGAACCCCTCCTCGTCGTGGCCGGGTGGCGGTGACGCGACTTCTGTTTCTGTGCCTGCCGGGACGTACACGGCGCGCGCGTACTCCGGCCCGTCCACGCCGAGTGGAACCGGGTAGTCTTCCTCGTGGTGGAGGAAGAACAGCAGCGAGCCGTCCTCGGGCAGGGGCAGCCCTTCGGCCCGTGGCAGGACCGCGCAGTCGACGGAGGCGATGAACGGCAGCGGCAATCCGCTTCCGCTGCTCGGCCACTGCGCGCCCACCGGTAACCGGGGAAGGCCGCCGTTCTGCCCGACGACCTCCTCGCCGGGTTCGGTGGAGCCCAGCAGGATCTCGAACCTGAGCTGATCGATGAACTTCTCAACCTCGTCGGCGGGGATGCCGCGATCGGCCGCCGCGCGACGGAATCGTTCGTAAACGTCCATAGAGGAACTGTCGCAGACCGTTGTGCGCGCCACGTGCATTTTGTCCATACGAGATCGGCTTCCTGCTCGTCCGTCTCGGCAGGTCGTCCGATCGGGCATGTTGCTGTCCTTGGTGACCGAATGTGCGTCGGTACGCGTGCGTCGTCCCGTCGGTGGTGCTGAGCAGGTCGTGGACCAGCCGCCGCACGTGTCGAGCGGGCCGTCAGGTGCCCCTCGATCAGCGTCACGTCGGTGCCGGCGATGCGAGGCAGGACCGCTTGGCAGTGCACCTGGGTCAGCGGTGCGAAGCGGTCGATCCTGCCGCCGTCGAAGCCCACCACGCCCCAGTGCCCGGCGACGGGCGTCCGCAGGGATATGCCGTGGGGCGTCGGGGTGAAGCCGGCGGTCGACGGCGCGGGCCGGTCGTCGGTGGCGGCTTGCGGACGCCGGCGGTTTCGCAGTGGTGGCCACCAGGCCGGGCGGGGTGTAGCCGGGGATGTCGCAGAACGCGGACAGCGCTTGCGGCGAGAGCCGTTTCGGGGTGAGGGAGGCCAGGCGGTGGGCCTGGGGCCATCCCAGATGATCACCCGTTCGGTTGATGTGGATGCACTCGTGCACGCACCACTGTT
The DNA here is from genome assembly GCF_040655415.1 of Actinosynnema sp. NPDC050436. Lineage (NCBI taxonomy): Bacteria > Bacillati > Actinomycetota > Actinomycetes > Pseudonocardiales > Pseudonocardiaceae > Actinosynnema > Actinosynnema sp. NPDC050436. The sequence continues at coordinate 70,704 of NZ_JBFAJV010000012.1, read as the reverse complement.
GGCGCATACCTCGACCGTGGAGAACCCCTAGCGCAAGGAGCGCCTCGTGGTGGACCAGATTCGCACCATCGGCAAGTGGATCTCAGTCGATCCGAACACGCCCGAGATGAAGCTCGACGGTCTGGGCAGCGATCACATCAAATGGGGCCTCCCGGCCACGGGTGACCCGAACGCCGGGCGGAGCGAGTACGAGTTCACGGGTGCCCTCGCTCACACGAAACACGACGGCAGCAACAAGTTCGAGGTCACACTGGGCACGTTCACGCACCACAACTACGTGATCTTGATGGGGCAGCAGACGGAGTTCCAGGCGACTCTCGAGGTCGACATCGAGTTCAAGGACGATGGCACCAAGCACAAGTGCACCGTCGTCTTCTCGCACGTCGAAACCGTCAACTCGCCTGGCTACGTGGACGACAAGGTCAAGTTACCGGAGGTCTCCGGCAACGAGATCGTGCACATCGAAGGTGTCGAGTACAAGGTGTCGATCATCGGTTTCCTGGTGGGCGGCCACGGCGAACCGCTTCCCCAGTTCTTCAGCGCTGAGGGCAGGCACAACGAGGCCGACATCATCGCCAGGTTCGAGCGGACGAACCCGTTGGTCGGTGGCTGAACCGTGGATGGGCCAACCGCCGTCGCCGTCCGGGTCGTCGTAGGAGCCGCCTTGAATCGGGCGGACATGGCCCGGTTGTCCTGAAACTGTGTCGAAGTGGGTCGGTGCGATGGTGGCAGGGCCGGGTTTCACGTAGCGCTGCACCGATCGCAGGGACTTGTGGCTGGTCGCGGCCATGACCACCTCGGCGGAGACGTCGGCCTCGCCGAGGTGGTGGCTGAGCCGCGCCGGAGTCGGTGGAGTCGGGGGCCGTCGGCGTGCGGGTCGAGCAGGAGGCGGGCGCGGCCGGTCAGGGGGTCGCCGGCTCGGCACGGGCCTCGTCCAGCCGATTCGAGTTTCCTCAGCCGTGATCGAGGCACTGGTTTCCGATACTCTCCGGTCCGAATCGATCGGCGCTGTCGGGATGCTCGTGGTGGCCAGTGTGTTGACCGCCATGGACTTTTCGATCGGTTCCGCGAGTGCGGACCACCGTCACAAGTTCAACCAGACCTCTTGGGGAGGCGTCTGGAGGTCCGGCATGACGACGACACCACAGGCACCCTGAACCTCTGGCACGCCGACTCTTCCCGCAACGGCGACACCGGGCGGCTTGCGGCGGGCGGTGCGCCCACGCCGGCGGTGTGGGGGAGTGGTAAACGCGAGCATCGTGGCCCGGGCATCATCTCTACCACGTACGTGGGTTCGCCAGCCGGGCACGCTCAGGTCCGGCGTTCAGCGTGGACTGTTCCGGTCGGCCATGACGCCGGCTTCCGGGACGAGGCGACCGTGCCATCCGGGCTGTCGATCTACCCGCGCAATACCACCCGCCCTTCGAGGCGGGAGGCCCGTGGTGGGCACGCCAGTGGGCGGCGATGACGCGGTGAGCCGCTCGGGGGCGACCGCTCGCGCCCCGCCTGTCGTCGTTCGGTGGCCGGGCGTGGTTCCCCTTGCGACTCAGAGGCCGGCTCGGGGCGGTCCGGCCTTGCGATCAGTTGTGCGCTGCGGCCACTCGAAGTCGACGGCTTGGTACAGGTCGCCGTCGACCCTGAACACGCGCGGCGGCGTCTGCCAGTCCCGCCGAAGCAGGCCGAAAGCCTTCCACACCGCCGGTCCGCGACCGAACGGCGTCCGTTCGCCGGGGTCACGGACTGGAAGCGGGACGAGGCGTATGCGTTCGACAGCGACATCGATAGCGGACTCGGGGTCGAGCCTGGCCGGTGCTCTGGTTCTCGATCGGCGACCCGGACCATCCCAGGCCCGCCGGGGGAGAAGCAAGTTCATGTCAGGGCAAATCGGACATAACCCTGTAGTGCAGTTGACTCTGCCCTGCATCTGCCCTGCACGCGCCGTACTTAGCGTGATCCCGGACAGCCGGGCGTGATCCGCCAACAGGGGGGCGACGCCGGGAATGTCACAGTCCGTGACGATCAGGGGGCTTGGTCAAGGATGCGGTTGCTGGAACGCGAACGCGCCGAACTCGAACGGCTGCTGCCCGGCCTCGACGCCGCGCTCGCGGGCGCGCGCCTGGAGGAGTTGGAGCGGCCGGGTAGCGCCGGACTGGCGGCGTTCCGCGAGGCGGGCGGGCCGGGCCTGCTGGTGCCCGCCGAGCACCAGGGCACCGGGGCCGACCTGCCGGCGTCGGTGGCCGGCCGCTGCGTCGAGGCGCTGGGCGGTGTGGGATTCATCGGCTCCGGCGACATCGCCTACCGCAACTCTGCGTGCCGCGCACCGGCCTTTCGCCTGCCCTTCCGGACGCGCATGTCCGCCGCCCTGCTGGAGCACGCCGCCGGCGAGCCGCTGCGCGTGCCCTGACCGACACGCCCCTGACACAGCGCGCTCGGAACGACGTGTGCGCGACGCCTATCGGGACCGCTTACTCCGCACCACTCCGCCTCAGATGTGTTGGGAGACACCCATGTCCAGCTTCGGCGGCCGAGCACGCCCCTCGGCCGGCCCGATGGAGATCTGCGTGATCGGCGCGGGCCCGCGTGGGCTCAGCGTCGTGGAACGCCTGTGCGCCAACGCCGCGCGCAGCCAGGAAGAACTGGTGGTGCACCTGGTCGACCCCCACGTCGGACGCGGTGGTCGGGTGTGGTCCACCGGGCAGTCCCGCTCACTGCTGATGAACACCGTCGCCTCCCAGGTCACCATGTTCACCGACGACAGCGTCGACTGCGAAGGCCCCGTCGTACCCGGGCCCAGCCTGCACGAATGGGCCGGGATGCTGCCGCTGATGGAGCCTTTCGACGACTACCCCGCGTGGGTGTGCGCCGAAGCGGAACGGTTGGGCCCCGACTCGTACCCGACCCGCGCCTTCTACGGCCACTACCTCAACTGGGTGCTCCAACGCCTGTGCACCACCACCCCACCTTCGGTCACCATCCGCCTGCACGCCCGCTCTGCGGTCGCCATCGCCGACACCCCCGACCAGCACCCCGGTGACGGCGAGCAGACGGTGACTCTGGACGACGGCACCACGTTGAGCGGCCTGGACGCGGTCGTACTCGCCCTGGGGCACCTGGACATGCCGCTGGGACGGCAGGAACAGGCGCTGAGCCGGTTCGCCGCCGAGCACGGCCTGCGCTACCAGCCGCCCGCGAACCCCGCCGAAGTCGACCTGAGCGCCATTCGTGCCGGCGAAGTCGTTGCCCTGCGCGGCATGGGGCTGAACTCCTTCGACTACGTCGCGCTGCTCACCGTGGACCGGGGCGGGCGCTTCCAGCGCACCCTCGACGGCCGCCTGGTCTACCGGCCTTCGGGTCGGGAACCGGAAATCCACACCGGTTCCCGTCGCGGCGTGCCGTACCACGCCCGGGGCGAGAACGAGAAGGGCGTGTTCGGCCGGCACGAGCCGTTGTTCCTCACCCCGGCGGTGATCGCCCGCCTCCGATCCCGTGTCAGTCGGGGCGAACCGGTGACCTTCCACGCCGACGTGTGGCCGCTGATCTCCCGCGAAGTCGAACACGTCTACTACACCACCTTGCTGCGTGGCCGCCGCAGCGACACTGCCGTCGCCGACTTCGCCGCCCGCCACACCGCCGCCGCAGACGACGAGGTACCCGCGCTGCTGCACCGCGTCGGCATCGATGACAGCGAGCGCTGGAACTGGGACCTGGTCGCCCGTCCGCACGCCGACCGCCGCTTCCCGTCCCCGCACCACTTCCACGCCTGGTTGCTGGACCTGCTGCACCGCGACGTTCACCAAGCCCGCAGAGGCAACGTCAGCGACCCGGTCAAGGCTGCCCTGGACGTGCTGCGCGACCTGCGCAACGAAATCCGCCTGGTCGTGGACCACAGCGGCCTCACCGGCACGTCCTACCGCGACGAACTGCTCGCCTGGTACACCCCGCTCAACGCCTACCTGTCCATCGGCCCACCCGCCGGCCGCATCGAGGAGATGATCGCCCTGATCGACGCGGGCATCCTCCACGTCGTCGGTCCCGGAATGCGCGTCGACTCCTCCGACGGCAGCTTCCTGGTCTCCTCGCCCTCGGTGCACGGGTCGGAGGTCGTCGCCACCACCCTCATCGAAGCGCGCCTGCCCGAGGGCGACATCCGCACCACCGACGACCAGCTGGTCACCAGGCTGCGCGCCGACGGAGCCATCTCGCCCTACCGCATCCCCGACCCGACCGGCGACGTCGAAACGGGCGGTCTCGCCGTCACTCCCCGGCCCTACCGGGTCCTCGACGCCCACGGCCGCCCGCACCCCCGGCGCTTCGGGTACGGCGTCCCCACCGAATCCGTCCACTGGGTCACCGCCGCCGGCATCCGGCCGGGCGTGAACTCCGTCATCCTCGGTGACGCCGACGCGATCGCCCGCGCCGTGCTCACCGTCGACAACGCCTACGCCACCACCGGAACCCGTGTGGCGTCCACCCGAGCCGCCCGACCGGCATGAGGAGCACCGACATGGAGCGCACGACCACCAGCACCGACACGGGACTGCTGGCACCGGTCTGGGCGGGCAGCAGCGCCGCCCACCTCACCGGCGACGAAGCCTGGCTGCAAGCCATGCTCGACGTGGAGGTGGCCCTGGCCAGGGCACAGGCACACCTCGGCGTCGTCCCTCACCAGGCCGCCGCCGTGATCGCCGAGGCGGCACGCGGCGACCGCATCGACCTGGACGCCCTGGCGGTGGGAGCCCGGGGCGCGGCCAACCCGGTCGTGCTGCTGGTGCAGGCGCTCACCGCCGAAGTCGCCCGCATCGACCGCGCCGCCGCCGAGCACGTCCACCTCGGCGGCACCAGCCAGGACATCCTGGACTCCGCTGCGATGCTCATCGCCGCCCGGGTCCTGGCCGGGGTCGACCAGCACCTGACCCACGTCGCCCGCAACCTGGCCCGCCTCGCCGACACCCACCGCGCGACCCCGATGGCCGGCCGCACGCTGACCCAGCACGCCGTGCCCATCACCTTCGGCCTCAAGGCCGCCGGCTGGCTGACCCTCGTCCTCGACGTGATCGAGCACGTCCGGCGGGTGCGAGTTACCGGGCTGCCCGCACAGCTCGGCGGTGCCGCAGGCACTTTGGCCTCCTACCTCGAATACGCCACGCGGACCGACGCCCAGCCGGGCACCACGCAGTGGCACGACCACGCCGCACAGCTGACCGCCCGCTTCGCCCAGGAACTCGGCCTGGCCGAACCCGTCGTCCCCTGGCACGCCCTGCGCACCCCCGTCGCCGAGATCGGCGCCCTGTGCGCCATCGTCACCGCCGCCCTGGGCAAGATCGCCGTCGACGTGCAGGGCATGTCCCGCACCGAAGTCGCCGAAGTCGCCGAACCCGGCGCCGAGGGCCGAGGCGTCTCCTCCGCCATGCCGCAGAAGCAGAACCCGGTCCTGGCCACCATGATCACCGCCGCAGCCCGTCAAGTACCGCTCCACGCCCTCGTGCTCACCCAGGCCGTGGTCGCCGAGGACGAACGCTCCGCCGGCGCCTGGCACGCCGAGTGGCAGCCCCTGCGCGAGTGCCTGCGCACCACCGGTGGTGCCGCCGCCACTGCTGCCGAACTGGTCGAGGGCCTGCGGGTCCACGCAGGCACGATGTCGACCAACCTGCACCTGACCGGCGGCTCCATCGTCGCCGAACGCCTCAACGTCGCCCTCGCGCCGCACCTGGGCAAGGCGGCGGCCAAGAAGGTCCTCGCCCGGATCGCCCTGGACCCCCGTCCCTTCGAGCAGGTGTTGCTGGAGGCGCCGGAACTGGCCGACGTCGAGCCCGGAACGCTGCGCTCGCTGCTCGACCCGACGGGCTACCTCGGGGCTTCCGAGTCCTTGGTCGAGCGCGTCCTGGATCGCCATCGCAAGCAGGTCGACGGCCACGCGGTGTAGCGCGCCCGCAGTGATCTCGGAACTGCGACGAGCGAGTACTCGATCGGGTGATGTCGTGGCGGGTCGCGTGCGGACACGATGATCACCCTGGATGACTCGTGGGGTGGAATGGGAGGTGGCGGTGACCCCGGTGGACGTGGTGCGGGAGTCGGCGTCGGCCTGTCGGGTCGTGCTGTGGGAGGAGGCCGCGCGGGACGGTGCCCAGGGCAAGACGTTGATGGGCGCGGAGTTCCGGGTGCGGCTGGCGCGGGAGCAGGGCGCGGTGTTCGGCGCGGACGGTCCCCGGCACGTGGTGTTCGCGGCGGGGTTCCCGGCGGTGTGCGCGGAGGAGTTCGAGGCGGTGCGCCGGGTCGCGGTGGAGGCGGAGGGCGCGGTGAGCGTGGCCGCGGTCTGCCGGGGCACGGCCGCCGACGTGCGGCAGGCGGTGGCTTCGGTGCGGGGCAGCGCCCACGCGCGGGTGATGCTCGTCGTGCCCGCGTCCGAGGCGATGGCCCAGGTCATGACCCACCGCACGGCCGCCGAAGCGCTGCGGGCCGGTGCTGCGCTGGTCACCGACGCGCGGGGCGGCGGGGTCGCGGTGGACGTGTGCCTGGCGGATGCCTCCCGCGCCGACCATGCCCTGCTCGCGGACCACGCGCGGGAGTTGACCGCTGCGGGCGCGGGCGTGGTGTTCCTGGCCGACACGGTGGGCGACCAGCTACCCGCCGACGCCGCCGCCATGTTCACCGCCGCACGTGCGGACGGGGTCGTGCTCGCCTCGCACGCCCACAACGACCTCGGTCTGGGCCTGGCCAACACGCTGGAGGCGCTGCGCGCCGGCGTGCGGGTGGTGTCCTCGTCGTGGCTGGGTGTCGCCGAGCGCTCGGGCTTGGTCGCCACCGAGCAGTTGCTGTTCCTGCTGGCCTACCGCGCCGACCGCACCAAGGTCCTGCTCGGCGAGGACGCCGAACCGTGGTGGACACCCCCGGACCTGACCCGGCTGCCGGGCCTGGCCCGCGCGGTGGCCGAGGAGACCGGCGTGCCGCTGGGCGTGACGACACCGGTCGTGGGCACCGGCGTCGGCACGATCTCCACCGGCACGCCGTTCGCGCACCCGGAGCTGTTCCAGCCGTTCGACCCCGGGCTGCTGGGCATCACCCCGGGCGTCGTGCTCACCCACCTGGCCAGCGCCCGCGTCGTCACGGCCGTCGCCGCCCGGCTCGGCCACGAACTGACCCCCGAACGGGCGCGCACGGCGATGGCCTGGGTCAAGTCCCGCGCCTACCGGCAGGGTCGGGCGGTGGTGGACGACCAGGCTTTCGCCGACTACCTCGACGGCCTGCGCGCGACGGGGGAGCAGCGGTGATCGTCGATCCCGCCGGCGCGCGCGACGCCCTGCGCGCGGGCGCGGCCGTGGTGCTGCCCAATCCCGCGCCGCTGACCCACGTCGTGGCCGCGACGACCCCGCAGGCGGTCAACGGCACCAAGGGCCGCCCGCTCGACCAGGCCGTCGCCGTGTGGGCCCACCACCCCGGCACCCTGGCCGCAGTGACCGCCTCCGACCCGGGCCTGGCCGTGGTGGCCCGGCGGCTGCTGGTCGAGGAACGCGTGACGCTGCTCGTGCCGGTGCACGCGGTTCCCGCCTGGCTGGCACCGGCCACCAGGGACGGGTGGGCGCTGCTGTTCGGAGCCCGCTGGGAGGCCGTGCTGCCGGTGCTCGACCCGTTCCCGGTCCTCTACGTCAGCAGCGCCAACCGCACCGGCGGCGAGCCGGTCGCCACCACGGCCGACGCCCTCACGACGTTCTCCGCCGACACGCCCGTCCTGGATCTGCCGGACGAGGAGGCCGGCCCGGTCCGCAGGGCCACCACCACGCTGCGCCTGCACCCCGACGGGCATCTCGAACTGCATCGTCGCGGTGCCCAGGACGACTTGCACGACGACCCCGCCGACTACCTCCACCACGTCCGCACGCGCGTCCTGTCCTCGGCGGAGAAACGGCGGTGATGGGCATCGGCGCGACCGGTCGAACGGACGCTCACCCGTTCACGCGGATCGGTCGGCAACCCGACTGACGACAGAACGGGCCTTCCATCGCCTGGTCCCGGCTCTCGCCGTGGTACTGCCACCGCGCAGCGCGCTCCGGACGGCGGGGGTCGGTGGTCGGGGCTACCCTCCACAGTGGACCCTTCCCGAAGGAGGCCGCGTGACCGGTCTGCACACCGACATCCCGACGCGGCAGCAGGTCGAGCGCCTGCTGACCACCCGGAGCCCGGCCGGGGTGTCGCTCTACCTGCCGACCCGGCCCGAGTCGTCCGGCGACGCCGAGCGGGTCGAGCTGCGCAACCTCGCCGGCGAGGCCGCCGACCAGCTCCGGGCGAGCGGGGTGGAGCGGGCCGCGCTGGCGGCGGTGGAGGAGCAGTTGGCGGACCTGGTCGAGGACGACGAGTTCTGGCGCCACCAGGCGCGCAGCCTGGCCGTGTTCGTCACGCCCGAGTCGCTGACCACGTTCCGGCTGCCCAACCACCTGCTGCCGGCGGCCGAGGTGTCCGACCGGTTCCACGTCAAGCCGCTGCTGCGGTCGATCACCTTCGCCCAGGCCGCGTTCCTGCTGGTGCTCACCCAGGGGTCGGTGCGGTTGCTGGAGGTCGTCCCCGACCTGCTGCCGCACGAGGTGACCGTGCCGGGGATGCCGCCGGACGTGGCGGGCGCGGTCGGCGGGTCGGCCGGCGCGGACCGCGCGCCGACCGGCCGGGTGCAGGGCGGCGAGGGGCACAAGGTCCGGGTGCGGCAGTTCGCCCGCCAGGTCGACCGCGCGCTGCGGCCCGTGCTCGCCGGGCGGGACCTGCCGCTGATCCTCGCCTCGGCCGAACCGCTGGACGGCATCTTCCGGTCGGTGTGCAGCTACCCGGGGCTCGCGGCGGAGGGCATCCCGGCCGGCGTCGGCGACCCCGGCACGGCCGCTGCCGACCAGGAGCTGGTGGCTGCCGCGCGGGTCGTGCTCGACGGGCTGCACGCCCGGCGGCTCGCCGAGCTGCGCGAGGTCTTCGAGCGGCGGACGTCGCAGGGCCGCACCGCGACCGACGTGTCCGACGTGGCGCGGCTGGCGACGATGGGCGCGGTCGACACGCTGTTCGTGGACATCGACGCCACCGTCCCGGGCCGGCTGGACGAGGAGACCGGCGCGGTCGAGTTCCGCGACGCGCCGAACGGCGTCGACTACGGCGTGCTGGACGAGATCGCCCGGCGGGTGTGGCTCACCGACGGCCGGGTGCTGGCGGTGCGCCGGGAGGACGTCCCTGGCGGCGGCGAGGTCGCGGCCGTGCTGCGCTTCACGCCCTGACCCGACCGGCGCGACCCCGGGCCGGCTCGGGTCACCGGGACTCGACCAGTTGCCGGTACCGGGCGGTGTCGTCGGCGGACCAGTCGGCGGGGCCCAGCACCTGCGCCCACGCGCCGGCCACCTCGACCGGCCCGTAGTGGTGGCCGTAGCCCGCCGGCACGTCGGTGGCGAACACCATGTCGATGGTGAGCTGCCAGAACGTGACGGCGGGCAGCCACGTCATCTCCGGGCTGACGTCCGGGCCCGGCGGTTCCTCCAGCCAGTCCGGCGGCCGGGTCAGCAGGTCGGTCGACCACCAGACCACCGGGTCCGTGGCGTGCTGGAGGTACACGACCCGGCTCGCACCCCACGGCGTGCCCAGGTCGAGGTCCTCGGGCCGGGCGGCGAACCGCGCGGCGGCACCGCCGTCGACCACCGGCACCCGCTCGGGCGAGCCCGGGTCGCGCGCGGCGGTCAGCTCGTCCCACACCTCGGTCCAGTTGGGCGTGCCGACCCACAGCGCGCCGGACGTCCGGGTGGTCATGTCCTGGAGCCCGCTGAACGCGGCCTGGCCGCCGAACGAGCCCAGGCTCTCGCCGAACGCGACCAGCCGGGGCCGCCGGTCCACCGGCCGGAGCTGCCAGGCCGCGTACACCTGGTCGAACAGCTCCCGGCCCGCCGCGCGCGGGCTGTTCCGGTCGGCCACGAACGCCGCCCAGCTCGGCAGGTAGGAGTACTGGAGGGCGGCGATCGCGGTGTCGCCGCCCTCGACGTACTCCAGCGCCTCGGCGATCGCCGGGTCGACCCAGCCGGTGCCGGTGGTCGTGGCGACGGCCAGCACCTCGCGGTCGAACGCCCCGGTGCGCTCCAGCTCGGCGACGACCAGCGCCGCGACGTCGCGCAGCGAGCCCGCCGACGACAGCCCGCCGTACACGCGGACGGGCGTGCGCGCGGGCCGCCCGGAGAACGCGGCGAGCTGGTCCGCGCCGGGGCCGCCGGCGACGAACGCGCGGCCCTCCTTGCCCAGCGACTCCCACCGCACCAGCGACCCGGGCGAGCCGGAGCGCTCGGCGGCGGTCGGCCGCACGACTCCGGGGAAGTCGCCCCGGTCGGCCTGGGCGGCGATGCTGTTGACCACCGCCAGGAACCCGGTGACCAGGCCGCCGTTGACCACCAGCACGGTCAGCACGGCCACCACGACGACCCCGGCCAGCCGCGCGATCCGGGCCGGCACGTACCGCGAGCCCCACGCGCCGACCCGGCGCGACGCCAGCCGCAGCAGCCGTCCGACCTCGCGCAGCGCCACGGCGACCAGCAGCGCGATGGCCAGCACCAGCCCGTAGTAGTACTCCTCGTCGGCCTGCACGCCGACCAGCCGCCGGACCTGCTCCTGCCAGTGCGCGCCCAGGCCGAGCGCGACCGGGACGTAGACGCAGGTCACCGCGCCCAGCGCCACGTTGCCCCGGTAGCGGGCCAGCGGCGACCAGTCGGGGTGGTAGCCGATCCGGCGGACCAGCCGGGCGACGCCCACCCCGAGCAGGTAGCCGGTGGCCGCGCAGATGCCGGTGGCGACGCCTTGCAGGTACCACGCGCGCGGCAGCAGCGACGGGGTCATCGACCAGGCGAAGAACACCAGGGCGAACACCAGCCCGACGCTGCTCAGCGACCGGCGGTAGCGGACCAGGGCGTGGCGGACCGGGTGCGGGCGCGGTGCCTCCGGGGCCTTGACGGCTGCCGTGACGACCTCCCCGCGTCGTGCCGAGGGCCGGTGTGAGCCACACCGGAAGCGGGTCCGGCCCGGTGGTGGACGCATCGTATGCCACGCCCGTGTCGGCCGCCCGGCCCAGCCCCGCTGATCCGCAAGGCTCAGCCCGTCGCGCGCAGGTGCCGGGTCACTTCGGCCAGGTACTCGTCCGGTCGGGTGAGCAGCAGCGAGTGGCCGCCGTCCCGGAAGACCCGCACCCGCGCGCCGGGGTGCAGGTCGAGCAGCCGCTGCCGGTGCAGCGGGGTGATCAGCGGGTCGTCGGCGGCGGCGAGCACCAGCACCGGGCCGTCCCAGGAGGAGGGGTGCAGCCCGGCGGAGTTGCGGGCGAGGTCGACCAGCATCGCGTAGGAGTTGGCCACGCCGTCGCGGCCGATCCGGCGGTAGGCGGCCTCGACCTGGTCGATCCAGAAGTCGGCGTCGGGGGAGTCCTGCCACGCCGCGCGCAACGCCGTCCGCGCGGCGTCGAGCGTCTGCTCCCACGGGGCGTCCCGGATGGCGGCGAGCCTGCCGGTCAACCGCTCGACGTCCTCTGCGCCGTAGAGCCCGGTGCCGCTGAACGTCAGAGACGCGACCCGGTCGGGCGCGCGCCGGCTGAGCACCTCGGCGAGCATCCCGCCGGCGGACTGGCCGACGACGTGCGCGCGGTCGAGCCCCTCGGCGTCCAGCACGGCCCGCACGGCGTCGGCGAGCTCGGCGAGGGTGGTCGGCGTGGCGGGGTAGTCGACGGTGAGCACGCGGTGGTCGGCGCGCAGCGCCAGTGCCAGGTCGAGCCAGCTGATGCCGATGCCCGCGCCGCCGGGCAGCAGCAGCACGGCTTCCCCCTGCCCGCAGGTGTGGAACCGCACGCCGGCCGCCTCCCCGCGCCGGCACATCCGCTCGAACTCCGCCGCCCGCTGCCCGATGTCCCGCTGTCCGATCGCCTGCACCCGACTACCCCCATCTCATCAACACATGGCCATCTGTGCATGTATCAGGCCATGTATAGCGGGCGCGGGGAGGTCCGGGCAACCGGTCCCGCGCGAAGGTCTCAACGCACGGTGACGTGGTCCAGCACGGTGTCGGTGAACACCGCCAGGTCGACCCCGCCGACGAACGTGATGCCGCCCAGCGAGGCCGCGCCGGTCGTGATGCCCTCGAACGCGCAGTCCACGAACGTGCAGTGGTCGAAGTGGCTGCCGTGCAGGTCGGCACCGGTGAAGTCGCACCGGGTGAAGGTCCGGCCCGACGCGACGGCACCGCGCAGGCGGGCGCCCTCGAACGAGCAGTCGGTGAACTCCGAGGGCAGCCGGCAGCGGTCGAGCCGGGCCTCGCGGAACGAGCACCGGGCGAACGAGCGGCCCACGTACGTGCCGCGCAGCACGGCCCGGTCGAACGCGCACGACGTGAAGTCCGAGTCCAGTCGGCCGCCGTCCACCACGGTCGCGGCGGTGAGGTCGAGGCCGGTCGCCCGTGCGTACCGGATGGGCTCGGTCAGCCGCAGGCCCCGGTAGTCGAGCCGACCGTCCGGTGTGGACCCGAACGGCGAGTCGGGCGGCGCGAACGGGGCGGCGGGCGACGACCGGCGGTGCGCCAGGTCCGCCCGCAGCCCGGCCATCACCGCCGCCGTCTGCCCGTCGTCCCACCGGGCGCGCAGCGCGCGGGTCACGCGCGTCCCCCGCGCAACGCCCCGTCCCGCGTCAGTCCCACCAGAACGCCCACACCTCGCTGTCCACCAAGCGTTCCGCGTAGTCGGCGAGCGTGGCGACGCCGCCCTGCCAGACGTTGTCCGGGCAGAACGCGAAGTGCTCGGCGGCGACCCGCAGGGCGTGCTCGGGGGTCGACGGCGGGTTGCCGACGCTGAGGTAGAGCGTGGCGAAGCCGACCGCGACCACCCGGGCGCCGAAGCGGTCCTCCCAGTCGCGCAGCACGGCGGAGATCTCGGCGGTGTCGCCGGTGTAGTTGGCCGGGCCGGTCCAGCCGACGGCGGTCAGCGCGTCCGCACCGCGCCCGGCGGCCACCAGGCCCAGGCGCAGTTCGTCCTTGACCGACGCCAGCACGTCGGCGGCCTCGGCGGCGGCGCGGTCCGGGTCGGTCCGGGCGGGCGGCGCCGGCGCGAGGCCCGGCCACGCGCGGCCGAACGGCGCGGTGGTCGACGGGCGCTGATCGGTGTCCTGCTCCCCGGTGTTCGACTCCTCTGCGTCCGGCTCCTCGGGTGCGGTGTGCGCGGCCCACCAGCCGGCCAGCAGCGCGGCCGGGTCGTGGTCGCCGGGCGCGGACATGTCGGAGGGCCACAGCTCGCCGTCGCCCCACGGGCGGAACGAGTCGTCGTCGCCGAGCGGTTCCAGCAGCAGCGGCCACAGGCCGGTTTCGGCGTGTTCGGCGCGCAGCGCGTCCCACAGCCCGAACCGGGGCGGGCCGTCGCTGAGCCAGAGCAGCGGGCGGTCGTTGCCGTTCTCCTCGGAGGACACCACCAACCGGCCCGGCGGCAGCGGGGTCGACGGCGGTCGTGCGCCGGCCGGGTCGGCGTGCAGCACCGACAGGTCGGGCGGGGTTCCCGTGGTCACCCCGCGGATGTTAGGTGGCGCCCGCCCGCGCGCCGCGACCAGGCACCGACTCCCGGCGCGGCGCGGGCACCGGCCGCCGGCCGAGGTTGGGCTCCAGCAGGCCCTGCGACTCCGCCACGCCGATCGAGCCCGCCGGGAGCCGGCCGTCCTCGGCGCGCAGGCGGGTCAGCGCGTCGTCGACGGCCCGGTGCGCCGCGAACAGGCAAGGGGTGCTGTAGATCGCCACGCCCACGCCGAGTGCGGTGAGGTCCGACAGCGACAGCGCGGGCGACCTGCCGCCCGCGATCTGGTTGAAGACCAGGGGTTTCGGCGCGGCCTCGGCGACCACCCGGCGGATCGCGGCGGTCGACGGGATGCCGTCCGCGAGCACCGCGTCCGCGTCGGTCGCGGCGAACGCGGCGGCGCGGCGGGCCATCTCCGCCTCGTCGGTGGCGTCGGTGCGGGCGACCACGACCAGGTCGGTGCGGGCGTCCAGGACGGCGTCGAGCTTGTCGAGGTAGTCGGGCAGCGGCAGCACCTGCTTGCCCGCGACGTGCCCGCAGCGCCGGGGTCGGCGCTGGTCCTCCAGCACCACGCCGGACGCGCCGACCTGTTCCAGCGCGCGCACCACGTGCCGCGCCACCTCGACGTCGACGTACCCGTCGTCGATGTCGACCAGCAGGTGGTGTTCCGGGAACGCCAGGCGCAGCCGCTGCACGAACGACACCACGTCCGGCCACGCGATGAACCCGATGTCCGGCAGGCCGTAGTGCGACGCGGCGAAGCCGAAGCCCGACACGAACAGCGCGTCGTAGTGCCGGGCCGCGATCGAGGCGGACAGCAGGTCGAACACGCCGACCACCGGGGTGGTGCCGGGGACCGCGATCGCCGCGCGCAGGGCCTTCCCAGGTGCCATGGGCCGAACCTGCCACCGCGCCCGCACCCCGGCCAGATCTCGGAAGGCTGATCCGCCGACCCGGTCGGGTGAGCCGTGACCTCGCTGCGTGGCGCTCGGACGCCGGTTGCCGGAGCGCCACGGGGACGACGGAACCTGAGACGGTGCCGCTCACGCGCGGGGGTCGCGGTGCCCGGCCGTGGAGGGGAAGTCGGGGTCGGTGCCGGTGAGGTCGGCGCTGATCGCCCACAGTTGGGCTGCCGCGTCGAGGTCGGCGAACGGCCCGCGCACGCGCTCCCGGCGGGGTCGGCCGCGCATCCCGGCGACGCGCGGCCCCCACAGCTCGCCGCCCCGCACGTCCGGGTCGAGCACGGCCCGGACCGCGCTCCACGCGCCGGCGTGCTTGCCGTGCAGCAGGAGGCCGGCGGGCAGCACGTGGGGCGAGCGGCCCGCGTGCACGGGCGGTCGGGACGGGGTGAGGCCGTCGAGCGCGCCGCCGGGGTGCACCACGACGCTGCGCACGGCGGACCCTGCGGCGCGCAGCCGGCGGTCCAGTTCGAAGCCCGTCAGCACCTGCGCGAGCTTCGACCGCACGTAGGCGGGCTTGGGGCGGTAGTCCCGCGCGCTCATGAGGTCGGCGAAGTCGAGCCGCGCGGACTTGGCGGTGAAGCTGCCGGTGGTGACGATCCGCGCGTCGGGGGCGAGGGCGGGTGCCAGCAGGGCGGTCAGCGCGAAGTGCCCGAGGTGGTTGGTGGCGAACGTCAGCTCGTGGCCCTGCGGGGTCTCCCGGCGGCGCGGGTCGTCGAGCAGCACGCCCGCGTTCAGCACGACCGCGTCCAGCCCGGCCGGCGCGAGGGCCGCCGAGGCGGCCAGGGACGGCAGGTCGGCCAGGTCGAGCGGCAGGTGCCGCAGCCGCGCGCCGGGGACCTGGGCCCGGATGGCGGTCATCGCGGCGTGGGCCTTGGCCGCGTCCCGGCTGCCGAGCACGACCTCGGCCCCGGTCCCGGCGAGCTGTTCGGCGACGAAGTAGCCGATGCCGGCGTTGCCGCCGGTCACCAGGAAGGTCCGGCCGGTCGAGGCCGGGAGTCGGTGGACGTCCCAGGCGGGTCGGGCGGTGTCGGGTCGGCTCACCCCGGCCAGAGTAATCGGAGTCGTTCCGAGTTTGCTATCACTGTGACTTTGTAGTCATTCCTGTTACGGTGTGCCGCATGGCGAACACTCCGGTCCCGGGCCGGCGCGAGCGCAAGAAGGCGGCGACCCGGCAATCCCTGGCCGACGCGGCGCTGCGGCTGTTCCTGGAACGGGGTTTCGACCAGGTGACCGTCACCGAGATCGCCGACGCGGCGGACACGGCGGTGTCCACGCTGTTCGCGCACTTCCCGGGAGGGAAGGAAGCGCTCGTGCTGGGCGACGGTGGCGAGCGCGCGCAGGCGCTGTGCGCGGCGGTCCGCGAGCGGCCGGCGGGCGGCTCGGTCCTGAACGCGCTGCGCGACTTCCTCGCCACGCGCGGCCCGTTCGCCGCCGACGCGGACGCCGATTACCGGCGGCGCACCCGGCTCGTGGTCGAGACGCCCGCGCTGCGCGCGTACGCCCGCAGGCTGTGGACCGACAACGAGGCCGTGCTCGCCGGGGTGATCGCCGCCGAGACCGGGCGCGACCCCGATGACCTGTCGCTGCGCCTGCTGGCCCGGTACGTGCTGGAGATCCCGGACCTGGCCGGCCCCGCAGCCGACCCCCGGGCCGCCCTGGACACCGCCTTCACCCACCTGCGCCGGGGTTGGCCCGGCCTCTGAGCTTGCCGGAACGGCAAGCGGACTTGCGAGTGTCCCGACCGGACTCGCATGGTGGGTCGCGGAGGTGGTCGAGATGACCGAGTCGCTGGGAGACAGCTACGACGTGGTGGTGGTCGGCGGTGGGGCCGCCGGCCTGAACGGGGCACTGATGCTGGCCCGCTCGCGGCGCGCGGTGGTGGTGGTCGACGCCGGCGAGCCGCGCAACGCCCCGGCCGACGGCGTGCACGGGCTGCTGGGCCGGGAGGGCACCCCGCCCGCCGAGCTGCTGGCACGGGGTCGGGAGGAGGTCCGGTCCTACGGCGGCCGCGTGGTGTCCGGCCGGGTCGACGCGGTGGCGTTCGCCGAGCGCGGTTTCGCGGTGACCCTCGCGGACGGGCGGACCGTCCGGGCACGGCGGCTGCTGGTCGCCGCCGGACTGGCCGACGAGCTGCCCGACGTGCCCGGGCTGCGCGAGCGGTGGGGCCGCGACGTGCTGCACTGCCCCTACTGCCACGGCTACGAGTTCCGCGACCGGGCGGTCGGCGTCCTGGCACGCGGTCCGGTGTCGGTGCACCAGGCGCTGTTGTTCCGGCAGCTCACCGACGACGTCGTGCTCTTCGCCGACGGCGTGCCGCCCGGTGCCGAAGACTCCGAACGGCTCGCCGCGCGCGGTGTCCGCGTCGTCCCCGGGGCGGTGGCCGCCGTGGAGACCGAGGACGACCGGCTGGCCGGCGTGCGCCTGGTCGACGGCACGGTCGTCGCACGGGACGCGCTCGTCGTCGCGCCGCGCGCGGTGGCCCGCGTCGGGTTCCTGGAGGGGATCGGGCTGCGCCCGGTCGAGCACCCGGCCGGCGTCGGCGAGCACCTGCCGGCCGACCCGGCCGGCCGGACCGACGTGCCCGGCGTGTGGGTCGCGGGCAACGCCACCGACCCGGTCGCGCAGGTCGGCGCGTCGGCTGCGGCCGGTGCGGCGGCGGGTGCGCAGATCAACGCCGACCTGGTGGCCGAGGAGACCCGTGAGGCGGTGGAGTCCGGTCGGGACCCGGTCACCGCGCTGGGCGGGATGGCGTCGGTGGGCGGTCGCGGGCACGCGGGGTGAGCCGGGCGGGCGTCCAGGTGTCGGGTTGGGAGGGCCGGGAGGTGAGGTGGGCGCGCAGCGCGGCGAGTGCCGGGTGCGGGTTGTCGGCCCGCCAGAGCACCGAGTGCGGGTAGACCGGCGTCGGGCGGTGCAGGTCGGTGCGGCGCAGGTCGTACTCGGCGGGCCAGAGCAGGCGGGTCTGGTCACCCACGAACGTGACCAGGTCCGTCGAGCGCGCGAGCACGTCCAGCAGGGGTTCGGTGCCGCCGTGGGGGCCGACCGGGTCGAGGGTGAACCCGAACGCGGCGGCGAACTCCTCGTAGAACGCGCCCCACTCGGTGCCCGGCGCGACGCCGGGCATCCAGATCCGGTGCCCCGCGAGGTCCGCCGGCGTCACCGCGCCGGCGTCGGCGAACTCGTGGCGCGGGCCGGTGAGCAGCCTGATCGGCTCGTCCAGCACGCGCGCCGCCGCGATCCCCTCCGGCGGCTTGGTCACCGCGCGGAACGACGCGTCGACCGTGCCGGACAGCAGGGCGTCGACCGCCGCGTCCGCGTCGTGCAGGGTCACCGCGCGCAGCTCGACCTCGGGGTGCGCGCGGTGGAAGTCGCGCAGCAGGTCGGCCGGCGCGAGCCGGCGGCCGATCACGTCGACCCGGAGCGGTCGCCGGCCGGGCCGCACCGCCGCCACCGCCCGACGCGCCGCAGCGAGCAGTTCACGGGCGTGCGGCAGGAACGCCTCACCGTCCGCCGTCGGCCGCGCGCCGCTCGCGGTCCGGGTCAGCAGCCGCACGCCGAGCTCCCGCTCCAGCGCGGCGACGCGCTTGGACACCGCCTGCTGGGACACCGCGAGGTCCTCGGCCGCCCGCTGGAACCGGCCCGCGTCCACGACGGCCACGAAGGTGCGCACGGCATCGAGGTCCACGGCGCAGCACCCTAGCCCGCCGACCGCCCGCGTGGACGGCACGTCCCGGCCGCACAACCACCGGTTGTGGGCGGTGTCCCGGCGGTTGTTTGATCCGCAGGGCCGCCGACCGGTTGGATCCCCCGGATGGGGCGGGGGTTCGGGTGGTTGTGGGCGGCGTACGCGGTCAGCTCGTTCGGCACCTTCCTGGCGTTCGACGCCTTCACGCTCGTCGCGGTCCTCGTCCTGCACGCCGGTCCGGCCGAGGTGTCGGTGCTGGCGGCGGTCGGTCGCGCGGCGGGTGCGGTGGCGGCGGTGCCGCTGGGGCCGTGGGTGGAGTTCCGGCGCAAGCGGCCGGTGATGGTGGCCACCGACCTGGTCCGGTTCGTCGCGGTGGGCAGCGTGCCGGTGGCGTTCGCGCTCGGGTGGCTCGGGCTCGGCCAGCTCGTGGTGGTGTCCGTCGTGGTCGCGGCGGCGGACATCGCCTTCCGGGCGGCGAGCGGGGCCTACCTCAAAGGGCTGCTGCGCGACGACGAGCTGCTGCTCGCGAACGGCCGGTTCGAGTCCACGACGTGGACCACTACCGCGCTCGGCCCACCGCTGGGCGGCCTGCTGACCGGACTGCTCGGCCCGGTGGTCACGGTCGGCGCGAACGCCGTCAGCTACCTGCTGTCGGCGGCCGGCATCAAAGCCTCCGGGGCCAAGGCCGGCGGGGAGGAGTCGCGTCCGGTGCGATCGGGGGCGCGGCTGCGCGTCGGTGACGTGCTCGAAGGGTGGCGCACCATCCTGCGGCACCCGACGCTGCGCCCGCTGTTCGTGAACACCGTGCTGGTCAACGGCCTGATCATGGCGACCGCGCCGCCGGTCGCGCTGCTCATGCTCGGCCCGCTGGGGTTCACGCCCTGGGAGTACGGGCTCGCGTTCGGGCTGCCGTGCGTCGGCGGGCTGGTCGGCGCCCGGCTGGCCCGGCCGCTCGTGGCGCGCTTCGGGGCGGGGCGGGTGCTGCGGGTCGCCGGGACGCTGCGCGCGTGCTGGTCGCTGGGGCTGGTGTTCGTCGGGCCCGGCACCGGCGGCCTGGTGCTCGTCCTGGTGGTGCAGTTCGGGCTCGTCACGTGCATGGGCGCGTTCAACCCGGTCCTGGCCACCCACCGCTTGCAGCACACCGCCACGGACCGCGTCGCCCGCACCCTCGCGGCGTGGTCGGTGACGGGCAACGCGTCCATCGCCCTGCTGACGGCCTCGTGGGGCGTGCTCGCGGGGGTCTTCGGTCTCCGCGCTGCGGTCGCCGCCGCCGGCGTGCTGCTGCTCGCCACGCCCTTCCTGTTGCCGCGCAACGCTTCCACTCCGGCACCCAGCCTGGCCGGGACGCCCTGACGGCCGGGCGGCGACCGCCCGGCCGTCCGGTCGGGACGGTCAGGCGCGCTTGCCGGCGCGGGTGACCAGTGCCGCGCCCACCAGCAGGAGCAGCACGCCCGTCAGCGCGAGCCGGTCGAGGCCGGTTCCGGTCCGGGCCAGGGCGTCCGGTTCGGCACCGGGCGGCGCGGGTGCCCCGCCCGGCGGCGGACCGGTGTCCGGGTCGGCGTCGGGGTCGGGCTGGTCGGGGCCTGCCACGACGAAGACGAGCGTCGGCACCGAGCTGTTGTCGCCGCCCTTCACCACGTAGGTGGCCGGTGCCTTCCACGGCCCGACGACGCCGAAGTCGTACAGGTCGGCGGGCAGGTCGTGGAAGGTGAACACGCCCTGCGGGTCGGTCACCGCGCGGGCGACCACCTGGCCGGTGAGCTGGCTGCGCAGGTACACCTTCACCCCGACCAGCGGGGCGGTCGGCGGCCGGCACGGGCCGCACGGCGTGGCGTGCGACAGGCCCTGCACCAGCCGGCCGGCGGACCGGGTGGCGCGCGCCCCGGGCACCCTGGCCGTGTCGCCTGCCTTGATCTCGCCGTTGCCGACCGGCGGGGCACCGAGCACGCAGTCCACCCGCAGGTGCCCGGACTCCGCTGCGGCAGCGGTGATCCGGTAGCGGACCGGGTAGGACTTCGTCGTCCCGCCGGGCAGGGTGGTGCCGTCCTCCCGGCCCAGCTCGCCGAGGTCCGCCTCCGTGCCGACATCGGCGTAGCACACCGCCTTGAGCGTCCGGATCGCCGCGGTGCCGCTGTTGGTCACGGTCAGGTTCATCACGGCGAGGTCGCCCACGGCGTACGTCGGCGCGGTGAACGCCGCAGTCGCGGTGAGTCGTCCCGCCACCTGGTGCGTTCCCCGGATCAGCACGTCAGGGTCGTCCACGTCGTCCACTTCGACGGAGAGGCCCGGGAACCACCACGTGGGTCCGTCGAACTCCACGACGTACCGGCCGACCGGCAGGGTCGATGCGGAGAAGCGGCCGTTCGCGTCGGTGCGCGCGGTGTAGCGGGCCCACGGGTGGCCGCCTTGCAGCCGCACCTCCAGGCCCGGCAGGGCCTCGCCCGGGTCCATCGCGCCGTTGCCGTCGCCGTCGCCGTAGACGACACCCGAGTAGGCACCGCGCAGCACGCCCAGCGGAACCGCGGCGTCCACCGTGTTGTCGGCGGGTGCGGTGTCGGGTTCGGTGGCGGTCGCGGTGACGGTGAGCCGGACCTCGCCGTCGTTCGGGAAGCCCGCGTAGCCGCTCGCGGTGCCCTCGGCGGACCCGCCGGGGGCCAGGGTGACGCCCGGCCACCCGAAGCCGGTCCAGTGGTGGCTGTCGATGTTTCCGGTCGAGGTGACGGTGACGCCCGTCGCGGTGGCCGTCCCGACGTTGGTCACCGTCGCCCGCGCCCGGACGACCTCGTGCGCGAAGTACGCCGGTTTCTCGTAGACGACCGCGATCCGCAGGTCGACGCCGGGTGCGGCGAGCGCGGGCGCGGGGTCCGGGGGAGCGGGCGTGTTCTGGGCGGGTGGGTTCCCGGTGGGGGCTGGGGGTTCTGCGGGCGGGGTGGTGTCGGTCGGCACGGGTCTGGAGGCATCCGGCGGGTCGGTGCCGTCGGCGGCGGCCGGCCCGGTCGACACGCCCAGCGCCAGCACGGCGGTCAGCAGCAGCGCTCCGGTCGACAGCGGTAATCGGGACATGCGGTCGGCTCCTCTCACCAGGGGAGCGTTCCAGGGTTCTCCTCCCGGACCGGCCGCACAACGCAGGAAGGGCACCGGGCGTGCCGGGCGCTGCCGGAACCGGTCGGTGCGGCTAGCCTGCTCGTGTGCCCACCCCGGTCGGGCACACCGCCCGCGCACGACCCGTAGGGAGCCCGCATGACCGAGCAGCCCACCCGATCCGACGCCGGCACCGGGTCCGCCGACGGGGCCGCGACCATCGCGGTCACCGGGGCGACCGGACGGCTGGGCGGGCGCGTCGCCCGCCGGCTCGCCGACGCCGGCGTGCCGCAGCGGCTCGTGCTGCGCGACCCGGCGCGTGCCCCGCAGTTGGCGGGCGCGACGGCGGTGGCCGGCGACTACGGCGACCGCGCGGCGGTGCGGGCCGCGCTCGACGGCGTCGAGCGGGTGCTGATGGTGTCCGCGCCGGAGGCGGCCGACCGGGTCGACCTGCACCGGGCGTTCGTGGACGCGGCGGCCGAGGCCGGTGTGCGGCACCTGGTCTACATCTCGTTCTTCGGCGCGTCGCCGAACGCGACCTTCACCCTGGCGCGCGACCACTACGCGACCGAGCAGCACATCCGGGCGAGCGGGCTGGCGCACACCTTCCTGCGGGACAACATGTACGCGGACCTGATGCCGTCGATGGCCGGCCAGGACGGCGTGATCCGGGGCCCGGCCGGGGACGGCCGGGTGTCCGTGGTCGCGCTGGACGACATCGCCGACGCCGCCGTCGCCGTGCTGCGCTCCGCACCGGAGCACGCGGGCGCGGTCTACAGCCTGACCGGGCCGGAGGCGCTGACGCTGGACGAGGTGACCGCGATCCTGACCGAGGTCACCGGACGCCGCGCCGTCTACGAGCGGGAGACCGTCGAACAGGCTTACCAGTCGCGTGCGCCGTACAACGCGCCGGACTGGATGGTCGACGCGTGGGTGTCCACCTACACCGCGATCGCGAAGGGCGAGCTGTCCGACGTGACCGACGACGTCGAACGCCTCACCGGCCACCCCGCGACGCCGCTGGCCGACGTGGTGCGCGCCGCCGGGTCCTGATCCAGGCCGGGCCGGGCCTGGACGGGCTCGGCGCGAAGGTGCTCAGCGTGCCGCGCCGTCGAGGTAGGCGGGCACGTGCGCGGACACCGGTTCCGGCAGCCCGTGCCGCCGGCGACGCGCCTCGACGGCCGTGCGCAGGCCCTCGCCGCGGTGGGTCGGCGGGAGCCGCACGTCGACCACCGCCACGTCCGGCAGCCCGTCGCCCTCGACGGTCACGACGCGCACGGCAGCACCACCTCCAGCACGGTCGGACCGCCGGGCGGGCTGCTCAGCGCCATCGCGCCGGAGAACGCCTCCACCCGGCGGCGCATCCCGGTCAACCCCCGGCCGGGCCCGGCCTGCGCGCCGCCCCGGCCATCGTCGGTGACGGTGACCAGCAGGTTGCCGCCGTCGCCCGCGACCCGGACCCGCACCGACCCGGCCCCGCTGTGCTTCGACACGTTCGTCAGCGCCTCGGACACCACGTAGTACGCCGCCGCCTCCACGGCGGCCGGCGCGCGCGGCACGTCCACCAGGTCCAGCTCGCACGGCACCGCCGAGTGCGACGCCAGCGAGGTCAGCGCCCCGGCCAGGCCGCGATCGGCCAGGATCGGCGGGTAGATGCCGCGCACCACCTCGCGCAGCCCTGCCAGCGCGTCGGTCGCCGCGTCCTGCGCGCGCAGCACCAGCGGCAGCGCGCTGTCCGGGTCGCGGCGCAGTGCGTTCTCCACCATCCCCAGGTGCATGGACACCGCCACGATCCGGTTCTGCGTGTCGTCGTGCAGGGCGCCCTCGATCCGGCGCAGCTCCATGCCGTGCGCGTCGAGCGCGGCGGCCCGGCTCACCGACAGCTTCGCCACCTGCTCGACCAGCCGCGCCCGGCCGCCGCGCGCCGGCGACAGCAGCCGCCGGCCCACCCGGGCGTGCGCCCGCGCGAGCGGCGGCGCGACCAGCACCGCCACCACGAGGTACCCGAGGCCCTGGGCGAACGCCCCGAGGGCGGCCGGCCACGACGTGACGGGGTAGACCAGGGAGACCGGCGCTTCCGCCGGCATCAGGTACCACCACAGCGGCACGGTCAGCCCGACGACCGCGCCCGAGGACAGCACCAGGCCGACCATCCCGAGCGGCAGGCCGACCACCACGTTGACCAGCAGCCAGGCGACGTCGCGTCGGGTGGCCGGGTCGGTGAGCACGGTGGCCCACCGGGCCGAGGCGGGACCCTCGTGCGGCCGGTACGGCGGCGGCAGGGCGACGCCCAGGTAGCGGGCGATCCGGCGGCGGTCGAAGCCCACCAGCAGCCGCAGCGCGCCGGCCAGCCAGGGGAGGGCGAACACGCCGACCAGCAGCAGGCCCAGGCCGATCGCCAGGGTGGGCAGCAGCACCAGGGTGAGCATCGACGCCAGGGCGCAGCCGAAGCTGACGACGAGGTAGCCGCAGGAGCGGACCGCGTCCCGCAGGCGGTGCCGGACCCGGCCCTCCTGCGCGTTCTCCTCACCCAAGACCGTGCCCGCTCGTCTCCTCGAAACCCAGTTCGCCCAGGTTAACGAGGGGATCTGCGCGGTGTCCAACGTGAGGGCGCGGGTGTGGTCCGCACTACCCCGAAGGCGGCGGCGCAGCCCGTGGACGCGGCTTCGCCCTGCCGCTGCGGGATCTGCGGCACGCGTCCCACCCTTGTGGACGTTCCCCTGTGGACCTGCGGCCCGCTCCGGGCGCGGCGACCAAGAGGTGGGACGCGGGCCGGCCGTCGGTACACTTCCTGGCGAGTGTCCCGGTTCGTCGTGGAGGGCGTGCAGAACGACCGACCCGGCTCGGGATCGTTCGGCGTCGTCCGGGACGGCTGCGGCACGGGACCCGCCACGAGAGGACGACTCCGCATGACCGAGGAACGGCGCAACCGCAACGAGCAGATCGCGGCCGAGTTCCGCGCCAACAAGGGCGTCGTGGGCGGCCCCTTCGAGGGCCGGAACCTGCTGCTGCTCACCACGGTGGGCGCGAGGTCCGGTGAGGCCCGCCTCACGCCGCTGGTGTACACCCGCGACGGTGACCGGCTGGTGGTCGCGGCCTCGGCCGCCGGTGCCCCGAAGCACCCTGCCTGGTACCACAACCTGCTGGCCGACCCGAAGGTGACCGTGGAGGTGGGGGAGGAGCGGTTCGAGGCCACTGCCACCGTGATCGCGGACCGCGCCGAACGCGACCGCCTGTACGCCGGCCTGGTCGCGCACGCACCGGGCTTCGCGGACTACGAGCTGAAGACCGACCGCCTGATCCCGATCGTCGTCCTCGACCGCTGACACCGGCCCGCCGACACCGGCCCGCTGGGACCCGTCACCGACTTCGGCAGCCCGGTCCGCTCTCCGTCCTGACAGGACAGAGGGTGGGCGGGGAGCCGGAAATCCGGTCGCGGGCCGGTGGCGGGCGTGCCTAGCCTGGCGCCATGGACTGGAACCGGCGGGTCGAGCGGGTCGGGGTGCTCACGGGTGCCGGGATCTCCACCGACTCCGGCATCCCCGACTACCGGGGGCCGGACGGGGTGTGGACCAGTGACCCCGAAGCGGTCGGCGCGTTCACCCTGGACCGGTTCACGTCCTCGGCCGACGCGCGCGCCCGGCTGTGGTCCTCCTACGCCGGCCACCCCGTGTGGCGTGCCGAACCGAACGCCGCCCACCGCGCGCTGGCCCGGCTGAGCCGGTCCGGAGTCGCAACCCGGGTGCTGACCCAGAACGTGGACGGGCTGCACCAGCGGGCCGGGGTGCCGGCCGGAAAGGTGCTCGAACTGCACGGCTCCCTGCGCGGCACCACGTGCACCGGCTGCGGTGCCGCCACGCCGACCGAGGAGGTGCTCGCCCGGGGCGAGGCCGACCCGGCGTGCCCGACGTGCGGCGGCGTGCTCAAGCCGGACGTGGTCCTGTTCGGGCAGCACCTCGACCCGCACGTGCTCGGGCAGGCGCAGGTCATCGCCGGCGCGTCCGAGGTGTTCCTCGCCGTGGGCACGTCGCTGACGGTGGACCCGGCCGCGTCGCTGTGCGCGATCGCGGTCCGGGCCGGTGCCGACCTGGTGGTGGTCAACCGCGACCCGACGCCCTACGACGACCTCGCCGCCGAGGTGGTGCGGGAACCGATCGGCACCGCGCTGGACCGGATCTGCGACGCCCTCGCCGGTCACCAGGCCGCCGCGCCGGCGAAGGACGTCGCGGCCGGGCGGTAGCCCAGGCCCTCCCGCGCCGCCGTGAGGTCCAGGGTGCGCTCGTAGCCGAGGTGGCTGATCGCGTACCGGGTCAGCCGGGGCGGGTCCGCCGCCCCGGCCAGCCGCCACGCCCACTCGGCGACTCCCGCCGCGTGCCACGCGGCCCGCAGCGGGAGGTGGCGCAGCCGCACGTCCAGGCCGCGTTCCCGCAGCAGCTCGCGCAGG
Source organism: Actinosynnema sp. NPDC050436 (assembly GCF_040655415.1). Classification (NCBI taxonomy): domain Bacteria; kingdom Bacillati; phylum Actinomycetota; class Actinomycetes; order Pseudonocardiales; family Pseudonocardiaceae; genus Actinosynnema; species Actinosynnema sp. NPDC050436. The sequence continues at coordinate 45,001 of NZ_JBFAJV010000012.1, read as the reverse complement.
GCGTCCCGCAGGACGACGGGCCGGGCGTCGGCCACGTTGTACACGCCCGGTTCCCCGGTGCACGCCGCCAGCGCCGCCGCGACCAGGTTGTCGATCGACGTGAGCGACTGCGAGACCCGCCCGTCCCCGACGATCACCAGGCTGCGGCCCCGGATCGCGCCGAGCACCCGGGGCAGCAGCGTCGGGTCGCCCGGCCCGTACACCGCGTGCGGTCGCAGCACCACGGTGTCCGGGCGGCCGGCCAGGACGCGTTCGGCGTCGGCCTTGGCCGCCGCGTACGCGGTCAGGTACCGGGTCACGGGCGCTGCGGACTCCGGGGCGTGCACGGTCGGCACGAACGGGTCGTACACGCTGGCCGAGGAGATGTGCACCAGCCGCGCGCCGGGGAACGTCCGGGCGACGTGCCGCGTGCCGTCCACGGACACCCGGCGGACCCGCTCGTCGTCGCCCCAGTCGGTGACGGCCGCCGCCGCGTGCACCACCGCGTCGACCTCCGGCGGGTCGGCCAGCGGGCCGAGCGCGATGTCCCAGTCCCGCGACCCGTAGCCGTGCACCTCCCAGCCCAGCGCCCGCGCCGCTCGCGCGACCGCCCCGCCGACGAACCCGGTCGCACCGGTCACCGCCAGCCGCCGCACCACCGGCCGGGTTCCGTCCGCCGGGGTGGTGGAGGGCGTCATCGGGTGAACCGGGCGCGCAGCGCGGCGCGGTCCACCTTGCGCAGGCGCCCGGAGACCGGCAGCTCGTCCACCACGGTGACCTCGTCGGGCAGCGCGCTCGCGTCGATCAGGCCCGGCAGCGCGGCCCGCACCCGGTCGGCCAGGCCGGGCCCGGTACCGGGCAGCGCGGTCAGGACGAGCACGATCCGCTCGTCGCCGATCTCGTCGGGCACCCCGACCAGCACCGCCGACGCCACGCCCGGCAGCCCGGCGACCGCCGGTTCGTGCAGGCCCGGGTAGACGTTGGTGCTGCCCCGGATGATCATGTCCTTCTTGCGGCCGGTGAGCACCAGCCGGCCGTCCTCCAGCCGCACCAGGTCACCGGTCGCGTGCTCGGTCATCGGCGGCTCGCCGAGGTAGCCCCGGCACATGTTCGCGCCCGAGACCAGCAGCTCGCCGTCCTCCGCGACCCGCGCCGACACGCCGGGCAGCGGCCGGCCCAGCAGGTCGCCGCCGTGCCGCACCTTCTCGTCGCCGGTCGCGATCGCCACCGGCAGGATCTCGGTCATCCCGTACACCGCCAGGAACTCCACGCCCGGCAGCGCCCGCTGCGCCCGCCGCACCAGCGGCGGCAGCACCGGGGCCGACCCCAGCAGCACCTGCCGCAGCGAGCCCGGCAGCGCCACCCCGCTGTCCAGGATCACCGCCAGGTCCGCCGGCACCAGGAACGTGTGCGTCGCGCCGTCCAGGCCGGCCGCGAGCGCCGCCGGGTCGGCCGAGGGCGCGAAACCGCAGGGCGGCATCGTCCAGTGCGCGCCGGCCACCAGGGCGGGCAGGCCCAGCATCATCTGGTCGGTGTGCACGCGCGCGTCCGGGCCCAGCGCGCACCGCGTGGCCAGCACCCGCAGGGCCGCGCCGAGCGAACCCCGGGTGTGCACGACGGCCTTGGGCGCGGCGGTCGTGCCGGAGGTGAACACCACGACCGCGTCCTGGTCGGGAGCGGGTTCGGGCAGCGGCGCGTCCGGCACCGGCCGGGACAGCGCCCGGGTCGACACGGCCCGCCACGGCACGCCGGGCAGCCACGGGCCGGACCTGATGTGCCGCACCGGCAGCGCCGCGTAGTCCGGCAGCAGCACGCCGCGCCGGCGGGCGAGCGCGCGCAGCGGTCCGGGCGCGCTCGCGGCGTAGAGCAGCGACTCGGCGGCGGCCCACCCCGGCCCGGCCAGGTCGAGCCGGCGCGCGAACAGCTCCGGGCCCACGCCGGGGTCGACGAACACCACCGTGCCGCCGGCCGCCACCGCGCCCAGCGCCAGCACGATCGCGTCCGGGCCCGGTCGCACCGAGAACAGCATCCGGGTGCCGGGCGCGAACCCCCGCTCGCGCAGGCGGTGCGCGGTGGCCAGCACCTTGCCGGACAGCTCGCGGTAGGTCAGCGTCCGGCCGCCCGCCCCGGTCAGCGCCGGGGCCGGGCCGTGGTCGCGGGCGGCGTGCAGGACGTCGACCAGCAGGTCGTCAGCCACGGCGCAGCACCAGCCTCTCGTAACCGGGGATCAGCACCCGCCGCGCGGCGCGGCGGTCGACCACGACGAGCGGGGCGCTGTCGAGCACGGCGTCCAGCACGGCGCGGATCTCGGCCTCGGCCAAGGGCATCCCCAGGCAGAAGTGGGGGCCCGCGCCGAACCAGAGCTGCCGCACGGCGGGGGAGTGCGGGCGGTCCGGGTCGAACGGGCCGAAGTCCTTGGCCGCCGAGATCGTGGCGATGACCACGCGCTCACCGGCCCGCACCCGGACGCCGCCCACCGCCGTGTCGACGGCGACGCTGCGCAGCATCACCGGAGACGGGACGGTGAACCGCAGGGACTCGGCGATCGCGGCACCCACCCCGGCCCGGTCCTCGGCGAGCCGGTCGAGCCGGCCGGTGTCGTGCAGCAGCGCCACCATCCGGGGCACGTGGGACACCAGCGTCTCGGTGCCGGTGAGCACGAACGCGGCCACCGCGCCCAGCGCCTCCGGCTCGGTCAGCCCCAGCTCGCGCATCCGCCCCGGCACGGTCGCCGGGTCGCCCGCCGCGTACGCCGCCGACGCGGGCCGGGTCAGCCGCTCCAGCGCGGCCCGGCTGTGCCGCACCTGCCCGGGCGTCAACCCGGTGCGGCCCAGGCGGACCATCGCGGTGATCGCCGCGCCGGCCGCGTGCGCCCGGACCGCCTCGGCCGGGTCGAGGCCGACCAGCCCGCAGATCACCGCGCCCACCAGGTCGCGCACCACCGCGACCAGGTCCACCGCCCGCCCGGCCGCCAGGTCGTCGCGCAGCGCCCGCATGGGCTCCTGCGCCACCCGGTCGCACAGCGCGGCCACGCTGCGCGGCGTGAACAGGCCGGACAGCTTGCGCCGCAACGCGGCGTGCGCCTCGCCCTCCATGTTGAGCAGCACGGTCGGGCCGACGACGGGCGTCCACAGGTCCGCCGGCGAGCCCGGCCCGGTCTTGGTGAACCGGACCGGGTCGGTGAGCACCTCCCGGGCCGGTCCCGCGCCGCTGACCACCACGCCGACGCGCGGCACGCGCACCACCGGCCCGAGCCGGGCGATGCCGCGCACCAGCGGGTACGCCAGGGGGTGGGCGGCCAGGTGCACCCTGCGCTCCCAGTTCACCGGATGTCCACCACCGGCGGCCGGTAGCGGTGGTCGGCGTACCAGGCCAGCGTCCGGCGCAGCCCCCACGCCTGCGCGCGCCGCGACGAGCCGCGCACGACCACGTCGCGCCGCGCCCCGTACCGGTCGGTGTGCAGGCGCACGGCGTTGACCAGCGCGCGGTCCTCGTGCAGGTCCTCGATCCTGGACCGGGGGAACCCGCCGGCCAGCGCGTACAGCTCGGCGGTGATGGCCATGTTGCAGCCGGCGGTCATCACGTACGGCCCGTGGTAGCGCGGGTCGCGGTTGCCGGACCGGAACCGGCCGAACGCCGACGCCACCGCCACGGCGGCCACCAGCAGCCACCGGGTCCGGGCCGGCAGGCCCTCGTCCAGGCGCGGCAGCAGCCGCCCGGACACCAGGCGCAGGCCCGAGCCGAAGGCGGCCTTGACCCGCGCGGTCCAGTCCGGTGCGGGCAGGCAGTCGGCGTCGGTGCGCGCCAACCACACCGCGCCGCGCGCGATCGCGTGCCGCATCCCGGTGTCGGCCGCCGCCCCGGTGCCCTTCTCCGGCTCGTGCACCAGCTCCACCCGCACCTCCGGGTGGGCCGCCGCCCACGCGCGGACGACGTCGACCGTGGCGTCGGTCGAGGCGTTGTCCACCACGACGAGCGTGAAATCGGGGTCCTCCTGCGCGGCCAGCGCGTCCAAGGTCGCGCCGATGCCGCGCTCCTCGTCGTACGCGGGCACGACCACCCACAGCGCGGTCACAGCCGGATCACCACCAGGCCGAGGCTGACGCCGCCGGCCAGGCCGACCAGCGCCACCAGGTCGCCCGGCCCGCACCGGCCCAGCTCCCGCGCGGTCACCAGTTGCAGCGGCAGGCTCGCCGAGGCGACGTTGCCGTGCTGCGGGAGCGTGACGACCAGGCGGTCGGCCGGCACGCCGACCTGCCGGGCGAAGACGTCCAGGTAGGGCAGCGAGACCTGGTGCACCGCGATCACCGCGAAGTCGTCCCAGGTCAGCCCGAGCCGGTCCAGCGTGCGGTCCAGGACGCCCCGGCCCAGCCCGAGGAACGCGTCCTTGAGCCGCGCGCCGTCCAGGTCGAAGTACGTCCGGTCGGGGTCGCGGGGGTGCGCCGACCCGCCGCCGGGCAGCGTGCCGACGTCCCACTGCGTGGAGTCGGCGGTGAACCCGCAGCCCAGCACGCCGTCCGCGCCCCGGGTCAGCAGCAGCGCCGCGCCCGCGTCGGACAGCGTGTAGCCGGGGAAGGCGCGCAGGAACTCGCGCAGCCCGCCGACCTGCCACCGCACCGCCCGCGACGGCGCTTCGCCGCAGGCGACCAGCACGGTGCGGTAGCGCCCGGCGGTGATCAGCGCGTCGGCGACCTCGATCGCGTTGAGCACGCTGTTGCAGGCGTTCTTCACGTCCATCACCGGGCAGCGCAGGCCGAGCTTCGCCGCCACGATGTGCGCGGTCGCCGGTTCCACCATGTCCTGGCTGGCCGAGGCGAACAGCAGCAGGTCGACCCCGTCGGCCGCCGTGCCGGTCTCCGCGAGCAGCTTGCGCGCCGCCGCCACCGCCAGGTCGGACGCCTGCTCGTGGTCGGACATCACGTGCCGCCACTCGACCCCCGTCAACCGGTGGATCACCCCGGCGGGCGGGGTGAACGGCGCCAGCCGGCGCTCCACCTCGGCCGTGTCGACCCGCCGCTCCGGCAGGTGAACCGCCACTCCGGCAAGCTGTGTCCCCACTCGGGCCACCTCCCTCGCCGACAGGCTAGATGCGGCGGGAGCGGCGTGCCCTCAGTAGAACTACTCTGATCATGACCGGTGCTCCACTGAGGAGCGTCCGCCAAGTCGATCGTCGTGACCGGACGGTCGCCCTGCGTCAGCGAGAGCACGTGCGGTGAGCCGACGACCACGCGGAGCAGCCGGTGCGGGGCTACCGCCGGCACCACACGTCGTCGTCCGGCCCGGTCAGCCGCGCCACGTCCAGCGCGTGCAGCGGCCGGCTCCGCCTGCCCAGCCGGCTCACCACCGCGCGCTGCCGGTCCGCGAGCGCGGAGACGATCCGCGACGGGCGTGCCGAGGGGTCGCCGCCGGTGCGGTACCAGTTGCCCAGCAGCTCCAGCGCGAAGTCGACCGCCAGGGACGCCCCGACACCCAGCCCCACGTCGCCCGCCGCGCGGAACCGTCCGGAGTGGAACGCCACGTTGCGCACCGCGTACAGGGTGTCGAGGAACAGCGCGGTCCGGCGGCGCGACCCCTCCAGCCACTCCGCGCACCCCCGGGGGTCGGCGAGCCGGGCCGACCACTCGCGCACCTGGTGCGCGGCCAGCGGGGAGATGTGCCGGAGGAGTCCGTCCAGGGCCGCGCGGGCGGCGTCCAGGTCCGCCTCGTCCTCGGGGCGTCCGGGCAGCAGCACGTCCACCCAGGTGTTGAGGTCGCGGAGCCGGGCGAACGCGTCGCACCGCGCGTGCCGCCCCACCACCCGCAGCCCGTCGCCGACCTGCTCGTCCACGAGCTGTTCCCGCCGGCGGGCGTCGGCCAGTTCCTGCCCGGCCCGGTCGGCGCGCGCCACCAGTCCGGGGTGGTCGGGGTGGTCCGGCGGGCACTGCCGCAGGGCGCGGCGCAGCCCGCTGTGCCGGCGGCGGGCGTCGGCGGCCCGCATCCGCGCGTCCGCGAGCACCTCGGCCGCCGCTTGGTGCAGTTGCTGGTGGGCTTCCGCGACCTGCTGGCGCAACGCCTGCAAGGACAGCGCCGACGCGAGGTCCGCGCGGTTCTCCAGACCGCACGCCTCCAACGTCACCCACGCCAGCGCGGTCGCCGGCATCGCCGCCTCGGTGGTGCGGGCGACGTGCGCCATGCGCAGCCCGCCGCGCAGCGCGCTCGGCCACCCCGCCACCAGCGGCTCCGCCCGGTCCACGGCCCGCTCACGCGGTCGCACGACCACCGGCCCGCCGGAGTCGACAGGGGACACGAACGCCTCCGCGCCCAGCGCGAGCGTGACCAGCCGGTGCCCCGCCGCGTACTGGTCCAGCAGTTCCGACAGCGCCCGCCGCGCCGCACGGGCCGCGCTCGGCGCGTCCACCGCCCGCACCTGGCAGGCCACCAGGCACGCCGGCCCCGGCGTCGTCACCTGCCGGGCGAACGCCCGCAACCGCCCGCCCGTCCCGCCGAACCCCAGACCGCCGACGTCCTCGGGCGACGCCACCGCCGCGAGCGGGTCCAACGCCGACAAGCGCGCCAGCGTCGCCGCCCCGCGCACCGCCACCGCCACCCGGTACCGCGTCGGCACGGGCAGCAGGACACGGGTCACCGAACGGGCGTCGAGGCACCCGGCGTCGGCCGCACCCGCCAGGTCCGCCGCCAGGGCGTGCACGTCGCGGTCGGTGGCGGAGACCAGGCACGCCACCTCGTCGGCGGCCAGGTCGAGCGCCGCCGGGTCGTCGTCGGGGGCGTCCCACCCGGCGGCGAACCGCTCCTCGACCAGCCGCCGCAGCCCCGGCCCCAGCCCGTCGAGGTCGGCCGCCGCCGCGAGCGCGAGGTCCTTCCACCGCGCCGGGGTGTGCGCGGGCTGGTCGTCCAGCGCGGTGACGAGCCCGGACACCACGCGGTGCGCCTCCGACAGGACCGGCTCGGCACCCCACTGCGCGACCGCCCGCCCGACCGCTTCGCCCGCGCCCGCGCACAACGACCGCAACAGCGACGCGCGGGGCTGCCCGGTGTCCGCGAAGTTGGCCAGCACCCCCTGCAACCGGGGCAGCTCCGCCACCGCGCCGGACACCGGGGCCACGTGCCGGCTGAACAGCGTGCTGCTGCTGACCGCCCGCAGGATTCGTTGCAGCGCACAGGTCTGCGACCGGGACGCGCCGGCCCGCCGCAACGCGCCCAGCAACCGGTGGTCGAATCCGCTGAAAGCCACCCGCCCAGCAGACCACACCGGCCGGGGCCGTCCGCGCGGGCCGGCGGCCGGTCCGCGCGGACGGTGCGACAGCGGGACCCCGGCCGGGCGCGACGCCCGACCGGGGTCCCGGTGGTCTAGTTGGTGAAGACCACGTCGACCCAGAAGTTCGGGCCGTAGTTGCCGTTCGTGGCGATCGTCGGGAAGCCCGCTCCGTTGCCGTACACGGACCCGACCGCGCCCAGTTGCGGCGTGCTCACCGGGAACAGCCAACGGCTCGACAGCGACGGGTCGTGCGAGTAGTGGCCGTTGGGCGCGTAGTACGACACCACGTACGACGTGCCCGCCGTGACCGACACCGGGGTGGCGAAGGTCAACGTCTGCCAGCCGCTCGCCGACTCGCCGGTGAACGTGCCGGTGGCGAGCTGCGTCCCGGTCGTCGTCCACAGCGAACCGGTGTGCGTGCCGGTGTTGCCGACGCCCTTGTAGAACCGCACGCCGGTCACCTGGCCGTCGACCGCCGGGGTGAACCGCATCCCCAGCTCGTACGGGTTGCCGTCCGCCGTCTCGGAGACCTGCGGCGTCTCCGCGCCGCTGAACACCGAGCACGGGCAGGCCGCGTCACCCGTGGTGAACGACCAGCTCAGCTCCGCCGCCGTGTTCGCGCTCGGGTCCCACGCCTCCACCGCGACCCGGTAGTTGTTGTTGCGGGACAACGGTGCGACCGGCGTCCACACCAGCGTCTTGTCGCCGTTGGACAGCGCCAGGTTGCCGCGTAGCGGGACACCCCACCGGGTCTCGACGCGGAACTTGGTGCCCGTCAGGCTGACCGGCTCGTCGAACGTCGCGGTGACCGAGGTGTCGACACCGACACCGGTGGCCTCGTTCGACGGCGCGTAGCCGGTGTTCACCGGGGCGGTCTGGTCGGTGTACGGCGTGAAGTTCACGTCGACCCAGAAGTTCCCGCTGTAGAAGTCGGTCGGGAACGCGCCGGAGGTCGTCGAGTACCGGCCGTTCGCGTACGCGCCGGACGCCGTGTACAGCGGACCCGACACCACCGGGCTGCGCCGGTCGAAGTAGCCGGGGTCGTAGGAGTACACGCCGTCGGGCGTGGTGTACGAGGCGACGTAGATCGTGTTCGCCTTGATCACCAGCGGCGGGTCGAGGGTGAGCGTCTGCCAGCCGGTCGCGGTCTCGTTGGTGAACGTCCCGGTCGCCAACCTGGTCCCGGAGTCGTTCCAGATCGAGCCGGTGTGCGTGCCGGTGTTGCCCGCGCCCTTGTAGAACTTGATGGCGCTCACCACGCCGTTGTACGGCGAACCGAACCGCACGCCCAGCTCGCGGGCGTTGCGGACGCTACCGGACTGCACCTCGGGGACGATCGCCGTGCTGAACAGCGACGCCGGACCCGAACCCTCGGCCTGCGTGGTGAACGACCACGTCACCGGGGCGGCGATCACGTTGCCGTTGACGTCGGCCACGGTCACCGAGACGTTGTAGTGCGTGCCGGGGGTGAACGCGCCGTTCGCCGTCCACGTCACCGACTTCAGGTCGCCGGACCACACCGCCGTGCCCGCCAGGGACGCGCCGCCGTCGTCGGTGACCCGGATCTGCGCCGCCGCCGTGTCGATCGCCTCGCTGAAGCCCGCCGTCACCGACGCGCCCAGCGCCACGCCCGTGGCGTTCGGCGCGGGGGAGCGGGTGTCGAGGGTCGGGCGCACGTGGTCGCCGTTGGTGCCGTTGCGGTACACCACGTCGACCCAGTAGTTCGACGCGAGGTGCCCGGCGTTCGGGAACCCGCCGCCGTACTTGTAGAGGCCGTTGGGCGCCGACAGGCTGTCGACCGCAGCCTGGATCTGGCCGTACCCGATGGGCGTGGGGGAGCTGAAGAAGCCCTGGTCGGCCGCGTAGTGGCCGTTGGGCGCGTAGTACGACACCACGTAGTCGGTGTTGGCCTGCACGACGACCGGGGTGGCGAAGGTCAACGTCTGCCAGCCGACCGTGCTCTCCCCGGTGAACGTGCCGGTGGCGAGCTGCGTCCCGGTCGCCGACCACAACGTGCCGGTGTGCGTGCCGGTGTTGCCGACGCCCTTGTAGAACCGCACGCCGAGCACCTCGCCGCGACCGGTGAAGCGCACCCTGGTACCCAGTTCGACGGCACCGGAGTCGTTGGCGCTGGACTGGGTGGGCGTGGCGAAGTCGTCCCAGATCGTGCACGGGCAGTCCGCCGGGCGCTGCGCACCCGTGGTGAACGCCCAGGTGTAGGTCGTGGTCTGGTTGCCCGCCACGTCCTTTACCCGCACCGACGCGGTGTAGCTCGTGCCGGCCGCGAGCGCCGCGTCCGGGGTGAGCTTCGCGGTGGTGCCGTTGCCGACCACCGACGTCTGGGCGGCGACCGCGCCGCCGGGGCCGGTGAGGGTGAACTCGACGGCCGTGGGGTCGAGCACCTCGTCGTAGGCGGCGGTGATGGTCGGGCTCAGCCCGACCGAACCGGCACCCGCCAGGGGCGAGGTGGAGAGCTGGTCGGGGGCGTGGGTGTCGGGACCGGCCTCGGTCGCCCACACCACGTCGACCCAGTAGTTGGCGTCGTTGGCGCTGAGGTCCGGGTAGCCCGAGCCGCCCCGGAACACGCCGTTGAGGCCGTCCGTGCCGGACTGGAGCGCGGTCAGCGGCTCCAGGTGGCGCGACGACGAGCCGAAGTAGCCCGAGTTGAGCGCGAAGTGCCCGGTCGGGGACAGGTAGGACGCGACGTAGGTGGTGTTCGCCGACACCGCCACGGGCGAGGAGAAGATCAGCGTCTGCCAGCCGGTCGCGGTCTCGTTGGTGAACGTGCCCGTCGCCAGCCGCTGCCCGGCCGTGCTCCACAGCGAGCCGGTGTGCGTGCCGGTGTTGCCCGCGCCCTTGTAGAACTTGACGCCGCGCACGTAGCCGGCCGTGCCCGCACGCCACTTCACGCCCAGTTCGAGCGCCGAGGAGTCGGCGACGTCGGGGTTGGCGGGGACGTCGGAGGCGTTCCAGATGCTGCACGGGCAGGCGCGCGGCGCGACGGTCGGCCCGGCGGTGGTGATGCTGGTCTGGGTGTGGGTGGCGTCGACCGTGCGCGCGGACAGCTGCGCGGTGCCGGACGCCTTCGGGGTGTAGGTGGCGGTCCACGTGGTCTGGCCGACCGTCCACGTGGCGTTCTGCCAGTGGGCGCCGTTGTCCGACGACACCTCGACCCCGGCGATCCCGGCGTCGTCGGATACCGTGCCGCCGAAGGAGTACGGCGTGCCCACCGTGGCTCCGGCCGGCGTGTCGGTGATGGCGATCGACGGTGCGGCGTGCGCCGCGGGCGTGATGGTCACGACCGGCACGACAGCGGCGAACACCGCCGCCGCCAGCAGCCGCGCCCAGCCGGGTCTGTGTCGGTTTCCGGGCAATGACATGTGTTTCTCCCCTCGGGGGCCTGACGGCCCAGGTTCCACGTCGGGTGTCGGCCCGGCCGGAGCGCCCGTTACCGGGTGACCGGGTGCACCTTCGGTATTCGGGTGAATGGTGGAACGGCCACCCCGACAACGTCCCCCGAAGCGGTGATCAAGACTGCGTGCGAATGCGCGTGACCCGCTCAACCGGCCGGTCCCTCCGTTCGGTTCGGCGGCTGTCTGTGCAGGTGGAGTCAATACGGAGCACGGGTGATCTTGGCGCGGAAAAAGTGCGCGCAAGCGGGCATGTGCCGGATTCCGGTGCTCTGTTCGCGTCTGTGCGAATGGCTCCGCCGGAACCCTCGAATGGTCTGCGAAGTCGACATCACCGGCCGAAACGGTCGGTTCGCCGGCGGTTCACCGCAGATTCCGGTGAACGATTCGTCCGAATGGCTTTCCCGGTCGCGCGGTGCAGACCCGATCTTTGCGGTGGCCGCAGCGCTCGCGCCGGCGGCCCGCCGTCAGAACGCGTAGCGGACGCGCAGGTACGGCGCGTGGCGGGCGATCAGGTCGAGCAGCTCGTCCAGCAGGCCGCGCTTGAGGCCCCGCCGGTAGCGGACGTTCACGCCGCCGCCCTCGCTGCGCTTGGTCTCCTGGAGGTCGGGCCGCCACAGGACGTCCTCGGCGCGCGGGTGCCAGCGCAGGTTCACCTCGTGCAGCGCCTGGTTGTGGGTGAGCATGATGACCTCGCCCGCCAGTTGTGCGCGGGTCTGCGGCGAGGCCGCGTCGCCCAGCGCCTCCAGCAGCTCGCGCCAGTCCTCCAGCCAGCCGTCGTGCACGACGACCGGGCTGAGGTTGACGTGCACCTCGTAGCCGGCGGCGCGGAAGTCGTCCAGGGCGGCGAGGCGCTCGGCGACCGGGCTGGTGCGGATGTCCAGCAGCTTGGCGGTGCGCTCGGGCATCAGCGAGAACCGGACCCGGGTGCGGCCCTGCGGGTCCCAGTCGAGCAGGTCCCGGTTGACGTGCTTGGTGGCGAAGGACGCCTTGGCGGTGGGCAGCTCGCGGAACAGCCGCACCAGGTCGCGCACGTTGTCGCTGACCAGGGCGTCCACCGAGCAGTCCGAGTTCTCGCCGATGTCGTAGACCCACGCGCGGTCGTCGACCTGGCCGGGCTCGGTCATCGGCCCCTGCCGCTTGACGTGCCGGGCCAGGTAGCCGGTGATCTGCTCGATGTTGGCGAACACCGTGACCGGGTTGGAGTAGCCCTTGCGCCGGGGCACGTAGCAGTACGCGCAGGCCATCGCGCACCCGTTGGCCGTGGACGGGGCGATGAAGTGCGCCGAGCGGCCGTTGGGCCGGGCGGCGAGCGACTTCTTCGTGCCGAGGACCAGCGCCTCCTGCTTGATCCGCACCCACCGCCGGGCGTTGGCCTCGTCGCCGTGCAGCTCGGGGATGCGCCAGTGGCTCTCGACCTCGACCCGGTCCGCGTCGGGGAACCGGTCGAGCACCTCCCGCCCGCGCGGCAGCTCGGCGGCGGCGGGCTCGAAGTAGATGCGGGTGGGCGAGATCAGCGGCTGGGCACTCACCCCTCCAGTGTCCGAACGGCACCGACAGAACCGGGCCCCGGGCGGCTCCCTGTGGCTCGATTCACCCGTTCGTGGAGGTGCCGGGCCTGTCCGCAGGGGGTCGGGGTGAAGCCCGTCGCGCACGACCTCGGCCAGCGCGGGGAACCGGCCGGTGGCGAAGACGCGCTCCAGGTAGGGGCCGGAGGCGGCCTGCCGAGCAACCTCGGCGAGGGAGCGCAGCACCTCCCGCCACCCGGTGCCGGTCGGCCGGATCCCGGCGTGGACCGCGTCGGCCATCAGGTCGAGCAGCTCCTCCTTGGTGCCGAGGTAGCCGTACAGCCGCATCGGCCCCACGTCCAGCGCGGCGGGGACCTTGCGCAGCGGCACCGCCGCCCGCCCGGCGCACACCGGCCGGAGCGCCGTCGAACTCGGCCTCCCCGACGTCGACCGCACCCACTCGGACCTGGCGGCGGTGGTCGGGCGCGGCGATTACTGGGTCCTCGGCACCGGGCAGTACCTGTCGGCGCAGCGCCACGGCGACGGCCGGGTGGGCGTCCGCCTCGGCTTCCACGGCACCACCGAGGACTGGTTCACCACCGCCGGGATCCCGTTCGCCGACCCGGCCGCCGCCAAAGCGCGGCTGACCGACCTGTTCGCCGGTTGGCACCCGGGGTGCGCCGCGCTGGTCGCCGCGTGCGACGACGCGGTCGTGCCGCGCTCGATCACGGCCCTCCCGGTCGGTCTGACCTGGCCCCCGAAACCCGGCGTCACGCTGCCCGGCACTGCCGCCCGGCTGTCCGCGCGGGTTCAGGGGGTGCCGGCGGCACCGCCCGCCGGGTGCTCGCGTTCTTCAAGCGGTCCTGAACCGTCACGCCTGGTCGAGGCGGGGGTAGAGGACCTCTTCGGCGAGCAGCAGCAGCGCCGCCGCGACCGGGATGGCGACCAGTGCGCCGACCACGCCGAGCAGTGCGCCGCCCAGCAGCACCGCGACCACAGTGACCAGCGCGGGGACCTTCACCGCGATCCCGATGATCCTCGGCACCAGCACGTAGTCCTCGACCACCTGGTAGACGACGAAGAACGCCACCGTGGCGATGCCCACCGGCAGCGAGACGGTGAACGCGACCAGGCTCACCAGCAGGCCGGCGATCACCGACCCGATCACCGGCACCAGGTCCAGCACCGCGACGGTGATGGCCAGCAGGGCGGCGTAGGGGATGCCGGTCGCCAGCAGCCAGACCAGCGCGAGCACGCCGGCGATCACCGAGACGGCGAGGTTGCCCAGCACGTAGCCGCCGACCTTGGCGAAGATGTCGTCGCCGATCAGGATGGCCCGGGGCCGCCGGGAGTGCGGGACCAGCCGGTACATCGCGGAGCGGATCCTCGGCAGGTCGGCCACGAAGTAGATGGTCAGCACGATCAGCACCAGGCCGTCGGTCACCACGTCGAGCACCGCCTTGCCGGCGACCAGCACGCCGTCGGTGAGCCCGCCGCCCGGCCCGAACGACGCCTCCACCGACTCCCGCAGGTGGAACCGCTCGTCGAGCCGGCCGAGGAACGTGCTGTGGTCCTGCGCCTGGCGCGCGTAGTCCGGCAGGGCGGCGAGCAGCGCGGCGGCCTGCTCGACCACGACGGGGATGGCGGCGGCCAGGAACCCGCCGAGCGCGGTGAGCGCGACCGCGAACACGGCGGTGACCGCGAGCCAGCGCGGGAAGCGGCGGTTGACCAGCCAGGACACCACCGGTTCGAGGCCGATGGCGAGGAACAGGGCCAGCCCGACCACGATCAGCACCTCGCGGGCGCCGGCCAGCAGCCCGATCACGCCGTAGGTGACGGCGATGCCGGCCGCGCCGGTCATGCCGATGAAGAAGGGGGACCGGCGGTTGAGCCGCTTGCCCAGCCGGCCGAGCGGGCGCTCGGGCGAGCTGATCTCGGCGGCCTTCGCCTCCGCCTCGGCGACGGTGCCCTCGCCCTCGTCCTCGCGGTGCGGCTGGCCCACGAGCGGGTGGTGGCCCTCGGCGGCGGGATCGGGGGTGGACGTCATCGCGGCACCGTTTCGCGGTTTCCGGGGAGGGGGAGGGGGTGCCCGCGACCCGGGACCGGTGTCGGTCCCGGGTCGCGGGGTCGCTCGTCCGGTGCTGGGCCGCTCAGCGGGCGCGGCCGTCACCCGGCGCGGGGTTCGCCGGCGGCCGGGGCACCGCAGTGGCCCCGGGCTGCCCTGCGGCGGACGTGCCCTGCCCGGTGTGCGTCGGCCCGGTGTGCGTCTCCCCGGCCTGGGTCTCTCCGGCCTGGGGTGCGCGGGGGACCTCGCCGCGCCACGCGCCGGTCTCGCCGCCCCGGTTCTCGATGAACTCCTTGAACCGCTCCAGGTCGCCCTTGATCCGCCCGTCCACGATCCCGAGCGCGGTGCCCGCCTTCTCGGTCAGCGTCTCGGGGTCGTAGTCCATCTGGAGGTGCACCCGGGTGGTCTCGGCGTCGACCCGGTGGAAGGTCACCACGCCGGACTGGTTGGGCCCGTCGACCGAGCGCCAGGCGATCCGCTCGTCCGGGAGCTGCTCGGTGATCTCCGCGTCGAACTCGCGCACCACCCCGCCGATCTTGGTCCGCCAGTGGGTGCGCGTGGCGTCGAGCTGGTCGATCTTCTCCACGCCCTCCATGAACCCCGGGAAGGACTCGAACTGGGTCCACTGGTTGTAGGCGGTCGTGACCGGGACCCGGACGTCGACGGACTTCTCGATCGTCGTCACGAAGGACTCCTCTCCTCGCACGGCAGTCGGGCACGGGCCCCCGGTGCCCGATCGCCCGACCCGGGTGCCCGCTGCACCTCTCATACCCACTGCGCGGCGGGACGAACGCGGCAAGCCCGCACCACCTGGCCGAGGGCCCGATTTCACGCGATCGGCTCCCTCGGCACCAGGTCGACGGCGACGGTGTTCCCGCTGCCGGCGACCAGCCCGTTCACCACGTCCGTGAGCGGGCCGCAGCCGGACAGGGGCGGCAGGGTGAACGTGCCGGTCAGCGCGCCGCCGGCCGCCGGGTCGAACCCCGGGCCGGACGCGAGGGGGATCTCGGCGGGCGCGGTCCGGCAGGACGCGGGCAGCGGCACCTCGCGGCCGGGCAGCACGACGTGGGTGACCGCCACCGCCACCCGGGCCGTCGAGGTGAGCACGCCGTCCGCGAACGTGCCGGCCAGGTCGCCCTCCGGCCGGAACTCCAGGCGGGCCGACAGCGGCGGCCGGTGGCTCAGCACCACGTCGGCCGGCCGAAGGTCCAGCACCGACGTGTGGGTGCGCGACCCGAGGGTCGTGTCGAGCGTGCCGGCCAGCGGCACCGGCCTGCCCTGCACCGTCGCCGTCCCGGTCAGCGAGTAGTGGTAGGTCGTGGCGCGCGGCTGGGTGCGGATCTTCACTGGGTAGGTTGCCCGCGCGTACAGGCCGATCTTGTCGACCGCGCGGACCCGCACGTAGTACTCGGTGTCCGGTTCGAGGCCGGTAACTGTGGTGGAGTGCTCGGTCGCCGGGACGAGTGCCGCGCGCCGCTCGTCCGCCAGCACCTCGAAGCCGACGACGGTCCAGAACGAGCCGCCGGTGTGGCCCCACTCCAGGGTCGCACTGTCCGAGGTCACCCCGGTGACCCGCATCGGCTCGGGTGCCCGGAGCACCTCCGCGATGCCGTTGATCCCGCGCACCACGTGCCACGGGACCGCTGGGGCGTCGCCGCGCGGGCAGGCGGTGGTGACGGTGGGCAGCGCGGTGCCGTCCGCGCGCCGGGGCACCAGGGTCAGGGCGTCGATGCCGTCCACGTCCACCGTCACCGCGGCGAAGGTCCGCAGGTCGGCGAACGAGGAGGTGTAGCCGATCACCGGGACCTGCACGTCCTGGCCGGGCACGACGTCGGTGGGGCGCAGGTCGACGGTGACGGTCGACCACGGGCCGACCGCCGGGCTGCCCGACAGCAGGACCCGGATGCGCGCGGTGCCCTCGACCCGCGTCGCGCCGAGCGCGGCCAGGCCCGCGCCGGGCAGGGTGACGCTGCCGGTGAGCGCCCTGGTGTCCGGTCCGGGCTGGGCGAACACCGTGGTCTCCAGGTTCGCGGAGATCGACGCGGTGACCGGCCGGTCCAGCACCGGGTCGAGGCACTGCCGGGTGATCGCGAACCCGGTCGGTTCGGCCGTCGCGGCTCCGGGCGCGAGCACGCCGGCGGTGACCACGCCGGCCAGCACGAGCAGCGCGGAGCCGAGCGAGCCGGCTCTGGGTGGTCCACTCCTGGTCATGAGCGTTCCTTTTCGGCAGGGGAGCGGTCGTCGCCCGATGGTGCTCCCGCCGGTCGCCCCGGTCGACCGCCGTTCCCGCACCTTCGGTGGACTTTCGCCGGAGAATCGCTGGTCGCGGCACTTCGACGGTTACGGTCGGCGAAAACGGGTATACGTCGGCCCGTGGACGATGACACACCACCGGGAGCGATCATGGGCGACAGCGTCGACGAGCCGGGCGCCGACTCGAAGACGGCCGCGTCGGGCACCGCGAGCGCGGCCCGCGCGTGGACGCGGGTCGACGTGGTCGGCGACGGCAAGGCGGTCCGGGTGGCGGTGGGCGGCGAGGTCGACCAGGCCAGCGCCCGGGTGCTGGTCGACGGGTTGGACGAGGGCGTGCAGCGCGCGGCGGAGGCGGGGGTCCGCCTGGTGGTCGTGGACCTCGACGCGACCGGGTTCCTGGCCTCGGTCGGCCTGTCCGCCCTGATCCACGCCTTCCAGCGCCTCCAGGAGGCAGGCCGGGAACTGGTCGTGCTGCTGTCGGCCAACCACCGGCTGGTCCGCCTGCTGTGGACGACCGCGCTGCACCAGGTGGTCCCGGTGGTGTCGTCGCTGGACGACGCGCTGGCCCGGCTCTCGGAGGCGCCCGCCGCGCAACCGGCCGAGGAGCCGCAGCCGAAGTGACCCCCTGACCCGCCCGTCGCCCCTCGCCGCCGAAGACCTCACCCCGGCCTCTCGACAGCAGTGCCAGGCTGACCGGTGTCGGCGTGCAGCGGGAGGGGTGGGTCGTGGCGGTCGGTCGGGTCGTGGTGGTCGGTGCGGGTGTGTACGGGGCGGCGGTGGTGGCGGAGCTGGTGCGGCGCGGCGCGCAGGTCACCGTCGTGGACGCGGGTGCGCCCGCCGGCGGCACGTCGGCCGCCTCCTTCGCGTGGACCAACTCGTGCGGCAAGCAACCCCGCGCCTACCACGACCTCAACGTCGCCGGCATGGAGGCGCACCGGAGGTTCGCGGCCGAGGGCGACTGGCACCACGGGGGCGGCAACCTGGAGTGGGCGGACGACGCCGCCCGGCAGGAGGCGCTGACCGGGAAGGTCGCCGCCGTCCAGGAGCGCGGGTACGAGGTGCGCTGGCTCGACCGGGCCGGGGCGCTCGCCCTGGAACCGGACCTCGACCCGGCGGCCCTGCCCGCCGACGGGATCGCGCACTTCCCGCGCGAGGGCTGGCTCGACCCGGTCGCGCTGGTCGGCCACCTGCTGGCCCGGGCCACCGCCGGCGGGGCGGAGCTGGTCCGCCACGACGCCGTCACCGGCCTGGACGTGCACCACGGGTCGGTCCGCGCGGTGCGGCTCGCGTCGGGCCGGCGGATCGCCGTGGACGCAGTGGTCGACTGCGCGGGCCCGGCGGCCGGCCGCGTCGCCGAACTGGCCGGGCTCACCCTGCCCCTGCGCAACACGCTCGGCGCGCTCGTCCGCACCTCGCCGGTGGGTGCCGCCGTGGGGCGGGTCGTGCACGCGCCGGGCGTCCACCTCCGCCCGGACGGCGGCGGGCGGCTGGTGCTGCGCACCCGGGACGTCGACGGCGCGACGCACGTGGCGGACGACGGCCGGATGTGGGTGGACGACGCGGCGGTCGACGCCGTGATGGAGGCCGGGCGCGCGCTGTACCCGGCGCTGCGGGCGGCGTCGGTGCAGGAGGTGCGGGTGGGGGAGCGGCCGATCCCCGGCGACAAGCTGCCGGTGCTGGGCCGGGTGGTCGAGCTGCCGAACTTCCACTTCGCCGTCTCGCACAGCGCCACCACGCTGTGCCTGCACGTGGGCGACCTGGTCGCCGCCGAGGTGCTGGGCGAGGACCGGGGCGACGCGCTGGCCCCGTTCCGGTTCGAGCGGTTCGCCGCGTCCCCGCCGGGTGGTGCGTGAGCCGAACCGCCGCCGGCGACTCAGAGCAGTCTCGGCGTCTCGTCCACGCCCAGGGTGAACACGTCCGGCCGCGCGTAGTGGCCCACCGGGTCGAAGTCGAACCGGGCGCGGGCCAGGTCGCCGAGGTCCAGGTCGGCGGTGAGCACGCCCTCGCCACCGCGCAGCGGGCCGGCCAGGACCTCGCCCAGCGGGGAGACGATCACGCTGCCGCCCGAGATGAGCACGGTGGCCGGGTCGTCCCCCTGCACCGGGTGCACGTCGGCCGGCACGTCCGCCCGCGTGAGGTGCTGGTTGGCGCTGAGCACGAAGCACCTGCCCTCGCGCGCCACGTGCCGCATGGTCACGCCCCACTCCTCGCGGTCGTCCACCGTGGGCGCGCACCACAGGTCGACGCCCTTCGCGTACATCGCGGTGCGCAGCAACGGCATGTAGTTCTCCCAGCAGATCGCCGCACCCAGCCGCGCCCGGCCGGTGTCGAACACCGGCAGCGTCGAACCGTCGCCCTGCCCCCAGATCACCCGCTCGGCGGCCGTGGGCACGAGCTTGCGGTGCAGGCCGAGGTAGCCGTCCGGGCCGAAGAACAGCGCGGTGCAGTAGAGCGTGCCGCGCCGGCGCTCGATCGCGCCGACCACGACGTGGCACCCCAGCTCGCGGGTGAGCGCGGCGAGCCGCCGGGTCTCGGGACCCGGCACGGTGATCGCCGAGTCGTGGTAGCGGCGGAACAGGTCGCGGCCCTCGGGCGTGCGGCTGCCGACCACCACGCCGAAGTCCAGCCCCTTGGGGTAGCCGCCGAGGAACGCCTCGGGTAGCACGACCACCTCGGCCCCCTCGGCCGCCGCCCGCCGGGTGGACTCCTCGGCCTTCGCCAGGTTGTCGGCGGTGTCGAAGAGCCGGGCCCCGGCCTGGACGACGGCCGCGCGCAGGGTGCTGGTCATGCCCGCGACGCTACGCGGCACCACCCCGGGGCGACAGGCTCACGCCCCGGGGCCGAAGTCGACCTCGCCGGTCTTCACGGCGGCGGCGGTCCGGCCGGGCGCGGACTGGAACGACCAGTACAGGTTGGTGTGCGCGATGACCTGGTCCGGCGGCGGCGCACCCCACGCCGTCAGGTCCTCGGTGGTGTGCGCGTCGGTGACCAGGGTGGTGTCGTAGCCGCGCACGAAAGCACCGTGCACAGTGGACCGGACGCACGCGTCGGTCTGTGCGCCGACCACGACCAGCCGGCCCACGGCCAGGTCCGCGAGCACGTCCTCCAGCGCAGTGGCCTCGAACGAGTCGCCGTACTCCTTGGCCACCACCGGTTCGGCGGCGTCGGGCACCAGCTCCGGCACGATCCGCCACTGGTCGCTGCCCACCGGCAGCTCCTCGGAGGAGTGCTGCACCCACACGACCGGAACGTCCTCCTGCCGCGCCTTGGCGACCAGGCTCCCGATGTTGCCCACCACCGCATCGCGCTCGTGCGCGACCGCCATGACGCCGTTCTGCACGTCGATGACGATCAGCGCGGTGTTGGGCCGCTCGTCCAAGGTGGTCATCGTCCGCCCTTTCCCCCACAACGTCGGTGTCCCGACGACCTTAGTCGTGGGGGAGCCGGCACGACGGACTTCGGCGAGAAGCGGGCGACCGCTCCCGCGCCTCGCGTGGTTGGTGCCAGTCCCGGCAGGACGGTCGTGCTCAGGGTCGGCAGGACGCCTGGTACAGCTCCGGGTCGAGGACGGTGCGCTGGGGCGTCTCCCGGTGTTCCCGCATCCGTTCCAGCACGTGCACGACGCACTCGGCGAGGCGGTGGGCGTCCTGCACGACGGTTGCCGTCAACGGGCTCGTGCGGCTGTCGATCAGGTCGCGGGCTTCGAGGGTGCCGTCCACGCCCACGACGATGGTGTCGGGGGAGCAGGCGGTGCGCAGCGCGTCGACGGCGCCGAGCGCCATCTCGTCGTTGGTGCAGAACACCGCGTCCAGCGCGGTCCCGTCGCGGAGGTGGACGCGCACGGCTTCGTAGGCGCGCGAGCGGCGGAACGCGCAGTCGTCGACGACCGTGATCACCACGCCGGGCACTTCCTCGCGCAGGATGCGCGCGCAGCGGTTCTGCCGGTCCGGGTGCTCGCGGCTGGCCACGATGAGCACACGCGGCCGGGTCCGGTGCGCGAGGTGCGCGACCAGCCGGCGGGCCGCCAGCGCGCCGATGTCGCCGTCGAGGTAGCCGACGAAGGCCGCGTTCGGCGGGTAGGCGTGTGCCGGTCCGAACGGGTCGACGTCGGCGAAGACCACCGGCAGCCCCAGGTCGTGGCAGAACTCGGTCAGGTCCGGCCGGAGCCGGTCGACCTCGGTGGCCGTGACGATCCCGCCGACGTAGTCGTGACCGGACGCCAGGACCCGGCGCAGCAGGTGCGCCTGGGCGGCGGCGTCGTAGTCCCGGTCGGGCAGCTTCAGCACCAGGTCGACGCCCGCGCGGTCGAGCGTGCGGTGCACCCGCTGCACCAGCTCGGCCAGCCAGTACTTCTGCTCGAACGCGGAGGTCACCAGGAACGCCTGCCGCGCCCGTCCGCCGTCGCCCCACCGCTGCGCCGCCGCGAGCCGCGTCGGCCGGCCCGGCGGGTGGACGTGCTGGTGCACGGACACCAGGACGTCCCGCCCGGCCTGCACGACCGTGCCGGACCCGGCCGCGTGCTGCCCGCCGGGCACCGGCGGCCCCCCGTCCGGGGGATCGGCTGAGGACACCCGGTGATCGTGCCGCACGCGTGGTCGCGGACGCGTGCTCCCGGCCCGGATTCCCCGACTTGGCGCAGCGGGCCCTGCCTGGGCGTCGCGTCGGGACGCCCAGGCAGAGCCGGCCCCGGCCGTGGCCGCCGGGCACGGGCACGCCGTCACCCTCCACCGGCAGGTCCGCGCCCGCCTGGGGTCACCGGGTCGTCGGGGGTCACCGGTCGCCGGGGGGTCACCGGTCGCCGGGGGTCACAGGGCGTCGGGGGTCACAGGGCGTCGGCCACGGCCACGCCGATCGCGGTGAGCCCGCCCTCCGACAGCGGCAGCGTCTCCCGGCCCGCGCCGGTCCGGACGAACGCCCGGTTGTCGGCCTGCGGGCGGAAGTCGTCGGTGCCGAAGTTCCGCAGCGAGATCGAGTACACCTCGCCCGACGGCGCGTAGACCCGCAGCTCCTGCTGCAACGACTGGAACGGCTCGGCCGCCCGGACCGGGTAGAGCTGGAGCACCGACCCGTTCGGCCGGACCATCCGGCGCGGCGGAGGGCAGTTGCCCTCCGCCCACAGCTCGGCGTCCGCCGCCTGCTCCGGCGGCACGGTCGCCCGCCCGCGCTCCAGCGTCACGCTGCCGGTGCCGAGGGCGTCGGTGACGTCCACCCACCGGGTGTGCGTGTCCCGGGAGTCCGGGCGCTTGGCCGGGTTGGCCGGGAACAGGTGCGCGTGCACCGGGCCCACCTGACCCGGCGCGGCGGCCTCGGCGACCGCCGTCGACCACGTGCCCTGCACGCGCGCGTCCGGCTCGGTGAGCAGCCACTGCACCTCGCGCTCGGGTCGGACGAGGTCGCACTGCGGCACCGGCCGGACCTGCCGGTCGGGTGGCGGCGGCGCGCTGAACGCCGGGCTGAACGTGCCGTACGGCCGGCGCGCGGCGTGGGCCAGGGTCGTCCACGGCGGGGGCGGGGCGGTCGTGACCGCGTCCGGCCCGGAGCCCGGACCGGTCGGCGGCGCGGCCAGGCCGCTCAGCGCGACCGTGCCGACCCCCACCACCCCGACCAGCGCCAGCACGCCGGCCACCGCACCCGCGCGGCGGACCAGCACGGTGCGCCGGCCGCGCCGCAGCACGTCGGCCAGGTCGGTGCGCGGTGCGGGTGCGGGGCCGTCGGCCTCCGCCCGCAGTGCCGCGCGCAGCCGCTCCTCGTCCTCCCACATCACGCACCCCCTGGGGCGGTGGCCCCGTGATAGGCGTCGCGCAGCGTCGCCAGCCCGCGCGCCGCCTGGCTCTTCACCGTGCCCGGCGAGCAGTCCATCGCCTCCGCGACCTGCTCGACAGACAGGTCGTGCACGTACCGCAGCACCAGCACGGCCCGCTGCCGCGCGGGCACCTGCTGCAACGCCGCCAGCAGCGGCGGGCGGTCCTCGGCGGACGCGGTGTCGGGCGGCACGGCCGACTCCGGCGGTGCCGCCACCACCCGCTCCCGACCCCGGCCCCGCCGCCGGGCGTCCAGGAAGACCCTGGTCAGCACGGTCCGCAGGTAGGCGTCGGCACCTTCGGCCCGGATCCTCGGCCAGTGCGCGTACACCCGCACGAAGGCGTTCTGCGCGATCTCCTCGGCCTCGACCCAGTCGCCGCACAGGGCGTTGGCCGTGCGGCGGGCCTGGTCGAACCGGTTCGCGTAGAACCGGGCGAACTCGTCGTCCCTTCGCATTCCCCTCGTCCCCTCAGTCCACTCCGACCTCCTACGCCGATCCGGCCCGCGCGGTTGCACCGGTGACCGGGTGAATGCCGGCGTTGTGCGTCACGTGACCTACTGGCGGGGGCCGCGTGGCGGGACCGTCGTGATCATGGCGAACTCGGGTCGGCTCGCGCACCTGGTGGCGTGGGCGTGCGACATCTGGCTGCGGCGGCGGTGGGAGCTGTGCGCGGCGGTGTGCTGGCAACTGCTGCTCGCGCAGTTCGGGCTGCTGTGCCTGGTGGTCCGCGCCGTGGTGGTGGCGCTGGGACCGGCGTGGTGCGGCGGGCCCTGGTGGCGGCGGTTGGCCGTGGTCGACGCGGTGGAACTGCTGCTGGACGCGCTGGGGCTGCCCGGCGTGCTGCTCGCGCGGTGGGGGGCGCTGGTGGTGTGGTTGCACCGGAGGGCGGCGCTGCGCCGTGCCGGGGGGTGACGCGCAGCGGGCCCGGCCGTCCCGTCCGGACGACCGGGCCCGCCCCGGACAGGGGTCAGGCGGGTCCGGTGGGCAGGTCGCCGACCCGGCAGCCGGCCACGCCCGTGGTGTCGCGGGTGAGCGCCTCGACGTTCTCCTGGGCCTTGGTGGCGTCGGTGACCCAGGTCTTGTAGAAGTCGAACGGGCAGTCCGCCACGCCCTTGGCGCCCTCGCCCGCCGCGTGCACCCCGGTGTAGCCCCGGTGCAGCAGCTTGAACATGTGGTTCTGCGACTGGTCGTGGGTGCGGGCGTCGCGGATCGCCGACACCGACAGCTGCGCGTACTGGATGCCGTACTCCTCCTCGCCGGTCTCGCCGAGGGTGCGGCCGTCGAAGCCGATGATCGCCGAGTGGCCGAAGTAGGAGTACACGCCGTCGAACCCGGCCGCGTTGGCGACCGCGACGTAGCAGTTGTTGGCCCACGCCATGGCCTTGGCCATCAGCACCTGCTGCTCCTTGGCCGGGTACATGTAGCCCTGGCAGCGCACGACGAGCTCCGCGCCCTTCATGGTGCAGTCGCGCCAGATCTCGGGGTAGTTGCCGTCGTCGCAGATGATCAGCGAGACCTTGAGGCCCTTCGGCCCGTCCGCGACGTAGGTGGTGTCGCCGGGGTACCAGCCCTCGATCGGGCACCAGGGCAGGATCTTGCGGTACTTCTGCACGATCTCGCCGGCGCTGTTGATGAGCACCAGCGTGTTGTACGGCGGCTTGTGCGGGTGCTCCTCGTGGCGCTCGCCGGTGATGGAGAAGACGCCCCAGGTGTCGGCCCGGCGGCAGGCTTCGGCGAAGATGTCGGTCTCCTCGCCGGGCACCGGGGCGGCGGTCTCGAACATCTCGCCCGGGTCGTACATGATGCCCTGGGTCGAGTACTCGGGGAACACCACGAGGTCCATGCCGGGCAGGCCGGTCTTCATGCCCACGACCATGTCCGCGATCTTGCGCGCGTTGTCCAGCACCTCGGCCCTGGTGTGCAGCCGGGGCATCTTGTAGTTCACCACCGCGACGCCGACGGTGTCGGGGCTGGAGGAGATGTCACCGTGTCGCATCAGCTCTCCCTTGGCTGGAACGGGGTGGGGGACGCACGAGGTGCGGAGCAGCCGTAGTCGCCCGGCACGCCTCCCTATTGGCACCACTTGTAATATTTTCAAATGAAGGTAAATGGGTGTGCGGGGCCCGTCAAGGGGCCGGGGGTGCCGTGCCGGCGTCAGCGACCGGGGTGCAGGCGGGTGATCACGTCGAAGTCGTAGCCGTCCGCGACGGCCAGGTGCACGTGCTGCTCGGCCTGCGGGCCCCGGAACTCCACCGTCCCGCGCGGACCGTGGTAGGCGACGCCGTCGATGGCGGCGTTCAGCTCCGGCAGGCCCGCCGTGCCCGCCCGGCGCACCAGGCTCGCCAGCGTCCGCAGCCCCTCGTAGCAGGACTCCGCCGCGTTGTTCAGCGCCGGCGCGGACGGGCCGTGCAGCCCGACGTAGCGGCCGAGCAGGTCCATCGCGTCGGCGTTGACCATCGAGCGGAAGTACGCCGCCGACACGAACAGGTTGCGCGTCGCGTCGCACCCGCTGGCCAGGAGCATGTTCTCCTCCATCAGCGGGCTGAACCGGACCAGCCGCTCGTCCAGGCCGCGCGCCGCGAACCGCCGGTTGAACTCCACCGCGTCCTGGCCCACCAGCAGCATCAGCACCCCGTCCGACGCCGACCGCTCGACCTGCTCGACCAGCCGGCCCGCGTCGCCCGTGCCCAGCCGCACGAACGCCTCGCCGGAGATCGTCAGGTCCAGCTCGTGCGCGTACCGGCGGACGGCGGCGGCGGAGGTGTGCGGCCACACGTAGTCGTCGCCGACCACGAACCAGTCCCGCACACCCGCGTTGTCCCGCAGCCACCGCAGCGCGGGGGCGAGCTGGAGCCGGGGCGTCTCGCCGCAGCAGAAGATCCCGGGACGGCGCTCGCCGCCTTCGTAAAGCGAGGTGTAGACGTAGGGCAGTCGCCCCGCGACGACCGGCGCGATCGCGTTGCGCACGGAGGAGATGTGCCACCCGCTGACCGCGTCCACCCGGCCGGCCGCCACCAGCTCCCGCAGCCGTGCCGCCACCCGCTCGGGCACGTCACCGCCGTCGACCACCTCGAAGGAGACCTCGCGGCCCAGGATGCCGCCCTCGGCGTTCAGCTCGCGCGCGGCCAGGTCGGCGATCGCCTCGCAGGAGGGCCCGAACAGCCCGGCCGGACCCTGGAGCGGCACCACCAGGGCGACGCGCCAGTCGGCGCGGGCACGCGAGGCGGTTCCTGCCATCCGGACAACTTCCGACCCTCGGCTGGTTGCTTCCACCGGGAAATCTACACCAGCACGGCCTTCCCCTGCCTCCTGACGCGGGCCGATCCGCTGTCCGCACAACCGGTCGTCGGCTCCGGGAACCTCGCGGGAGCCTGCTCGGCGGTGCCTCGCCGCGACGGAGGTAAGCGTCGTCGTCCCGGGTTCCGATGCCGGCAACAGGAAACCCGTTCCGGTGGCGGCGTCCGCACGTGAGTCTGAGCCCGTGCGAACCTCACCTCACCTTCCCCCACCTGCACCCACGTGCGCGTTCTGCGAGATCGCCGCCGGCCGGGCCGGTGCCGTGATCGTGCGCGAATGGCCGGACGCGATCGCCATCCGGCCGCGCTCCGGCGGCGTCCACCCCGGGCACCTGCTGGTCCTCCCGCGCGTGCACGTGGACGACGTCGGTGCCGACCCGGCGGTCACCGCGACGGTGATGCACCGCGCCGCCGAACTCGTCGCGGAACTGCCCGACGCCAACGTCATCACCAGCAAGGGCAGGGCCGCGACCCAGAGCGTGTGGCACCTGCACGTCCACGTCGTCCCCCGCGAGGCCGGCGACGACCTCCCGCTCCCTTGGACGCCGCAGCACGCCGCACGCGCGACGAGTACGGCGGTCGAGGCCGTCGACTGACCTCTCAGCGCCGGCCGTACCGGGGCCGGGCGACGGCGAACCGGCCACGGGCGATGCTTTCAGGTGGAAGTCTTACAATCGGTGGCAAGTTCCGCGAGAGGGAGGGGTCCGTGGGCGAGCCGCTGACCAGAGCGCTCACCAGGGCGGTCCGCACGGTGACCGGTCACGTCGAGCAGGTGTTGCGCCCCGAGGGCCTCACCCTCGACCAGTGGCTGGTGCTCGCGTCCCTGGCTGAGGAGCACAACCTGACCATGACCGAGCTGACCGCCCGCACCCCGGCCAGCGGCCCCACCGTGACCAGGGTGGTGGACAAGCTGGTCAGCACGGCGGCTGTGTACCGCGAGGTCGACCCCGAGGACCGGCGGCGGGTGCGGGTCTACCTCAGCCCGCGCGGTCGTGCGCTGCACAAGCGGTTGGCGGTCAAGGTGGCCGAGGTCGAGCGCGACCTGCTCGGCAGCGCCGACGCCACCGTGCTGGAGCTGCTGCACCGCCTCGCCGAGAGCTGAGCACGCGGTCGACCGGTCTCGGCGCGCTACGCGAGGTTCTCGAAGCGGGCCGAGGCGGTGGACAGGGCGTCGACGCACGCGCGGATCGCGCCGCGCTCGTCGTCCTCGGCCCGGTTCACCACGTGGATGGTGCGGTTGAGCGGGGGACGGGTGGTGACCACGCGGACGCCGTCCGGCACGGTGTCGCGGCCCAGGCGGGGCACCACCGCCGCGCCCACGTTGCCCGCCACCAGGGCCAGTTGGGTCGGGTAGCTGCCGACCGTGCAGCTGATCCGGCCCGGGTTGCCGTGCTGCCGCAGCACCTGCGCGAGCCAGTCGTGGCAGCCCGACCCGGCGCACCACGCGATCCACGGGATGTCGTCCACCTCCGCCAGGTCCACCGCCTTGCGGTGCGCCAGGCGGTGGCCGGCGGGCAGGACCAGGTCCGCCACGTCGTGCAGCAGGGTCGTCCGCGACAGGGTGGCCGGCACGGCGACCGGCCGGTGCTCCCAGCTCTCCACGACGGCCACGTCCAGCCGGCCGTCGACCACCTGCGGGAGGGTCTCCTCGGCCTCGCCCTCGTGCAGGGTCACCTCCAGGCCGGGGTGCTGGGCGCGCAGCACCGCGAGCACGGGCGGCAGCAGGGCGTGCACGCTGGTCGGGATGGCGCCGATGCGCAGCGGGCCGGTGACGTCGTCGCGGAGCTGTTCCAGGTCGGCGCGCGCCTTCTCGACCTGGGCCAGGATGCCCGCCGCGTGCCCGGCCAGCACGTGGCCGGCGGTGGTCAGGCGGACGGTGCGGCCGTGCGGCTCCAGCAGGCGCTGCCCGGCCTCGCGCTCCAGCTTGGCCAACTGCTGGGACACCCCGGACGGGGTGACGTGCAGCGCGGTCGCCGCCGCCGCCACCGTCCCGTGCGTCGCCACGGCGTGCAGCGCGCGCATCCTCTCCAGCCCGAACACGGTAGGGATGCTACCGGGATCCGCTGACGAACATTCGCTTGTGCTTGATGGTCACGGCCGCGCACGCTGGTCCGGTGACCACGACCGAAGCCCGTCCCGCCGCCGTCGCGCCCGCCCGGCCGAGGGTGGACCCGGTGCTGCTCGCGCTGGCGGGCAGCTTCTGCGTGGCGCTCTCGTCGGTGTTCATCAAGGTGTCCGGGACGACGGGCGCGACCAGCGCGTTCTGGCGGTGCGTGTTCTCGCTGCCGGTCCTGGCCGCCCTGGTGGTGTGGGAGCGGCGGCGCGGCACGGCCACCCGGCTGGTCCTGCTGCCGCTGCTCGCGGGCCTCGGGCTGGGCGTGGACTTCGTGCTGTGGGGCGACGCGATCTCGCTGGTCGGCGCGGGCATCGCCACCGTGCTGCTGTCGGTCCAGGTGGTGATCGTGCCGCTGGTGGCCTTCCTGGTGTTCCGGGAACGCCCGTCGCTCCGGTT
The DNA here is from genome assembly GCF_040655415.1 of Actinosynnema sp. NPDC050436. Taxonomy (NCBI): domain Bacteria; kingdom Bacillati; phylum Actinomycetota; class Actinomycetes; order Pseudonocardiales; family Pseudonocardiaceae; genus Actinosynnema; species Actinosynnema sp. NPDC050436. The sequence goes on along the minus strand of NZ_JBFAJV010000012.1, from coordinate 16,920 downwards.
CGTGTGCGCGGTCCCGGTGCTGCTGGGCGGGATCGTGCTCGCGGGCGGCCTGGCGGGCACGCCGGCGTTCGGCGCGGACCCGGTGCTGGGCGCGGTGCTGGCGATCGGCGCGGGCGTGGGGTTCGCCGCCTACCTGGTGCTCATGCGGCACAGCTCGGGTCCGGGCAGCCGCGAGCACACGCTGTTCCTGGCCACCGTCTCGGCGGGAGTCGTGGCCGTGGCGCTGGGCGTGCCGACCGGGAAGCTGGACCTGGCGCCGGGGTGGCCCGCGCTCGGGTGGCTGCTCGCGCTGGCGCTGGTCGGGCAGATCGTGGGCTGGCTGCTGATCTCGTCCGCGCTGCCCCGGATGTCCAGCGCGACCGGCGCGACGCTCATGCTGCTGCAACCCGTCGCGGCGATCCTGCTCGGGGTGGGGCTGCTGGGGGAGCGGCCGAGCGCGGTGCAGTTCGCCGGCTGCCTCGTGGTGCTGGCCGCCGTGGGTTTCGTGAGCACCGCGCCGCGCCGGCGCGGGACCGGGCCGGTCAGTCCCGGGGCACGCGGAGGACGTCGCCGGGCCGGATCACGTCGGGGTCGGTGACGGTCTGCGGGTTGGCCGCGACCAGGCGGTGGTGGAGGTTGCCGTCGCCGTAGTGGTGGGCGGCGATGCTCCAGAGCGTCTCGCCGGGCTGCACGGTGTGCTCCAGGTAGACCCGGTAGCCGGGCACGATCCCGGGGCCCCACACCACCGGCACGACCACCTTGTCCAGCTCCGCGCCGTCCTTGGGCGAGATCCAGAAGACCTCGACGAACAGCCGGTCGAGCGTGACGGCCGCGCCGGAGACGTCGACCAGGACCTGGAACTGGCCGTGCCCGCCGCCGCCGTCACCGGCCGTGAACCCGCCGGTGACCTCGTCGTGGCCCTCGTGCACGCGGTAGCTGAAGCCGGCCTCGAACGCGCCGCCGGCGACACCGGCGATCAGGACCGCGTTGCCGACCAGGTCGTGGGCACGGGGCTGCTGGACGTCGATGGACATGGCTGCGCCTCCCGTCGCTGAGCCCGCGAGGCTATCCCGCCCACCCCCGCAGACCGGGGAGGACGCCAAGCGGTTCACCCGTTCGGCACCACCGGGACCCGGGACGTCCCCCGGCGTGGGCCGGAGGACGTCCCGGAGGCTCACACCGCCGCGAACTGCGCCGAGTACAGCCGCTGGTACGCGCCCTCGCGCGCGATCAGCTCGTCGTGCGTGCCCTGCTCGACGATCCGGCCCGACTCCATCACCAGGATGAGGTCGGCGTCGCGGATCGTGGACAGCCGGTGGGCGATGACGAAGCTGGTCCGCGACGAGCGCAGCGCCGCCATCGCGTGCTGCACCAACGACTCGGTGCGGGTGTCCACCGAGCTGGTCGCCTCGTCCAGGATCAGCAGCGACGGGTCGGCCAGGAACGCGCGGGCGATCGTGATGAGCTGCTTCTCGCCCGCGCTGACGTTCGAGCCCTCCTCGTCGATGACCGTGTCGTAGCCGTCCGGCAGGGTGCGGACGAACCGGTCCACGTAGGTCGCCCGCGCGGCGGCCAGCACCTGCTCCTCGGTGGCGGACGGGTTGCCGTAGGCGATGTTGTCCCGGATCGTGCCGCCGAACAGCCACGTGTCCTGGAGCACCATGCCGGTCTGCGCCCGCAGGTCCTCGCGCCGCATCGCGGTGATGTCCACGCCGTCGAGCGTGATCCGGCCCGCGTCCAGCTCGTAGAACCGCATCACCAGGTTGACCAGCGTGGTCTTGCCCGCGCCGGTCGGGCCGACGATGGCGATGGTGTGGCCGGGTTCGGCCACCAGCGACAGGTCCCGGATCAGCGGCCGGTCCGGCTGGTAGGAGAACGCCACGTCGTGGAACTCGACGCGGCCCCGCCGCCGCGCGGGCAGCACGGCCTCGGCCGGGTCGGGTTCCTCCTCCTCGGCGTCGAGCAGCTCGAACACCCGCTCGGCGGAGGCCACCCCGGACTGCATCAGGTTGGCCATGGACGCGACCTGGGTCAGCGGCTGCGCGAACTGGCGCGAGTACTGGATGAACGCCTGCACCTCGCCCAGCGTCATCGCGCCGGAGGTGATGCGCAGCCCGCCCACGACGGCCACCGCCACGTAGCCGATGTTGGACAGGAACATCATCACCGGCATGATCAGGCCGGAGATGAACTGCGCGCCCAGCGACGACGCCACGAGGTCGTCGTTGCGGCGGCGGAACTCCTCCTCGGACTCGCGCTGCCGGCCGAAGACCTTCACCAGCTGGTGGCCGGTGAACGCCTCCTCGATGTGGGCGTTGAGCTGACCGGTGTGCTTCCACTGCGCGATGAACAGCTTCTGCGACCGCTTGCGGATCCGGCCGGTGGCCAGCACCGACAGCGGGATGAGGGCCAGCGCGATCAGCGCGAGCAGCGGCGAGATGGTCACCATCATCACCAGCACGCCGACCACCGTGAGCAGCGCGGTCAGCAACTGGCTCAGCGTCTGCTGGAGCGAGGTCGCCACGTTGTCGATGTCGTTGGTGACGCGGGAGAGCAGCTCGCCGCGCGGCTGCCCGTCGAAGTAGCGCAGCGGCAGCCGGTGCAGCTTCTCCTCGACGTCGGCGCGCAGCCGGTAGACGAACCGCTGCACCACGCCGTTGAGGATGCGCCCCTGCACCCAGCCGAACACCGACGACGCCAGGTACAGGCCCGACACCCAGACCAGCACCTCGCCCAGCGCGCCGAAGTCGATGCCGGGCTCGCCCCGGCCGCGCCGCAGCACGCCGTCGAACAGGATGTCGGTGGCGTGCCCGAGGATCTTCGGGCCCGCCACGGCCAGCGCGACGCTGACCACGCCGAGGACGAGCACGGCGGACAGCGCGGTGCGCTCCCCGCGCATCCGGCCGACCAGCCGCTTCGCCGACGGCCCGAAGTTCTCCGCCTTGCCCATCGGGATGCCGCCGCCCGGGAAGCCGCCGCCCATCCGGGCGGGCGTGGGGCGGTTCGTGGTGGGTGCGCTCATGCGGCCTGCTCCGAGGTGAGCTGGGACCGGACGATCTCCCCGTAGGTGGGGCAGGTGTCCAGCAGTTCGCGGTGGGTGCCGACGCCGACGACGGATCCGTTGTCCAGGACCACGATCCGCTCCGCGTCGATGATGGTGGACACGCGCTGCGCGACGACGACGACCACCGAGTCGGCGGTGTGGGGCCGCAGCGCGGCGCGCAGCCGGGCGTCGGTGGCGAGGTCGAGCGCCGAGAACGCGTCGTCGAACAGGTACACGGCCGGTCGCCGCACGAGCGCCCGCGCGATGGACAGCCGCTGCCGCTGGCCGCCCGAGACGTTGGTGCCGCCCTGCGCGACGGCCGACTCCAGGCCGCCCATCCGCTCCACGAAGTCCCGTGCCTGCGCGATCTCCAGCGCCTCCCACAGCGCCTCGTCGGTGGCGTCGGGCTTGCCGTAGCGCAGGTTGCTCGCCACCGTGCCGGTGAACAGGTACGGCCGCTGCGGCACCAGGCCGAGCCGGTCGCACAGCACGTCGGGGTCGAGGTCGCGCACGTCCGTGCCGTTGACCAGCACCTCGCCGGCGGTGGTGTCGATCAGCCGGGGGATCAGCGACAGCAGCGTGGTCTTGCCCGCGCCCGTGCTGCCGATGACCGCCGTGGTGCGGCCGGCCTCGGCCCGGAACGAGATGTCGCGCAGCACCGGGTCGGCTGCGCCGGGGTAGCGGAACTCGGCGTGCCGGAACTCGACCGAGGCCGCGCGGGGCAGGTCGAGCACCGGGGCGGTCGGCGGCGTGACGGACGAGTCGGTGTCCAGCACCTCGTTGATCCGCTCCGCGCAGACCGAGGCGCGCGGGACCATCATCGAGATGAAGGTCGCCATCATCACCGCCATCAGGATCTGCATGAGGTAGCTGAGGAAGGCGGTCAACGCGCCGATCTGCATCGCGCCGGTCTCCAGCCGCTGGGCCCCGAACCACATCACGGCGACGCTGGAGCCGTTGAACATCAGCATGACGACCGGGAAGATCAGCGCCTGGAGCCGGCCCACCCGCAGCGCGGTGTCGGTGAGCGCGCCGTTGGCGTCGGCGAACCGCGCGGTCTCGGCGGGTTCGCGGACGAACGCCCGCACCACGCGGATGCCGGACAGCTGCTCGCGCAGCACCCGGTTCACCGCGTCGATGCGCTCCTGCATGAGCCGGAACTGCGGCACCATGCGCACCACGATCAGGCCGATGCCGATGATCATGGCCGGCACGCACACCGCGAGCAGCCACGACAGCCCGACGTCCTCGCGCAGCGCCATGAAGATGCCCGCCGTGCACATGATCGGCGCGGTGACCAGGATCGTGCACACCATCACCACGAGGAGCTGCACCTGCTGCACGTCGTTGGTGGTGCGGGTGATCAGCGAGGACGGGCCGAACGCGTTGACCTCGCGCGCGGAGAACTCGCCGACCCGGTGGAACACCGCCGCGCGCACGTCGCGGCCGAAGGCCATGGCCGTGCGGGCGCTGTAGTAGACCGCGCCGGCCGAGCACAGGATCTGGACCAGGGTGACGGCGAGCATCCACCCCCCGGTGGACAGGATGTAGCCGTTGTCGCCCCGGGCGATGCCGTAGTCGATGATGTCCGCGTTGAGGCTGGGCAGGTAGAGCGAGGCGACCGTGCCGACGAGTTGGAGCACCAGCACGATGCCCAGCTCACGCCGGTACGGACGTAGATATGTCCGGAGTAGGCGGTTTAGCAACATTTCCCCCATAAGAAACGGCTAGTGTCTTGCGGTGCGCACGGTAGACCGGTTGGATAAGATACGCAACGTATCTTAGGGGTAGGAGCAGGGTGTCGGAGCCGAAATCACGCCGTCGGGGGGCGGAACTCGAACAGGCCATCCTGGACGCGGCCTGGGCCGAGCTGACCGAGGTCGGCTACGCCAGGTTCACCGTCGAGGGCGTCGCGGCCCGCGCCGGCACCAGCAAGCCCGTCCTGTACCGCCGTTGGAAGAACCGCGCGGAACTCGCCCTGGCCGCGTGGAACCACCGCGTCCCGGTCACCGGGATCGCCCCGGACACCGGCGACCTGCGCTCCGACCTGCTCGCCCTGTTCGCCAAGATCTCCCGGCGGACCGGGAGCCTGATGAGCGAGATGATCGCCGGCGTGATGTCGGAGACGTTCCGGCACCCCGAGGTCGCCGAGCTGCTCCGCTCGCGGCTGACCCAGCCGTCCCCGCTGACCGAGGCCGTGCGGCTGGTGGTCGACCGCGCCGTCGAGCGGGGTGAGCTGCCGCCGCTGGAGGTGCCGCACCGCGCGTTGCGCGCCCCGCTGGACCTGGTGCGCAACGAGTACATCACCTGCGGGCAGTCGCTGGGCGACGAGACCATCGCCGAACTGGTGGACGACGTGTACCTGCCGCTGCTGCGCGGCCTGGGCGTGGTCGACCCGGGCACGGGCGGCCTCGGCGCGGGCGGTCCGGACACGGCGTGACGTGCCGGTTGCGCGCCATTCAAGAATTTCTCAAGCGGGGTGTCGCAGAGTGTGCGTCCGGGCCGCGCGCGGCCCGGGACACCGGCGGCCGGGGGAGGGCCGTCCAGTCCGCGGCGGGGCCGGTGGAGCCCGGTGCACCCCAGGCGCCACGCTCCCGGCCCCGCCGCCCCGCGGCTCGTGAGCACTGCTCGGACCTGACGCCCGGTCCGTCCGAAGAGGTCGGGCGCACCGGGACCCCGGGCGGTCCTGCGGACACCCCTGCGGGTTGTGCGGTCCGGCCGGAACGATCTTGACCTACGCTGGCCCGGACGGATTCCACCGGACTCCGCAGTGCAGGGGAGAGCGAGCGATGGGCCACTCGGCGCGGGAACTGCTCGACCGGATCCGGGAGCAGGTCGCGGGCGACCACGGCGTGAACCGGTTCGTGCCGCTGGTCGCGGCGGGGCGGGTGCCGGTCCCGGTGCTCGGCGCGCTGGCCGCCGAGGAGAGCCGGATCGTGCCGGGGGACTGGCGCAGCTTCCTCACGCTCGCCGCCCGCGCGGACGGCCCCGCCGGGCGCGGCTTCTTCACCAGCCTGTCCGAGGGGGAGGCCCTGGCCCTCCCGCTGCTGGCACCGCTCGCGGCGGCGGCCGGGCTGGACGAGGAGGCGGTGCGCGACTACCGGCCGCAACCGGGCTGCCAGGCGTACGCGGCCTACGTGGCGTGGCTGGCGCTCAACGCCGACCCCGCCGTCGCGGCGGTGGCCGTGCTGACGAACTTCGCCGCGTTCGGCGAGTACTGCGCCACGATCGCCGCCGCGCTGCGCGACCACTACGGCTTCGACGAGGACGCCCGCGCGTTCTTCGACTTCTTCGGCACGCCCGCGCCCGAGCTGGAGCAGCAGGGCCTGGCGGCGGTGCAGGCGGGGATCGACGCGGGGGTGTCGTTCGACAAGGCGGTGGAGCACGTGCGCCTGTTGCAGGGCTACGAACTGATGTTCTGGAACACGCTGGCGGACTTGGCCGAGGTCTAACCGACCACGCGGCCGGCGGTGGGCGAGTCGATGCGGCCCGCCGCGTGCAGGTCCAGGAACAGGTCGACCACGTCCGGGTCGTAGCGCGAGCCACGGCCGGAGCGCAGCTCGTCGCGGGCGGCGTCCACGGACAGGGCCCGGCGGTGGGGGCGGTCGGTCAGCATGGCCGCCCACACGTCGCACACCGCGACCAGGCGGGCCTCCCAGCGGATCGCGTTGCCCGCCAGGCCCTGCGGGTAGCCGGTGCCGTCGTAGCGCTCGTGGTGCTGCCGGATCGCCTGCGCCACCGGGAAGAACCCCGGCACGGTGTCGGCCAGCCGGAAGCCGTGGTCGGCGTGCGCGCGCACCAGCGCCCACTCCTCCCGGTCCAGCGCGGACGGTTTGGTCAGCACCGCCTCCGGCACGACGATCTTGCCGATGTCGTGCAGCCGGCCCGCCAGGCCCGCGACCTTCACCGCGTGCTCGTCGTGCCCCAGCTCGGCCGCGAGCAGCCGGGTCCACCGGCCCACCGCGCGGCTGTTGTGCGGCGCGGACAGCGTGGCGTCGACCTGGTCGGCGACCCGGCACAGGTGGTCGAGCGCGGCCGGGTCGCAGTCGGGGCGCACCGCGCCGACCACCGCCCGGTCCCGGCCGGACACCTTGGCCGCGTACAGGGAGCGGTCGGCGGCGGCGATCACCTCGGCCGGGTCGCCGGCGTGCTCGGGGTAGCAGGCCGCGCCGACCGACACCGTCGCGGCGAGCCACACCGAGTCGCTCACCTCGATCGGGGCGCCCGCCACGCTGTCGCGCAGCCGCTGGGCGATGGCGGCCAGCTCGGTCGGGCCCGCGCCGGGCACCAGCAGCGCGAACTCCTCGCCGCCGTAGCGCGCCACCACGTCGCCGGCCCGCGCCGCGCGGCGCAGCCGGTCCGCGATCTCCACCAGCACCTGGTCGCCGGCCGGGTGGCCGTGACCGTCGTTGATGGACTTGAACCGGTCGACGTCGGCGATGAACACCGCCACCGAACCGCCCGCGCGGCGGGCCCGCTCCACCTCGATCGGCAGTTGCGCCACGAAGAACCGCCGGGTGTGCAGGCCGGTCAGCGCGTCGGTGATGGCCAGCCGCCGCTGGTCCGCGACCAGCACCGCCAGGCGGGCGATCACCAGCACGAACAGCATCGCGCACGCGGCGGCGACCACCGGGATGTCGTGGAAGTTCCCGGTCGCGTGCTGCACGACCAGCATCGCGGGCGCGGTGAGCGCGGCGACGCACAGCGCGGCGATCCGACCGGGCCCCAGCACGTTCTCCCGCACCGCCGTCGGCTCGGCCACGGCGGACCGGGTCGGGTGCAGCGCCGCCGCGCCCAGCGCGAGGTTGCCGGCCAGCCAGATCGCGTCGAGGAAGTTGCCGGCGTGGAACGTGCCGTTGAGCTGCTGCAGGACGTAGAGCGTGTCGGCGGTGAGGATGGCCAGCAGGTTCGCCGCGAGCAGCGCGAACGAGCCGGAGCGCTTGCCGGTGCCGAGGAAGAGCCGGATCGCCACGGCGAGCATCGCGAGGTCCATCACCGGGTAGGCCACCGAGGCAACGGTGACCAGCGCCGGCTGGTCGAGGCGGGCGCGCGGGCCGATCAGGTACAGCCAGGACAGCATCGCGGCGACGACCGCCAGCACGGACGCGTCCAGCGCGCTCTGCACGTCGCGGCCGGGCGTGCGGCGGCCGATCAGCAGCAGCAGGGCGGCCACGGTGAGCGGGTAGTGGCCCAGGTAGAAGACGTCGGCGAGGGACGGGTAGCCGGTCAGGCCCAGCAGGTAGTGGTTGACGTAGAAGGTGCAGTCCGCCACCGAGTACACGACCTGGCCGAACCCGAGCAGCAGCCACGGCAGCCGCGCGCCCGTGCGCAGCCGCAGCGCACACACCAGCACCACGACCGCCGCCGACGTGCTGGTCAGGCAGTACATGACCACGCGGGCGGCGATCCCGACCCCCTCCCGGGGGATGGCGTAGTAGCAGGCGATCGCCACCAGTCCGGCGCTGAGGTAGCCGAGCCAGGCCCTGCCCGGGGCCGGGCGGGGGCCGTTCGCACTCATCGATGAACTCCGAGGTGTCGCCTGGGTGGTGGTGGTCGAAATGGCACGCCGGGACGGCGGCGGCGCCCACCGTCGTTGGATCATGCCGTACCCGCTGGACGTGGGGAAAGCGAGGGCGGCTGGTCCATTCGTGTTAATCGGAGCCGGGCCGAATGCCTTTCACGTCACGGTTCCCGCTGGTCAGGTGGTCTGGGACCGCGACCTCATCGATCTTTCCTCATGTTTGCGCGGCCATTCCCGGTGACCGGGAAATCAGCTGATCTACGACTGGAATATTCCACTCTATAACTTCAGTGTGGAATGAATCAAACCGTCCGGGGGAACCGTGGGCGAGCAGGGAGAACTGTCCGAATCGCCCGGATCGGCGGCGGGCACCCTCCGGGCGGCGCGGACCGGGCGGGCGGCGCGGGACGGACCGGAGCAGGACAGTAGGCTGCACGGCCGTGGCGGACACCCAGTACGAGGACCTGTTGCGGCTGGTGCTGACCTCCGGGACGGCCAAGGCCGACCGGACGGGCACCGGTACCCGGAGCGTCTTCGGGCACCAGTTGCGCTACGACCTCTCGCGCGGGTTCCCGCTGGTCACGACCAAGAAGGTGCACCTGAAGTCCGTCGTGCACGAGCTGCTGTGGTTCCTGCGCGGCGACTCCAACGTCGGCTGGCTGCGCGAGCACGGCGTCACCATCTGGGACGAGTGGGCCGACGCGGACGGCGACCTCGGCCCGGTCTACGGCGTCCAGTGGCGCTCCTGGCCCACCCCGGACGGCAGGCACGTCGACCAGATCTCGGCCGTGCTCGACACCCTGCGCCGCGACCCCGACTCGCGCCGGATGGTCGTGTCCGCCTGGAACGTCGCCGACCTGGACCGGATGGCGCTCGCGCCGTGCCACGCCCTGTTCCAGTTCCACGTCGCGGGCGGCAGGCTGAGCTGCCAGCTCTACCAGCGCAGCGCGGACCTGTTCCTGGGCGTGCCGTTCAACGTGGCGAGCTACGCCCTGCTCACGCACATGGTCGCGCAGCAGGTCGGCCTGGAGCCCGGTGACTTCATCTGGACCGGCGGCGACTGCCACGTCTACGACAACCACGTCGAGCAGGTGACCGAGCAGCTCGCGCGCACCCCGTACGAGTTCCCCCGGCTGAGCCTGCGCCGCGCCGACTCGCTGTTCGGCTACGCGTACTCCGACGTCGAGGTGCTCGACTACCGGCACCACCCGGCGATCAAGGCCCCGGTGGCGGTGTGAGCGTCGGGCTGATCTGGGCGCAGACCCCGGACGGCGTGATCGGCGCGGGCAACGCCATCCCGTGGCGGCTGCCGGAGGACGTGGCGCACTTCAAGGCGACGACGCTGGGCCACCCGGTGGTGATGGGGCGCAGGACGTGGGACTCGCTGCCGCCCCGGTTCCGCCCGTTGCCGGACCGGCGCAACATCGTGGTGACGCGCGACCCGGACTGGTCGGCGGGAGGCGCGGAGCGCGCCGGGTCCGTGGTCGGCGCGCTGGACCTGGCGGCCGGCCCGGAGGGGTCGGGCGAGGTGTGGGTGATCGGCGGCGGCGAGATCTACCGCGCGGCGCTGGAGCACGCCTCCGTGCTGTCGGTGACCGAGGTGGACGTGCGGGTGGACGGGGACGCGTTCGCCCCCGTGCCGGGTCCGGAGTGGGCGGTCGCCGAGGACGGTGGCTGGCAGTTCTCGAAGACCGGCCTGCGCTACCGCATCCTCGAGTACACCCGGTGACCGCGTGCCCGGCGGGAGGACGGGTGCCCGAGCACGTGCGGTGATCTCGCCGGGGGAGCGTCAGGCGTCCGCGTCCTGGACGGGGCGCAGGATGACCCTGCCGATCACCTCCACGAGCAGTGCCGCGCCCGCGCCGACGGCCGCGCCGACGGCGAGGCGCTGGGGTGTCACGTCGAGCAGGAAGATGCCGGTGCCGAGCGCGGGGACGGCGAGGATGAGCGCGAACGCGCCGGCCAGCACCGCGACGAGCGCGACCTTCCAGGCGGTGAACGGCCGGGCGAGCAGGGACAGCGTCCAGAGCGAGGCGATCGCCACGGTGATGGTGGCGACGGTCTGCGCGGCAGCCGGGCCGGCGTCGGGTTCCAGGCCCCGGATGGTGAGGTAGCCGGCGAACGCGGCCACGCCGATGACCGAACCGGTCGGCACGGCGAGGCGGAGCACACGGCGCAGGAAGCCGGGGACGTAGCGGCGGCGGTTGGGCGCGAGGGCGAGCACGAAGCCCGGGATGCCGATGGTCGTGGCGGAGATCAGGGTGAGCTGGATCGGGGCGAGCGGGTAGGCCAGCGAGGTGGCGACCACGATCAGCGCGAGGACCAGCGAGTAGACGTTCTTGACCAGGAACAGGTTCGCGGCGCGCTCGATGTTGGCGATCACCCGGCGGCCCTCGGCGACCACGTCGGGCAGGTGCGCGAACCGGCTGTCGAGCAGGACGAGCTGGGCGACGGCGCGGGTGGCGGCGGCTCCGTTGCCCATGGCGACGCCGATGTCGGCGTCCTTGAGCGCCATGGCGTCGTTCACGCCGTCGCCGGTCATGGCCACGACGTGGCCCCGGCGTTGCAGCGCGCCGACGATGGCGCGCTTCTGCTGGGGCGTGACGCGGCCGAAGACGGTCTTGTGCTCCAGGACGTCGGCCAGCTCGTCGGGGTCCTCGGGGAGGGTGCGGGCGTCGACGGCCTCGGTGGCGTGCTCGATGCCGGGCAGCCCGACCTGGACGGCGACCGCGCCGACGGTGCGCGGGTTGTCGCCGGAGATGACCTTGAGCGCGACGCCCTGGTCGGTGAAGTAGCGCAGGGTGTCGGCGGCGTCGTCGCGGATGTTCTCGGCGAGCACGACGAGCGCGCGGGCGGTGAGGTCGGCGGGCAGGTCGGTGTCGCGCACCGGGGACGGGGTCTGCGCGAGGACGAGCACGCGGCGGCCCTCGCCGGCGATGTCGGCGGCGGTGGACAGCAGCGGGTCGTCGCCCGGGTCGGGGAAGACCATCTCCGGTGCGCCAAGGACCCAGGTGCCGTGCCCCTCGGCGACGACGGCGGACCACTTGCGGGCGGAGGAGAACGGGACGCCGCCGGCGTTGGTCCAGGTGGGGTCGGTGAACTCGGCGGCGAGCGCGGTGGAGGTGGCGTTGGCGTCGGGCGCGGCGGCGCACAGCGCGAGGGCCTCGCGGACGTCGGGGTCGTCGTCGCGGGCGGTGACCAGCCGGTCGAACACGATGTCGCCGTGGGTCAGGGTGCCGGTCTTGTCCAGGCAGACGGTGTCGACGCGGGCGAGCACCTCGACCGCCGGCAGCTCCTGGACGAGGGTCTGCTTGCGGGCCAGCGACACGGCGGCGATCATGAACGCGAGGCTGGTCAGCAGCACCAGCCCCTCGGGGACCATGCCGACGAGGGCGGCGACCGCGCCGGTCGCGGCGTCCTGCCAGCCGTGGGTGTCCGGGACGCGGAACTGGCTCCACAGCAGCAGCGGCGCGACCACCAGCATCATCAGCGAGATCCAGCGCAGCAGCTTGTTGGTGCCGGCGACCAGCTCGGAGCGCACCACGGTGAACTGGCGGGCTTCGGCGGTGAGCCGGGTGGCGTAGGCGTCCGCGCCGACGTGGGTGGCGCGGTAGCGGCCGGTGCCGGCGACGACGATCGAGCCGGAGCGGACCTCGTCGCCGACCGCCTTGTGGATCGGGTCGGACTCGCCGGTGAGCAGCGACTCGTCGATCTCCAGGCCGGTCGAGGCGGTGACCTCGCCGTCGGCGACGACCTGGTCGCCGGTACGCAGCTCGACCAGGTCGTCGGCGACCACCTCGGCGACCTCGACCTCGGAGGTGGTGCCGTCGCGCACGACGCGGGCGTGCGGGGCGTTGAGGACGGCGAGCCGGTCGAGGGTGCGCTTGGCGCGCAGCTCCTGGAACACGCCGATGGCCGTGTTGGCGACGATGACCAGGCCGAACAGCCCGTTCTGCCAGCGGCCGGTGGTGAGGATGACGATGAACAGGGCGAGCAGCAGCCCGTTGAACGGGGTGACGACGTTGGCCCGGATGATCTGGGCCGTGCTGCGGCTGGTCTGCGCGCCGACCGCGTTGGTCCGCCCGTCCGCGACCCGCTCGGCGACCTGGTCGGCGGTCAGGCCCCCGTCCCTGTCTTCCGGTGCGACCAGCGCGGAACTCTCGGACATCCCCACCTCCACCGACCTGTGCTGCGGGCCATCCTGCCCCCGACGGGGTGATCGCGCCCGGTCGGGTCGACGTGTCGGTCCGCGGTCCCGGGGCTTCGGGGAGGGGCCGGTGCCGGGTCGCGGGCGGCGGCCCGGTCCGGGCGCGATCGGCGGGTGGTCCGGGGGCGTCAGCGCAGGTCGGCGGGTGGTGCCGGGCGGGTCAGTGCAGGTCGGCGACTGCGGCGGCGGCGTTGTCCGTGCCGCCGGCGTCCAGGGCGGCGGCCACCAGCAGCCGGGCCGCCTCGGCGGGGTCGGCGGCGGCCCCGGCGGTGCGGGCGATCGCCCCGGCGTCGAGCAGGTGGTGCACGCCGTTGGTGACCAGCACGAGCCGGCCCGGTCCCGGCGGGCCGGCCGCCCAGCCCGGGACGCCCTTGCGGGCGGTGGTGGTGACCACCCGGTCCAGCCTCGGCGCGGCCCGCACGCCCCGCTCGCGCAGGTACTGCCCGATCGTGTGATCTGCGGTGAGCGGGAGCGCGGTGGCGCCGGGGGTCTGCGGCATGAAGTAGGCGCGGCAGTCGCCGACCCACACCACGCACCACCCGTCGCGGTCGCCCGCCGCCACCGCGTACGTCGTGTCGCCCGCGCCGGCGTCGGGGGGTGCGACGGCCGCCGTCGCCTGGTGGGGGAGCCTGCTGACCGGCACGGTCGGCGCGGTGTCGGCCAGCGCGTGGCGCACGGCGGGCGGGGCGCCGGCCGCGTCGGCTCCCCACGCCTCGTCGGCGGCGACGGCCACGGCGAGCCGCGCGGCCTGCGCGGCTGCGGGCGTGTCGCCGACGCCGTCCGCGACGGCGACGGCGAACCGGCCGGTGGCCGTGCGGGCGGTGGCGGCGTCGGCCGACACCCGCCGCCGGCCCTGAGCGGTGGCCCAGCCGGTGGTCGGGACGTCGGGCCGGACCAGGTGGTCGAGAGCGGTCATGCGGCGGCCCTCCGGTGCGCGGAGACGGTGCTCTGCCACCGATGGTCCATCCGGATGCTGAGGGCAGCCTGTGAGTTCCCTGTTGGCAGTCCTTGGGTTCCCGCCCGCCTCACCCACTGCGGGTGACCATCTCGTCGCCCACAGTGTTCACGCCCGCGCCGCCGACCCTCCACCGTTGACACTCCACTGCCGACACCCGCCGCCCTGGTCGCGCCGACCTCCCGCCGGTGGACGGTCAGAGCAGGCCGCGTTGTCGGGCCACCACCACGGCGTCCCGGCGCTGGCTGACGCCCAGCTTGCGGTAGATGCCGCGCAGGTGCGTCTTCACGGTGTTCACCGACACGTACATCGAGTCGGCGATCTCCTCGGTGGTGCGCATCGACGGCAGTTCCACCAGCAGGTCCAGCTCGCGGTTGGTCAGCGGGTCGACGTGCCCGGACGCCTGCGCGGGCAGCGCCGGCATCACGGAACCGGCGAACCGGTCCAGCCGGCCGAACCGCCCCACGCCGACGCCCAGCAGGTCCCGGACCGGGGTGCCCGCGTCGACGAAGGGCCGCACCACGCCGAGCGGTTCGGCCAGCGCCAGCGCCTTGGCCAGCGCCTCGTGCGCCCGGTGCCGGTCACCGGCCCGGTCCACCAGGACGGCTTCCAGCAGCCACGCGTCGACCCGCGTGGTCGCCGCGACGGCCCGCACCTCGCCGCGCAGCAGAGGTTCCAGCAGCCGGCGGGCCTGGCCGGAGCGCGCCCGGTGCGCCTGGACCACCGCCTGGAGCAGGGCCGTCTCGCCGCCCGCGCCCAGCGCGGCGGACGCCCGTTCGGCGAGTTCCACGGCCCACCCCAGCTCGCCGACGCGCAACGCCATCCGCTGCGCGGTCGGCGCGACGTAGGCGAGCAGGGGAGCGGCGACCGACCGGTCGTCGGCCGCGCCCCACCGCCGGCGAAGCTCCGCGACCACGGCGTGCGGGTCGTCGGCGTCGTCGAAGGTCACCACCGCGTGCAGGCTGCGTGCGGCCAGCCCGGTGGTGGTGTCCGCGCCCTCGGACAGGTGGTCGGTGGCCAGCCGGGCGAACCGGGCGGCGCGCTCCCGGTCGTGGCGCAGGTGGCTGCGCAGCCCGAGCAGCACGTACGCCATGATCACGGCGGGCCGGGCCGCCCAGCGGCGTTCGGCGGCGAACTCGACCGCGTGCCGCGCGCGCTCCTCGACCAGCGGCAGCTCGCCCCGGGCCGCCGCGAGCACCGCCAGTTGCACCTGGCAGTGCAGCGCCGCGTAGTCCAGGCCGCCGCGCAGGGCCAGGTCCAGCGCCCGGCGCAGGCCCTCCTCCGCGCGCGTGCGCGCGCCGCGCCGCAGGGCCGCGATGCCGTGGCTGAGCAGCACCAGCACGTCGAGGTCGCCGTCGCCGCTGCGGCCCACCGGGGGTCTGCCGAGCCCGTCCGACGGTGCCGGCGGCGGGTCCGGGAACCGGTGGCGCTGGGCCAGGACCCCGGCGTGGAACGCCCGCAGCGCGTCCGACCGGAGCAGCCGGGGCGACTCGTCCATCCGCTCCAGCGCCCGGTCGGCGGCGGTGACGTCGCACGCCTCCAGCGCGGCGGTCGCGGCGACCAGCGCCACGCCCGGCCGGGCCGTCAGGTGGCCGGGCAGCCTGCCGAGCAGCTCGTGCAGCCGGTCGCCGTCACCGCGCAGCACCACGCCCAGCCCGGTCCGCTCGACCAGGTCGCCCGCCAGGTCGCGGTGGTCGGCCGAGAGGGCGTGCTCCAGCGCCGTCAGCGGGCGGCCGTGGTCGCGGTGCCACTCGGCGGCCACCCGGTGCAGCCGCCGCCGCGCCGGCGGCCGGGTGCGGGCCAGCTCGCCGTCCAGGAACGCCCGCAGCACGGGGTGCACCCGGTACCACTGGCCGGGCTGGTCGACCCGGCTGACCAGGGCGTTGGTCCGGTCCAGCCGGTCGAGGATCTCGCCGGAGTCGCACCGGTCGGACAGCGCGGCGGCCAGGTCCGGGGTGACCGCGTCGCACACGCTGGTGGACAGCAGGAACCGGCGCACGTGCTCCGGGTGGTGGTCGAGCACCTCCTCGTTCAGGTAGTCCGCGACCGTCCGGTCGTCCGCCGGGAACGCGGGCCTGCCCCGGGTGGTCAGCGACATCGCGGCCAGCCGCAGCCCGACCGCCCACCCCTCGGTGCGCCGCAGCAGCACGTCCAGCTCGTCCGGCGCGGGTTCGATGCCGTGGTTGCCCAGCAGCACGGCCGCCTCCGCCGCCGTGAACGCGAGCTCCACCGCGCGCACCTCGCGCAACCTGCCCTCGACCCGCAGCCGCGACAGGTGCAGCGGCGGCGGCGTGCGCGACGCGATGACCAGGCGCAACCGGTCCGGGGTGTGCCGGGCCAGCAGCGCCAGGCCGCGCACGGCGTCGGGCGCGGTCAGCTCGTGCACGTCGTCGAGCACCAGGCACACCGGGGTGGTGATGGTGTCGGACGCGGCGATCAGCGCCTCCGGGAAGCCGGCGCCGGCGGGCGGCAGCGCGGCGCAGCCTGCCCCGGCCAGCGCCTCGCGCACGGCGGACCACAGGTGGCGCGGGTCGTTGTCGTGCTGGTCCAGCGTCACCCAGGCGGGGCACGGCGCGAGCGGGTCGACGGCCCGCCGCTCGGCGAGCCTGCGAACCCACAGCGCCAGCAGCGTCGTCTTGCCCGCACCCGCCGGGGCGCACACCGCGGTGAGCGGCGGCGGGCGGTGCGCCCCCGAGGTGTGCTCGTCCAGCGCGTCGAGCAGCCGGTCGCGGGGGACGGGAACGGGTGCGGTGGCGGGCGCACGCAGCTTCGGCGGCGAGACCGGCGGCGAGACCGGTTCCGCGTCGGGTGCTGCGGTGAGCTCGTGTTCCGGCATGGTCTGTCGTCTCCTGGTTCAAGCGCACTGCCGCCCGGCGGCCACGGCCCGAGCACACCCGGGGCGGGGGTGCGCCGCGCGGGCCGGCAGTGCCGGGGGAAGAGGGGACCGGGGGCCACGGTCGTGGTCCCGGGTGGGGCGGGAGGGTGTCGCGTCCCGGGTGGACCCCTCCCGCCCGGCGTTGTCGATCGTGGTCGTCCGCCGGCGGCTGATCTTCAACCGAACCGGGTGGCCGGTCGCGCCGGCATCACCCCGCGCAGGTGAGGCGCGGCACCCCGGCGACTGGTGGACTCGACCGCGCACCGACCCGGCGGCCGGGGCGCACACCCCCGGCCCCCCGCCCCGGCGGGCCCGCCGCGCCGGCGCGCGACACGACCGG